>DVDT01000091.1 GCA_015296085.1 Trichormus sp. M33_DOE_039 | reverse complement strand
ACCATTGCGCTTCAAATGCTTGACAAAAATCATCTACATGGCAAAACAAAGCATCTAAACTAAACATAGGACAGGTTGCTGGATTTAACGCTATTTTCAGCTTACTACCTGTCCCTTTCCTTATCCCGAACTCAGGTTACTCAAGAAAATGATACCGAAAACTAATGTGGCGTTGGATGCTGCCGCAAAAGGTCGGGCTGAAGGAATTGTCGCCCGAACTACGACCAGAAATGCGATCGCCAAGCTGCGGTTTGAAGATTACGAACGCTATGCTCAACGTCACAAACAGTAACATTTGGCGTTATTAAATATTAGGTTAGACGAAACATATAGTCTGCAATACATCAAAAATTATCCGTCGCCTCAATTAAAGCACTACGAATTCCGACTTCGCTCATTGAATGCCCCGCATCAGGAACAATAATAAATTCTGCTTCTGGCCAAGCTTGGTGTAACTCCCAAGCTGATGTCATGGGACAGACTACATCATAACGACCTTGCACAATCACACCGGGAATATGTCGAATGCGGTCAACATTTAATAATAATTGGTTTTCAGGATTTAAAAATCCTCGATTCATAAAATAATGACATTCAATACGTGCAAAAGCTTCCGCGAATTTATCCTCGCCAAAAGTTTGCATCAATTGTGTATCTGTAAATAATCTACTGG
This sequence comes from Trichormus sp. M33_DOE_039, assembly GCA_015296085.1. Classification (GTDB taxonomy): domain Bacteria; phylum Cyanobacteriota; class Cyanobacteriia; order Cyanobacteriales; family Nostocaceae; genus Trichormus. The sequence continues at coordinate 21,008 of DVDT01000091.1, read as the reverse complement.
TACTAGCTTCCCAAATTGACCAAGCCCGCGCGGCTGCTTGTCTAATTTCTAAGTCTGGGCTAGTTAAACGTTGATAATAAGCAGTTAATAAATCATGACGCTCATCTATAGGAATTGGTTTAAGATATTCTTCCCACGCATCGGGAAAAATATAGCTAGCACCTTCTTGATAAAACCAGCGTAATTCTTTTTGTCTGAGTAAGAATATCCCGCGTAAAATCAACCCTAAACAATGTTCTGGATGAGTTTGGCTATAGGCTAAAGATAAAGTGCTGCCCCAACTCCCACCAAAAACTACCCACTTTTCTATATTTAAATGTTTACGCAGCTTTTCAATATCATTAACTAAATCCCATGTGGTGTTTTCTCTTAACTCAGCATGAGGTTGGCTTTTACCACAGCCACGCTGATCAAACATGATTAATCGCCATTTTTCTGGATGAAAGTATTGGCGATAATATGGTGGACAACCACCTCCGGGGCCTCCATGTAGTAAAACTATTGGCTTACCTTGCGGATTACCTGATTCCTCAAAATGAATTGTGTGTAATTCCGAAACTTTTAACTTTCCTTCTTGATAAGGTTCAATGAGCGGGTAAAGTTCACGCATGTTTATATGTAATTATATTTTTTATGTATCAAGAATACTACACCGTATCTCAGCTTCCTGTCGGGCGTTGACAGATAAAAAAATATCCAAAATGTAAGGTGCGTCAGTTTGAGAAAAGCTAAGTATAGCCAGAATTTATTCATACAGACACACCCTACCAACCCCGTCCAGTTAGAATAATCTATTTTCTGGTGTTCCCTTCCTACACCCTAACCCCTCAACCCTGTTGTTGACCCAGATATCATCCCCAGTTCCCCTGGAAAATGTCAAAATGAAATGTGTTTTGCCATCGCCACTTGACACAGTGAGCATTTGAGATCAATAAACTGGTAATTTATGGGTAAGCAGCGTGTTCTTTCTGGAGTTCAACCAACTGGTAACTTACACTTGGGTAACTACTTAGGTGCAATTCGCAACTGGGTAGAAATCCAAGAACAGTATGATAATTTTTTTTGTGTCGTAGATTTACACGCGATTACAGTACCGCATAATCCAGCGACGTTAGCAGCAGATACCTATGCGATCGCTGCACTTTATTTAGCCTGTGGTATTGACTTAAACCACTCCAGCATCTTTATTCAATCCCACGTCTCAGCCCACAGTGAACTTGCTTGGTTACTCAACTGCATCACGCCTCTAAATTGGCTGCAAGACATGATTCAGTTTAAAGAAAAAGCTCTCAAGCAAGGTGAAAATGTTGGTGCAGGCTTGTTAATGTACCCAGTGCTGATGGCGGCCGATATTTTGCTCTACCAAGCAGATAAAGTGCCAGTAGGTGAAGACCAAAAACAACACCTAGAACTAACAAGGGATATTGTCAACAGATTTAATCACCAATTCGCCAAGGATCAGCCTGTACTGAAATTGCCAGATCCTTTAATTCGTAAAGAAGGCGCGAGGGTCATGAGTTTGACCGATGGAACACGCAAAATGTCAAAGTCTGATCCTTCCGAACTAAGCCGGATTAATCTTTTAGATCCACCAGATCAGATTGCGAATAAAATTAAACGTTGTAAAACTGATCCGGTGCGGGGTTTAACATTTGACGACCCAGAACGCCCAGAGTGCAACAACTTGCTGACATTGTATACCTTATTATCTGGTAAGACCAAGGAAGAAGTAGCAACTGAGTGTCAAGATATGGGCTGGGGACAATTCAAGCCACTGTTCACCGAAACAGCAATTAATGCCCTCAAACCCATCCAAGACAAATATCAGCAAATCATGGACGACAAAGGTTATTTAGAATCTGTGTTGCGTGATGGAAGAGAAAAAGCCGAAGCCATAGCCAATCAAACCTTAAGAGACGTAAAAACTGCACTAGGCTACTCCATGCCTGTGTGACTTTAGGACTGGGCAACGGTGAATGGAAAAAGTCTTCCTATTCCCAAGTCCCCAGTCCTCACAGGTGTAGGTTTTTTACGCTTTGCCTCTAAGACACTGTTTTAGGGTGTAAAGGTGTAAGGGTATAGGGGAGGCAGTTGCGTGGGCGGGTTTCCCGACTTGAGCAAACTGCCGTGTGTAGGGGTGGATGAAAATATCATTCTGTCGTTGGTTGCATAGTCATCACTCACTGCTCTATTCAAAACCTATACCTGTCAGAGTCTCCAGTCCCCAATCCCCAGTCCCCAGTCCCTAAACTTCTCTTTAAGGTGTGATTCATAATACCCTTAAAGAGAACCCACTTATAAACGTTATGGAATATAACCATAGCTGTAGCTACAGTACATTGAACAATTTCCGTAAAGCCGCGCAAGCGGGAGAATTTTTAGTTACCGCCGAGGTAGCACCACCAAAAGGGGGAAATCCCACACACATGATTGAAATGGCGGCGACCCTTAAGGGGAGGGTTCATGCTGTCAATATTACCGATGGTAGCCGTGCTGTGTTGCGGATGTCTTCGTTGGTAGCATCAGTGATTTTGTTGCAACAGGGGATTGAACCAATTTGTCAAATGGCTTGCCGCGATCGCAACCGTATCGGTTTACAAGCCGACCTCATGGGCGCACACGCTTTAGGCATTCGTAATATTTTAGCTTTAACTGGCGACCCAGTAAAAGCAGGCGATCATCCTGAAGCCAAAGCTGTATTTGATTTAGAAGCCGTGCGACTATTGCAACTGATTCGGAAAATGAATCAAGGTGTCGATTGCAACGATAAATCATTAACCGATGGTGCAACTGATTTATTTGTAGGTGCAGCAGTAGATCCGCAGTGTGCTAGTTGGTCAGGTTTGCAAAGTCGCTTTGAACGCAAAATTGAAGCGGGAGCGCAATTTTTTCAAAGTCAGTTAATTACTGATTTTGAAAGACTAGAAAAATTCATGGACAAGATAGCATCTGTCCATCAAAAACCCATTTTGGCGGGAATTTTTCTATTGAAATCAGCGAAAAACGCTCAATTTATCAATAAATGTGTTCCGGGTGTAAATATACCTGAACACATTATTGAGAGGTTAGCAAAAGCCAAACACCCCTTAGAAGAAGGTGTAAAAATTGCTGCCGAGCAAGTACAGATTGCAAGGCAATTGTGTCATGGTGTCCACATGATGGCCGTCAAGCGGGAAGATTTGATTCCCAAAATTTTAGATTTGGCTGGAGTTACGCCAGTTAATCAGGTGTTAGCAAAGTAGGCGAGGCCATCTCGTTTCTGTTTTACAGGGGAGGAGAGACTATGCCAACCGCATATCCTCCTCTTTCGTTGCTAAACTAAAAAACAACCCTTACCCTGTGCAAAGGTAATCCTATGACCTCTGCAACCAATCTAGACACTGACCTTACCCCTTTCCCTGATCATACGCAGCTACCAGAGTCAGATGGTACTTTCGTGAAAAACTTTCAGGAACATCCCCAAAGCATTATACTCACCGACTCGATTAAACCTGTATTACAAAAACGCCATCCCGATGGGCAATACTGCATAGGTCAGGATAGTGGTATTTACTGGCGGATAACTGACCCCCCAGAAAAAGGCGCAGAAGCACCTGATTGGTTTTATGTACCGAATGTACCGCCCTTGCTGGACGGACAAACACGTCGGTCTTATGTATTGTGGCGCGAGTATATTTCCCCATTAATTGCTTTGGAATTTGTTTCTGGCGATGGTACAGAGGAACGAGACAAAACGCCTTGGAGGGGTAAATTTTGGATATATGAGCAGGTAATTCATCCGGCTTTTTACGGCATTTATGAAGTGAATAAAGCCAGTGTAGAAGTTCATCACTTAATTGATGGACAATATCAATTATTACCAGCGAATGAGCGGGGGCATTATCCCATACATCCATTAGGTGTGGAGTTGGGTATCTGGCAGGGTGGATATCAGAATATGGAATTACCTTGGCTGCGCTGGTGGGATTTGCAAGGTAATTTGTTGTTGACTGGTGAAGAGAGAGCAGAACAGGAACGCCAACGTAATGAACGCCTGATTGCTCAATTAAGGTCGCTTGGCGTTGAACCAGAAGCCTGATTAGATGGAAGATTGAGTGATAGCATCAAAACTTAACTTCCTGACGACAGAATATTTATTAGATAATGTTGATGAGCGATCGATCGCACTAGTTTTCTACTAGAATTCTGCAATATTGAGCAAGCTATGATGCTCAATTAGAGGCCCAGTTTACTAGTACTCCTAAACCCAAGCCAAGAGCAGAAGTAACAACTAAAATCATAAAAGTATGAAACTGGCTAAAGGATTTTTGCAATTTTTCTTCAGCTTTAATACCAGCTACAGACACACAACAAACTCGAAAAACCTCCACAGTTATACCCAAAGCTATACTCCAAGCAGTAACAATAGCCCCACCCCCAACCCAAATTACAACTCCAGATTCAGCCATACCAGACATAGCAACAGCCATAATTCCAGACACAGCAACAGCCATAAACAAAGCTCTAGACACAGCTACATCTACAGGATATGTAACAGTCAAAGCCCCCGTCAAAGCTACGCCTACAGCCACCGCTATAGACCAAACCCAACCCCAAAACGGAGCTTTAGATACAACTAAAAGGTAGCTAATAAATACATAAATGAATAATAAACCTACCAGCCAGATCCAGGGAATAATTCTAGGTAGTGGAAGCGTTTCTTGTGATGCTTCTAGCATTTCTTGTGATGCTTCTAACATTGCCAAGAATAGGTGCATTGATTGAGGACGGTCTTGTGCTTCCAATGCCATACCCTTGAGTATCACTTGATTTAATCGATGGCTAATACTGGGAATAATTTGTTTAGGTGGCTTGAGGGGAAAGTTTTCTAGCTTACGAGCCAAAGAATTGGTCGGGGGTTGACCTGTCAGTGCATAATACAGTGTGGCAGTTAGACAGTAAACATCCACCGTTGGCTCTCGACTACCTCTGGTCATCTGCTCATAGGGTGCAAATCCTTTATTACCTGCATTACCGGTTGAACTCACAGTTTGAGGCACAAGTTCCTTGGCAATGCCAAAATCAATTAGAACTGCTTTACCGTTACTCCGCAGCATAATGTTTCCAGGGTGGGCATCTCGATGTACTAGCCCTGCTTGATGCACATTTACCAATGCTTCCCCAATCTGAAAGATACATTGCACAATCTCGTTGGCTGGTAATGCTCCTCTGCGTTTCACCACCTCAAATAAAGTTTCACCTTCCACAAATTCCATCACTAGACAGTGGGTATTACCTTCTTGAAACAGGTCAATTACTCCCACAATGTGAGGATGCGGGTCTTGAGATAAGCGTGCCAGTATTTTCCCTTCTTTTATAAATCGCGCTATGTATTTTTCATACTCTGGATCATGGCTGAGATGTTCGTTGGGTGTTTTAATAACGACTAGACGATTTAGCTCAACTTGCAATGCTTTGTAAGTAATCCCAAATCCCCCTAGTCCCAGGACTTTCTCAATTACATATTTGCCACCTTGTAATTGCTGTCCTGCTATCCAGGGCATGAATACCTCTGAGTAAAAATAACTAATTTAAAGCCAGCATTATTATAGGAGTCTACCTAATTCTACTGAGTTTGGCTAGATGGTGGACTAGGAGACACTGATGATGGGTTAGGTGATGGAGACGGTTTAAAAATGGGAATCCAGCCAAATATACCTGAAAGTAAAGTTCCAATAGCCGCGATCGCCGCTATAATAATTCCCCAAATCTGAATGTTGTGTTCCCAATTTGGCTTGGTGTTAGATGTAACAGTTATCTCAGACTGATTCAACCCTAATAAATCTAGCCATTCCCGCATTGATTGTGGACGCTGTTTGGGATCTAGTTGCATCCCTGTTAAAATTGCCCTGTTGGTGCGATCGCTAATCTGAGGATTGTATTCTTTTGGGGAAACTAAATGCTCATCCTTTAATTTGCGCTTTACTGCATCGACAGGTGTTTTCCCCGTCAGTAGTTTATATAAAGTTGCTGCTAGTGAATAAATATCGCTATACCCCCTGACTATGGTATTGCTAGCATAAAGTTCCGGTGGTGTAAATCCTATAGAGGTTTGTTTAGCGCGGTTTGAGGTTAAAATGTGGTCAAAATCAAGAGCCAACCCAAAATCGATTAAAACAGCATCTAAATTTCCCTCTCGCTTCCGCAGCAGGATATTTTCTGGACGCACATCCCGATGAACTAGTCCATTTTTATGTACGACTATCAGTGCTTCCCCCATTTGCTGAATGTAACGTAGTGCATCTTGTTCCGAAAGTATTGCTGGACGAAGATTAGCCAAACTATCTTCACCAAGATATTCCATTACTAAACACGGATACTCTCCTTCTCTAAAGAGTTCCGTAATCTGCACAATATGCGGATGATTGCATCCTTTAAGTTTTAGGGCTTCACTGTAAAACATATTCTCCAGTTGTGTGCGCCCCGACGGACTAAGGAGTTGAAGTAAATCATCATTCAGGGTTTTAATCACTAAGCGATCGCGGTTCTTGTTTTTTACCAGATATGTAATACCAAACCTTCCCCTTCCTAATTCCTTTTCAATCGTGTATTTATCACCTTGCAACTGATCACCTGCTACCCAAGCCATCTTTGCAACTCCCAAAACCCTTTTACTCATTCTCACACAATAGATAGTTGGCGATTGAAGGAGCTTTGTGAAGAAAATAGTAGAGTGGGGTGCGTCAGTGCGAGAAAATTTCTCTACACCTAGAAATTATTCATACTGACGCACTCTACTAACTGGCTCACTCTTTTACTAGAGGTATTGCTAAACTAAAAAACAACCCTTACCCTGTGCAAAGGTAGTCTTATGACCTCTGCAATCAACCCCGCAACCGACCTTACCCCATTTCCTGACCATACGCAGCTACCAGAGTCTGACTGCAGTTTTGTGAAAAATTGGCAAGAACATCCCCAAAGCATTTTATTGACGGATTCAATTCAACCCGTCCTCAAACAATTACACCCTGATGGTCAATATTGTATTGGTCAAGACTTAGGCATTTACTGGCGTTTAACTGATCCCCCAGAGAAAGGCGCAGAAGCACCGGATTGGTTTTATGTAGGAAATGTACCGTCCTTGCTTGATGGACAAACACGCAGGTCTTATGTATTATGGCGTGAGTTTATTGCCCCATTAATTGCTTTAGAATTTGTCTCTGGCGATGGTAGCGAGGAGCGAGACAAAACTCCGTGGAAGGGCAAATTTTGGATTTATGAACAGGTGATTCATCCAGCTTTTTACGGTATTTATGAAGTGAATCAAGCCAGTGTAGAAGTTTATGAATTAATTGGTGGTAGATATCAGCTATTATCAGCAAATGAACGGGGGCATTATCCTATCACACCCTTGGGAATTGAATTAGGTATATGGGAGGGTGAATATCAAAATGCTGAATTACCGTGGCTACGCTGGTGGGATTTGCAAGGTAATTTGTTGTTGACTGGTGAAGAAAGAGCAGAACAAGAACATCAACGCGCAGAACAAGAACGCCAAAGAAACGATCGCCTGATTGCTCAATTGCGCGCTCTCGGCGTTGAACCAGAAATCTAAATAGAGACGTTGCAATTAAACGTCTCTATACAAATAATGGCGAGGTAGTTTATCCTATCTCAAAGGTGTATATATATCTTCAGAATCAGCATTGAGATAAGGACGCTGCAATTGAATCTTGAACGCAGAGAACTGTTGCAAAATCGATGTCATCTTAGTTTCTGGAGTATTATTACCTTGCTGCCAAGCTACTAACAAACCATTAGCGACAATTTGACAACGGTGTGTACCAAAACTCTCATTTTCGTTAAATCGATGCTTTGGTTCTTCGGCGATCGCTAATCCTGGTGCAATGGGTTTAGTAAATAGGGGGACTTGCTCCTGAAAATGCCCTTGATGCTCGATGTAAAGCATCTCTAAAATGGGGTGAACGCGTTCATATTCATTTTTGTCAAAATACAGCACTGCTGAGTCGTAACGCTGATAATCAGATGGGTTGTATAAAGCTTTAAAAGTAAAAGGTAGGGATATAGCATTGAGTTGTGTAGTCAAGGTATCCATCACCGCCACCGCACCATCTGGGGTGAGGTTGAAATAGACACGTACCAAGGTTTGATCCGGTTTTGGATGGTGTTGTGATGCGCCTGCATCTGCAACCGCCATATAAAATCCACTTTGCACTAGATTTTTAGGCATTTTGATCCCAACTAAGTCACCCACGCTAACAGGTATTTGCAGAGCATCGCGTTCAACATATAATGTCAAACCATCTCGCTGTACTGCTAAAGCACCGTCTATTTCTTCCTTGACTACCCGCCAACCATAACTCCAGTAACCTGTACCTCGGTTATTTTCATGCAGGCGATCGTAAAAAGCTAAGTCTACACCTAAAAATGTGTTGTTTTCTAGATTTTGGTTGACAGCTAAATTAGATATCTCTGCATCAGATGCCAAAACACTTTTCAAAGAGCCATTGTAATAAATGCCGTAGAGAAAACTACGCAACTGCTGACTCAAATACTTATTTTGTAAATCTGATGATAATTTTTGAAAGCGGGAAACTGAAGCCTCTGGTAATTCTAAGGGTTTGTAGTCTGGATGTTTGATACAATACTGAGACTGGATTTCAACATTATGAATAATATCTTGCAATGATAGTTGCAGTGATTCTGAGATACCTAATAATTGGACAGAATCTAATAGTTGCATAGAGATTAGCCTGTGAATGAAGAGATAGAGAAATAATTTTGGCTCAAACAATAGATAAGTTAGCTGGTGAGAAGTCTGTTGCTTCTACACCAAAAATGGTGGGGATAGATGCTTCGGGACGACACAGCAAACTTTTGGCGACTTGTAGCATGCAAATACCCACATTCCCAAAGCTTTTTTCGTACTGGAGTCGCGCTTGAATCGCTGTAATTAAGGATAAACCGCAAAATTGCATGACTCGTTGTAAAAAGTCAGGACGATATTCTAAGATTTCTGGGAACTGAGTTAAGTAAGCATTTACCAACTCTCGCAGGGAAGGTTGCAGAACATATAAGGGTGTAGCTGCTAAACGTAAAGACTCATCAATCGCGATCGATTTACCTGTCACCATGCTGTATAACCAGATTTGCAGATAACTGGCGATGACTGTTCCCAAATCATTGGCGGGATCTCCCCAGTTACCACGTTCCCAGTCAATCAAGCGGATAATTTGCTTATCAGGCGCAGTTTCCCAATCGAGAGAGAGAAGAATATTGTTGAGCTTGAGGTCATTATGAGTAAGACAACACGGGGTAAAAGCGTTGATTAGTTCTGCGATCGCCTGACCCAAGCTATCGTAACGTTGGTATAAAGCAAAAAATCTCAGTCCATCAGCCGGAACTTTGCCAAAAATTTCTGGTGTCAGTCTATCCAATCCACGATTGAAATTAGAACTGCTTGTATTGAATGAGTAATCATCTCTAGTTTGTAAGAACTCTCGATACTCTCCATTGTTAACTGAAATGCCATGAATTGATGCCAATGTATTTCCCACTGCTCTAGCAATTTTGAGCGGAAATGAATTCAAATTCTCTTTGACGTAAAAATCCATCACATCTTGATAATTATCAAGATAATTGAAAATAATAATTGAATTTTCACTATGAAAATACACTGCTTCTGATAAATTGGCACGAATATCGTTCAGTTCTGGAAAGGTGCGTAAAAATTCGTGAATATGCCATTCTCGCCAAAATTCACCAGCCGTTTTTCCCTCCGGGTTGTGACGTTCCTGTTTAACCAGCAGTTTTCTACTTTCTGGGAAGGTAACTAATAGATTAAAATTCTTCGCAGGTTTTAACTCAATTTTACTTAATGATTGCTCATCAGTAGTACACAAATTCAGAGAGTTTAGATATTCCAGGACATTTTGAGAACTTAAAATGAATGGTGGCATAGTCTTAAGATAAGTTACAACATTAATAACTATTTATTTAAGGAATAAAAGCATAGAATTGCAAGGAAAATATCTAATAAAAAATAAAAAATAAAAATTAAATGCCCAAAAGTAATACTAAATCCCATTGTTGTCGTTACTGAATGATTCAGTTAGCTGTAAAATTGCGTTGATGCTATACGTGATAATAGTAAATTCCAATACTTTAATAGTGAAATCAACAATATTATCTTGAGAGTGATAATTACTAAAATTATAACCACCACTAATATAATCATCGAAATTATTCAAATCATGAATAAAACTTTCAGGATTTTGGAATAGTTCAGAACCAACAGGTTGTAATTCATCCAGATTGATAGATGCCATAATTACTGTTTTCATTAAGACTTCTAGAACTGATAAGTGATTTTTGGAAAATCATTAAATATTCGCTCTATTTTTTATTTACTTAATTTTTATTACTGAATAAATTACTTTAGTTGTTATTTTTTAATAAATGCAGGCGATTAAACTTAAGATTGCTTAATCGCTCATGACACAATTAAAACAGAGGCATTTACCTCTTTCTTTACTAAACAAAGCACTAGAAATTAGTAATATCCAGCATCACTGTAAGAATTGCCTAGGTGTCCAATGGCATCGATACCATAAGTGATAACACCAAACTCAAATCCTTTTACAGCCAAATCTAAAACTCCGTTTGTGGAATTAGAATAGTCATTACCACCACCATGAACAGTATCATCAAGATTACTCAATTCATTGATAAAACTTTCAGAATCTAGGAATAGTTCAGAACCAGTAGTGCGTAATTCGTTAACAGCAATAAATGCCATAGTCAACTCCTAAAATATATTTGATGAGAAAGTGCAGGCGATTAAGTCTAATAAGTTAATATTACTTAATCGCTCATGCCACAGTTACAATAGAGCTTATTTAGCCTAGTATTTAACCAACAGCTAAACGAGAATTAGTAGTACAGACCAGCATCGCTGTATGATTTAGCTAGATGTCCAATGGCATCGATACCATAGGTGATGACACCAAACTCAAATCCTTTTACAGCCAAATCTAAAACTCCGTTTGTGGAATTAGAATAGTCATTACCACCACCATGAACAGCATCATCAAGATTATTCAATTCATTGAGGAAGCTTTCAGAATCTTGAAAGAGTTCAGAACCAGTAGCGCGTAATTCGTTAACAGCAATAAATGCCATGATCAACTCCTAAAATATATTTATGATTCAGAAAATGCAGGCGATTAAGCTTACTCATATGAAATTACTTAATCGCTCATGCTACGATCACAACTCAGCTATTTAGCTCAGTTTTCACTCAATAACCAATCAACAATTAGTAGTACAGACCAGCATCGCTGTATGATTTAGCTAGATGTCCAATTGCGTCAATACCATAGGTGATTACGCCAAACTCAAATCCTTTTAAAGCCAAATCTAAAACTCCATTAGTGGAATTAGAATAGTCATTACCACCACCATGAACAGCATCATCAAGATTATTCAATTCATTGAGGAAGCTTTCAGAATCTTGAAACAGTTCAGAACCAGTAGCGCGTAATTCGTTAACAGCAATAAATGCCATAATCGACTCCTAAAATATATTTGATGAGAAATTGCAGGCGATTAAGCTTACTCATATGGGATTACTTAATCGCTCATGCCACAATTGCAATAGAGCTATTTAGCTCAGTGTTCACTCAATAACCAATCAACAATTAGTAGTAATAACCAGCATCACTGAAAGATTTAGCTAGATGTCCAATGGCATCGATACCATAGGTGATAACACCAAACTCAAATCCTTTTACAGCCAAATCTAAAACTCCATTGGTGGAATTAGAGTAGTCATTACCACCACCATGAACAGCATCATCAAGATTATTCAATTCATTGAGGAAGCTTTCAGAATCTTGAAACAGTTCAGAACCAGTAGCGCGTAATTCGTTAACAGCAATAAATGCCATGATCAACTCCTAAAATATATTTACGATTCAGAAAATGCAGGCGATTAAGCTTACTCATATGAAATTACTTAATCGCTCATGCTACGATCACAACTCAGCTATTTAGCTCGGTTTTCACTCATCAATTAAAGGGAGACTATTAGTACAAACCAGCAGAACTGTAGGACTTAGCTAGGTGTCCAATTGCGTCAATACCATATGTGATTACGCCAAATTCAAATCCTTTTACAGCCAAATCTAAAACTCCATTTGTAGTTTTAGAATAATTATCGTAACCACCATGAACGGAATCATCTAAGTTGTTTAACTCATTAAGAAAGCTTTCAGAATCTTGAAACAGTTCAGAACCAGTAGCGCGTAATTCATTAACAGCAATAAATGCCATGATCGACTCCTAAAATTATTTTAGTTTGTGAGAATTTACGGATGACTAAGCTGTGTTTCGCTTAACCATTGATTCAATTTTTATTCAGTTTCTTTCTGAAAATCAAGACGAGAAAATGAATTGAGAAGACATAAATTAGTTGTATATGTCTGTTTGATAAGTGAATTTTGAATCAGAGATTAATTAGCTAGGCTTGAATATTTATTGTTGGGATAAGGCATAAGTTAGAATGAAAGAAGGTTTAAGCCTATTTCATCTTTATTTATGCAGTTTGCGTTCTCCTCATTTTTGTACTTGTATTTGTCTTTGCTGATTTTGAGGGTTCTTAATCTCGATATCTACACGCCAATAGCTGTATCAGATTTCATAATAAATTGAGGATAACTATAATTAAGTTGTGATAAGTGCCAAATTTCACGAAAAAAATCGCGCGCTTAATCTAAATTTGGATTAAAACACACGATAATTATGAATATTAAGTTGCAATTAGGGAACAATTATTAGAGAATACCAAGCTGTCCTCGTAAGTCTTGAAGTTGCAAGTCTAGGTTATCCATCCATTGCCCAAGAATTGCATTTGTATCAGGAATTGATTCTGTAGTTGGCTCTGATGGAGTGTTCTCAACAGCTTGTCTTCTTCCACCATATCGTCGTTCCAGACCTGCATAGATAGTCTTCATTTCCCAAACAGTAAGTTCTGTAAGAAACTTACCTTCGTCTTCGGGACACAGGTCATAAATTTGAATCTTTACCATTTGCATGCCTCCTTAAATACGGTCATATCAGTTAGCGCAGTAGATGGACATAACTAATATAAAAAATTAGAATCGTCCCCTTATATTTTGATTTCCTATTTAAGAAAGTCAATATTTTTTGACTAGCTTTTCAGACAAAATTCCTTGAATTCTGTCTATAAAAGCAAATTTTTTATCATCGTGAAATTTATTTGTCTGGCACAAAAAATAACCCTGGCTTCGTTAAGAAACCAAGGCTTTCATCCTCTTATTTTTCGAGTTTATAGCCGACACTAAATAAAATGCTGGCTACAAACTTCCTCAAGCATGAATTTAATTCTGAGCTTGTGGTTGTGAACCAGGAATAGTCACGTCTATGGGCGTTACTTGCGTTGCTAATTGCGTTAATGGGGGTTGAATCGCAGTTTGATTACCTACGACTAGAGTCACTAGATTTTCTGGCTTGAGGTATTGCTTTGCTACCCGTTGCACATCGGCGGCTGTGGTTGTAGAGACGGCTTTTTGATAGCGGAAGAGAAAATCAGCCGGATAGCCGTAATATTCGTAGCGCATTAGCCGGGAGAGGGTTTGAGCAGGGTCTTGAAAATTGAAGACAAAGGAATTCAAGGTAGACTCTTTAGCACGAGCGAGTTCTTGGGCTGTTACTGGTTGTGCTTGGGTACGTTTGATTTCCGCTTGCAAGGCTCTGACAAACTGTACAGTAGCATCAGAGCGAGTTTGTCCTCCAGCAATGAAGATTCCAGGGTAGTCAAAGCGGGGACTCCATAAACCGTATACAGAGTATGCTAAACCTTGGCGCGATCGCAATTCATTAAATAACCTCCCGCCAAAACCATTTAGCACCCCATTCAGCACATCCAAAGCCGCATAATCAGGGTTATCAAACCTACCTCCCAAATGTCCGACTAACACACTGCTTTGGGTTAACTGGGGCTGATTGACAAAAAATACCCCGCCTGTGTTGGCTGGTGATACCTCTGGTAAAGGCAGTTTGATCATTTTGGGGTTACGCTGCCAATTACCTAGTTTAGCTTGGATGAGCGATCGCATTTTCTGGGAGTTAAAATCCCCCACAATTCCTAAAATCGTATTATTGGGATGGAAAAAATCGCGGTGTAACCGCACCAAATCCTCACGAGTAATGCGATCTATCGTGGCATACTCTGTAGTTCGGGCATAGGGGCTTTCTTTCCCGTAAATCAATTTGCGAAATTCTCGGCTGGCGATCGTATCAGGATCATCATTACGACGAGCAATCCCGCCCTTAGCTTGAGTTTTGGCTAAATCTAGTTTTTCTTGAGCAAATATCGGCTCTCTTAACACCTCAGCAAACAACCCAAACACCGTTTCTAGATCATCACTGAGGGATTCAAAACTAGCACTCCCGGCCGCTTCATTAATACTAGTTTCTACAGCCGCCGCTCGTTGTTCTAAAATTTCATTTAACTCATCTGCGGAATGTTTTTTAGTTCCTCCAGTCCGCATCACCGTACCAGTCAAACCTGCTAGTCCGACTTTATCCCCGCCTTCCCAACGGCTACCAGTTCTGACCAACGCTGTACCACTCACCAAAGGTAGTTCGTGATCTTCCATGAGATACACAACTAAACCATTTGGCAGCACAAATCGCTCATACTTGGGTAACTTAATCTCTGGTAACGGTGCAAACTGCAACTCTGTGTAGTGTTTGGCTGCGGCTATCGCCACGGAAGAAAAGTTAAAAGTTACTAGTAAAAAAGTACAAGCAACTATTAAGGCATAAATCAGTCGCCTACCATCTTGAATTTTCCTGGACATTTGCCTTTGAAGCCTCACCTTATAATATTTGATGAATTCGTAGTGTTTTTAAACGTCAAGGTACACGGAAGTATACGCAAAGTAATGCGGAGTGTCTGTTGCAGTTTTGGCTAAGATTGCTTGGACAACAGTTTGCCAATGGTGCGGTTTTCTGGTGTGAATGTTGTCTTGGCTACTCGCTGAATATCCCCCGGAGTCACAGCCGCAATGTCATCCAATTGTTTAAACAGATTCCGCCAAGAACCAGTTTTGATCTCATACTCTAAAAGTTGCTGTGCCATGCCCATGTTAGAGTCGAGGCTGCGGAGTAAACCCGCCCGTGCTTGAGTTTTCACCCGTTCTAATTCTGAAGCAGCTACAGGTTGGGTTTGCAATTTGTCAATTTCTTGGCGCAAAGCCGTCGCTACATCATCAACACTGTTACCAGGAGCAGTCAGAGCATAGAACAGCATTAAGTTGGGGTATTTATCGCCAGGGAAACCGCTAAATCCTTGGGCAGTTAAGGCTACGCGTTTTTGTTCTACCAAAGACTTATACAATCTTGATGTCCGCCCACTACTTAATAAACTGCCGATGAGTTCGTAAACAGCATTATCAGGATGGGTAACAGGTGGACGATGATAGCCTTCTAAGTACCAAGGTTGGGAAGGTAATTCTAGCGTCACTTCCCGCGTCTGCGTTTGCTTTGGCTCTACAGGAATTTTTGATTGCGCTTTGGGTTTAGACTGATAGCGTCCAAAGTAGGTCTGCGCTAATCTTTTCACCTCAGCTGGGTTGACATCTCCCACAACTGCAATTGTGATATTGCTGGGTACATAGTAAGTATCAAAAAAGCTCTGTACATCCTTAGGGGTGAGGTTACGAATATCTGCGTCATAACCAATTACCGGCCGTCTGTAAGGATGCACTTTATAAGCAGTATCGATAAACTTTTCTATCATCATGCCAATGGGGGAATTATCCACCCGCATCCGCCGTTCTTCTAAAATGACATCTTTTTCTTTATAAAATTCGCGTCGAATCACAGGTTCAAGGAAGCGATCTGACTCCAGAGACATCCACAGTTCTAACTTATTAGACGGAAAACTATAGAAGTAGCGAGTAGCTTCTGTAGAAGTGTTAGCATTCAAACCAACACCGCCAGCTTGCTCGACTATTTGTCCTAATTCATTTTGCTTGACTAATTTAGATGCTTGTAATTCGACTTGCTCAAAATCGGCTTGTAACTTTGCAACTTCATCTTTTTTACCATTGGCTTGAGCAGCCCTAATTTGAGAGTCCAACTGCTCTAAACGCTCTAAGAGAGGTTTTTCGGCTTTGTAGTCGGTTGTGCCAATGCGGGTAGTTCCTTTAAATGCCAAATGCTCTAAAAAATGGGCTACACCAGTTTTACCGTCTGGCTCATCCACACCGCCTACATCCGCGTAGGTAAGAAAGGAAACCACAGGTGCTTGATGGCGTTCTAAAACAATAAATTTCATACCATTACTCAAGCGGAACTCAGTCAGCTGCTTGATTACCCGGTCTAGGTAGGGTTGAATCGAACTTTTAGTAGTGGGAGTTTTGCTGGGTTGCAGCCTAGTTTCAGCCGGAGGTAGAGTTTGAGTTTGTGCGAAAGCCGTTGGTGGGATTAACCCCCACCAACCAACTACCAGTACCAATAGAATTGTTAAAAGTCGGCGGGAGAGATCCCTTTTCAAAAAAGCGGGAATGTATAACTGACTTTTCATATCTGGTATGTGTGAGCAACTGACCTGATTCATAAGCAACGAGTACAATAGATTTTCACTACCTAGGTAGCAGGGAAATTAGCAATGGGAGCGTTAATCTTGTATTAAGCTTTCTGTGCTTTTTGTACCTGACGTTAGACAATAATGCTACAACCCGTGTTCCGGAGATTTTACAATAACTATTATGCGAGTTTTTAATTCTCCTCCACCCTCAGAAGCACAGACACGCTCCCGCATCTTACAGGCAGCACTTAAGTTATTTGCATCTCAAGGATTTGATGGTACTACCACCCGCGACTTAGCACAAGCAGCAGGGGTGGCAGAAGGGACTTTGTTTCGGCATTTTACGAATAAAAAAGCGATTTTGGTGGAAGTAGCAACTGCTGGCTGGGTGGACATTCTCACAGATTTACTCACAGAATTAAGTGAAATGGGCAGCTATAAAGCTGTAGCTCAGGTCATGCGCCGCCGGATGTGGAATTTGCAAAAAAATGCCGATTTAATGCGTGTTTGCTTTATGGAAGTGCAGTTTCATCCAGACTTGCGCGATCGCATTCAAATCGAAGTAATCAACAAAATGACCGATGTTGCCGAAGCCTTCTTCCAAACCGCTATGGATAAAGGCATTTACCGCCGTATGGATGCCAACTTAGTTGCGAAAGTCTTTTTGGGAATGTTTGCGATCGCAGGCTTTTCCGACAACACCCTCATGCGACCTGATGCTTCCCCTCAAGAAATGCAGCAAATGGCCGAAGGTTTGGCAGATATATTTCTCAATGGGGTGTTGGTGAAGGATTGAGGTTACAGGTTACAGGTTACAGTCAACACCATTCTCGCTTGTTGACTCCATTGCTGTACTAGTTCAATAGCTGGACACAAATCGCGTCGCTGCATTGTTGCCACTTGCAAGCGCAAAATTTGTTTGTGTAATCTGTGCGTAGGAATCTGTGCTAACTGTGCTACTGAACCAACGCCTGCGTGTAACAATAAGCCGCAATACTGTGTTCCCACACTAGGAACACGCGCCAGATCAGCCAAGGCGATCCACTTATTTACATACTGAAGGTGAACCTGTAATTTATTCGCCAAGGCTAGTCTATCTTGTGTAGTTTTCCCTTGTTTAACTAACCCACCTGTAGTTTGAATTCCACAGTTGTGCAGTTGGGACTGTTCATCTTGACTCAATCCTGGTAACTGTTCAATTGGCCAGTCACAGGATTGCATCATACTTCGGTTTTTACTCCCAGTAGCTTTAGTAGACATTTTTAGAGATGAATATAAGTTGTCTTTAAATATTGTGACTCGTGAATCAGAGAATGGGGCATTGGGGCATTGAGACTAATCACTCATGACTAATTACTAAAGGATTAATTCTCCCCGTAAGACTGTAACAGCTTGACCTGCTAGTAAGACGCGATCGCCTCCTGCATAATTTACCTTCACTACTCCGCCACGACTGGATGCTTGATATGCTAAAAATTGATCTTTGTTGAGGCGATCGCGCCAATATGCAGCCAAGCAACAATGAGCAGCCCCTGTTACGGGATCTTCATTAATTCCTAAACCTGGCGCGAAAAAACGGGAGACGAAATCGTACTGAGAATCAGTATCTGCTTGACTGGTCACAACTACATTAGCTATGGGCAAGGTTTTCATCTGCTGGAAATTAGGCTGCATTTGTCGCACTAAATCTTCAGATTCTACTTCTACTAAATAACCCAAGTCATTCTGCATAACTGTTTTTAAGGGTACAGCTAACGCCTCACTCAGTTCTGGCAACGCAATAGTTGGTTGTGAAGGAATCACAGGGAAATCTAACTCAATCCATTCACCTTGTCGTTTGGCAATGAGTAAACCGCTTTTGGTGTGGAATCGCGCGTTTTCATTGGTTGATAAATGCCCCTCAGACCACAGCACATGACTACTAGCTAAGGTTGCATGACCACACAGAGGTACTTCTGTTGTCGGCGTAAACCAGCGCAGACTAAAACCATCATCCAGCTTTACTAAGAAAGCCGTCTCAGATAAATTCATCTCATGGGCGACATTCTGCATCCAAGCATCATCTTGAGGAGTCGCTAAAACGCACACTGCGGCAGGATTACCAGCAAAGGGCTGATCAGTAAACGCATCAACCTGAGTAATGATTTGTCTCATAAAATCACGTTGCAATTAGAACTAGTCAATTTGCAGCTTAATATATTTAACGCATGTGTGCTGGGTAATTCTGATTTTGACTCTCACACATTATGAACAATCTCCACGCTCAAAAATGGAACAAAAATCAAAGTCCTATGGATTGGTCTATTGTTCTCATTCTTCTGCATTGAGAATTCTCCGATGAACATCCCAAAAGTCTGAATAGGCAATACTTTGCTTGGGAAAATGAAATTTTGGTTAAAGCTAACAATTCTAAAGACGCGTATATTAAAGCGATCGCCCAGGGAAAACTATTAAGACAATCAAAAGTTGGGTAAAGCCAAAAGAGGAACTAGAAATATTTAAGGATAAATAAACTATGTTAAATCAAGCAGAAAACTTCAGAGTAAAAATACTCAACACTATTTTTGCGACTATATCTTTGGGGCTAATTTTTCTCGGTTTAGTTAGTTGCAGTATCACCCAACCATCTCCACCTGTCATAGAACGACCAACAATCGACTCTGATCCTTCACCGACTCAGACAGATTTAGATGAAGATGAAGAGGACGAAGAAAATGATCAGGATGATGCTGATCCAGACGACAAAAGCGATACTGATAAAGACAAGAAGAACTAGAGGTTTGTGAGTGGTTATGGATCACCATAACAGTTTGATTTCCCTCGC
Organism: Trichormus sp. M33_DOE_039; assembly: GCA_015296085.1. Classification (GTDB taxonomy): domain Bacteria; phylum Cyanobacteriota; class Cyanobacteriia; order Cyanobacteriales; family Nostocaceae; genus Trichormus. The sequence continues at coordinate 1,566 of DVDT01000091.1, read as the reverse complement.
TGAAACTTTACGACATCGACGACAACGACTAGCCAGCTTAATTGATTTCCCGGTAATTCTCTGGTCTGGTCACAGCAGTCCCCGCAACTTTCCTGCTAGTCCCTATCCGTTTCGCGCTAGTAGTCATTTTCTCTATTTTGCTGGCTTGCCATTACCCAATGCCGCAATTCGCCTAGAAGCCGGGAAACTAGAACTGTTTATGGATAACCCCGAACCGAGTAGCGCACTTTGGCATGGAGAAATGCCCAAACGCGAGGAAATTGCCGAGACAATTGGTGCTGATGTTGCCAAAACCATGTCGGAATTAAAACATCGAGGTAGAGATGCAGCATCAATTCCTGTACAAAATTATCGAACTACTCTAGTACAGTCACAAATCCTGCAAAGACAAATAGCTTCACCCTATGATTTAGAGGGAATAGATCGAGAACTGGCTAAAGCGATCGCAACTTTACGTCTCACCCACGATGCAGGTGCGTTAATGGAATTGCGGAAGGCTGCTGCCGTCAGCATTGAAGCACACAAAGCTGGGATGTCCGCCACACCCCAGGCCAAACTCGAAGCAGAAGTCCGCGCTGCAATGGAAGGGGTAATCATCGCCCATAATATGACTACCGCCTATAACAGCATTGTCACAGTTCACGGCGAAGTCCTGCATAACGAAGCTTATCACCATCCTTTGCAACCAGGAGATTTACTCCTAGCTGATGTTGGTGCAGAAACGCCAATGGGTTGGGCAGCTGATATCACTAGAACTTGGCCTATCTCTGGGAAATTTTCCCCGACGCAAAAGGATATTTATGATATTGTCCTAGCGGCTCATGATGCTTGTATTGACAAGATTAGCCCCGGTGTAGAATATCGGGATATTCATCTATTGGCGGCTCAAGTCATTGCTGAAGGTTTAGTAAATTTGGGGATTTTACTGGGCAATCCCCAAGATTTAGTAGATATGGATGCCCACGCCCTATTTTTCCCCCACGGTATTGGGCATTTACTGGGTTTAGATGTTCATGATATGGAAGATTTAGGGGATTTAGCAGGGTATGACGCAGAAAGGAAAAGAAGCGATCGCTTTGGCTTAGGCTACCTACGTTTAAATCGTCCCTTAAAATCAGGCATGTTAGTTACCATTGAACCCGGTTTCTATCAAGTCCCAGCCATTTTAAACGATGCCAATAAACGCGAAAAATATCAAAATTTAGTCAATTGGGAACGTTTATCGCGCTTCGCCGATGTCCAAGGTATCCGCATCGAAGATGATGTTTTAGTCACATCAGTAGGTAGTGAGGTCTTAACAGCTGCCTTACCAAATCAAGCCCATGCTGTAGAAGATTTAGTGGGGGCGCAGCGTTGGTGACGCTCCTAGAGTCACCTGAATAAGTATGGGTAAAAGCTACAAATTCTGTTTCGCTTGGGGTTTAGTTAACCCTGTTTTGTCACTTTCGCGGTAGTATAAGAACGTAAAAAACGTAGAACATAAGCACAGAGAATGGTAGAGCCTCGTTCACCCATGAAAACAATCAAATTCGTGGACGAATATTGCCAGTGGTATAAAAAGCTGTT
>DVDT01000048.1 GCA_015296085.1 Trichormus sp. M33_DOE_039 | reverse complement strand
TAGGGCTAATTCATGTTCTACAGAGAAAAATCAGACTCTTAATTTCTGCGTAGCCTACTTAGCGAAACAAAATAATCAAGGAACAAAAGTATTGGATTCCTAAATTTTCTCTGGCTACAAAGAATCAGCCCTAGGGGTATAGGGGTATGGGGGTGTAAGGGTGTAGGGGAGATTCTAGCCAAATGCTTAATACGTCAATCAACAGTCAACACTTATTGATATGTTTGGTTTCAAAAAAAATTACCCCTGCGTTTTACAGTTCAGTGAAGAAGACTGTGGCGCAGCTTGTCTAGTGACAATTTGCAGGCGTTATGGACGCTTTTTAAGTTTAAATAAAAGCCGAGAAGCGGTAGGAACGGGACAATTAGGGACAACTTTATTAGGTCTCAAACGTGGTTCTGACAATCTCGGTTTCAATACCAGAGCCGTGAAAGCTTCACCCGCAATTATTGACAGAATCAAAGAACTACACCTACCAGCGATTATTCATTGGCAGGGCTACCATTGGGTGGTTCTACATGACAAGCGGGGACGAAAATACGTCATCGCTGATCCTGCTGTTGGTTTGCGTTATGTCAGCAGAGAAGAATTAACAGCCGCCTGGAATGGTGTAATGCTCTTAGTTGAGCCAGATCCCAATCGTTTTGCTCAACAACCCCAAGAAAAACCCCAAGCGGGTTTTGTACGTTTTCTTCAGCGTCTTTCGCCCTATCGGGGGCTATTATTCCAGGTGTTTCTTCTCAATATTGTGATGGGTATCTTGGGTTTAGGCACTCCGGTTCTAATTCAATTACTGACAGATGATGTCTTAGTGCGCGGAGATACTCAGCTACTCAATGTTGTAGTTATCGCTGTTGTAGCAATGACTTTATTTAGTAGCACTCTGGAATTATTAGAATCGACCATGATTGCCCATTTTGGGCAACGGTTGCAATTAGGTCTAGTGTTCGAGTTCGGACGCAGAATTTTACAATTACCTTTGACTTATTACGAGGCTCGGCGTAGTGGAGAAATTACCAGCCGACTGAGAGATATTAATGAAATTAACCAGTTGATATCACATATTGTAGTGATGCTGCCGAGTCAATTTTTTATTGCTGTCATTTCTTTTGGCTTGATGCTGTTTTATAGTTGGCAGTTGGCGATCGCAGTCATTTTGATCGGTGGATTAATGAGTTTATCTAGTTTGCCACTTTTACCAGTCCTACAACAAAAAACGCGCCATCTCTTAGTTTTAGGGGCAGAAAATCAAGGTGTATTAGTCGAAACTTTTAAGGGCGCACAGGTGTTAAAAACTACTAATGCTGCACCGCAATTTTGGGATGAATTGCAAAGCCGTTTCGGTCGTCTAGCCAACCTGACTTTCAGCACAATTCAAATTGGCATTATTAACAACACTCTTTCTAAATTCTTATCCACAATTGGCGGTGTAGTTTTACTTGGTCTAGGTAGTATTCTAGTAATTCAAGGACAATTAAGTATTGGTCAAATGTTGGCTATTAATGCGCTTCAGTTTAATGTTTTGGCATTAATTAGTACATTAGTAGGTTTGGTTGATGAATATTTCCGCTCTCAAACTGCTGTTTCTCGTCTATTAGAAGTAATTGACGCAACTCCAGAAGTAGATGAGAAAATCCAAAAGCCATTTGCGGAAATTGCAGGTGATACAGATATGCGTTTTTCTCATGTCAACTTTCACCATCCTGGAAGAGTCGATTTATTAGAAGATTTTTCGCTAAAACTCCCTGGAGGAAAGGTGATTGCTTTGATTGGTAAATCTGGCTGTGGTAAAAGTTCTTTAGCAAAACTCATGGCGGGTTTATATCAACCCAATTCTGGTAATATTCGTATTGGTTTTTATAATATTCATGATTTATCTCTGGATTGTTTACGACAACAAGTAGTTTATGTACCTCAAGAAGCTCATTTTTGGAGTCGCTCAATTTTAGAGAACTTTCGGTTAGGAACACCACATATTTCTTTTGAAGAAATTGTCACAGCTTGTCATGTTGCTGATGCAGATAGTTTCATCAGTCAATTGCCTAATAAGTATCAAACCGTGTTAGGAGAATTTGGTGCAAACCTCTCTGGTGGACAGAAACAAAGATTAGCGATCGCTAGGGGAATTCTCACTAATCCACCTATATTGATATTAGACGAAGCCACAGCTGGATTAGATCCAGTCAGTGAAACTAACGTTTTGGATCGTCTCTTAGAATATCGTCAAGGTAAAACCACAATTTTAATTACCCATCGTCCGAGTGTAGTGCAGCGTGCTGATTGGATTGTCTTACTAGATCAAGGCAAAGTGCAATTACAAGGTACTCTCGAAAGTTTACTAGCTCAACCAGGGGAACATTTAAAGTTTTTATCTGTTTAATCAGTATATCCAAAAATCTGGTTTTAATAAAACTAAATTAGCAACATTTAGGGTGTATTGTTGTTGAAAAATGCCTAATATTTTAGGATTATTCTTCTCCAGTACACCTGATTTAATGTTGTTTTTATATTGTTTAATTATATTTAAATATTTTTAGTTAGCAACTTTTCATGAGCCAAAAGAAATAGAAATAGTATTATTAATTATGACCTTAGAATAATTTAAATTGTCAGAGAATAAACAATAATAAAAACATAGGTGATTAAACACCTATTTGAAGTAAGTGAGGTAAAAATTTCATGTCACAGCAAATTGCTTTATCTGATTTAATCGTGGATCTCTCCACAGATGAACAACAGCTTCTAGCTGGTGGACAATTCATTGATGATGGCGGCGAAGATGATTCTCTATCCCGCTCCTTCGGTGATGAAAGAGATGGCTCATCTGGTGCTGAAGTAGGAACTACTCGTGTCTACCGAATTAGCAGCACTGGACTTGTAAGAGTTCGTCGAGTCCGTTAAAAATGGCGGTTTGTGGTGAGAGGAGAAGACGTATAAAATTTAATCAAACTAATGGTTAACGATTAGTTTAATACGTCTAAAATGCCCTCTAAAATCGTTGATTTAACGACTGATAAACTGGAAACTAGGTACTATTTTTAGTATCTAGCTTTCCTTGCCCGCATTAATTCTATTCACATATTTGAGTTTTTAATTCAGAAATATAACTGTGTACAACCTCAAAAAAATGTTTGAGAGATGTTTACAGTCTACAAGATATGTGGATAGATGATTTCCACAATCTTAATATGCTCAAATACAGTTGTTAACTAGTTCCGTAATTCAAACTCCTATTCCGCACTTGTGCAGGTATTTTACCTGTACAAGTGCTATTTTTTTATGCAAAATCAAAATTTACTTTTTCAAAAATACATTTTAATTTTGCACGTTTTTGCAATATCTCAAGACAGACTTAACAACTTTTTTTTTATAACCAAAGAATAATTTTTTTTCTAGAGAAAATATCTATAACAGAGTCATAGGTGATTAACACCTATATAACGTAAGTGAGGTAAGTAATTATGTTGAGTCAAACAATTTCGTCCGATTTACTAGCTGATTTATCCACAGATGAACAACAACTTTTAGCTGGTGGATTTGGCAGATATAAACGCAATAACGGTTGCAACGGTGGCGGTGGTGTTGGTAGTACTCAAGAGTCCACTTCAACACCAGCACCAGCACCCTTTAGAGGAGGGCGTTTGGCTATCGGTTTCATCATCACAGCAACACCATTTTCCAAGTGTTTAAATGGATACTCTGGAACTAATGGTGGCGGTTCAACTTCTGAAACTGATGACTAATTAGATCATTGTAACCAGCTCAAAATGAATTACATTTTGAGCTGGTTGGGATAGTCTTCTATGTTCCCTAATTAAATTAACGGAACAGAGATATCACAACCAGGTGTTAGTTATAGTAGAGACGTTGCAATGCAACGTCTCTACTAGTTTGTCTGTGATGTATTGAGTTTTTCTGCTTCTAGTATGTTAGAACGCTCCCAAATCCAATCTTGAATGATGGGGTTGACTAATTCCGGTGCTTCATCTTGAGGACAATGTCCTACGCCTTCTAAGGGGATAAATTTGAGGACTTGAGGATAATTGGCTAGTTCTCTAGCTAAATCTATAGGTTCCCACGGATCGGCTGTTCCCCACAAGATAATTGCTGGACAGGGTAATTGCGGTAAAAGGTCTTCTGGTAGAGGCCCTGTAGAATAGGATGTAAAGGCTAGAAATACGGCTACTGCACCGGGGTCTTTAGCAGGTGCAGTGAGAATATCTACTAACTCATCTGTCACTATCTCAGCATTAGCATAGGCTTGTAATAAGATTTTGCGGACTGTTTTTGGCTGGGCGACTTGATCAAAAAAGAATTTGCCGACTGGTTTAATCGATAATATGCGTTGCAGTATGGGTGCGCCAAAACGACGTGACCAGGGTAATGTTTCTCGTTTGCGATCGTGCAGCAATCTTAGTGAACAATTAATTAAAGTAATTCCTAGTGCTATCTCTGGGTTACTCACGGCTGCTTGCATAACTACAATACAACCAATGGAATTTCCTACTAAAAAAGCTGCTTCACCTATTACTTCACGACAAAAATCGGCTACTTGCTGTCCCCAATTTTCTAGTGTGTAGGCCATTTCGGTGTCCGGTTGGGGTTTAGCTGAAGCACCGAAACCAATTAAATCTATAGCATAAACACGACAATTTGCTGCCAGTACGGGGATGTTTTTTCGCCAATGCAACCACGAAGCCCCAAAGCCGTGGACTAGAACCACTGCCGGCCCTGCATTTCCTTGAGTTTGATAGCAAATCGGAAAACCTCTCCAAATCCAGGTTTTTGGGGAATCAGAGTTGATTGTAGAATTAGTCATGAGAAATTACGAATACTAAAAAATTTATGAATGAAAAACCTGTATACAAAGTAATTATTGATTAAATATAATTTTAAGCTTTAGGAAAAATTTATCAAGCACTTAGTAAAGCGAGGCGCGATAGCATCCGTTGCCTACGGTGGGGCGCATGTCTATCGCATCATCACATTATCTGAAAGGAAAGAGGGAAAAATAAGCAGCCCACTATTTAATCGGATTTTTTGGCGTAGTCTTCCCGAAAAATAACTTCAATTTTTTCACCTACTACCCCTGACTTTGATCTCATACCAATTCAACATCATCATATAGGGCGGTAAGTACTTATGCCACTACCTAATTTATCTGTTGAATTCTTTTTTGTAAACTGGTACAAATTCTCTAACACCTAGATTTATGATTAATAGTGCCATATTGGCAAAACTTTTCTCTATAAAGTTCCTAGAAACTAACGGAATTTCATATTGATGAAATTAAAGAATAGTTAATACAAGGTTAATGTTAAGTGACTTTATCAGGTTTTTATGTCTTAATTTCCAATCAAGTTAATAACCCAAAGTATATTTGTGTAGTTTGCAATGATTGCTCTGAAAATGGGATAAGAAGTGATTGAGTCATCACTTGATAAAAATTAATCAAATAAGCTAGTAATATAGAGCAAAAAGTGTTAATAGTCTAGCTCAAGTTTGAAAATAAAATCCGCAAAGATTTGGACAAGGTGATGCTACCAACACAGGTAGAAATTCAGTAGTTTTACAAGTTGCGTATCCACAATCTACTTATAAGATATATTGAGTATTCAGCATCGTTTATATAGATAGTTTGCGTATAAAAAATAACGTAAACTTAAGTTAAATTTTTATTGCTAGTACCTTTCAGCGAAAGAACATGACTAGAGTTGAAACAATTGGTACTCCTGTTGGTGGCTATGCACCAGATTTTGAATTGCCAGGTATTGACAATCAAGTACACCACTTGAGTCGTTATTTAGAAAATTTTGGAGTGGTAGGTGTCGTTTCTATACGTCACCACTGCCATTATGTGAATTTATATCTCAATAGATTGACAGAGATTCAAGCGGAATTTGCCCCAGGCGGATTTACATTAATTGGCATAAATGGCAGTGATAATACTGAGTTTCCAGGACATAACTTGGAAAATATGCAGGAGTTTGCCCAGAAACACCAATTAAACTTTCCTTATCTATGGGATTCAACCCAAGATGTCAGTCGTAGCTTTGGTGCGATCGCTACACCGATGGCCTTTGTCGTAGACAGTCGTGGTATATTGCGATATAGAGGGCAGATTGACAATCATCCTCACAGACCATTGGCGACAGGTGAAAACTATCTCAGAAATGCGATCGCAGCTTTGTTGAACGGGGAAAAAGTACCCACACCTGAAACAGAACCAGTCGGTACTGCAATAATCTGGCGTATCTAGACATAGATAGTCACACTACTGCTATCTTAAATTGGAGGCGATTGCAACTTTTTTGATAAAGCGTGACTTCATGGGAACGAATTACCGACGGGTTTTACTTAAACTGAGCGGTGAAGCCTTAATGGGCAACATGGGCTATGGCATTGATCCAGAAGTGGTCAAAGAAATAGCCCAAGAAATAGCAGAGGTGATAGCCACAGGCGTTCAGATAGCCATCGTCGTAGGTGGCGGCAATATCTTTCGAGGCGTAAAAGCAGCCTCTGCGGGAATGGACAGAGCCACCGCAGATTATATTGGGATGATTGCCACAGTCATGAATGCCATGACACTACAAGATTCGCTAGAACGTATAGGAGTACAGACGCGGGTACAAACCGCGATCGCTATGCAAGAACTAGCAGAACCATATATTCGTCGTCGTGCCATCCGTCATCTTGAAAAAGGTCGGGTGGTTATTTTTGGTGCGGGTTCTGGCAACCCATTTTTTACTACAGATACTACAGCAGCATTAAGAGCCGCAGAAATTGATGCAGAAGTAATTTTTAAAGCTACTAAAGTAGATGGTATCTACGATGCTGACCCGGAAATTTATCCTAATGCAAAACGTTACACTACTTTGACCTACGCTCATGTTTTAGCGAATGACTTGCGGGTGATGGATAGTACCGCGATCGCTTTGTGCAAGGAAAACAATATCCCCATTTTAGTCTTTGACCTAACAGTGCGTGGCAATATTCGCCGTGCAGTTTTAGGAGAATCTATCGGTACCCTTGTGGGAGGTTCGTGTGAAATTAGCTGAAGCTGAAAGTAAAATGCAAAAAACCGTTGAAGCGACTCAACAAGCCTTCAACACCATTCGCACTGGTCGTGCCAATGCGAGCTTACTAGATAAAGTCCAAGTGGACTACTACGGTTCACCTACACCCTTAAAATCGCTGGCAAACATCAGTACCCCGGATGCCACGACAATTCTGATTCAGCCCTACGACAAAAGCAGTTTAAACTTAGTCGAGAAGGCAATTTCCCTTTCAGATGTGGGTCTAACACCCAGCAACGACGGTTCTGTAATTCGGTTAAATATACCACCGCTCACCAGCGATCGCCGGAAAGAATTAGCCAAAATTGCCGCCAAGTACGCTGAAGAAGGTCGCGTTGGGATTCGCAATATCCGCCGAGATGCGATTGATTCCATTCGTAAGCAAGAGAAAGCCTCAGAGATTTCTGAGGACGAATCCAAAGACCTCCAAGATAAACTGCAAAAACTGACTAACCAGTACACCACTAGAATCGATCAGTTGCTAGGAGACAAAGAAAAAGACATCAGCACTGTTTAAATAGGGGACAGGTGACAGGTGAGTCAGCACGGTCTTGGGGAGGCAGTCCGTTGGGGAGACACTGCGTTGGGGAGACACTGCGTTGGGCGGCTTTGCCGACTTGTAGCAAGTGTCGTCGGCTTTGCCGACTTGAAGAAACTGCCTTTCCCCCATGATCGCCTGGCGAAATCGTACCCCCCTGGGGAAGCAAGCTACGCGTTAGCGTCTCTGAAACATAAGGGTAACAGTGTTTCTGATCATGAATGATAGGGGGAAAGGCGAAAGGGAAAAGGTGAAAATAATGTGCTTTTTCCCTGTAACCTTTCCCTTTTCTCTGAGTTAATTAATTTTAAATTTTGAATTTTGAATTATGTACGACACCATCATTGTTGGTGCTGGGCCTGCGGGTGGAACAGCAGCCTATCACTTGGCGAAAAAAGGGCGTTCAGTCTTAATTTTAGAGAAAGAATCTTTACCTAGATATAAACCTTGTGGTGGTGGCGTGTCGCCTGCGATCGCTGATTGGTTTGACTTTGACTTTAGCCCCGCAATTTCTTTAAAAGTGGACTCGATTCGCTTTACCTGGAACTTAGATGATCCAGTAGAAGGGCAAATCGGTACGAAAGAACCAGTTTGGATGGTGCGAAGAGATATTTTTGACCATTTTCTAGTGCAGCAAGCCCAACAGCAAGGTGCAGAACTACGCGACAACACAGAAGTTACTGGTATTGAATTTCAAAGTGACCATTGGCAAGTCAATACAGTCAACGGCCCAGTTGCAGGCCGCTACCTCATCGCCGCAGATGGCGCAAAAGGGCCAATGGCGAAATGGCTAGGCTTCAAAGACCGTAAACGCCGTCTAGCGGGGGCGTTAGAAGCAGAAGTTCCGGCTCACGTAGAAGACAAATCGACAATTCACGTCGAATTTGGTTTAGTGAAAAATGGTTATATCTGGAACTTTCCTAAAGCTGATGGTTATTCGATTGGGGTAGGTACTTTTATTGGTGGAGAACCCCAAGACTTTAAGAAAATTTTGGTGGAGTACGCTCAATCATTCAATGTAGATGTCAAAAATAGTAAACAATATGGTCATCCGCTTTGCGTATGGGATGGGAATCAAAAACTGCATACCCAAAACGCTGTTTTAGCTGGTGAGGCTGCTTGCGTGGTTGATCCAATCTCAGCCGAAGGTATTCGTCCCTCAATTTTTAGCGGTTTAGTCGCAGCTGGAATGATTGATCAAGCACTTGCTGGTGATCTTAATGCCTTAGAACAATACACCCAGATCATCCATGAACGATGGGGTACAGAAATGGCTTGGGCGAAAAAATTAGCAGGAGCATTTTATCGCTTTCCTGGCGTTGGTTATCAAGTTGGTATCAAGCGTCCTTCTAGTACCCAACTTATGGGTAAAGTTTTGTGTGGCGAACTTTCTTATAGCAATGTCGCTGGGCGCGCGCTTAAGAGATTAATTCCTGGTTTTAGAGGTTAAATTATTTTAAGTATAAAAATCATTCTTGTAGATAAGGCGGCTCAAAATATAGAACTTAGTACTAAATTATCAAGCTTTTAAGCCTCTCCCCGCGTCGGGGAGAGGTTTGGAGAGGGGTTCTTCATCATCATCGAACTCACGTAAATTTAGACTTACTACGCCAATATATATCTTGGTGAGTTATAGCCCTTGCCGAAGATTTCCGAATTACCTCTAGTGGTGCTGATAGACGCAGTCCGATTTTGTTAGCGTGGTGAGATAGGGGTTCACTAGGCACACAGAGGGATAACATGGCTCATTTAAATCTTCGTCGCCCCCAAAATGTCAACGGCGATTTTTATGTAGATACTACCTGTATTGATTGTGATACTTGTCGCTGGATGACTCCCGAAGTATTTTATCGTGTTGATGAACAATCAGCAGTACATCATCAACCAACTACAGAAGCTGAAAGATTAGCTGCATTACAAGCTCTTTTGTCCTGTCCTACTAGTTCTATAGGGACAATTGAAAAGCCAACAGATATCAAAATTGCTCAACAAAGTTTTCCCATTTTAGTATCAGAAAACGTTTATCACTGCGGCTATCATTCAGAAAAATCATATGGTGCTGCGAGTTATCTCATTCAACGCTCAGAAGGAAATATATTAGTAGATTCTCCCCGTTTTACACCACCTTTGGTCAAAAAAATCGAAGAAATGGGAGGAATTCGTTATCTATACCTCAGCCATCAAGATGATGTGGCAGATCATCAAAAATTTGCTGTACATTTTCAGTGCGATCGCATTCTTCATGTTGATGATATTAATACAGGCACTCGTCATGTAGAAATCTCACTCACAACCTCAGAACCATTTGAGCTTGCTCCAGATTTGTTAATTATTCCTGTTCCTGGACACACCAAAGGACACACCGTTTTACTTTACAAAAACCAGTTTCTCTTCACTGGCGACCATTTGGCTTGGTCAGAAAGCCGACATCAGTTGGCTGCATTCCGTGATTACTGCTGGTATTCGTGGTCGGAACAAATTAAATCTATGCGAAATTTGGCAAATTACACTTTTGAGTGGGTTTTACCAGGACACGGACGGCGATTTCATGCTGATGTGGAAACTATGCGTCAGCAAATGCACAAGTGTATTGAGTTAATGGAAAATATGTGATCAAGTAGATTTAAACTGTAACTTTAAACACTCGTTTGTTCTGAGCGAATTAATTTGGCATAAGGGCCATTAATCTGCGACATCTCTTGGTGATTACCTCGTTGCACGACTTTACCCTGTTCTAGAACAATGATTTCATCACAGTCGCGGATCGTACTGAGACGGTGAGCCACGATAATACAAGAACAACCCCGATAGCGCAGATTGCGGTCAATAATTTTTTCTGTTTCTGCATCTAATGCGCTTGTGGCTTCATCCATAACGAGGATTGTCGGGTCGTTGACTAATGCACGGGCGATTTCTAAACGCTGGCGTTGTCCACCACTTAAATTAGCTGCCCCCTCAATTAAGTTACCGTCATAACCTCCAGGTAAGGCTAGAATCACTTCATGAATGGCAGCATCTCGGCAGGCTCGCATTAGTTGAGAGTTAGACACTGTATCATCCCACAAGGTCAAATTATCTCGGACAGTACCGGCATACAAAAAAATCTCCTGTTCAACCATTGCCAAGGAATTAGATAATATTGCCCTGGGAATTTGTTCTCTGGGAATACCATCAAAGAGAATTTCTCCCGACCAAGGTTGATACAATCCTGCTACTAATTTGGCGACAGTTGATTTACCTGAACCGCTACCACCTACAAGAGCTACGCGTTGTCCAGGTTTTAACTGAAAACTTAACTCTTCAATCAGAGGATGATTCGTGCGTGAGTAGCCGAATGTGACATTTTTGAATTCTACATATCCCTGAAGTTGACAAGCTGACGCATACTGTAGTGGTTGAGTGGAGGAAATGTGTAAATTTTGACTATCTAATTCTGGGTCAGTAGGGTTTCGCAACACATCATCTAGGCGATTTAAGTCACCTTCTAGTTCTTGTAGATTACTACCAAAACTGACAAGAGAATTGACTGGTGTGAGAAAGCTAGTCATCAAGCTTTGAAAAGCTATCAACATCCCAATACTGAGATGTCCATCCATGACGCGCAACCCACCAATGACTAAAATCAAGAGGGAGCTTAAACCAGTCAAGAAGGGCGGGAGAATTCCTAATATTTGATTAGTAATACCTAGTTCTTGTTGACCGTTAATAAACTTTGTATAGTATCCAGACCATCGGGAGAAAAAATCAGATTCTAATGCTGAGGCTTTGAGGGTTTCCATACTTTGGAGGGCGGCGATTTCTGTACCTGCAACTTTGCCTCTATCTTGAATGGTTCGCATATAAATATCTTTGCGCTGCTGCGAAACCGACTGCAATGTGATGATATTAATGGCAACAAAACAGATAGCGATCGCAGTCAGTACACCGTCATAGGCAAACATAACTATTGCGTAAAATACCACCATCAAGCTATCAATTACAGTTCTCGCTAATTGACCGGATAGTACTTCGGCAACTTTAGTATTAATATTAATTCGGCTGCTAATTTCTCCGGCAAATCGTTGGGCATAAAATCCCACTGGTAAGCGCAAAATATGATGAATAAATTGCCCAGACATTTCTACTGATAATTTAATATTCAGTTTCCTTAAAAATTGCCTTTGCAGTAATGTCAGCCACCCCTGAATAATTACAGTAATTACCATCCCCAAAATCAGAGGACGCAGCCAGTCTGTGCGATTTTCTATCAGGACATTATCTACAAATATCTGATTGAAAACTGGTATAACTAAGCCGGGAATAACGAGAAAAAATCCCGCCAGAAAACAATAGAGAATAGCTCCCCAAGAACCCTGCAAACGGTCAAGCAATGAGCCAATTAAGCTAGGTTTACGACCTCCTCGTTGAAATTCCGGACCCGGTTCTAAGACCAGGACTACACCCGTATAGGCTTCATCGAATTCTAGCCAGGAAACTCGCCTTGGCCCTGTAGCTGGGTCATTCAGATAAACTTGATCTTTCTTAAATCCCTCTACTACTAAGAAATGATTAAAATTCCAAAAAACAATATACGGGGGACGCAGTGTTTTTAACTGATCTAACTGTTTTTTAAATCCTTTAGCCTGCATTCCGTAGTTTCTGGCCGCTTTAATCATGTTAGAAGCCTTGCTTCCATCACGGGAAACGCCGCAACTTTGCCGTAGTTCTGCTAAGGGGATAATTTTGCGGTAATAGGCCAAAATAATTCCTAAAGCGGCTGCACCACACTCTACAGCTTCCATTTGTAAGAGGGTGGGAGTTTTGACACGATTGGGGATTTGTGATGTTTCTGAATCTGGTGGTGTTGGTTTACGGAAGGGATTAAAGATAGTCATTAGTCATTATTTATTGGGCATTGGGGACAAGTAGAATTTTCTATCTTTTGCCTTTTACCCATAACTTTTTTACCTTTGTGTTAGTTAATGCCAGTAAATTCGCGTAGAATTGGCAAAACATACGTAATGGGGGCTTGTTCTGCTACTTTCACCCTTACACTGGTGGTTGTTCCCGCAGAAATTTTTAATTTTGGCCCTTGGGAAGAAGACCAACGATAACCGCTAAAAGTAGCAGGGTCTATAGACATTTCTGCTTGTACTTCCATATCGCCGCCACCAGAGGGTAGGATTTTGGCGACTAAATCAGGATTACCAATCACAGAATTTGCCCCTTCTTTTGTGACAGGTAAGGGGGAAACGGAGATAACTTTAGCAACAATACCGCCAAAGCGTTCTCTTTTCACAGAGTCGGGGGTAATTTGCAATGTCATTCCTGGTTGAATTTGCTTGCCATCTTTGACGTTAAAGTAGGAGACAGCAATTAGTGGAGTGTTGTTGTCGGCAATATTTACAGATACAAGAGGAGTTCCAGGACTAGCAACTTGACCAACAAAAGCCGATACTTCTAAGACACAACCTCGGCGCAGACTGACAATTTGACTGTTATCTAATATCTGTTTTTCTAGTTGAGCGATCGCTCGATTGACTTCTTGAATTTGATTAACTTTAGTATTAATATTTTCTACATTTTCTTGATCAATACGTTTACTCCTAGTTTCTAAGTCTTTTAATTGTGCTTGTAATTCTCCTAAAGAACTAAGATTTTGTAAATATCTCTGTTGTGCTTCTGTTTCTTGCACATCTAATTGCTTGAGTTGTGCTTGGAGGTCATAGACACTTTGGAGTCCTTGTTTATATTCTTGCTCTGCTTGTAATAATGTATCTTTAGCAATTGCTCCCGCATCGGAGAGTTGCTGACGCTTCTGGAATCTATCTTGGAGAATAGGAACAATAGCGATCGCATCATTGAGCCGTTGTTGTAAACTGATCCGCTGCTGACGAATAGCGTTTAAGCCTTTTTCATAAAAAGCAGGTGTGAGCGTTTGGGTATCCCGCAAACGCTGAATGTAGTTAGCTCTAGCTGATGCGATCGCTTCTTTTTCCTTGACTGTGCGTTGTCGCTGAAGTGATATAGAATATTGTCCTTGTGCTTGTAATTGCGACACTTTCGCTAGTTGTAATTGCAACTGCTGTTTGAGATCTGTGGGATCAATTGTGGCGAGGATATGTCCCTTTTCAAAACATTGTCCGGTTTTGGCATTCAGACTTTTCAATTGTCCTGAAATGGGCGACTCAAAAGTAATTACTTGATTGGGTTGAATGAGTATTCCCTTACCTGAAACTGTCACTGGAATCCGTCCGAAAATACTCCAAACTAACCCCAACAACACAAAAGTTCCTAACGTCGCCAAAGGTAGCCAATCAAGGGGATTGACTATCTGCATTAATTGATCCAATCTTTCTGGAGAAGATAACCGCTCCAATGATTCTTGACGAAAGATACTGTCTTTTTCAGCCATGTATTAGGGATTGGGAACTGGGGACTGGGGAGTGGGGAAGCAGAGGAAGAAAACTAATAATTAATGACTACTGACGATTCAACCGTTTAATCATCCAGTCAAATCTAGCACCTGCTAGGGCGGTATTGTCTAAGGTGTCTAGGTCGAGTTCATCTTCTACTTCAATATCTTCTGCTAAGAGTTGGTCTAGTTGATAGGCTAATTTACCAAATCCCCGGCGGAATAATCTATCACGAATTCTATCTGTTAAAACTACAGCGATCGCTCGATAAAACCGGGCTGTAAATCCTGTATCTTGTTTTAGTTTCTCCGCTAGTGTGTGCTGTGGTAGTGCCAATAATACAGAAGATTCTGCTGCTTTGACAGTAGCGGAGGCGGTTGTGGTTTCTACAAATGACATTTCTCCTAAAATTTCGCCCTTGACTGATTTGGCGATTTCTTTTTGTTCCACTTCACTGTGAGGAGTAGTCACAAAAATCCCTAATTTGCCATCTAATAAGATGTATAGTGCTTCAACAGGTTTACCTTGCTCAATCAAAACTGTCCCCGGATTAACTTTCGTTCTGATTCCTTGGGAAATCATCCAATCAATATCGCTATCATTCAAAATAGCAAATACAAATAAAACTTTACGTAATGGTTCACCTGGAACTACTTTGTTCTTCGTAAGAAAATCAGTCAATGTTCGCAATTGCTGCGATAGTAAAATAGATAGCATTTGATAAAAATTGGCAGCAAATACTGTATCCTGCTCTAATTTTTTAATTAATATGTTTCGAGGCACAGACAAAACCCGTGATGTTTCTAAGGCGGTAAAACTACTAGATGGCGGACGATGATCTATAAAAGAGAGAGATTCTACGATTTCTCCCGTAGCAACACGATCAATTTCAATGGAATCTTCTAAATCCCCTGTGAGAGAAACACCAATACTTAATGTTCCTTCTAATAAAATTTCTAATGTGTCAAGTGTTTCTTGACCTTCTTGAACAATAACTTCACCAGTAAGATACTCCTGACATCTACTGACATTCAGCAGCCAATCTATATCACTATCCCTAAAAACAGCAAAATTAGGAAAATTAGTTAGTATATCTCTGTGCATAATATCCCAGCTTGATGATTTGCATAAAATTACCTGTTGCACTAAAACATCAACTTTTAATTTGATACTTATAGTTAAAATTTTTTGGACAAAAAGCCAAAATTAGTTCTATTATGGGTAATTAATTTAACTAAATATCACTTTTTGCGTTAGCAGAAATAATTGTTGTTTTTAGCTGGTCGAAAATTAACCTAACTTAATATGAATTTGATAAGAAAATTTATAAATCAGACGGCGATTCCTTTCTTGATAGGATTACCAATCATTGCTAGTTTTCCCAGGTCAGTCATAGCTGAATCACCATTGACACAAAAATTTCAGCACTGGGAGATTAGTCAAAAGTTTATCCCCCCAAATCGCAAAGCACCCCAGACTACAGCAGGTGGAGGAAGCCGCGGTGATTCCTGTGATTTAGCAAGTAAAGAAATTTTACAGCCCTTAATTCCGCAAAATAAATTAGGCTTAACTTTGGCTGAACGTCCGACTTTCCACTGGTTTGTGCAGCAAATGAGCATACAAACTGCACACTTTGCCATCCTAGATGACAAAGGTATTGTCTACACAACGACTGTTAAACTGCCTAACAAAGCAGGAATTATTAGTTTTACGCTGCCAAATGACGCGCCTAGTCTAAAAGTTGGTAAACAATATCATTGGTATTTTGCGATCGCCTGCGATTCCGAAGATTCAGAAAAAGAAATTACCACCGATGGTTGGATAGAACGCATACAACTGACCCCCACATTATCCAAGCAGTTAGCCAGAAGTCATCCCAAGCAACTTTCTCAAGTGTATGCGACAGCAGGTATTTGGCATGAAGCATTACATACCTTAGTTAAACAGCGACTTGCTAATCCTAGCGATTCGACAGTCACAGCTAATTGGCGAGCATTTTTAGAATCAGTCGGGTTACAAAACTTAGTTTCGCAACCTTTAATAAAGAACTTAAATAAGGAACAGGAAAACAGTGTTTGTAATTAATGCTGTCTTAGCGATTACATCTCACTTTTTGAATTGTGTAGCTTGCTGATCGTAGAGTATTTCCAATTTTGAGTTGATCCTATGTGGACTGCAATGAAAAAAAAAATTTGGCAATGGCGCGGTATTTTAATTGCTGCTCCTAGTGTCAGCATATTTGTATTACTTCTGCGTTTTAGCGGATTATTGCAAATGCTGGAATTAGCCGCACTGGATCAAATGTTTCTCTTGCGTTCCCCAGAACCTCTAGACTCACGCATTGTAATTGTTGAAATTAATGAATCTGATGTTCAAAAACTTGGTAAACGCGGAAACTGGCCTTTATCCGATGGAGTATTAGCCAAGATTATAGAAAATATCAAACAACAACAACCTAGTGGGATAGGTTTAGATTTATATCGAGATTTACCAGTGGGTTCTGGTCATGATTCTTTAGTCAAAGTATTTGCATCTACGCCTAATTTAGTCGGCGTGCAGAAAGTTGCTGAAAGTGAAGACAGTTCAGCAGTTGCACCACCACCAACATTAAAAAAATTAGGGCAAGTAGGTGCAAATGATTTTCCCTTAGATGGGGATGGGAAAGTCCGTCGTAGTTTGATGTATTTAGCAGATAAAAATGATGATAATGTTTTTAGTTTTGCTTTTAAATTAGCGTATCTTTATTTGAGCGATCGCAACATCGAAGTCGGACAAACAGATGATTTTTTAGTCAAAACTGGTAATGTAATTTATCCCTTATTCAAAAGTAATGATGGGGGTTACATCCGAGCCGAAGACCAAGGTTATCAGGTAATCATTAATTATCGCAGATCTCGACAAAACTTTCGGCATATATCAATTATAGATGTCTTAGAAAATCGCGTTCCCCAAGATTTATTCAAGGGGCGCATTGCGTTAATTGGCCCAACCGCAGAAAGCCTTAAAGACCTATTCTATACGCCTTACAGCAGTAATATCTTTACAGCACCTAAACGCATGGCAGGGATAGTAATTCATGCTCATGCTATTAGTCAAATTTTGAGTGCGACTTTAGATAATCGTCCCTTAATTAAAACTTGGCATAAACCACAAGAATGGTTATGGATTTTTCTTTGGGCTGTAATTGGTGCAACATTAAGATGGCGACAAAGATATAGTGGTACATCTAAAAGGAAATCATTATTACCTTTGATTAGCTTACTATTACTGGGATGCACTCTGATAGGGATTAGTTATCTAGCATTTCTTGGGGGTTGGTGGATTCCTATTGTTCCCCCATTAATGACATTAATTGGTTCGGGAATTGCTGTTACTGCTTACGTGGCTGGAACTGCGGGAGTGATTCGCAAAACATTTGGACGTTATCTTACTGACGAAGTAGTCGCCAATTTATTAGAAAATCCTGAAGGGTTAAAATTGGGTGGAGAGCGCAAAAAAATCACGATTCTCACTTCTGATTTAAGAGGATTTACCGCTACGTCTGAAAGATTATCTGCTGAAGAAGTTATTAAAATTATTAATCTTTATTTAGGATATATGGCAGATGTGATTACCCAGTATCAAGGTACTATTGATGAGTTTATGGGTGATGGAATTTTAGTTTTATTTGGTGCGCCTATTACTAGAGAAGATGATGCAAAAAGGGCTATTGCTTGTGCAGTATCAATGCAGTTAGCAATGGTATCTGTGAATGAAAAAATGCAGCAAATGGGATTACCAAAACTAGAAATGGGGATTGGGATTAATACAGCCGAGGTAGTAGTCGGGAATATTGGTTCAGAAAAACGAACTAAATATGGAATTATCGGTAGTCAAGTCAATTTAACTTATCGGATTGAATCTTATACAGTTGGTGGACAAATTTTTGTTTCAGAATCAACTATTAATGAGGTTGGTAGTATTGTCAAAGTGATTGGACATAAAGAAGTACAAACAAAAGGGGTCATGCAACCTATTAATATCTATGAAATAGGTGGTATTGCTGGAGAATATAATTTGTATTTGACTCAAGAAGAAGAAATATTTTGGCAACTACCAGCAAATATTCCCTTACAATATGCTGTTTTAGACGGCAAAGATATAGATAGCACAATTATTAAAGGTGAGTTAATAAAACTCTCAGCTAAAGGGGCGCAAGTTTGCTACGATGCCACAATGAATTCTGTAGTTTTGCAACCTTTTACCAATTTAAAATTAAACTTTTTCATATCCAAAAATAACAGCATGAGTCCAGATACTTATGCTAAGGTTCTAGACAAGAAAGCAGAAGCCAATACTTTTTACATTCACTTCACCAATATACCACCAGAAGTGGAAGCACAATTTCAGGTGTGGGTAAAAATATAGCTCAAAACATACTTGGAAATTTCTATCTTTCCCCTTCCCTATAGGATTTGATTGCAGGAATTTTAAATAAACAGCAAAAATTATGATAATTGGTCGTGAGAGAGTAAAAAGCGATCGCTGGCAGAATGAAACTAGCTAATCTATCAGCTAAAGTGCAATTATGGCAATAATTGGTGTCAATTTATACTATTTTAATTTTCTTTAGTCGATATACTCATGGTTAGGTTCTACCTGGGAAATGTGAAGTGGCTTTGCCACTTCTTTTTATGGGTGCAATTGCCTGATGGAGAAAAGTAAAAAGTCGTGTTACTGAACTTTTTACTTTTTACCTTTATTTAGTCATTCGTCATAGCATCACGCCATTTTTCTTGATTAGCTTTCATCTCTGCATCAGGCGATCGCGCTAATAACCAAGTTTTCCATCTCAAAGGTTTTTGTCTTTCTACATGATTAATTAACTGCATAATAGACACATCTGCTTTGATAGGAGTCTTTAAATCAAAATTAATCGTCTGTAAGATTTCTGCATCATCCTTAATAAAGTGCTGAATAAAAATATTTGTCAACCACAGCACAAACCGAGTCACCAACCAACCGCTAAAACCTGAACGTTTCTTAGTTAAAAAGATAGTTTGGATTTGAGATTTACCATCATCAAGCATTCGCATTGCCAACATGATATACAAATGCAGTAAATCTGGCCCGACAGTTACAGTAAAAGTGCTGCCATACCAATAGGAAATACTATAGAAATTATTTTTGTATATAGGACGGAGCAATTTAAACAATTTGTTATCTTGATTACTACGTCTTTGTTTAGTAAAAACAATAGCATTTTGACTAAGTTCCTGTTTTTCAAAAAAGATATCTAATGGTAGTTGATGCACAGAATAGAAGTGCTGTACATCAATGGAATTAATCATGACAACATGAGGATGACAGTTCATGACAAACCGAGAACCAAGAATACTTTCACACTCATGAAATTCTAATTCTGGAACAAAAGGTATAGGTTGTCTAGGATTTTCACCAGTCCAAACCCAAATTAATCCGTACTTTTCTGCCGTAGGCCAAGTTTTTAATTTTAAGGGAAGCGGTTCTTCTAAACAGGGAATTTCTACACATACTCCCTGATGATTAAACTTCCAGTGGTGAAAAGCACAACGTAAATCGTTACCTTCAACTTTGCCTTCTGCAAGGTCAGCACCCATATGTGGACAGTAGGCATCTACGATTACTGCTTGTTCATCTTCACCACGATAAATTACTACTTTTCTACCTAAAATTGTCATAGGTTTTACTTCACCTACAAACAAATTTTTAGAAGGTATTACCCAATACCATCCTTCAATGAAACGCTCAGGATTATTGAAGTTTTTGGGTTTACGAATTGGCTGAGGAGACTGAAAATTATCATCCATCTTTAAGGTTTCACTGATAAGTGAAGCGGTTGACCTACAAATAACATGAGCATTTAAGAAAAACAGTTATTTTAGGTACTTGAAAACCTCTTTTACGGGAAAGATAATTAATGTATGACAAAGTTTTTTTGGTGTGATATAATTATTTTCAATAAAAAAGAATCCAGATTTATGACTTAAATCTGGATTCTTTAGTTTGTTTAAATATGTTATGGAACAAATTAACTAGCTGGATAACCAGCCGCCGCCAAAGCATCTTTGATAGCTATTTCTGATGCTTGTGAATCTACATTAACTAGCTTAGTCTGAGGATCAGCCTGAACGATCGCCTCAGCATCAACTGTTTTGACTGCATTAGTAATCTTGCTTGCACAAACAGAGCAAGACATATTGGGGACTGTGAATTGGATTGTCATAGATTTACGGAAATTCAATAGTCTGCGCTTTCATCATATCTGGGGAATAGATAAGACTAAAGCTCAAATAGCAACATAATGAGAGCAGAAATTGAGGGAAACTCAATTCGCTCCGACTCTGATTGTAGACTGTAGCGATAGGCTACGCCCCACCGCAGATGAGCAATCACTTCGCCACTTTTGGCTAATTACAGCATAGCTGGATTCCTCAAAATCGCTCTGGCTGAAAAATCACCACGAATAAATAAACACACAAACTCAGAGTGACTAGTCCTAAAGCTGCGATCGCGTAAGATGCAGTTCGTGATAATTGAATTGGTGTTGCAGCCTGTACTCCTGATGCTAGCAGTATGTTCACACAAAGCAATACAAATAGAGATATAGGAACTCTGTTATGTTTAGCACCAAGAAAGTTAAATAATTCTAAAACATTTTTCATCGCTAACAATTATATGATTTTGACTCAGTTACGCCAATAGTACCGTAACGATGATAATTTCACACAGTATTAGCCACTAGCAGCCGATAACACAGTTATTGTATTTGATTTTTATCAAAATTCCAGTATTACTAGGATAATTTTGTTCCATTTTAAAATAGCTCATAAGTTATATATTTACTCATTGACTGAAATAAATATCAGTATTTCCGCGCTCACAAACAATTAACACCAACAATTTTTTAAAATTCAGTTTTATTCTGAAAAAAGCTAATAAAACGTTGATGTTTTAAATGTTTGCTGCAATTTAATGCTTAAGGCATAACTTAAAAATTATCACACCACTTGTTAAACTACCTTCGATAGTGTCTTCACTCATAATGCACAATTTCCAACTCACAAAAGTGTTGTATAGACATATATCCTGGTTATTCTTGTTTAGTTAATTTGGAGTTACTCATGCAACGCCTAATTCTTTCTGTTGTGATCTACCTAGCTATTGCTGATGTTTTAGCATTAAAATCTGTTACCGCTACTCCAAAAGTAACTCCTGCGTCTCGTGAAAACAATCCTGAGATTGTTGGAGGTTTTTTTGATGATGTCCAAAAAGGTATAGAAGATTTAAATAATACGATTAGGGGTGTAAGGAATACTGTCAATGAAGTCAATCAACTACAAGATAACCTCAATGGTAAAAATACTCAAAATCCCCCAAATAATCAGACTAATACTACCAATCCAACACCAGCATCAGAAAAGAAATCCTCACCAGAACAGCAACCTCAACATGAAGATTCCCAACCTAGTCATCCAGAAGCATCTCCAGTTAATATCAAGTAGATAATTGATAAAGAATTGTATTAGGTAGAGAACTAACACTGCCTAATCTTCATATACTGGATCGTATTCCTAAAGCCATTAGCACAAGGAGGTGCCAAAATGGTTCATACTTATGAGGTATTGGTTGATATCAAAGAATTTGCTGATCAAGCTAATAGTATCTGTCAATGCGGAACATCCAGATATGAAATAATGGCAGAGTCAAAACAAAACGCAGATAATATGGCTCGAAGCCAAGCTAGAAGAGAGCATCCCAACGGGACTGAATATGATGTCAGAGTTACAAGACTTCTGAGTTAAAACTCTTTCCACTGTACAAATTTTGCTAACTTGAAATAGGGCTGTATAGCAGTATTTCCTAGAGGTAACGTCATCATGAATCTTGACAGCCATTAGTAAATTTTCCAGTTTCTATGGAGAAAAAAGCTAATACAGCCTCTAAATATTTTAGAAATTTTAATTAACAATTCCTCATTAACAAGAATATTTTGCAAAATTCAATCAATTATTTGTTACTTTGAGGCAGTGAATTTGATTATCTCAATGTTTGCAGATGATTAAATACAGTTGAATCTATGGTAGAGATATGCTTGTATAAAAAATCTCTATTATTCAAAAAATTGATGCTAATGATGTACAGATTTGCTCCTGCTTCCCCAGAGGAGACAATAGTATTTGGTGCTTCACGGCCTGGATATTCTCAGCAAGAAGTCAGAGATTGGATTACATTTATGCAGCAGCAAGAGGTTAAGAGAATTTGCTGTTTGCTTCCTCATGAACAACTCACTGGCTACTCCAACCTTTTAGGTACATATCAGCAAGAATTTGGTAGTCAACAAGTTTGTCAAGCCGCGATCGCAGATTTCCACATTGCTGATATTTCCAGCATGACCCAAAAAATCTTACCTTTTTTAATCGCAGCTAATCAACTCAATGAAAAAGTTGTAGTTCACTGTTCTGGAGGAATTGGACGTACAGGTCATGTCTTAGCGGCTTGGCTAGTTAGTGTCAGGGGATTCTCAAATCAAGATGCTATCGCAGCAGTGAAGCTCACAGGTAGAAATCCTTATGAAGCCGTAATCGCTTCTATATTTAGAGGTAAGAATCCCTTTAAAGTTGCACAAGAATTAGATAAACTGCTCAATAATTCCCGTTTAATAGTTCATCATCAATACTTTGGCAATAACTGAATTTTTGATATTTTTAGTATTTTTGACTTGTAAATAACTAAATCCTGATAGACTTATAGTAGATTTTAGATAGTACTAAATTAAACAGTATATTTTCATTGCCGTAAATTGCTTATGTCTGAACAATATCGCTTTGAAACTTTGCAAGTCCATGCAGGACAAGAACCAGATGTAGGCACTAATGCCCGTGCTGTGCCAATTTATCAAACAACTTCATACGTTTTTGATGATGCCGAGCATGGGGCGCGGCTGTTTGCACTGCAAGAGTTTGGCAACATTTACACTCGAATTATGAATCCGACAACGGATGTCTTTGAAAAGCGAATTGCAGCATTGGAAGGTGGTGTCGCAGCATTAGCCACCTCTAGCGGTCAAGCCGCACAGTTTCTAGCTATCAGTACGATCGCTCAAGCGGGGGATAATATTGTTGCCACCAGTTTTTTATACGGTGGAACTTATAACCAATTCAAAGTTTCCTTGCCACGTTTAGGAATAAATGTCAAATTTGTGGAGGGAGACGATGTAGAAAAATTCCGTCAGGCGATCGATGATCGTACTAAAGCATTGTACGTGGAAACCATCGGCAATCCCCAATTCAATATTCCAGACTTTGCAGCCTTAGCTTACATTGCTCACGAAAATGGCATTCCCCTGATTGTCGATAATACTTTCGGGGCGGGAGGATATCTAGCTAGACCGATTGAACATGGTGCAGATATTGTAGTCGAATCTGCAACTAAGTGGATTGGTGGTCACGGTACTTCTATCGGCGGTGTCATTGTTGATTCTGGTAAATTTGACTGGGGTAATGGCAAATTCCCTATATTTACTGAACCATCCTCTGGTTATCATGGGCTGAATTTTCAAGAAGTATTTGGTGTAGGTAGTCCCTTTGGTAATATTGCCTTCATTATTCGCGCCAGAGTAGAAGGATTAAGAGATTTCGGCCCATCATTGAGTCCGTTTAACGCATTTTTGTTATTGCAGGGATTAGAAACACTATCTCTGCGTGTAGATCGTCATGTGAGCAACGCCCTAGGATTAGCCCAGTGGTTAGAACAACAACCCCAGGTAGCATGGGTTAATTATCCTGGACTTCCCCATCACCCCTATCATGAACGAGCCAAAAAATATCTCAGACATGGATTTGGCGGAGTCTTAAATTTTGGCATCAAAGGCGGACTAGAAGCAGGTAAAGCGTTTATTAATGGTGTTAAATTAGCCAGTCATCTGGCGAACGTTGGTGATGCTAAAACCCTAGTGATTCATCCTGCATCGACAACCCATCAACAGCTAAGTGATAGTGAACAACTTTCCGCAGGTGTGACACCTGATTTAGTGCGTGTATCTGTAGGAATTGAACACATTGATGATATCAAAGCAGATTTCGAGCAGGCATTTCGGCAAATCAAATGAATTATCAGCACTTCATTTCACCACAAACTCAGTATTATCATTTGCCGATGCCGCTTGAGTTAGAAGCAGGCGGAATATTAACTGGGGTGCAAGTTGCTTATAGGACGTGGGGAAAGCTTAACTCCGAAGGCGACAATGGGATACTCATTTGTCACGCTTTAACTGGTTCGGCGGATGCTGATGAATGGTGGGAAGATTTATTTGGTTCAGGCAAAGCATTCGATTGCGATCGCGATTTTATCGTGTGCAGCAACATCTTAGGAAGTTGTTACGGCACTACAGGCGCGACTAGCATTAATCCCCAAACCGGAATTCCTTATGGCGCATCATTTCCCGCCATCACAATTCGGGATATGGTTCACTTACAA
Organism: Trichormus sp. M33_DOE_039; assembly: GCA_015296085.1. Classification (GTDB taxonomy): domain Bacteria; phylum Cyanobacteriota; class Cyanobacteriia; order Cyanobacteriales; family Nostocaceae; genus Trichormus. Next base: position 4,559 of record DVDT01000048.1, on the reverse strand, counting down.
GCTGCACTGATTAAAGATTTAGGAATTAAATCGCTACAGCTAGTAATTGGTGGTTCACTGGGTGGGATGCAGGTATTAGAGTGGGCATTATTATATCCAGAAATAGTGCAAGCGATCGCACCCATTGCCACATCAGGAAGGCATTCAGCTTGGTGTATTGGATTAAGTGAAGCTCAAAGACAAGCTATCTATACTGATCCTAATTGGCAAGGAGGTAACTACACAACTGAAAACTCACCAACCCAAGGATTAGCAATAGCGCGCATGATAGCAATGAGTGCTTATCGGTCTTGGTACAGCTTTACGGAACGCTTTGGACGAAATTATGATCGTACTGCGGAACAATTTGCCATTTCTAGCTACTTACAACATCATGGTCGAAAGCTAGTAGAGCGATTTGATGCCAATACTTATATTACTCTCACCCATGCAATGGATAGTCATGACCTTGCCCAAGGTCGAGACTATGAATCTGTTTTACGCAGTATTCAACAACCTGCATTAGTTGTTGCCATTAATTCTGATCTCCTTTATCCCCCAATAGAACAACAAGAATTAGCAGATTTAATTCCTAATGGTCAACTAGTTTCGTTAACATCAACCTATGGTCATGATGCTTTTTTAATCGATACAGCCACACTCAATGAGCTAATCATTAACTTTCGGCAAAGCTTAGGTGTCACCAAATCGCAATTACAACAAACTTCTTCCTATTATTCATGAATTTTTTTGTCAGGAACACTGGCTGCCATTCCATTGTACAGCAAAACCTTGATGTGGAGATTCATATGTAAAAAGTAGATAACTCCGCAACAAGACGGCGATTAGGGTGGAGACAACAACCGTGGAAAACCAGTAAATCAGAGCAGTTTTTTATGCTGTAGTTCTCCTTGCAGATGATTTACCTAAATGCAAAATATAAGCATTGTTTAGGCAAAGTTAATACTTCTACAAAGGCATGATTCTGGTTTCCAGTAATATCATAAACCTTGACTGTGGTGTCTTTTGATACTCTTTTTGTTAAATCTCCTAAATCTCCATCGGACTTTGGAGCAGTATCTCTCAAATTTATAGGTCTGATAATTTGAATAATGTCACCTTTTTCAACAAGACTAGAATTTTTTCTGGGGTCAGTTATCCTAGGATTTCTAAAAGTTGGATTACTCCAGTTACCATTTTTAAAATTTCCTAAGTATATCCATCCTAGTGGTCTATTTGTATTTAAATAACCACAAATCCTATTTGTTAATTTCTTATCTGAAATTAAATTAGTGTCTAGAATCATACTTAAACTAGTTTGTTTGGTATTTATAGAATCTGATTTCAAAGCATCTGATATTAATTGCCCATTAAACGCAGATTTTTGTACATTAATACCAGTAATATACCCAGAAATTGCTGTCAAAATTAAACTTGCTATTGCTATTGCCTCTTTAGAGGTTATTATTTTTTTTATTCCCTTTAATATATCATGAGACTCTGTATTTCCCCGTTGTAATGTATCTTGACGCATAGTTCCCCCTAAGCAATGAATAGCATATAAATACTCATGTTTGCTAATAGTTGTTTTTATTTATTACTTATTAAGTAATTGTAAAATAATCTAAGTTAAATTTTATCCATGTTTTACAATGCGAGTACTATCACTAAAACCTTTATGATACGTTTACGTAACTCTATAAATATTCTATGATTTAGAAAAATTATTGGACAAAAAGCCGATATTTTTGACGAATGAAAGCAACTCATTTCTTAACTCTAGATAAATTCTAGCTAATTCTTTAATTTTAGTTGCATATTTACAGGATGATTCTGATGACGTTATGGGATGCGATTCTTACTTCTTATATTTTCGGGCAACCAAGATGTCCACTCCACAAGAATCATCTCTTGATTCAGCAACTTCCTTTTATCTAATAATTAGGATAATTATTGATATCTTATTGAAGTTCTAGCTAAAGAAATATTCAATATTAAATTGAATTGTGATTTTAAATACAAAAAACCTACAGTCTTGATGAATATCTTAAATACCAATAAATTAACACTGCCAAAATCCCAAAGAATAAATTCAGTAAAAATCTACTGACTGTAAACCATAAGATGTCAGGATAAAAAAGCCGAGCTGGACTTAAAGGGCTGAGGATTCTAACTAACAGAAATATCCCGAAAATTGCATTACCTCCCAGGGTGATAGCAAAAAATAATAACCCTCTTTGCCAGTAACGATGTTGGACTGTGCGTCCAGATATTAATGTGATGGGTTGTTGATTTTGGACTCTGCGTAGTAGCTGTTCCATGCGCCAAAACATCCACAGCAGTAGAGGAAATAAACCATAATTGAGTAACTGTAAGGAAGGAGAATAACGCCCAGCAGTAGAAAAAATATTTACTAAAGCATGAAAAATGAGAGAATTAATCCAGGCGCGAGCAAATAAATTTCTGTAGCGGTTTATCTGCACAGTCGCCGACAAGTATCTTCCTAGCGCATATCCCCAAGGTGCAGAAAACATCGCATGAACTGGCGTACCGATGCTGCGCTCAAAAATGGTAGCTGTACCGTGATATAAATAAATCCAATTTTCTTCGGCGGTGAATCCTAAAGCAGCAGCGATGGTAAATAAGAAAACACTGGTAGAACGTAATTGATGCCGACGTTTTAAATATAAAATTGGGAAAGTAACTGCAATTAACTTGCAACCTTCTTCAATGGGAGCGATCGCAATCAATTGTCTCAGAGTTGCACCAAAAATCCCCCGTTGGATTTGCCGCCAGTTGGCAACCCGATTAGCTACAGTTTCAAAACCTAATTGTAAGCCGAGGGCTAAAAAACCCGATACTGCCCCAACCACAAATAACAACAATAATAGTTGTACAGGTGGGGCAATGCTGACACGGTAATAGTAATAACCCAAAAATAGCAGTGGCGGTATGACTGCCCACAGCAGCAAAGTAAAATCAAACACTCACCTGTGCAATAACGGTGCGATGACGAGGACTATTACTGGTGATAGTTGGTCTTTGAAAACCAGCTTCTACTAATGCTTGCTCGATATCCAAACTAAAGTATTCATCCAAATAAGGTTCTGTACTTTTGAGCAACGTCAAAATGTAGGGCGGCATTTTTTTGTAGATTTCCGATCGCGGATTCATATCCATAATCCCAATATGACCACCCGGACGCAAGACACGCCTCGCCTCAGCAAAAATCTGACGGGTTGCTGACTGGGGTAATTCATGGCACATCAGAAAAATCGAGACGAAATCAAAGCTAGCATCTGGTAAGCCTGTCGATTCGGCTGCGGCATGAACCCAGTTGATATTAGCTTGACGCTGTTGGGCGCGATAGTTAGCAACCGCTAAGAAATAAGGAGACAAATCTAAGCCTGTGACTTGAGCCTGGGGATAAAGTGCTTGTAGAGAGAAAGTGCTTAAACCGACACTACATCCCAAGTCTAGGATAGTTTGTGGCGCATCAGGAATTTGCACTTTGACGATATCGTGGTAACTTTGGCGTAATTTGGCATCGCCTTCCGCCTCAGTTTCTGGCCAAATTTTAGCATGGACAGCACGAGCAGCCACCTCTAACTCAAAAGCTGCTAACCAACAAAGGTCTCCCTGCTCATAGCCATGAAAAGAAGTCACATAATAATCTGGGTAAGTGACTTGAGGATTTTGTACTTGAGCTAAATCTTGTGTCCAATCACGGGCTTGGAGAGTTTTAACCTCATTTGTCCAAGGTACACCAATTGTTTCAGCGCGTTTAATCATCATTTGCCGTGCTTGGTGTTTGGCGAGATTAGCTAAAGGCTTAATTGCCAGTATGCCATTCACTAAACGAGAAGCTAGACCAGGAGCAGTTTTTACAGCAGCAGTCATAAATTAATTTGCATTGAACAGCCTTTTTAACTTATGACATACTTGCAGGATACCAGTCTAGTAATCAAGAACAAAAATCAATATAATATTTGCTATCTCTTGGTCAATAGCGTATGAAAAAAATATTTTTACCACCATATTTATTATCAAGCTAACAGTCTACCCAACAGCTTATAGACTGATTGATACAAAGTTTTCTTCATCAAAAAAAGCACCGAAAGCTGATAAAATTTCCCTACTTGGCACAAATTATAACTATCATCAAAACACAAAATTTAATAAAGTTTAAAAAACTCAGATTTTGATGGGTGAAATTTTAAATATGTCTAGATTTAGAAGAAAAACCAGTGGTTTCCTCAAAGATTTTCAAGAGTTCGCGCTCAAAGGAAACGTATTTGAGTTGGCGATCGCTGTGATTATTGGTGGTGCATTTGGTAAGATTATTACCTCCTTTGTGGAAGATTTAGTGATGCCACTCATTAATCCTTTGATTGCTTTGAGTGGCAAAGATTGGAGAACTATCACCGTTGGCTCAGGAATTAACCCTGTTTTGTCACTTTCGCGGTAGTATAAGAACGTAAAAAACGTAGAACATAAGCACAGAGAATGGTAGAGCCTCGTTCACCCATGAAAACAATCAAATTCGTGGACGAATATTGCCAGTGGTATAAAAAGCTGTT
>DVDT01000055.1 GCA_015296085.1 Trichormus sp. M33_DOE_039 | reverse complement strand
GATCCCCCCTAACCCCTAGGGCTAATTCATGTTCTACAGAGAAAAATCAGACTCTTAATTTCTGCGTAGCCTACTTAGCGAAACAAAATAATCAAGGAACAAAAGTATTGGATTCCTAAATTTTCTCTGGCTACAAAGAATCAGCCCTACCTTTTAAGGGGGATTTAGGGGGATCTCAAAGTATTTGCTATACCATGAAGAACTGTTCAAGGTTCATGACTCGGAAATCAACTTCACAACTCCTGAATCTAATTTACGACTCAGAAATCTAATTTATGACTCGCAAATCTAATTTACGACTCAGAAATCTAATTTATGACTTGCAAATCTAATTTATGACTCGTGAATCTAATTTACGATTTATTTATCAACTTCACGAGCCGTAAATCAATATGAAAACTTGTAAATTAATCTTTTTTAGCTTACGTATCGATACTTTTGCCGTTTAATCGTGTTATTTGACCGATTTTGGCGATGCGATCGCTTAACCATCTACTCCCCAAATCTGTATAAGTTTAGTATGTGGGGTATGTCAGTATAAAAACCTAACCCCCCAACCCCCTTCCCTACAAGGGAATAGCAGGGTGGTTTCATACAAAAAAAGAAAAATCTATAAGTTTTGATTTTTCGCTTTGTAGTCGAGATTTTGACCCCTCTCCAAACCTCTCCCCCACGGGGAGAGAGGCTTTGAAAGCTAGGTTTATTTTTTTCTCCGGTTGTATGAAACCACCCTGCCTTCCCTACAAGGGAATAGGGAGCAAAACTCCCATCTCCTTGCAGGGGAGGGGTTCTTGTAGGAATACTGAATTGGTTTTCTAGGTTTTCTCGCACTGAAACACCCTACTAAATTTATTTGAACCGTGCTGAGGTATAAAAGCTTAATTGGTTAGTTGATAAAAGGCTAATTATCACAGTGATATTACTAGTAAATTTTAAAATAATTTAAAAAATACTACAGGTTTTCTTTACACATTTGCTAAAATATTAGCATTATCAATATAGTTGCCAAAGCGTGCTAAAAAATCGGCATGGCGGAGAAAAAGGCTAGACACATATTGGGGCTTTCTGGGGGAAAAGATAGCACGGCTTGAGCGGTGTTACTGCATAGGGAAATTCCAGAGATGGAATACTTTTTTTGTGATACCCATAAGAAATTACCGGAAACTTACGATTATCTTGACCGCATTAAGGTACGTCTGGGGATTAAAATTCATTATCTCAGTGATAAACGCGGTTTTGAGCATTGGTTAGCAATTCATGATGGTTTGTTACCTTCTCCCCAAATGCGGTGGTGTACGGTGAAGATGAAAATTAAGCCGTTGGAGGATTTTGTCGGGGATGATGAGGCTATTAGTTACATTGGTATCCGTGCTGATGAAAACCGTGAGGGTTATATCTCCACTAAACCGAATATTAAACCTGTTTTTCCGCTTAAGGAAAGGGGTTTAGTTAAGGCTGATATTATTCGGCTTTTAGAAGAAAGTGGTATTGGACTCCCTGACTATTATCGCTGGCGCAGTCGTTCTGGGTGTTTTTTCTGTTTCTTCCAACGCAAGTATGAATGGGTAATGTTGGCGCAGGAACATCCTGATTTATTTCAAAAGGCTGTTGAGTATGAATCTAATCATGCTGATGGTCGTACCTATACTTGGACTGATGGGGAAAGTTTATTGCAACTTCTAGCACGCAAGGATGAAATTATTGCTCAACATAAGAAGTTAATGGCTAAAGAGAAAAATCTAGTTATAACATTCAATTTAAATTAAATATGTATGATTTACCAATTTGTGATAGTTTAAATATTTCAGTATTAGCAGGATTATTTGATTCAACCACTAACTCTTATAAATACCTTTATTTTTTATCATTACTAGATATTTTAAAAAGAAAAAATTTTGATAATTTATCAACAATTTATTTCCGGGAAATTATTGTTGAGATGTTAGCTAATGCTTGGTATACCCACAATTATTTTAAACTGTCGTTTGGGAAGCAAGACCAAATTGCTAATAAATTAAATGCTATTGATATAGAAATTACCGAACCAATTTTAAAGTTTAGAGATACAGATAAAAAACTTTTGCGGACAGCTATTAATAACCAAAATCTCGATGATATTGTTATTTCGATTAATCGTTACGTTTCTTATCGTTTAATTCGTCCTTTCTTCGCTCAAGAAACAAGGGGCTTAAAAGATTATGATGTTAATCCCACTATTATTAATTTAGCTAACAATCAATTTGATACGAAAAAGCCTTTATATTCCTTTGATGCTGAAGATCAGAAAAATTGTAACGCCATTATTTTACATCCAGATTGGATTCAGTATTTAGAGGAAAATTACATAATAGTTAGGGGTTGGGCTTCCTGGGAATGGTTGAATTATATGCAGCAGAGAAACCCCAGCACCCCTAATGTAGTTAATAAATTATTTATGCCACAAGAGAGAGATTCTCTAGGTAATCAGACTAAATATTGGAAAACCATTTTAGAACATCGAGAGATTAAATGTATTTACTCTAAAATTAAATTAAATAAAAATGAAATTTCTTTAGATCATTATCTACCTTGGTCTTTTGTAGCTCATGATCAATTATGGAATTTAATCCCGACTACAAAATCTGTTAATTCTTCTAAATCTAATAATTTACCATCAGAAACATATTTCCGTGAGTTTGTATCATTACAGCATTTAGGCTTAATTACTTATAAGCAAAACGTTTCTCAAACAAAATGGTTAAATGATATTGAATCTTTTGTTGCAGAGTTGAAAGTTGATCAACCAGATGACTTATTAAATTTAGAAATTCTCATAAATGTTTATACAAAAACTATCCAACCTTTGATTTCTTTAGCAACTCTGCAAGGTTTTAGCCCTAATTGGGTTTATGTTTAAAAAAGAATGAATCTAGAGGTTACTGAATCAGAACATGAAATGGTAAATTAGCTTTTATTGGTCTTTTTAACTTTGCGTCTTTGCGCCTTTGCGTGAGGCAAATTCATATTTTTAATCAGCAACGCTATGAACCCACATTAGTCATCTGGTTAGCCTATAGTGAAGAACTATGCGAACAAGCAGTTACAGAATTTCAAAAAGCCTGGGACAGTTTAGGCGATCGCATCCTCTCACAATATCCCTTTTTTATGCGACGCATCCCAAGCTGTCGGCAAAATTCCCGTCAATTTCCAAGACTGGGGAATTACCTATCTAGCGATTTCTGGACATAAACTCTATGCACCCAAAGGTGTGGGTGTATTAGTAGTCAGAAAAAATCATCCTCTCCCACCAATGATTTACGGTGGGGGACATCAACAGGGACTCAGATCAGGTACACTCAACGTCCCCGGAATCGTCGGTTTGGGAGAAGCTTGCAGATTAAGAGGCTTGGAGATGGAAACAGATGAAAAGGCGATCGCAATTTTGCGAGATCAGCTACAAAACCACCTCCAAACGGGAATCCCTGACTTATTAGTCAATGGAGACTTAAACAACCGTTTATCAGGTAACTTACACATTTCTATCCCTGATATTTCTAATACTGCCATCATTGCCCGACTTCGCCATCAAATCGCTATTTCCACGGGTGCGGCTTGTTCATCAGGTGTGGTCGCACCCTCTCATGTTTTACAAGCGATGAACCTTTCCGAGCATATCATTGAGGGAGCATTAAGAATTGGGATTGGTAAATTTACAACCCAACAAGAAATAGAAATAGCATCCTCTCTAATTAGCAGTGCGGTAAATCAAATAACAATCAACTACTGACCAGTCATATTTAGGAAGTAGAATTCCGCACCAAAAACCAAACAGGCGATTGCAGTTTGATAAATCAATCCACAGAGATTATATATACTTATGCAATATTTTCTGAAGTTTTCCCACATCAAGGAAATATATGTGTTAGCATATGCTCTGAGAATTATATTCGGTTATAGTGTTTGTTTTTAGTATTGACAGGCTTTTTCCTTTTGGTATTTGCAGACTCTCTCCGAAATCTAAATCTCTACAAACTGATGATTTTGGAGACATATCGATGTCGATTTATGTAGGCAATCTCTCTTACGAAGTTACGCAAGACACCCTCACTGCTGTGTTTGCAGAGTATGGTACTGTCAAGCGAGTTCAAATCCCTACTGATCGTGAAACAGGTCGCTTACGTGGCTTTGCTTTTGTGGAAATGAATTCAGACACCGAAGAAGCTGCAGCTATTGATGCGCTTGACGGTGCTGAATGGATGGGTCGTGACTTGAAAGTTAACAAGGCTAGACCCAAAGAAGACAGAGGTGGTTCATTTGGTGGGAATCGCGGCGGTGGCGGCGGCTACAATCGTAACCGCTACTAAGTTCCATAGAATTCAATAGAATCAATTGATTTAAGGAGACGCGATTTATTGCGTCTCCTTAAATTTTAAGTGTATTGCACTACCAAGTATTACTCTTTTAATTCCTCTACCGTCGGGTTGTTCATCATAGGATAGAGACTAGTATCAGTTTCATCACTTTGAGAAAAACAAGACTTTTCTAGTTCTAGTCGTTGCTCCACATTACGCAAGAAATACCCATCGACCATTGCAGATCCTAAAAGTTTACCCAACTGATCACGGCTAGTTGTGATAGTTGTGTGGAATTTCCCACTAGGTAAATTACCCAGAGTTGCTACAACAGCTCTTTGAATCAACTGAAGTACTTCTGGTGAAGCGGGTTGGGATAATTGGCTAACGGTTTGAGTATCCATAGATTGCACATATTCCCATAACTGATTGTGATTCATCACTTCAGTTAAAAAATTTTCGGGATGGCGATGGGAATCATTACTCATAGTAATTATCTCAAGTGCTACTCAACTATCAACTAATTTACCAATTTAAGTTTGATATCCCAGTTCGCATAACCGAACTCTGCAAGAGTGTTTGCACTACTATAGGTAAGTTGGTGGGAGTTGGTTTAGTCCGCATGAATCAATCGAATCCTACTGAATCATGAGATAGCATTTTTGCCAGGTTTAGATTAAGTTTGGCTCTGAATCCTATAATTCCGCTGCAAGTGAGAAAATCTTGACAGATTCAAAAATTATGTTTATTCCCTGGCAATCACAATATCATTTGATTTAATGACCGCGTAGGCTTCTGCACCTTCCACTAGTCCTAACTCTTCAGCAGACATTCTGGTGATAATAGAGGTTAGCTCTACTTTGTGAACAATTTCTAGTGTCACTTCACTATTCACAGCACCAGCGACAACTTTTTTCACCACACCTTTCAAAATATTGCGTGAGCTAACTTTTAAGGGTCTTTTAGGGATATTTGCTTCTAAATCTAAATTTTCAGATGTTTGTGTTTCTATCTTGTCTACCCCTGTGGTTGGTAATGATTTTGGTGGCGGGGGTTGTTGATGAAGACCACGCACAAGTTCCCGTAGAATCTCAGTTTTAGTGCGTTGAGACTGCTGACAAAATTCCTCTAGAATCTTGCGTTCGTCTTCCGATGTTTGAAAAGTGATCCATCCTTGTTCTTTTCTTGGCATAATGTTACCAATTTGGTTGGTAAATATCAAATTTATCTAGGTACGATCCTACCAAGCCACAATCCTTGGAGAAGAATCTATCTCAGCCTGATTTTCCTATGAAACGAAGACAAATTCTTGCTTTTCTTGGTGCAGCGATCGCTAGCTGTTTGATAGCGGTTGGCTTGCCTTTTATGACATCCTCTCCCGTAGTAGCGCAATCTAATGCTAGTTTACTGGTATCTGCGGCAGCTAGTTTAAAAGATGCTCTAGAAGAAATTAAACCTCTCTATCAAAAGAATAATCCTAATATCAACATCAGCTATAACTTTGGCGCGTCTGGTGCTTTGCAGCAACAGATTGAACAGGGTGCGCCAGCAGATATTTTTATTTCCGCCGCTAAAAGGCAAGTAGATGCTTTGGAACAGAAAGGATTGTTAGTGGCAGGTACACGAGCGATCCTAGCAAAGAATCGCCTCGTCTTGGTTGTTCCTAAGAACGCTAGAGGCATTACTAGCTTCTATAATTTCAGCAGACCCGAAATCAAGCGAATTGCGATCGGTGAACCGAGGAGTGTACCCGCAGGACAATACGCTGAACAGGTGTTGCAAAAGCTGAAGTTGTTGCCACAGATCAAGCCAAAATTAGTTTATGCCAACAACGTGCGTCAGGTTCTAGCTGTGGTGGAAAGTGGCAATGCTGATGCAGGTCTGGTTTATGCAACTGATGCCAAGATTTCTGACAAAGTAAAGGTTGTAGTGGCTGCTGATGAAAAATATCACTCACCGATTATTTATCCTCTAGCAGTGGTAAAAAGTAGTAAAAACGCTGATGCAGCCAGGGAGTTTACCAAGTTTTTAACTACTGATAATCAATCTAAGACTGTCTTGAAAAAGTACGGGTTTATTCTGCCTTAAAAGAGGGTGTAGGGGTTTAGGGGTGTAAGGGTATAGGGCAATAAAAAGCAAGAGAGATTTTATCTCTATAACCCATACCCCAGACCCAATCCCCAGTGATGTCACAATGAAGGTAGGTATTATCTTGAATCTGTGGCTATGTATTTAACTTGGTTAGACAACAATAGTTGGTTGTTGGAAATCGGTGAACAAAAAATACTAATAGATCCGTGGTTGGTGGGTGCGCTGACTTTTGCTAATTTAGACTGGCTATTTAAAGGTTCACGGACTCAGGAGCGTTCCATTCCAGAAAAGATTGATTTAATTTTACTGTCTCAAGGTTTGGAAGACCATGCTCACCCACCAACACTAAAGCAACTTGACCGGAATATTCCAGTTGTGGCTTCTCCTAATGCAGCGAAGGTGGTGCAGGAGTTGGGTTATATTTCTGTGACAACTTTGGCTCATGGGGAAAGTTACAAACTCAATAACCAAGTGGAAATTACTGCTATTCCTGGTTCTCCTATAGGGCCGACTTTGATAGAGAATGGTTATGTTCTCAAAGAGTTGGCAACGGATTTAAAGCTGTACTATGAACCTCATGGTTATCATTCTCCACAGTTGAAACAGTTTGCACCGATAGATGTAGTGATTACACCTCTGATTGATTTAAGTTTGCCTGTGGTGGGAGCAATTATTAGAGGTCAACAAAAAGCTTTGGAGGTTGCAGAGTGGTTAAAACCACAAGTGATGCTCCCTACAGCATCCCCAGGTGATGTGATGTATGAGGGATTGCTGGTGAAGTTTCTCCAAGCGATAGGAAATACCGAGGAGATGCGATCGCAATTAGGCAAACGTCAACTTTCGACTCAGATCATTGAACCACATCCAGGCGATCGTTTTGAACTACCATTACAACAACGTCAGTTAACTGTCTAATTTGTAGTCAAATCTCAGGTTGTGGTGCATCTATCAATATAACTCTTGTGGATTAAGGCCAGATGCCCCACTCCACAAGATCCATAGTCTTAATTGAGTAACACCCAAAATCTAAAGTCTAAACTTCTCCATTCTCTTTCCTAAGCGCGTCTACTAAGATTTGATTTTGTTCATCAGTGCCAACAGTAATGCGTAATTTATCATCTAAACCCGGTTGTTTAAAATAGCGAATGAGGATTTGTTGTGCTTTGAGTTGTTGGTAAAGATATTCTGCATTATTTTGGGAAGGCTGGACTAATAAGAAATTGGTTTGAGAATCCCAGACGCGAAAACCTAATTGTTTTAAGTCTTGGGCTAACTTGTGGCGTGAAGCTCTAATCTTGGCAATGCAGGCATTTTTATAAGCTTGGTCAGTGATGGCAGCTGTACCAACTGTACAGGCGATCGCATCAATGTTATAACTATCTTTAACCTTAAACAATCCTGTCAATAATTTGGGGTTGGCTATCCCAAAACCTAAACGCAATCCCGCCAAAGAATAACCTTTAGATAAGGTTCTAATGATCATCACATTTTCAAATTCTTGCACTACATCTAAAGCATTTTCATCAGCAAAGTCTGTATAGGCTTCATCAATCACCAACACTCCAGACAAACCACTTGCTAGTTTTCGCAAGTCATCTTTAGGGACAACGTGACCAGAAGGACTGTTTGGTGAAGCAATAAATGTTACAGCTCCATCTGCCGCAATTAATTCTGCCACTGGCAAACTATAATCTTCTGCGTAAGGAATCTCCAAAATTTCCGCCGCCTGCATCTCGGTCAATGTGCGATATAAGACATAGGTAGGCATAGGATAAACTACCTTGCGTCCAGGTTCGGCACAGGCGCGAATCACAATACTCAATACTTCATCGCTGCCATTACCTACGATAATCCAATCACTGGGAATGCCCAGGACTTGACTGACAGCTTGCCGAAATTGTCCACCAAAGGGTTCTGGATAACGCCGCAACCATTCACCATCAATAGTTCGCAGTGCTTCTAATGCTTTCGGTGAGGGGGGATAGGGGTTTTCGTTACTGTTGAGTTTAATAATTTGTGTACCGCGTGGCGGTTGTTCACCAGGAACGTAGCTAGCCATAGCCTCAACGTTAGCGCGGAAGTAGTTAGACATAAACAGTTTTAATGAAAATAGAAATGGCGCACGGAGCATTGGGCATTAGGTATTATACCTGTCCGAAATATAAATTTTCGTACAAAAAAAATAGTAGCCGTCATGAACTGCGCACATAAGAAAACATAAAAAAGTCTTTCCCTTACACCCCTACACCCTTACACCCCTATACCCCTTTTTCAAGTCAACACGGGAATTTAAGCAATTTAGCAATCGAAAAAAGATTTACGTGATAGCATCATGCAAGTTTGCAATCAAGCTGTTTTGAGAGATTGGGATTTTCAGCAATGTTTACTGAAGATAATATGTTAGCCATCAATAGTAATAAAAATTTACACTATATTACTGAACATAAACGTGCCTTTGAAATTGAATATCTTTACCCATTAGAGATTTTTGAAACTTTCGCAGATCAAACTAAAAATTGGGGTCTGGAGTGTTCTTGCAAAATTAACCAAAGTCAACTTTATCCAACCCGCTTTAATCTGTTTCGCAAGCGACCGACTTTTGGTAATTACCATGCAGCATTTAACTTCTTGCGTTCTATGGAAGCGCAGTTAAATCTCAAGTTTGACTATCAATTACTCCAACAATTTATCGGTAATGATTTAGATTTCAGTAAAGTTATAGAAATTATAGTAGGTGTTGATTTACGCAGTGGATTAGAGGATTCTAAATTAAAGTTTTGTTATGTTATTCAAGATTATCCCGAAAAGTTAGAGATAGCTGCTGACATGGCTCATGCAGCACAGGAATGGCCAATTTTATTAGGTAGTAAAATTACCACGATTGGGTTTGATTTTCACTTTAATGGTCGTAGCGAGATTGAAATATATCCAATAATTGGTCAAGACAAACTTCAGCAAATCGATGTGCAAATGAAACTAGCAGAATTTTTATCACCTCAAGCTTTGCGACTATTAGATAATTGCAGGGCTTTAGATGTAGGATGTAGTCAAGCAAACCCTGAAAAAATTCTCTATTATCGTACTCTTGATCCTCACAACTTTATTGCTGAACTTCATAATGAATTAGCTAATCGAGTTCATGCTTATTATCGTGAGCAACCTGTGATAGAAACAATTGTAGGGCTACGGGAAACAGAAATCATTGCGGGGAAAATAGAGAATTTAAATCTGTATTATCAAATGAGCATCAGCTCGAATTAAAAATTACAAACAATGAATATTCGTTGTGAAATACGATCAGATGATGAAGCCATAGCTGAAGTAAACCGTTTAGCATTTAGCGGAGAAACTGAGGTTAAAATTATAGAAGCAATCCGCGAGTCTGAATTTTATATTCCAGAACTTGCTTTAATTGCTGAAATCAATAACTTGGTAGTGGGTCATATCATTTTAAGTTATATCCATTTGATCGGTGACGATACACTACAAGTATTAGCTTTAGCACCTCTAGCCGTACATCCACAATTTCAAAAGCAAGGAATTGGCAGCGAATTAGTAAAAGAGGCATTAGCAAAAGCAGAAAACAAACAAGAAGCTTTAGTTATAGTTTTAGGTCATCCCAATTTTTATAGAAGGTTTGGCTTTGAACCATCAGTGAATTATGGTATCGCATCACCTTTCCCAGTTCCACAGGAAGTTTTTATGGTCAAGCCACTAAAAAATTATCAAAATAATCACCGGGGTAAGGTTGTTTATCCACCAGCGTTTAGTGGAAGTGTTGACTAATGACTATTAACTATTGACTTTATCCTTAGCTTTTAACTTAGGGTAAACAATGCGTTTGTGATGAAATTGTTGCCAAACTTCTACAAAGATTTCAGCAATTCTGGTCATTTCTTCGCGCGTCAAACCGGAATCAATGAGTTGATTATCTTGCCATCTGGCACGCAAGATATTATTTAACATTGTTAAGGCTTGTTCGGGATTAACATCTTTGAGCGATCGCAATGCAGCTTCACAAGCATCGGCTAACATGACAATCCCAGTTTCCCGCGATTGGGGAATAGGCCCAGCATAGCGAAAATCAGCTTCATTCACCACAATACTGGGGTCAGCTTGAGCCATCTGTTCCGCTTGATGATAAAAGTAGGCAATCAGCATTGTCCCTTGATGTTCGGGAATAAACGCTTGAATCGCTGTTGGTAACAGGTGTTTGCGCGCCATAACTAACCCTTCGCTGACGTGCTTTTTGATGATTTCTGCACTCTTCCAAGGGTCTTTAATCTCAGTTTCATGTTTGTTCGGCCCGCCCATTTGATTTTCAATAAATCCTAAAGGGTCGTGCATTTTTCCAATATCATGGTACAAAGTTCCAGCTCTGACTAATTCCACATTGCATCCCAATTTTTTCGCCGCAGCTTCTGCTAGCGTTGCTACTGATAAGGTGTGCTGAAAAGTTCCTGGTGTTTCTGTGGCTAGGCGTTTGAGTAAAGGACGGTTAGGATTAGCTAACTCTGCTAGTCGAATCGGGGTGACTAAATCAAAGAGTTTTTCTAAGTACGGACTTAAACCTAGAGCGATAATACTCCAAGCCAGACCAGATAAAGCGAATAATCCAGCTTCTTGCAGCACAACATACCAAGCCGCACCAAAGGCTGCACCAATCAGGACTTTAATAATTAAATAAACACCACCTTGAGCCGCTGCGATCGCTACACCCAAAAGTGCTAATTCTTCCCGCGATCGCAATTTCTGCGCGATACAACTACCCAAAATCCCACCAGTAGCACCAGCCAATAATGTAATTGCGCTCACTTCTAAGCTAAGTGGTGACAATAGCAACAGTAAGACAATTACTGTTACACCCAAGCTAGGCCCATAAAAGCTACCTAACAGTAAACCTACACCACCCCAGGTAGTATAAGGTACACCCATCGCCAATAAACCTGGTGTACTTACAGTTAATAGTAAAACTAACAGGCGATCGCGTTGGCGTAAGTGGTATTTAATTCGTCTTTCTACTAAGACAAATACACCGATTGCTCCCGTTACCAAACCTCCTAACTTCAGCAATCCCAGCCAGTTATTTTCCCGACGAATCAGTTGATAATGCTCTAAAATTTCAAAATGCCGTTCTGTGATTAAGTCTCCTTTGTTGACAATGATCTGACCTTGCTTGACTTCAATGAATACAGGTGTTACATCTGCGGCTGCTTTTTGAGCTTTTTCTTGAGTCTGTGCCTCATCTGTTTTTAAATTAGGGTCTAAGACAGCTAGCAGCAGTTTACTGGCTAAAGCTTCCGCATTTTTAGGAACAACAGCTTGTACTTGTAAGCTGACCGCATTACTTAAAATACTATCTGGTAATCCTGGAGGAATACCCTGCGTTAGAATACGTTCCGCACTTTGATAAATTCCTGATTGGGTTTTTGTCCATTCATCGTCTGATAATTCCAACAGAACTGTTTCGCTATAGATTGTGTCTGAAGTGATGGTATTGCTGTTGAGTTGCGCATTAGCTTGCGTATATGCTTGACGCGCTTGAGAAATCTGTGCGATGACGGAGGACAGGTTTTGTTCGCCAATGGTAACTCGATAAGCTAATAACTCTGCTAAAGCTAGCGTCAACTCGCTTTTACCCAGAAGACTAATGCTTTGATTACCTGAAACTTGTCGGTCTTGATTGGGAGAAACTGAATTATTATTGGGAGTTTGTTGACTAAAATTTTGTCGGAAGCGATTATTTAGACTTTGTTGACTAGTGTTTTTCATCGCCGCTAACAAAACCTGCCATTCTGAATCAGAACAAGAACGGAGATAATGCTGGGTGGGTATAGACAACACCGAAGAATCGTAAAACGGAAAAGAACCAGCTATGTCACGAATTGCCTTACCTTCATCTAGTAATTTCTGTAAATTCTGGTTGATTTTTTCTGTGACTTCTGTATCAACCATTAATACTGGTGTGGAGTTCCTACTGGCATTTTTACGCTTCTCGGTTGTTCTTTCGCGATCCTCAATCTTGTCCGTACGAAACGCTCTAATTGTTTGTGGTGCAAGAGTTCCTACCTTTAATTGAGGCTGGTTATATAATTTATGACCCATTACACCAGTAAGGGATACAACTGCGATCGCTAAAACTAGAGAAGAACGCCTTTCATGTATCCAACCCAAACCTACTGCATTTACCCTACTGTGATTTTTGACCAATTTTGTCATTGCTCTGAGGTCAATTTTGCGTTTTTTCTGACCACTGTGATCAAGATTGTGGAGTAAATTCCAGAGTATATGATGGAGAACAATTCTATGCCCTTCATTACTAGAGTTTTTATCTTTTTGATTCACCGCCAAAAGTAATTTTCTCTTATGGCTAAATAGTCTATACCGCCGCCGCCAATGGGTCAACTGCCGATTCAAGAACTGCAAAAATCGCTGTTTTTTCATTACTTATGGGCGGGGGACTGGAACTGGAGGAATGAATATTGATTCTTGACTGAGAACTATTTCCTTACCGCGCCTTGATGACGCGAGGAGCTGCATAAACGCAAGGCGTGAAACTTTCCTCCTGTGAGAACTCCTGGAAATTCAAGCCAGGCTCATACACTCCTGACCACGCAGTCGCAAGTGCATCAGCTAATTCTAGCATTGGCGAAATTTGGCTGAATTTTCTATCTAGTGAAACTCTCCAATGCACAGGGATACTTACACTACTGTTATAAACTCCAGATAAAACAGCAGTGATTGTACTGATCTGTTGGGAATGTATGACAGAGTGTTGTTTCCAGATTTCTCGATGACGAATTGATCTTAAAACTGTTAAACGAAAGTCTTCTAAGGTGCTGAGAAAGTAATAAAATGCTAAGGCTATTCCATCCGAGAGATTTTCTTGACTACTTAACTCGGTTTGTAATCTTTCTAACCCAGACCTCTGTTCTAACAAATTATTGATTTTTAATAAGTTTTGTGGGAGCGCAGTTGGTGTATCACCGATAAAAGCAATTATTTGCGGAATGAGGGTTTGGGGATGTAGCTTTTCTGTTAACGATTGGGCGATCGCATATCCTATTGCTAGGGTACTGTCTCGTACCTCTGGATTAGTATCCCAATTTTTTAAAATTTGCAATAAATTTTGGTGCAGTTTTACCGGATTTTCGTGGCAAAAAAGAGAAAGAGGAATTGTAGCGACAATTATTTTGGCTGGTTCTAAGTCGGTAAATTTTTGTTGATAAATCCCTAACCAATCATCTATATCGAATTTTCCTGACTTCACCAAACTGGTAACACCAGGAAATATACTTTGGGCAAAATTAGTCTCGACAGAATATTGTGGCTGACTACTTTGAGCTAAGGTTTCTCCTAATAATCCTCCTAAAAAAGCACCCCTGAACCGACTCCCTAGTAAATAGCGCATGGTTTAAATGAGTAAAAAGTTAAAAGCAAGTTCTTCTACCTTTCTACTTTTAACCTTTTAATTACTCAAATGATGCACTAAAGCCTGTAAACCTAAGATGTAGCTTTGCACACCAAATCCACTGATTTGTCCAATAACTACCGGGGCTATGTAAGAATGATGGCGGAATTCTTCTCGACGATAAATATTACTCAGATGCACTTCTACTGTAGGTATATTGACCCCAGCGATCGCATCCCTCAACGCCACACTCGTATGAGTATAAGCCCCGGCGTTAATCAGAATTCCTTGATGCTTTCCGAGTGCGTCATGAATCGCATCCACTAACATGCCTTCATGATTCGATTGCACAGGGAAAACATTCGCCTGTAAATTTAGTGCTGCTTCAGCTAACAGGTGGTTAATCTCAGACAAGGTAGTAGCACCATAAACTCCTGGTTCGCGTTTCCCCAGTAAATTTAAGTTTGGCCCATGCAGCACCAAAATATTTAGAGGTTGTACTGTCAATTTTGTACCTTCGGGCTACTAACGACGACGCGATCGCTGGTCTACAGGGATCGGAATCAGTTCTGGTTCCGGTTCTACTTCAGGCCCTAGTAGGGCTTCAATCAGCTTACGCGCCAATTCTTTTAGCTTTTCCAGTACCTTATCTATATAGTCCATTAAACTGACTGCTCCTGAGATACTACCTCAATTTTGATTAACAGCTACGCAAAAATTGGCGTAATTTTGCACCTCTGGCTGACAACCGGGCTGATACACACTTTTGTATTCCGGGCATAAGCCAATCTTAAAATTTTAGTGTTGTTATCTCCCTTACTTTTTAGAGTATCACATTCACCACTTATCGGACTCTAAGAGTTAGTTATTAGTCAATTGTCAATGGTTGATAGTCAATAGTCAATGGGACTGGGGATTAGGGACTGGGCAAACAGGGCATAGGGCATTGTTTAGGGGTATGAGAAGGGAACACAATAAAGCTGCTGTTGACTATTGACTATTGACTAACTCTTAACCTCTTTTTTCTTGGTCGCTGTCGTTGATTTAGCTGTTGTTGACTTAGATTTGGTCGTGGTGGATTTTGTTGTCTTGCGGGTGGATTTGCTGGTTGATGCTTTGGCGGCTAGCAATTCCAAGGCTTGAGCTAGGGTGACATCTTCTACTGACACACCTTCTGGTAGCCCCACGTTGGTTTTGCCGTGCTTGATGTAAGGGCCGTAAGGGCCATCGTAAATATTCACTGGTGCATCATCGTCTGGATGTGTACCCAATTCCTTTAAAGCGGCTTTGGACTTGCTACTACTAGCACCACGGGTCTTTTTCTGTTCTGATAACAATTCCAACGCCCGTTCTAGGGAAATTGTCAAGACATCATCACCTGCTTTTAAAGAACGGTAATCTTTGCCTTCTTTACCTTGGTCGTGGACGACATAGGGGCCAAACCGACCTAAACTAGCTTGAATTTTACCGCCTGTATCTGGATGTACTCCCAGGTTGCGGGGTAGTGACAATAAACCAATGGCTGTTTCCAGGGTAATGTTTTCTGGGGTGACACCTTTGGGTAAAGAGGCTTGCTTGGGTTTGGGATTTTCGTCGGACTTGTCGCCTAATTGAACGTAAGGGCCATAAGCACCAATTTTGACGTAGATTGGTTCACCAGTTTCAGGATGACGGCCGAGTTGGTCTGGCCCTGTGGTTTTTTGTCGCAACAGAACTTCGACTTGTTTGGGGTCAAGGTCGGCTGGGGTCAAGTCTTTGGGAATTGATGCGGTAATTACGCCCTCACCGTTATCTACTTCAATGTACGGGCCGTATTTACCAATGCGGACTTTGGCGGCTAAATTTTCTAGTTCTACGGTTCTGGCTTTATTGGCATCAATTTGGCTTTCTTGTTCTTTGACCAAGGTTTCTAGACCTTTATCGCCAAGATAAAATTCCCGTAAATAGGGTAGCCATTTAGCTTCACCATCGGCAATATCATCAAGGGTTTGCTCCATTTTGGAGGTAAAGCTGGGATCAACGATATCAGGGAAATGTTTTTCCA
The DNA here is from genome assembly GCA_015296085.1 of Trichormus sp. M33_DOE_039. Taxonomy (GTDB): domain Bacteria; phylum Cyanobacteriota; class Cyanobacteriia; order Cyanobacteriales; family Nostocaceae; genus Trichormus. Next base: position 82,143 of record DVDT01000055.1, on the reverse strand, counting down.
AGAGGTCGGTGACGGCGAAAGCAGTGAAGGTGGGAATCAGGGCATTATTGATCAGTTGGGCGTAACCTTTATCAATGATTGTGCCGATAATGCTGGCGTAGGTACTAGGCCGACCAATACCTTCACTTTCTAAAGTTTTGACTAGGGTGGCTTCGGTGTACCTGGCTGGCGGTTGGGTTTCGTGGTCAACGGTGTCTAGTTGTTTACAACTGGGATGATCTCCAACTTTTAACCCAGGCAGAATTACCTCTTGGTCTTCTAATGCGGCTTCGGGGTCATCAGAACCTTCGACGTAGGCACGGAGATAGCCAGGAAAGTCAATGCGTTTACCACCAGCACGGAAACCAGCATCTTCCACTTTTAGCTGGACGGTGATTTGAGTTTGCCGGGAGTCAGCCATTTGACAGGCGACAGTACGCTTCCAAATCAGGTCATACAGGGCTAATTCCCTACCGCTTAATCCGGTTTCTTGGGGGGTGCGGAAACTGCTACCCGCCGGACGAATGGCTTCGTGGGCTTCCTGCGCGCCTTTGGATTTGGTGGTGTATTGCCGGGGTTGGGGACTGAGATATTCTTTGCCGTATAGTTTTTCTACACAATCACGGGCAGCTGCGATCGCCTGTTCAGACAAATGTACCGAGTCTGTACGCATATAGGTAATATACCCTTGCTCATACAAACTCTGGGCGACGCGCATGGTGTCTCGTGCAGAAAGGCGCAATTTCCGGTTTGATTCTTGCTGCAATGTGGAAGTGGTAAACGGCGGCGCAGGTTTGCGCGTCACTGGGCGTTCTTCCACTTCGGAGACTGTCCAGGGTTTACCTGCCAAGCGTTCCTTGAGGGCAATAGCATCCGCTTCAGAAAGCAACACCACATTGCGCCCGGTGGCGATTTGTCCTGTGGATGGGTCGAAATCGCTCCCTGTCGCCACTTTAGTGCCTGCTAGTGTCACCAACAGGGCAGTAAAGGGGGCTTTATTTTGTTCTAGGTAAGCTTTTAAATCCCAATATGTACCTTCTCGGAAAGCGCGGCGTTGGCGTTCCTTATTCACCAACAGACGCACAGCTACAGACTGCACCCGTCCGGCGGATAATCCCCAAGCGATTTTTTTCCATAACAGAGGCGAGAGAGTATAGCCGACTAATCGGTCTAAAATCCGCCGAGTTTCTTGGGCGCGGACTAACTGCTCATCAATATTGCGGCAGTTTTTCAAAGCCTTTTTAATCGCGTCTTGGGTGATTTCATGGAAAACCATCCGCTTAGTCGGAATCTTGGGTTTCAGTAGTTGGTATAAATGCCAACTAATGCTCTCACCTTCCCGGTCTTCGTCAGTTGCCAGGATCAGTTCAGTTGCTTCTTTTAAAGCTTCCTTGAGCTGAGTGACAATTTTCTTCTTGTCTTTGGGGACAACGTATACAGGTTCAAAGTCTGCGTCCACATTTACCCCAAGCTGCGCCCATGCTTCCCCTTTGACAGCAGCAGGAATTTCACTAGCCGATTGGGGTAGGTCACGCACATGACCCATCGACGCTTCTACCCGATAGTCTCTTGGTAAGTAGTTGCGAATGGTGCGAGCTTTGGTTGGAGATTCGACAATGACGAGGGTTGACATGGAAATTTCAATAAAAAAATAGCTATGAAGCTAAACAGTCAAATTGAAGTAATTTCAGCGAAATGTCAAGAGGGTAGGGGACTGGGAAATGGGAACTGGGGACTAGGGACTGAGAAAAATAGTTTTTCTCTTCATCTCCCCATCCCCCCGTCTCCCTACTCCCTACTTCAGCTATTTCTAATCTTTAACTTATCAAAGGCATAATTGGCGACTACTGTTTTCAAAATACATCACGAATTGAATTGTGCGATCGCTTTGTTTAGGGGTGCAGGGGTTTAAGGGTGTGGGGATGTAGGGGTAGAAGCATAGAACTTTTCCCAGTCACCAGCCTTTCAATGCGTGGATTTTAGATCGGATTAAATCTAAAATTCCCAATCCCCAATCCCCAGTCCCCAATCCCAACATCCTGTGCCAGAATTAAATCAAATTTGAGAGAAAAAGCGTAGTGGGGTTTGTACTTATCCCCAAGGACAAAACTATGCAGCCAATGCGGCAAGGCGATGTTATTTTAATACCCGTACCAGAAGTTACAGGTGAAATGATACCTCACTTAACTTTGGCAACAGGCGAAGTTACAGGACATAAGCATCGTATCACTGAGGGTGAAGCAGAGTTATTAAATAAAGATGGTACTCTCTATTTGCGTGTGATTTCCGAAACGGCTTTGCTCTCTCATGAGGAACACCACGCGATAAAAATTTCTCAAGGTCATTGGATGGTGAAAATTCAGCGAGAATATGAGCCGGAAGGTTGGCGTTATGTAGCTGATTGATAATTTATTTCTAAACGCCAAGGAGCGCGGAGGTTAACGCAGCGAAAAGTCTGAGCGGAGGTTTCCTCCGATCAGAACTTTTCAAGACAGAGTGGCGCAGAGATTTAATGATTATTTGCGACACTTGCTTGATAATTTAAGGTAGTGGATATGATTGACAAGTTAACGCCTGAGCAAAAGGCTTTAATCCCATCTTATCTGGATAAATGGCGCAAAATCTTACTGGCATCTGAATTAATTTCTGAAAACACAGCATCAGAAATTGTTGATGTTTTATACTCATTTTTAGGTAAAAAAATACCAAAAATTATTTTACTTAATAACCCTATTGCAGCTATTAATCAAATCTTGTTAATCAGTTCTAAAGAAAAAAGACTAGAGAATAATTTTGCAGATGATATAGAAGAATACATCGAAAATCAACTAAGAGGATTTAGCAGACAAACGTCCTTAATATCAGTTGGCTCTATCTTATTAGACAATAGAGTTAACTTAGAGTCTTTAGAAAATTTAGAAGATCAACTAGATTCAATACCAGGAAATAATTTAAATTTATTGCAGATGATTCTGCGTATGAATCAATCCGAACTAGTTTGGCAGCTTTGGTCTAAGGGAGTAGATCACAAAGCTATTTCCTCATTCGATTTGTATTATACTGCTGCTTTATTTGATTTCTTTATTTCGGAGTGTGATTGCTACTATAACCCGAAAATTTATCAGCTTTTAGAGCAGGTAGTGCGCGCAGGAATAATTATATTTCCTTTTGAAGAATATTGCTTTGTATGCGATCGCCCTCTGCATCTTCGCTTCGATGAGCAGAATCGTCTTCACGCTGAAGGCGAACCAGCTATTGAGTTTGCCGACGGATACAGCCTCTATTTTCATCACGGTGTCGCCTTGCCGGAAGAATATGGTAAAGTCCACCCCAAGGAATGGCGATCGCAATGGTTGTTAACACAAGACAACGCTGAATTACGTCGGGTGTTAATTCAGGGTATTGGGTACGCTCGTATCTGTGAGGAATTACAAGCAAGAGAATTAGATAGTTGGTCAGAATATACCCTTTTACAGATTGACAATGCTATTGATGTCGAGCCAATTTGTTTATTAAAAATGACTTGTCCTAGCACGGGATCTATTCACGTTTTGCGTGTTCCTCCTGATACTAATTCAGCACGGGAAGCTGTTCGCTGGGTGAATTGGGGCGTTGATCCAGAAGATTTTGCTGTGCAAACTTAATGTATAGATATATAAAAGTTTTGTATTTTACCATACATTAAAACAAATATTTCAAAACAGACTTTGCCATTCATAAAGTTGTGCTAACATATGAGTGGAGAAGTTAATTTCGGTGAAACGTATCTTGTTTTTAGTAATAATTTCAAGCTGCTCTCCGGATAGACATCTCTGCATTGCATCAATGGATTCTGGAGAGTTTCATGTCAATCTACGTAGGGAACCTATCCTACAACGTCACTCAAGACGACCTAACTAAAGTATTTTCCGAGTACGGAGCAGTTACACGCGTTCAGTTACCTACAGATAGGGAAACTGGGCGCGTTCGTGGCTTTGGTTTCGTAGAAATGGAAACATCGGCTGCTGAAGATGCGGCTATTCAAGCACTGGATGGTGCTGAATGGATGGGTCGTGTTATGAAAGTTAATAAAGCTCGTCCAAAAGAGGATAAAGGCGCACGCTCTGGCGGTGGTAGTTGGGGAAGAAATAACGGTGGATACTCACGACAGTATTAAGTCTTGAGTCAATTCCTCCTTTAACAAAAAAATAAATCATCCCATAGTTGGCGGTTCAGTAGATGACTGAACCGCTTTTTGGATTTGGGATTTGGGATTTGGGATTGAACTGCTCAAACGCGATTCATCGCCTCTCTAAAAACTACTTTTCCTGATTGCGTAAAACATATTGTGATGAGTGATTTCTATATATTATGAAGTTCTTAACGGTTCTTGATAGACCTGTTGAGGATGTTTACGTCAATCCTATAAAGTACAAGCCTCGCCGGGAGGTTATATGAAATTAATGAATTACTCATTTTGGGTTGTTGGGAATAGAAGCTGGATTTTAACTTTGGCTTTAACTAGTCTGCTATCTTCAGGATTTGATGTTGTTAGCAAAAATATAGCGATCGCAGCTCCTATTCCACAACCAATACAATTATCTCAACGCTCCCAAAATCGTCCACCCCGAAATATTGTCAATGCAATTATTCGGGACGCATCAAAGCGTTCAGGAGTAGCAATTCGCCGTATTCAAGTTTCTCAGTCCACACGCAAAACCTTTGGTAATCCTTGTATATTTAACTTTGGGGAGATTTGTACTAGGGAATATCGCCCCATTGAAGGTTGGGAAGTGATTGTCAGGGTGCGGAATCAGCCTTGGAAATATCACGTTAATCAATCTGGGTCGCAAATCCTTTTAGATCCTCAAGTGAATGTAGAAGGGAATACACTACCCAAAGCGATCGCGAATAATGTTCTGAGTGATGCTAGTAAACGTTCTAATATTCCCAGACGAGAGTTAGTCATTACCCAAGCCAAGCCGAAAACTTTCGGTAACTCCTGCGAATTCAGCTTTGGGGAAATTTGCCCACAACAATATAAACCCATCTTAGGTTGGGAGGTGGTTGTGAGGGTGCAGAATCAATCATGGACTTATCATGTGGATCGCTACGGTTCGAGTATTGTCTTAGATCCCAAGGCCGTTGTTGCGGAAAATAATACATTACCCGGAGCGATCGCTAGTAATGTTATTGATGATGCCATTCAACGTTCCGGCTTATCCCAACGCCAAATAGAAATTACCAACGCCACGCCAAAAACTTTTAGTAACTTCTGTGAGTTTAGTTTCGGCGAAATTTGCACTAGGGAGTATCGACCCATTGATGGTTGGGAAGTAACCGTCAGAGTACGGAATCAGTTATGGACTTATAACGTTGATCAATCGGGTTCACAAGTTATATTAGACCCCAGAGTTTAAGGCAAAATTAAACAACCTCAATTTTTTCAAGAAATTGAGGTTGTCTAATTTGTGCTGTGATTATCTACCTTATAATGATAGAAATTCTATAAAATTAATTATCTTTTAAGATTCTGAATTATAAAAAATAAATTAACTACTTAACTAAATTTTTGTCTATTTTTAACCTTTTATTTACTACACAAAAACTGAATTTAAAATATATTACTAAAGATGTTGAATTGAAAAAATTTGAGAACAAATCTTTAAATTGAGTAAAAAAGTAAATAATTTCCAAAACATTTACTAGATGTATCCCATCAACAGATATGGAATACATAATGATGCGAGGTCTAATTATGTAAAGACTTATCTCGCTGGAAATTTTCTGTGTCTAATTTCTGACTTTTCACGCTATTTTGAAAAGTTAACGTGAAACCTAACCCCCTAACCCCCTTCCCTAGTAGGGAAGGGGGAAAATTTAAAGCCTCTCTCCTTGCAGGGGAGAGGTACCCTGCGGGAAGCAAGCTATGGAGAGGGGTTTTCCAGATCCCGTGAAAAGTCATGTCTAATTCTTAGTTGTAAAAGCTTGACTGTTTCTTACTGTAAGTGACAGTAGCAAATTGGGATGCTCAAAGTTTAGTGTGTTAAGTAACCTAAATTATGTCTCAATCTCCGTTAAACCGACCAGTAAAAATTGCAGCCAGTTACACAGGTAAATTTTTAACGTCCTTTCAACGCAGGTTATTGCAAAAAAGTTTACAAGAAGATTTACCTGCTTCCTATCGTCAGCGTATTGAAATTATGCTGTTAGCAGATCAAGGAAAATCTCAAACTGCAATTTGTCAAGACTTGGGCTGTTGTCCAGCCACAGCCAGACATTGGATGCACATAGCTCGTACTGGGATGGCACATCAATGGCAAGATTGTCCGATAGGTCGTCCCAAAGCAATTAACGATCAATATTTAGAGCGGTTACAAGAATTAATTAGCCATAGTCCCCGTGATTATGGTTATTCATTTAGACGCTGGACAGCAAATTGTTTGCAGAAACATTTGGCGAAAGAATTAGGAATTGAAATTAGCGATCGCCATATTAAAAGAATCCTTAAACAAATGGGATTATCGACTCGTCCGCAAACCGATAAAGCCCCAAACAACACAGCACAAACACCTAATAATACCAGCATATTGATTCACGACCTGAAATCCGAAGAACTGTCTGAAAATCACGGATTGATGCCAATAAATTTAGCCAAATTAGGTACGGAGTCAGAAATTCATGGTGCAACAACTATCCGATCATTTGGTTTCGTTAGAACTTTTGAACACTGTTTTGGGTTATTCTCTACCACCAGCAGAATTTCAACGCTGCTACCCAAAATTTAAATTCCTCAACCCAAAAGTCGGGAAGTTTTGGACAGGAGAGAATGTTGAGGCTGGAATATATATTGCGATCGCTGGTAAGGTACGCTTACTAGATGAAGCTGGAGAATTAATCACCACTCTGGAAAGTGGAGAATCATTTGGAGAATTTACTCTGTTTCCAGAAAAGACATTTCAGCCTTATGGGGCAAGGGCGAGTATCAATTTGCAACTATGCTTCATTCCCGGTGAGGTTGTTGCATCTTGGATGCAGCAATATCCCCAAATCAGAGAACATTTATTAGCAACAGCACAGACGCGTCATCGGCTATCAGAAAACTCTTTCCAAACAGTAGAAACCAAGACTGATTCCCCATCAATAGCAGTCACAGAGTCAAAGCCGAAAAAAATCAGCAAAGCTTACTTTCCTCATCCTACCCAGCGAGTAGGACATCTCTTACAAAAAGTCACTCACCGTTATCCGTTTTTCGCTCAACAAAGCACATCTGACTGCGGTGCGGCTTGTTTAGTGATGGTGTCCCGTTACTGGGGGAAACGCTTTAGCCTGAATCGTCTGCGAGATATTGCGAATGTTGACCGCAATGGCTCATCCTTACGTGGTTTATCTGCAGCAGCCGAAAGTATTGGTTTTGCTACACGACCAGTTAAAGCTAGTTTAGATCAATTAGCACAACAGAAATTACCTGCGATCGCGCACTGGGAAGGCAAACATTATATTGTTGTCTATGAAATCACCCCCAAACACGTCATTATCGCTGATCCAGGGATTGGTCAACGCTCCCTCACCTACCAAGAATTTAAAGCAGGTTGGACTGGTTATACACTCCTTTTACAACCAACAGTCCTGCTAAAAGATACAAAAGAAGCTACAACACCATTTTGGCAATTCTTTGAATTAATTCAACCTCATGGCTTAGTCATGCTAGAGGTTTTTATTACTTCTTTATTTATCCAAATATTTGGATTAATTACGCCCTTATTCACCCAATTAATTTTAGACCGAGTAGTAGTGCAACGGTCTGAACTCACTTTATTTGCTGTCGGTTTAGGACTGTTAATATTCAGTTTATTTCGCGTAGCCATGACGGGGTTAAGGCAATACCTCTTAGACCACACAGCAAACAAACTAGATTTAGCCTTAATTGTGGCATTTATTCGCCATGCACTCCGTCTCCCCTTGAGCTTCTTTGAATCTCGTTATGTAGGGGATATCATCTCGCGCGTTCAAGAAAACCGTAAAATTCAACGCTTTCTTTCTGGTGAAGCTTCATCTATTCTGCTAGATTTACTCACGGTTTTTGTTTATGTAGGATTGATGTTTTGGTACAGTTGGAAAATGGCATTATTAGTATTAGTAATTGTGCCACCATTTTTTCTGCTAGCATTGATTGCTACTCCTTTTTTACGTAGGATATCCAGAGAAATATTCAATGCCTACGCTAATGAAAGCAGTTATCTCATTGAAGTACTTTCCGGTGTGCGAACCGTAAAATCAACAGCAGTAGAACAGACAGTACGCTGGCAATGGGAAGATTATTTAAATAAAGAAATTAAAGCGAGTTTTTCTGGCAGAGTTATTAGTAATCGACTGCAAATCTTGAGTAACTCTATTCAAGCATTAGTCAACACTGCGCTACTCTGGTTTGGGGCATATTTAGTAATTCATAATCAATTAACTATCGGGCAGCTAGTAGCATTCAATATGCTGCTAGGTAATATTATTACACCCTTTCAAAGATTGATAGTTTTGTGGAACGAATTACAGGAAGTGACAATTGCTGTTGAACGCATTAACGATGTCTTAGATGCAGAACCAGAAGAAGATTTACAAAATCAAGCTCGTCAAAGCTTACCCGAAATTAAAGGACATATTCGCTTTGACCATGTGACATTCAGATATCACCAAGAAAGTGATATCAATGTATTGGAAAATCTGACTTTTGAAGTGAAACCAGGACAAATGGTTGCCTTAGTTGGACGGAGTGGTTCAGGGAAAACTACAATTTCTAAGTTAGCTTTGGGTTTATATACTCCCACTGATGGCAAAGTATTAATTGATGGACAAGATATCACTAGTCTTTCCCTAACTTCCTTACGTCAACAAGTAGGAGTTGTTGACCAAGATACCTTTCTTTTCGGGGGTACAATTCGAGATAACATCAGCCTAGCTCATCCAGGAATCACATTAGAAGAAGTGATAGAAGCCGCGCGGCTAGCTGGTGCTGATGAATTTATTAAAAAGTTGCCCTTGGGATATGAAACCCAAATTGGTGAAGGTGGAGGAATGTTATCTGGAGGGCAAAGACAAAGAATTGCGATCGCTAGAGCTTTATTAGGCAATCCAAAACTACTGATTTTAGATGAAGCTACTTCCCATTTAGATGCAGAATCTGAAAGAATTATTCAACGGAATTTAAACACAATTTTGCGCGGAAGAACCACATTAGTAATTGCTCATCGTCTTTCTACCGTGCGGAACGCAGACTTGATTTTAGTTCTAGATCGGGGCGTATTAATTGAACAGGGAACTCATGAAGAATTAATGCGTAAAAAAGGACATTACTTCTACCTCAATCAACAGCAACTAGATGCCGCAATTTAAATCAGATTAACTACATATTCCTCACAGCCATGCCAAATAACTTAAATGGATTGGTGCGTCACCAATTGCCAGAAAATTCATTTCATGAAGAACGAATAGCCACTACCATTTCTGAGAAATCAGCGAAATCAATAGATGATTGGTCTGAAGTCACAAAAGAATTACTTGACAGCCTACCCCAAGTCTGGACTAGAGGACTGCTGTACTTTTTATTCATCTTTGCATCCATTGCATTACCTTGGTCAATATTATCTAAAGTAGATGAAACTGGTACAGCTAGAGGGAGATTAGAACCAGAAGGTAAAACAGTAAGATTAGACGCTGCTGTAGCAGGTAGTGTTGCAGAAATTCGCGTTCAAGAAGGAGAATCAGTTAAAGCAGGCCAAACTTTATTGATACTGGAATCAGAATTAGTTAATAGTGAATTGAAACAGGCACAAACTAGGCTAGATGGTCAATTAAATCAATTGTCACAGTTAAACTTACTCAAAAACCAGTTGGTTTTAGCTTTGACAGTGCAACGCCAACAAAATCAAGCTCAAGAATTAGAAAAGCAAACTCAAATTGACCAAGAGAAACAAAATCTTAATGCTACTATTAGTTCCTTTGATTTTCAAAAGGAAGAAAAATTAGCTCAAGTTAATCAGGCTAAAAAATCTATTGATTATAGCCAGGTAAATCATAAATTAGTAGAAATTAGTTTAGATAGAGCTAATAGAGAAGTTGCGCGTTATCAACAAGCATGGCAAGCCGGAATAGTTCCAGAAATCAATCTTGTAGATAAAGTTGATATAGCCAAAGAAAGACAAAAGTTATTAGAACAAACAAAAGCAGATATTGAGCAGTCAAAATTAAGGCTCAGAGAACAACAAAGTAGTTATGAGCGCATAATACAGCAAGCACAAGCCAATATTGAACAGTCACAATTACGTATTAAAGAGAAAGAACGTGGCTATCAAAGCTTGAGTCATGCAGGTAAGTTGGCTGTACTTAAAAGTGAAGAACAACTCAAAAACTTAGATAGAGAAATTACTGCCCTAAAAGCAGAAATAGAGCAAAACAAGAGTCAAATTACATCGTTAAAATTTCAGTTAAGTCAACGAGAAATCAAAGCAACTGTAGATGGCACAGTCTTTCAATTGCCGATTCAAAGGGCTGGCTCTGTCGTACAACCAGGAGCAATGTTAGCAGAAATTGCTCCTAAGAATTCACCTCTAATTATTCGCGCGCAAATGGCAACTACAGAAAGTGGTTCTTTGAGAACATCATTGCCAGTCAAGCTGAAATTTGATGCTTACCCATTTCAGGATTACGGAGTTCTAGAAGGAAAATTGATTAAAATTTCACCTACTAGTCTCGATATAGACACCCCCAATGGAAAAGCCTCTGCCTATAATTTAGAAATTGCTTTAAATCAACATTGTATTGTATCTGCTGGTAGGTGTATTCCTTTGAAACCAGGAGATACAGCAACCGCCGAAGTAATTGTACGTCAACGTCGAATTATTGATTTCCTCATTGATCCATTTAAGAAGTTACAAAATGGTGGTTTGGAATTATAAGATTTTCAGTTTTTTACTTGTTTGAGAATATAAAAAGGAAAAAGCAAATGCCAAATACTATTAACATAACTTCAGAAGATATTGTCGTTCAAATCAAATTATCTTGTAAAATACCTGAAATAGTTGAACAGATTGTCAACCACCATATTATTGACAAAACTGCACGAGAATTAGGTGTCAAAGTAGAAGTAGAGGAACTCCAAAAAGCAGCAGATCAATTGCGCTTGGCTAACAAACTCACTAGTGCTGATGATACTTGGATGTGGCTGAACAAACACAACTTGTCTCTAGAAGAGTTTGAAAAGATGGTTTACACCAGTTTAATTTCTGGGAAATTGGCTGCTCATTTGTTTGCAGATAAAGTCGAGCCTTACTTTTTTGAGCATCAGCTAGACTATACTACTGTGGCAATGTATGAAGTTATTTTGGATGACGAAGATTTGGCATGGGAACTTTTTTATTCTATTAAAGAGAATGAAATGAGTTTCCATGATGTTGCTCATAAATACATTCAAGACAAAGAATTGCGCCGTTCTGGGGGATACAGAGGTATACTCAAACGTAAGGATTTAAAGCCAGAAATTTCCGCTGCTGTATTTGCCTCTCATCCACCACAAATTTTGAAACCCATTCTTGGCTCTCAAGGATTACATTTAATTTTCGTAGAAGAGATTATGCAGCCGGAATTAAATGAGAATTTCCGCTTTAAGATTATTTTAGAGCTATTTACTGAATGGTTGAAACAGCAATATTTACAAGTGGAATTTGCTCTAAATTTAAATGAAGCTATCTAGATACTAGTAGATAATTTAAATTAAAACAATTTTTGCAATACATGAATTATAGGTCAAATAAAAAGACTTGGTAAATGATTATATGTGTTGCATTTTTTTCAAAAAAGTAAAACCCTCTAAGATGTTAGAGGGTTTATTTAATTCTGGCTAATGTTTAACAAACTTATTGTAATCAGGTTCGCTTGTTAATTTGCTCGGCAATTTCCTTACCGATTTCATAGCCAGCGTAGAATAGTAAGATTGCTTGTACGATACCACCACGAGTTGAATCAGCTTCGCTGTCCGTTAACTCATTTAAGCAGCTGACTTCTTCAATGTCATTAATGCGGATAGATGTCATGATATAACCTCCATTCACAATGCAAATAGATTAATTTACTCCAGATTTAGTACAAGACCAACAGCAGCACCAATTAATAAAATACATATTGGACAACCGCCTTTAACTTCTGTCAATTCATCAGCTTCCAGTTCAGTCACGAAATTTTCAACATTGAGGTCTTGAATTTGGATGCGAGACATTGTTAATTGCTCCTGTTAAATTTTTAGTTGAAAGATAAGCTTTTAAACTTGCTTATCTGTAATATATTCTTACTGAACAAACTGTATTAATCAAGTTAATTCACTCATAATAATGGACAAAAAAGTTACATTTAAAGTTACAGATTATTCACACGAAATAGTTTGTTTTTATTGTTTGATAGATAGGCTGAATAAAGTAATAATAAAAAAATAGAGTGCATAAGCCTTAATGCACTCTATTTTTTTATTTCAGGATTTTACCTATATTAATTAGGCCTTCTTTGTAGTAGTTTTTCTTCTGCTAAACCAAGCACCTAATGACACAGTAAAAGCAGAACCGAGGACAAATGATGGTTCAGGAACAGTTGCCACAGGAATAGAACCGAAGTAAACACCACCGACTACTAAAGGCCCATTATCTCCAGGTATTGATGGTCTTAGATCAGGTTGGGAAATAAATTGGACAACAAAGCGATCGCCTGCTGGAATTACTCCTCCTGCAAGATTAATTCTAGGAGCGCGTAATCCTTGTAAAATAAACCCTGGATTAACGTTAATAGTAGTAAAAATGTTAGAAAAACCTATCTGACCATCACCATTAACATCTCCCCAGACAACATCATCTGGAAGCGTATCAAGATCAGGTAGTACTATCAGAGAGAATTGATTGATATCTAGTCCTGTACTATTTAAAAAATTTTGTTCACCAGTAGTATCAGGCGCATTCCAAAATGTTAATTGTCCTGGTGGTAAACCGAAGGGAATGTCTACTCCTGAGGGAAAGCTTGGGTTAGGTGTTGTCACTATTGGTTCTACTAAGATAGCAGCAGTAGCTGGAGCTAGAGACAAAAAAAATCCGCCTACTGCACCTGAAATCAAAGTCCCTAAGTTAGTATTTTTCATAATTGTTCTGAGAATGTGACTACACCTGAATTGTTATTTTGCTAAATCAGCCTTAGTGTAATTTTACAAAAAATTGGATAGGATATATATCTTTTTATTCAAGGTTGGGGAAACAAATAAAATATTTATGTCACTGTTTTTTTATTTTTCTTAGAACACAAAAAATAATCTTTTCTTAACTTTGGATTAATCAAGATATTGTTGCCAATTTTATTTATTAATAATCCTTGATAGATCATATAATCAAGTTTTAGTTAACGTTATCAATGTGTAAAAATTTAGAAATATAACGTCTCTATGTACTATGGGTAAAAGTTTTGATACTTAAAGCCCCCAATTTCTTCTTGAAATTGAGGGCTTTAGTTCGCTCTGTTTTAGATTGCTATATGGTTAATTACTCATACACTAATTACTAATCTTATGCAATCTTGCTTCTTCTTCTATCCTATCTAAAGCTTTCTTGGCCTTAAACATTATTCTTAAATAAGCTAATTGACTATTCCAGGCTGAACGGGGTAAAAGAAATTTCGGAGTATCTACTTGAATTTGATTAGAAGTACTAGAGTTAGTATCCATAAAATTATTTTGTGATTAAACGGATTAACCAATTAACGTTGCTAGTTCCTGTGCTTGCTGCCAACTTTCTGACCATTGAATTTTGTGGGTCGTGAAGTGTAATGGATCATTTGCTGGCCAAGGTACATTAATTGGTTCTTCAATCAAAGCAAATTCACCATTATCAAAGGGATTACCATCAGCACGACGCTGAAGCAAGACTCGTTCCCGAATACCATGTTTAGCTTGAGTTAAGGCGCGGTGATGACAGTAGGGATTGTTACCGCGTTTGTCAAAAAAGACGTGTGCAGTCCAACTGCAACCACCCCGACAGAGTTCAGCAAATTCACAAGTTTTGCAAAAACCCCACAAATGGGCTGTACCTTTGGGTGTGTCAGCACCTAAATTAAACCGCAATTCTTCTGTTTCCTCGATGATGGTTCGTAGTGAGTAGTCGCGGATGTTTCCACCAGTGTAAGCGGAAGTTGGTAGAGAAGGACAACCTTTAATTGCACCATCCGCTTCAATACCTAATGTCGAGAGTCCGGCGTTGCATCCTTGCCAAAATGACCAAGCACTCCCGCCACGCAGAAATCGTTCATAGGGGCCGAAGTAACCAATATTATTTCCTGGTTGCAGCTGTACACCTTCTTGTTTGGCTCTTTGAGCAACCCGTGCAATCATCGGATAGACATCTAATAATTCATAAGGTTGCAGCAGAATTTCACTATTATCGGCAGCATTACCCATTGGTACGGTCATTTGTATTTGCCAAGCAAATACACCAGCATCGCGGATATGTTCATAGATGCTGGGAAATTCTGGTGCAGAGAGGCGATTAATTTGTGTATTGCAACCAAAGGGAATGCCTACTTGTTTGAGGTGACTCATGGTTTTAAATGCCCACTGCCATGAACCTTGTCTGCCCCGGAGTCTGTCGTGAGTTGCTTCTAAACCATCAACTGAAACGGAGACTACCTTAATTCCAGCGTCTTTCATGCGGCGTGCTGTCTCTAAGGTGATACCGTAGCCACCAGTAGTCATGCCACAGTGCATTCCAGCTTGATTAATGGCTTGGGCAATTTCCAACCAATCTGAACGCAGAAAAGCCTCACCGCCAATCAGAGTAACTTCGGTGATGCCCACATCTGCCATTTGTTTGACTAAATCTAGGGCTTCTGCTGTAGAGAGTTCCTGTGTTCTGGTGTGGCCTGCACGCGAACCACAATGTTGACAAGCCAGATTACATTTTAATGTGATTTCCCAAACAGCATAGCTAATTCTGCGATCGCTCATGAAATATAACCCCTCTTCAACTTATGAAAGAGGGACGGTTTCTGTTTATCCGTCCCCAAAAACTAAAATGGTAGTTTGAACTTGTCTAGAATTCTTCACTAACTACAACCCCGTACAGAGGTTGAGCTGGAGGCCAAACAATCACCCCATACAATGGCTGAATGCGGATTTTGTCAAGAAGTGAAGAAGCACCCCCAAAGACTGCTTCTAATTCTTGTTCATTTAAATCCCTGAGTTCACCTTCATCAGCGGCTGACTCTAATAATTGAGTTGTATATTCTTCAAACTCAGCTTGGGTAAATTCAAAACCAGCTGCTTTAACTAGTTGACTACATTCATCTTTGCTTTCAACTTGTTGCATTTGGCTGCGGAAAGCTTCATCATTAGCCAGTCTTTCATAGAAAGCTCTGACATTTTCAAAAGCCATAGTTTTCTCCTCAGAAATTAAGTAGTTACTTCAGTTAATGCAACTTCTTGCATTAACTGAGATGGGTTGTAATTGTCAGTGATAATTTGTGGACAGCGCATACAAGCTGCCTTACCTTCTTGTTGCCACCAACGGCAATCTCGGCGGATGGAACAAGGAGGTAGTTCTGCTACTACAGCAGGTAATTTTTCTGCAACTCTTGTGGCTAAACGGCAATCTTTACCATCAAAATGTTGACATTTTTTAGATGCACAAGGGGCAGCAGTCCGAAATATTTCTGTGGGGGTCACAGGACTAGCTTTTGCTAACAGTTCATCTGTTACAGGTAGTTGCTGTTTCAGATAAGTTACGTGTGGTTCTGTGACTGTGCCACCAATTAAACCGAAGACTACGCTTCCTGCTATTTCTGGTCTAGCACTGGGGCAAAGTGTAGTTTTCTCAGCAGGAATTTCTTCCATGAATTAAAGCTCCAGAGAAGGTGATTTTAAATCAAAATTTATCATTAGAATATGTCGTAGTCTGGTGCAATCAGCCCTACAGTGATGGGTGGGAAAATAGGTGTGATGAGTATTGGTATAGTTATAATCCCGGCTATTGGCTGAATACCACCTATTACATCGCTCGCTTCTTCACCAGATAAATCTGCTAAATTGTTGCCGTTTTCGCTTCTACGTGATAGCGCATCACTCACAGCCGCATCGATCAAATCATTAATCTCGATTTGATGTTTGAAGTTTCTATTATTGGTTTCCATGTTTTATGTTTACACCTGTAATATTGATTAATCAGAGAAAGTTGTCTTCCTCTTTTTGCATTTTAAATTAAACTTTAATGGCAGAAATATTCGTTACATTTTATTGAGTCACAAAAATAAACTATTTATGGCACTAAAATAACTTCAAATATGCTTGATATGTCTTCAAACTCCTAATTAACAAACTTAGTTACGAGCAAAAGTAAACTAATTATGTCCATAAATTTTTTTGGCATTGCTGATTAAGGGAATTATTTTGTTTCGCGCATACTGCTTTTATTAGTTGTCTTTGAGGACATTTACTAGGTGAAACGCCTCCAAAATCTTCCACAGAAACTTGGCAACGACAACCCACCTAAATGCAGAGTTGATGCTTATGTGGGTCAAAATAACTTTTTTCCAAAATTTTTAGATAATTGCTATATAGTTTGATTACGCAAGCTCTTAAGTATAAAAAATACTAACTAAATCATTGTCAAACAGTACCAAAGATGAATGTGGTGTAATTATGAACTAAGTAAAAGAATAGAATTTGTCATAGAGATTCCATTAAGCCCAACATGACAGATGAGACATGGGGGTATTGAAAGATCAGTAGTAAAGGCGCAGGTAGCAAAACTAAATTGCTAATGAATCATGAGTAGTGACTTAAAACTAATATATTTCTTGTTGCATTTGTTAACAAAGATGACATTGTTTTATTGCAGTTTGTAACTGTTTCTGCTCATCGCTCGGAATATTCCTTTAGACTGAATTCCAATGACAGAAGATGGGAATAAACACAAATGCACGCAAGCAATTTATTGTGTCACGAATTTGTAGTTGTTGTATCCTTTTTTGCTTGTATTCTTGGCTTAGGTTTATTATGGAATTGCCAAGATACAAAAAATGATGATCAGCAAGAAACAGAAATCATTCTGTTTAGAATGAGCTTTACATACTGGCTTGTTTATTGTGTGGCGTTTGGCCTAGAAAAGATGGTTTTCCACAATTATGAGCCTCTACTCATGACGTTAAAAATAACAACGGCATTGTCATATTTTTTAACTTTCTCATGTATTTTGAGTTTGCCGCTACATAAATTTGCAGTACACCGAGTTGAAGAATAGCTAGATAGTCAATTTTTATTGTTTCATGGCGATCGCAATTATTTCTTCGAGTTTATCCTGCGCTAACGTTGTCAGGATAAACACCTCTTGCACAGTCTTACCCTGTCTGGCAATAACTTTGTAACCACCGCGAATAGGTACAGACACACGCAATAGTATCTTGGGTGCATGACCTTTAACTCTGCCAATTACGCCTGGTGTAATGGTTTGAATTCCATCCTCTTGACACAGCCGCTCTAAAATTGGGATCAAACCGGGGAGGTGAGTAGAATGATTCCAGACTAATCTAGCATCTTTGCGAGTATTAGCTTTTGATGTGTCTGCACTGGATTTGCCCATGATGTTTAAGCTGCCTCTAATGGGGCCATTGTTAACCCAGCCCGACGCAGCTGTTGATGATACAGTTCTGCTGGTTCTTGAGGGCCTACCCAAACGATCGCTTGCCCTTCATAATGTACTTGATTGGTTAAATCCCAAGCTAAATCACTGGTCATGCCTGGAATATACTTGATCAAACATTCAGCTACGTGTTGGAAAGTATTAAAGTCATCATTTAAGACAATTACCTTATAATTCGGATAAGTCTTACGGACGGTTTGACTAGTTTTTTCGGGAGTGACAGTTGGTGCTGTACCCATAGCAAAAACCACTGCTGAAAGTTTTGTAACCATAAGAGCAGTTAACCAACGAAATTTTACAAAACTACATTACAACTAATTAGTTTAATTCATTGTCCACAGTCAAGAGTCAACAGTCCACAGAATTTTAGTTTGCATTCAGTGCAGTGTGGGTAAAGCCTTGTGGTATGGTAGCCCAGTAATACAATTATCGGTCTGCTCCTCAATAAAGCGAAAAAATAGGGCAATAGCGATCGCACATTCGCCATTCAAGATATCTTCACACAACATTCCCGATGATTACTGATTGAAAAATATACATCGGTCTAGGAAGCTAGAACAAGAGAATTTATTGTATGTGCATCTATGAAGTTAAGCCAACTATTTAAATTAGCTACCATTTCTGTTTTAACTACACTCAGCCTGGTTTCTACATCTAATACAGCATTAGCTGACTATTTAACTAGTCAAGGCGCAGGGGGTAACTATCGTTATGAATTATGGCAGAGTGATAATGGTGACTCTTATTACTTGAAAATTTGGTTACAAGAAGCAAGCCCCGAAAATGACCCATACTATACATCTATGGGATTCTCTTCTAGTAGAGAAGCTCTGGTTTATTTTGATTGCAATTACGCCAATAAAAATTTACCAGAATGTTCTTGATGCTGTAAAAATCGAGAGGTTTAGCTCCCCGATTTTTTAGAAAAGTCGGGGATATTCTTATTCACATTGCCAACCAAATAACTACCGCCAATCTTCCCAGTTTTGATTAAAAATGGAAGTATCAGGAAAAGCTGTGGGATTGCCATTCTTTTCTAATAGACGTTTCAAAGCTTGTAGTTGCGGTTCTGACTTGGGCAAATCATCTACTAGTTGGTAAGGTGGGATGTTATTTTTGAGGGCAAAAGCTGCAACCGTTCCAGCCGCCGCGCCAGCAGACCATTCAAAGGAATGAACCCGGTAAGCCGCCGCCGCTATATGACTGGTAGCAATACTTTTACCACCGACGATTAAATTGTCAACTTTTTGGGGAATCATTGCCCTCAGTGCAATTTGGAAGGGATAAGCTTGTCCGCCGCCGCGTCTTTCTCCTGGTCGTTCTGTATTACCGGCTGCTTCTGGTGGGCTTTTCGTCATACAAGGATGAAAGTCAATGGCATAGTGACCAATACCCACAGCATCAGGGAAAATAGTAGAACGAGTGCGACGCATAGCTTTATCTGGCGAAACTTGACCAGCAATTACCGATGTGGCTTCTAAACCTGCCAATGCGGCTGTTAACTGACGATACATATTGGCCGGCAGAGTTTTGCGGTAATATTCATCGTTGTAGTTGCGGCGGGAAATATCTATTTCCCAAATAGTAAAACCTCCTGGTTGACCCCAACTGGGACGGCCGATGATACGTCGCCCTTCCCGCATATAGGGATATTTAGATAAGCCATGCACCGTCCCCATTGGGGAATTTAAACCAGATAAAAAGCGGTTATTGGTTTGTTGCTTTTTCACACCCGTTCCTAATTGGGAGTCGGTTGTTCCAGCTACTAGCCAGTAATAGTAAGAAAGGGCGTGTTCTTCGGCTTTCCGAAAAGTTTCTGTTCTGAGTCCACCCATCCAACCACCGGGTTTTAATTGTCCTCTAGCTTGCAACTGCTGGCGAGTATAGACTAGATTATCCTTGGCAGTCCCAGGTCGGTAGTCATTACCCCAAGTCCAGTTTTGCATGGATATATCCCCTGGAGTGGGGGCGGTAAAGTTGACTCCTCTGAAGGTAGTGGGTTGTCCTTGGTTGGGACTCCAAATGCGACGATAGGTAAATACTAAGCCAAAATCGGCTAACCGCTCTAACTCATAGCTGAAGTAAGGAGAGTATTGCAGATAATAGGGCGGCATTTTCTGCGGCTGCGGGTCTTTAGTGGCCTCCATTGCAAAGGTGTAGGTAAATCCTTGAGTGCAGTAGGGGTCATTGCTGTTGCTAGAAGAAGAGGGTTCTAGGAAGGAGCGTCCATCAATACCTAAGCGGTAGGGGACATCAGCTAAAGCAATAATCTCTCCGGTTTCACTAGCGTCTACAACATACCAGGGTACTTTACCTTTAGTTTGCTTAGGGACGAAACGAATAATAGTTTTAGTGAAGCGAGACGAGTTGTTGTAGCGATAAGCGTCGTCTATTGTTTGTGATAGGGGAAAGGTGTTGAGGGGTGGTGCGCCTTTTGCTGGTTGATGTTGGATAGCGATCGCGCTATTAATTAACTGTCCACTGGTATTATTATTTTTCCCAGAGACTTCTAACTCTTTAATTACTGTGTTGGGAAACCATTCCAACTTACCTTTACCCCGTTTTTCCGCATCCTTGAGCATTTGCTCCAGAATTGTATGAGCATCTCGCGGTAGAAAACAGGAATCACTTACCCAACAGTCTCCAGGGTTGAGTTCACCGTATTTTTTTTGGATACGGTTGCGTAGTTCTAGATAGCCACGAGAATAAAACTGGCGACTGCGTTGAGTTGGTCGTTCATCTAATGCAGATGTTCCTTGTGAAGAAATTTGTCCTCCTAACCAGTCAGTGATTTCTGTTAAGCAAACCCTTTTTCCGGCTAACAAACCCTCATAAGCTGTAGCTACACCGGAGAGTCCGCCACCTACAACTAAAATTTCACAATTAATAGTTTTGTCTGGACTTCTGGGTGGGGCGGCGATGATAGCGGTATTTGGTACGAGGTAGCCAGAGATTAAGGTAAGACTAATCAGTGAGGCTACTTTTTGTCTACGCTTCATGGTTTGAGAAATGCTTCTACTCTGTGCGAACTTGTAGACGTTACCATTACAGGAATGTTCATGGCAAGGATTGGGGACAGGTGACAGATCAGAGGTAACAGGTAGGATCTGGTTGATAGAGAGCATCCATTATGGATGATGATACTGTTAAACTTCTCTAACGAATGGGTGGCTTATTTTTTACCATTCCCCATTCCCGTTTCCTGTTTATGAGTCTTTTTTGTTTAGTTCACGGTGCATTCCAAGGTAGCTGGTGTTGGGATTTACTCATTCCCTACTTAGCAGCGCAGGGTCACAAAACCGTAGCAATGGATTTACCCATTGACAATGCTTCTGCGACTTTGTCCCAATTTGCGGATACGGTAATTGAAGCACTGCCAAAAACTGATGAAGATATTATCCTAGTTGGTCACTCAATGGCTGGGACTATCATTACCCTAGTTGCAGAAGCGGTAAAAGTGCGTCAACTAGTATTTGTGGCTGCGCTAATTCCGTATCCTGGAATTAGTACACTCGACCAATTTTCCCATCATCTTGATGCTGATACGCTCAAATCCTTAAATTACCAGCCACAAGACCCCAGTCAACTGGAACAATTTCATTCTGAGCCTCAGATGTATGAACCAGCATCACTGGGAAGAGACTTTACTGACAAAGCAGTATTAATGGATTTATTCCTCCATGATTGTCAACCGGATGTAGCACAATGGGCAATCTCGAAAAGTCGTTTACAACAGTCTATGGCTTATGTTTATGAACCAAATCCACTCAAAGCTTTACCTTCAATTGAGTGTAAATATATTGTTTGCACCAAAGATAGAATCCTATCTCCAGTATGGTCACGCTATGCTGTACGCCAGCGTTTAGGGGTCGATGCTATTGAGCTAGATTCTGGACATTGCCCACATTTATCTTGTCCTGAGCTTTTGGCTTCGCTGTTAATTGTATAATAAATTACTACGTAATTTTCAGTAAATAAGCGATCGCCTGTTAACTGTCACCTATCACCTGTGTTTCTGTTATAGATTAGGAGATAAGCACACCGCAAAAACTGACTAACACATCAGGATGGTTGTGATGAAGAGCAACAATAAATTTGTATTATCCCTCGTTTTGAAAAGTGTCATCGTCTTTTCACCCTTGCTGCTGTCCGCTGAGTTCAGTAGTGGACAAACGACACCATCCACTTCTCGTCAACAAATTACTGCTCAAGCCATACCGAATCAACCAGGACAAACATTAAGCCAACTGCAAACGGAAAAACGGGTTTTAGAGCAGATAAAAGCTGATTTTGAGCAAGCTTTTAGTCGGACAACTATTCTGTTGAATATTTGGTTAGTTATCTTGAGTTTATTTCCAGTAGCGATGATTGCTTTATTTTGGCTACTGCGACGGGTGGCTATCCGTGAAATTGTTGATAGGGCCATGTCACAGTTACAAGGCGTGGAGAAACTGGAAGGACAACTAACACTAGTTAAGCAAGATGCGGAAAATCTCATTCAAGAAGCGAAAGGAATTACTCGCGCTTTAGAAAGAGAAGCAGAAAACTTACAGCAAAAAATCATAACGGAGCAAGATAATTTATCTCTTGTAACATCAGAAATCTTGCAAGCCAAGGCTGATAATTTAGCCAAAATATCTTCGGAAGTCGCAAATTTTCAAACGAAAATTGAAAGTTTAGTATCTGATTTCGCTAGCCATCTGTCTCAATTAGAGTTAGATACGCAACAAAAAAGAGATATAACTCTAACAAATATAGACAAGATGGAATCAGGATTTGTCAATCAACTGACTGAATTACAAAAAGATGTTGTAAGTCACCAGGGATTAATTTTAGAAAATTTAGATACATCCAAGTTAGAATTTAATACGCAACTAGGAAATTTATATGCTGATACTCAACAGCAGCAAAATAATATAATTGCAGGTTTGAATAATTTACAAACAGAATTTAATGAGCAGCTATCTACATTACAGTCAGATGTACAGCAGCAAAAAAATATCAAATTAGAAAACATCCAAGCCATAGAAGTTCAATTCCAGTCTCAAATATTAGGACTGACAGAAGATACTCAAAGACACAAAGATATTCTGTGGGAGAATTTAACAAAGATACAAGCAGAGTTTACACAGCAATTATCTAACTCCCAGTCAGAAGTTAACACCCAAAAAGATAGGATATTACAAAATCTCCAAGAATTAGAAAATTTATTTAAAACCCAAATAAGTGAATCACAGTTACAAATTCAACAAGAGTTAAGAAAGCTGAAATCAGAGTTTGCATCTCAGCTAGCTGAATTACAGATAGGTGCTCAAAATCGCCAAGAGCAAATTTTAGAAGATTTAGAAAAATCAGGTTCAGATTTTGTTTCACAATTTTCAGAATTGCAATTCAATGCTCAACAGCAAAAATTACTGATTCTAGAAAAATTAGAGAAATTAGAAACAGAGTTTGTTTCACAACTATCGGAATTGCAATTAGATGCTCAACAGCGCAAAAATGTAATTTTACAAGAATTAGCAGAAGCTAAACCTGCGGTAATTACGATAGGAACATCATCGCCAGCACCTCAGCCAGCAACAGAAAACGACCTGCCAAAATTCACATCTGATGATTATATCCAGCAGGGAGATAACTTCTTTTCCCAAAAGCAATATGCAGAGGCGATCGCAGCTTATGAGCAAGCAGTAAAAATCAACCCTGATGATGCTATCCTCTGGTTTAAATGTGGTCTTACTTTTGCTAGATTGAAACGTTATAAACAAGCGATCGCATCGTACAATCGTGCGATTAAAATTCAGCCAGAGTATCATCAAGCATGGTGCGATCGCGGTGTTGCTTTTGGTTATTTACTACGACACCAAGACGCTTTTAAATCTTTTGATCAAGCTATAAAAATCAAACCAGAAGATGCAGTGGCTTGGACAAATCGCGGTTTAGCATTAATAGAATTAGAACAATATGAAGAAGCAATCACTTCTTTTGATGAAGCCTTGAAATTTCAACCAGAATCTCCCAAAATTTGGGATAAACGCGGTTATACTCTTGTTAGATTAGGTAAGGACGATGAAGCCATTATTGCCTTTGATAAAGCATTAGCAATTAAACCAGATTATGCTAGTGCTTTCTATAACAAAGCTGCTTGTTATGCACTCCAAAGACAAGTGGATTTGGCTTTAGAAAATTTGCAACAAGCAATTAATCTCAATCCTAGATATCAAGAAGACGCTACCAATGATATAGATTTTGATGAAATTGCCGATAATGAAGATTTTAGGAAATTAATAAACCCCAAACCTCCAAGAGCGACTAACGAATCCAAAGGTAATACCGTTTCTTAATGAAGATGCACTTTAGAGACTTTGCATATAACATCTCCACATCATTTATTTGGTGCAACTTCATAGAGAATTAAAATAAGGACTAAAGTCCTTACTAAAAACTATACTCGCTCATACTATATTCTCTTAACTGAATCGTATCACATTATAAGTAATCAATAGAACTTGATATAAATTAACTATTAAATTGACAAAGCTGTATCAAAAGTTAAAATGCAGTGGCAGTGTATCCAGTTTGATGAAAAAAGGCAAACATTCAATGAAATGCCGATTGAGTCAGTTTTTCCACAAAAATACTCTATTTTTACTAATTTTTACTGTAATTTTTTTTGCATCAAGTGGAATAGCCGTGCATGCAAAAAATTTGAGATTAGTGCAGGTACTTACTTCTAAAACAAACCAAGTTAATACCGAAAATCAGCCAAGCTATATACAAGGCAAAAATTTATTACAAGCAGCAGACAAACTCTTTCAACAAGGAACAGTCATCTCTCGCAAAGAAGCACTTGCTAAATACTTGCAAGCATTGGAAATTTGGCAACAACTAGGCGCGCGTCCTGAAGCAGCAACCACTCTTTTCCGTATTGGTACTATTTACCATCTACAAAATGAGCAGCAAAAAGCATTAACATACTATCGTCAAGTACTAGTAATTAGACGTGAACTTAAAAACCGCTTTGAAGAAGCTATTGCACTTCAATCAATCGCTAATTCTTACTTTCGATTAGATGATAAATTAACAGCACTAACATATTACAAGCAAGCTTTATCATTATTTCAAGCAGAGAAAAAAAATGATTTTATATCTCAAATATTTATTAGTATTGGCAGAATATATTTCAGTTTAGGTGAAAGTAAAAAAGCACTAGATTCTTATCATCAAGCACTATCACTGCAAGTTTCTCAGAAAGATTTAATAGGACAAGCTGATACTCTCCAAACTATTGGGCAAGCTTATATGCAACTGGGAGAGGCTAAAAAGGCACTAGATGCCTTAAATCAAGCTCTAGAAATTCAACGCCAAACTAAAAATTCAATAGGTGAAATTGATACACTTAACTTGATTGGTTTACTATATACATCATTAGGTGAAAATCAAAAAGCTCAAGCAGTTTTTAATTTATTACTGGAATTGCAAAAAACTACACCAGGAATTAATATTAGTAGCCAAGTGATAACTTTTATGGCTCTAAGCAGCACAGATTCAGCTATTGGGGATTATGAGCAGGGCTTAGACTATTTACATCAAGCCCGTTCATTACTACAAAAATCACAAAATAGTTATGATGAGGCTGAAGTCTTAGAACAAATGAGTTTTATTTACAATAGGTTAGGTAGAAAACAGCAAGCACTCGACTCACTAACCCAAGCATTAATTTTACAGCGAGCTAATAAATTCTCTTCTAGAGAGGCTTTTACTCTGAGTAACATGGCTGAAATTTACGAATCATTAGGAGAGTATCAAAAAGCCTTAGATTTGTATAACCAAGCAATAACTTTGCAACGGCAACTCAAAGAGCGTCAAGGAGAAGCGAATACACTCAGCTATATTGCCAGAGTTTATAAATCGCTAGGTGATTATCAACTAAGTCTGCAAACTTATAACCAAGCTTTAGAAATATTTCAGATAGTACAAGACCGCAGCAGTATAGCTCAAACTCTTGATCATGTTGGTAGCGTTTATCAAGCAGCAGCAAATCATCAAGAAGCACTGAATTATTACAAACAAGCTTTGCAATTGTGGCAGGAGTTGGGAGGGCATTTGCAGGAATTCACTACACTGACAGGAATTATTAGAGTTTATGAATCATTGTCAGATTATCCTCAAGCCTTAGCTACTGCCGAGCAGAGTTTATTGTTGGCGAAAAAACAACAAGACAGTTTTATGGAAGCTTCTGCTCTTGCTCTTTTAGGCAGGGTGTATTTATCAAAAGCAGATTATTCTCAAGCTTTAGATTCATTAAATCAGTCAGTCCATAAGTTTAAAAAACTAGGAATTAAGAATGCGGAAGCTAATGTTATTGGTAATATTGGCAAAGCTTACAATTTATCTGGAAACCCTCAACAGGCAATTCGAAATTACCGTCGGGAATTGAATTTACGGCAAGAATTGGGAGACTTGGCAGGGAAAGCAGAAACACTTTACAATATAGCGATAGCCTTCCGCAATCAAGGTAATCTCAACGCCTCTCGCACCAATATCGAGACAACTATTAAAATTATTGAAGATATACGTACCAGAGTTAGTAGTCAACAACTGCGTACTTCCTACTTTGCCACTGTACAGAAGTATTATGAGTTTTACATTGATTTGTTAATGCGCCTGCACCAACAACAACCATCCAAAGGTTACGATGCACTAGCATTACAAGTAAGTGAACAAGCCCGCGCTCGGAGTCTTTTGGATCTGCTGACGGAAGCTAATGCAGATATCCGTCAAGGCGTAGATCCAAAATTACTAGCAGCAGAACGCGCATTGCAACAAGAACTGAATGCTTTAGAAAAGCTGCGGATACAGTCATTAACTGATAAGCAGAATCAAACGCCAGCTTTAGAAAAAAAAATTGCCGAACTGTTGGAAAAATATCAACAATTGCAAGCACAGATTCGCACCGCTAGTCCTGGTTATGCAGCTTTGACTCAACCCCAATCGCTGTCTGTAAAACAAATTCAGTCTTCAGTGCTGGATGATAACACCCTGCTTTTAGAATATTACCTAGGGGAAGAGCGTAGCTATCTTTGGGCAGTTACCAAAAAAACTATAACTAGTTATGAATTACCTAAACGTGCAGACATAGAACTGGCGGCGCGACAGTTCCGCAAGAGTATCACCAGCCCAATTCAAAGAGCAAACACAGCCAAAACTGCGTCTGTTTTATCTCAGCTCATACTCGCACCAGTAGCCCAGCAGCTCCAACCGCAACGTTTAGTAATTGTGAGTCATGGAGCTTTGCAATATGTACCGTTTGCCGCCTTGAGCCTCCCAGACTCACCTCAGCCATTGGCAACGCGTCATGAAATTATCAATTTGCCGTCAGCATCTACAATCGCCATTCTGAGGCAACAAATAACCCATCGCCAAACACCTTCTAAGATGTTAGCTGTGATTGCTGATCCCATATTTTCCCATGATGATCAGCGTATTCAGTCAGAAAAACAGCAATCTTCTCAATACAGTCAACAGATATCTCAGCAGCAATTAACACGTTCTGTCAAAGAATTCAATATTACTTTTGATCGTTTACCATTTACCCGCCAAGAAGCCGAGCAAATTCTCAAACTGGTATCGCCTAGTATTAGAAAGCAGGCATTAGACTTTGCCGCGAACAGGGAAACAGCACTGAATCAAGACTTGAGCCAATACCGAATTATCCATTTTGCCACTCATGGCATCCTCAACACCGTACATCCAGAGTTATCAGGATTAGTTTTGTCATTGTTTGATCAAACAGGCAATCCCCAAAATGGCTTTTTGCGTCTGCATGATATTTTTAATCTCAAACTCTCAGCCCAACTAGTTGTTTTGAGTGCCTGTCAAACTGGCTTAGGCGAACAAGTCAGAGGAGAAGGATTAGTTGGCTTAACCAGAGGCTTTATGTATGCTGGTAGTCCCAGAGTTGTCGTGAGTTTGTGGAATGTGGACGATGAGGCAACCTCTATACTGATGAAAAATTTTTATCAGAAGATGTTACAAGATGGCTTGAAACCTGCGGCAGCACTCAGAGCAGCACAAATAGAAATGTCGCAAAGTCAAAACTACTCTGCGCCATATTACTGGGCAGCTTTCACTTTACAGGGTGAATGGCAATAAAGTTTCTCCCCCAACGAAAAATCTCATTTTGTTAGTTATGAATATTCATGGTTCACCCAATTGGGTGAATGCGATCGCCACGTCACAAATTAACCTGAAATAAGACAGGGTTTTGATGTTGTGATTAATAATGCAAATAGCAAGCTAAGATGACCGTTAACCAGATACCAATTACTTGCACACTAAAGGGTCAAAGAGTGGATGAAACCTTGAAATTCTGGACTCCGGGGGATTGTCAACAGCAAACAGTCTCTTGGGTAGAAAGAATTGCAGCCAATTTACCGGGGATAATTTTTCGGTTTCTCTGCCAACCAGATGGTTATCGGTATGTCTTATATGTGAGTTCTGGTAGTCAAAAACTCTGTGAATTAGCACCAGAAGTCCTTCAAGCTGACTGGCAAGCATTGGCTGCACTGGTACATCCAGAAGATGTGAACAGCTTTGCAGAATCTATGGCTATAGCAGCCGCTACATTACAACCTTGGCATTGGCAAGGTCGGATCATTACGCCTAGCGGTCAACTTAAATGGATTGACTGTACTTCCCAACTAGAACTTCAGGCTAACGGCGATCAGCTTTGGGATGGTTTGGTTATGGACATCACAGACCGCAAACAAGCACAATTGCAATTGCAAGCAACTGAAATACGATATCAAGCAATTTTGGATGCCATTCCTGATTTAATGTTTCGCATCAGTCGAGATGGTGAATATCTAGATTTGAAAGGCGACGTAGCAAATGTTCGTTTACCGAGAGAAGCCATCATTGGTAAAAACTTACAGGAGGTTTTACCTAGTGATGTCGCTGCTATCGGTCAGGAAATGATTCACAAAACCTTAGATACAGGTGATTTGCAAACCTGCGAATATCAACTACCAACGCCTCTAGGGCGGCGAGATTATGAAGCGCGTTTAGTGGTGAGTGGTCATGATGAAGTATTAGCTATTGTCAGAGATATTACTGAACGCAAGCAATCAGAAAGTAACTTAGAAAACTTAGCACAAAAGTTTGCTAAAGCTTTTAATTGTAGTCCTGACCCAATTACTATCAGCACCTTCAAGGAAGGACGCTACGTAGAAGTGAATGATAGTTTTGTCAAACTCTCCGGTTATGAACGCCATGAAGCGGTCGGTCGTACAGCCTTTGATTTAAATATTTGGGTGGACGAGTGCGATCGCGCAAAATTAATTCAACAATTGCAGACTCAGGGATCAGTCCGCAACCAAGTTTTATCATTTCGGTGCAAATCTGGTGAGGTGATTACATCGATAATTTCGGCGGAAGTGATGGATTTAGATGGAGTACCTCACATTATCGCCGTCAATCACGACATCACAGAACAACAACTAGCAGCAAACCGCGATCGCATCTTAACCGAAACGCTAGTCAGAATTCGTTCTTCCCTGAATTTAGAAGAAATCCTACAAACCACTGTCACGGAAATCCGGCAATTTCTGCAAACAGACCGAGTATTGATTGGTATTGATGATCCCCAATTCGGCGCGAAAATTGTTGCCGAATCAGTCAATCCGCAATATCCGCAAGTTTTGAATTGGTCAAGCGGTAATGATAGCTATCTGCAAGAGTTACGCACTATGTTCATGTCCAATGGGGTGCGAGCGGTAGCAGATGTGAGTAAAATTGACGTATCTCCACAATTACATCATATTTATCAACAATTCCATACCAAAGCTACCCTAGCTGTTCCTATCTTTGTGGGAGAGAAATTATTTGGTGTGTTGGTGGCTCATCAATGTTCTGGAACTCGCAATTGGCAACCCATCGAAATTAACTTATTACAGCGAATCTCAGCACAACTAGCGATCGCCATTCAGCAAGTCAAACTCTACCAAGAATTAGCCGACCTCAACGCCAATTTAGAGCAGCAAGTAGAAGAACGCACCGCCCAATTGCAACAAAAAATCCAGGAATTGGCAGAAATGCAACGTGTCAAAGACGTTGTATTACACACCGTTGCCCATGATTTACGTACCTCCGTCATGGGTAACTTGATGGTCTTGAAAAATCTTCAAGGAATGGGGACTGGGAATAGAGGTGCAAGGGAAGCAAGGGAAGAAAAATACAATGCCCAATCCCCAATAACGGCAGTTCCTCCTCTTCAGGAGACCTCAACGCACTGCCTCCCCAATGCCCAATTCCCCATTCCCGTTCCTAGTGCAATTATTGAGCGGATGCTTCAAGGCAATGATCGACAACTGGAAATGCTGGATTCATTGTTAGAAATTCATACTTGTGAAGCTAAAGGTATGACTCTGCACCGGGAATTAGTGCAGTTTAGTAACCTGTTTGAGAGAATCGTCCGTGATTTACAACCTTTATTGAGCCAAAATCAAGCCACTATCCAAAATTTAATCTCAGAAAATTTGCCGTTAGTGACGGTTGATACTGCCAAATTGCGGAAAGTATTGCTGAATTTATTTACTCATAGCCTGCAACATAATCCCCCAGGACTCAAATTTACTGTCAAAGCCAAACGAGAAAATAGGATGATTCGCACCTATATCCAAGAGAATGGTGTCAGCATGAATAAACTAGAGTGCGATCGCTTATTTGATTTGTATGTGCGTGATCCTCAGGCCCCCTGTTCCACTGCTATCAGTTTACAAATGTATCTCTGTCGGCAAATTATTCAAGCACATGGTGGCGAGATTGGGGTGATTAGTCATCGTAAACGAGGTTTAACTTTCTGGTTTACACTCCCTTTCGCCACTGAATAAGGAGCGAGGAAGGTTTCAGCCTATTTCACTTGTCTTTACATAGTTTGATTTTTCCGCTTTATTATACTGAACTCAAAACACTACACCCGCTCGGCTTACGCCGTCAGCCTTTGTTGCATGAATAAAAAGGACATTGAAATTGTTCTGTTAGCCAAATTAATGATTATAGGTAATAGGTCATGACCCATTACCTAATAGCTAATAGCTATTATCTATTAGCTAAATATTGATACATTTGCCAACGGGCATCAACTTCAGCTTGTGCTTGTGCTAGCAATTGTTTAGCTAACTCTGGTTTACTCTTGGTGAGCATTTTGAAGCGATTTTCTTGATACATGGATGGCTCTACTGATTGAGTAGGCGATCGCATATCTAACTGTAAGGGATTTTTACCCTGTTCTCGTAACAATGGGTTATGGCGATACAATAACCAGCGTCCTGATTCTACTAAGGCTTTCTGGTGGTTCATCCCTGTAGTCATGTTGATACCGTGGGCGATGCAATGGCTGTAAGCAATAATTAGCGATGGCCCGTCAAAAGCTTCTGCTTCTACAAAGGCTTTAAGTGTTTGATCATCTTTTGCACCTAACGCTACACTCGCCACGTAAACATTGCCGTAGTTCATCGCCATTAAACCCAAGTCTTTCTTAGGTGCAGGCTTTCCACTGGCGGCGAATTTGGCGACGGCGGCGCGTGGAGTGGCTTTGGAGGATTGTCCGCCGGTGTTGGAATACACTTCTGTATCCATCACCAAAATATTGACATTGCGACCACTGGCTAACACATGATCAATACCACCAAAGTCGATATCATAAGCCCAACCATCACCGCCAATAATCCAGACGCTTTTCTTCACTAAGTAATCAGCCAGGGATTTGAGGATGTGAATTTGCGACTGGCGTTTGGGATCTAATTCTGTAATCAGGAGTTGATCTAATTCCTGACGTAGCAGTGTCACACGTTCGCGTTGTTCCCAAATCTCAGCTTCGGTTTTTTGTTCAGCTTTGAGGAGAGACTGCACTAAGTTATCCCCTACTTCGGTGCTGAACTGTTGTAAGAGTTCCGCTGCAAATTCCGCTTGCTTATCTAATGAGAGACGATAGCCAAAACCAAACTCGGCATTATCTTCAAATAAACTATTCGACCATGCGGGGCCGCGTCCATCGGCGTTTTTCGTCCAAGGGGTGGTGGGGAGATTTCCGCCATAAATTGAGGAACAACCTGTGGCGTTAGCAATGACTGCGCGATCGCCAAATAGTTGTGTTAATAATTTTAGGTAAGGTGTCTCACCACAACCAGCACAAGCACCAGAAAATTCAAATAACGGCTCTTGCAGTTGTTGTTGGCGAATTTGGTTGATTTTTAGCTTTTTTCGGTCAGGGTTTGGTAAACTCAAGAAGAAATCCCAATTTTCCCTTTCCTGTTCCCGTAAAGGTAATTGCTGCGCCATGTTAATCGCTTTCAGTGATGGCTCAGACTTATTTTTGGCTGGGCAGACATTCACACAAATAGCGCAGCCTGTACAATCTTCTGGGGCTACCTGGATAGTAAATTTTTGGTTAGCAAAGTCTCTATCTTTGGCATTGACTGATTTGAAGTTAGGCGGCGCATTCAGTAATTCATTCGGTTGATAAACCTTAGCGCGAATTGCAGCGTGGGGACAAACCATAACGCATTTACTGCACTGAACGCAGACATCTCCATCCCAGACAGGGATTTCTTGAGCAACGTTGCGTTTTTCCCATTTCGCCGTTCCTGTGGGAAATGTCCCATCTGGTGGTAGTGTACTGACAGGTAAGTCATCACCTTGCCACACCATAATTTTCCCCAGAACTTCCTGTACAAATGCCGGAACGCTGCTGGGAAAGGGGTTTTGGGTAGATTGTTCTATATCTATCCATTTGCCTTTTTCCTCAACAGGGATTTGTACCTGATGTAAATTATCTAGGGTTTGGTCTACGGCTTGTAGGTTCATGCGGACAACTTCCGCGCCTTTTTTACCGTAAGTCTTTTCAATGGCTTGTTTAATTTTGGCGATCGCCTGCTCTTGTGGCAATACCCCCGCCAAAGCAAAGAAGCACACCTGCATAATAGTATTGATTCTGCCACCCATACCACTATTACGGGCAACTTGATTGGCGTTGATGACGTAGAGTTTTAGTTGCTTGTCTAAAATTTGTCGCCGCACTTTTAGTGGGAGATGTTCCCAGACAGCATCCGCATCATAGGGACTATTAATTAAAATAGTCGCCCCAGTTGCAGCCGCTTTTAATACATCTATGCGTTCCAAAAATCCCCAGTGATGACAACCGATAAAGTTAGCTTGGTCAATTAAGTAAGTAGAACGGATGAGTTGAGAACCGAAGCGCAGGTGAGAAACGGTCATTGAGCCTGATTTTTTGGAGTCATAGACAAAATAGCCTTGGGCATAGTTGTCTGTTCCTTCCCCAATAATCTTAATAGAGTTTTTGTTAGCCCCCACAGTCCCATCAGAACCCAAACCATAGAACATCGCCCGGACAACGCTATCGGGTTCAGTCGAGAAATTGGGATCAAAGCTTAAGGATGTTTGGGTAACATCGTCATTAATCCCGATAGTAAAGTGATTTTTCGGCGTAGCCTGGGCTAAGTTATCAAACACAGCCTTTACCATCGCCGGCGTAAATTCCTTTGATGACAACCCATATCGTCCACCAACGACCGATTTTAGATTTTGGATTTTGGATTTTGGATTGGCTTCATGGATAGCGGTGACTACATCTTGATATAAAGGTTCACCCGCACTTCCTGGTTCTTTGCTGCGGTCGAGGACTGCGATCGCTTTTACACTATTAGGTAAAGCCTGGATAAATCTCTCTACATCAAAGGGGCGATACAGTCTGACTTTGAGAACACCGACTTTTTCACCTCTGGAATTGAGGTAATCTACAGTTTCATGGACAGTTTCACAGCCAGAACCCATGATGATAATGACGCGATCAGCATCACTCGCGCCGTGATATTCATAAAGCTGGTAAAATCTGCCTGTACGCTCCCCAAATTTATCCATAATTCCTTGGACAATTTCAGGACAAGCGTTGTAGTAGGGGTTTGCACCTTCACGGGCTTGGAAGTAAACATCAGGGTTTTGGGCTGTCCCGCGCAGTAATGG
This sequence comes from Trichormus sp. M33_DOE_039, assembly GCA_015296085.1. Taxonomy (GTDB): domain Bacteria; phylum Cyanobacteriota; class Cyanobacteriia; order Cyanobacteriales; family Nostocaceae; genus Trichormus. Next base: position 48,436 of record DVDT01000055.1, on the reverse strand, counting down.
GCGTTCTGGAGTCAGGGCGCGGGCGCGATGGGCGAAAATTTTGTCTTCGTTAATGAGCGATCGCAAATCATTATCTGACAATAGCTCGACTTTCTGCACTTCATGGGAGGTACGAAAACCATCAAAGAAGTGTAAAAAGGAAACTCGCGCTTCTAAAGTAGCCGCATGGGCTATCAGCGCAAAATCGTGACTCTCCTGTACGGAAGCCGAACACAGCATAGCAAAACCAGTACCACGAGCTGCCATCACATCGCTATGATCACCGAAAATAGACAGCGCATGGGTAGCCAAAGACCTAGCTGCAACATGAACTACAGTGCTAGTTAATTCCCCCGCAATTTTGTAGAGGTTGGGAATCATTAATAAGAGTCCCTGGGATGCGGTGAAAGTGGTACTCAAAGCACCCGTTTGTAACGCCCCATGTACCGCACCAGCCGCCCCGCCTTCGCTTTGCATCTGCACCACACTGGGAATAGTTCCCCACAGATTAGGACGACTTTCCGCCATCCAAGCATCCGCCCATTCACCCATTGCAGAGGAGGGTGTAATAGGATAGATAGCTACTACTTCATTTAATTTGTAAGCTACACGGGCAACAGCTTCATTGCCGTCAATCGTAGCAAAGGTTTTATTCATTAATGTGTCTCCCTGTCTCAACTTCTCTTTATGGTCAATTTGGATGCAGAGAACCCATGAATAGAAGCATCAAAAATAGCCAGAGCCAGGAAGTTTGCAATTGTATATGCGATTTCAGAATATAAAATTAAACATTTACACTAGGAATTATGCTTAATTATATCAATATTAAATGTGGCTAGTGGCTATTAATTTAGCTGACAAAATACTTCGTACACTATTATCTCATCTACAAAAATATATTTATTCACAAATATTAGTAATGTACTCAACATCTAGAAATGAAGATTAATAAGACTTTCAGGCTGACAATGATTGAGTGTAGGGTATAGGTTCGGGATAACGTCAAAAATGTTAATAAGTAGGTAGGCATGATTAAATATAAGATTTCATTACGAGCGTTCGCGTCAGCGTCTCTCAGAGAAGGCCTACGCCTACAAAATTCAAAATTAAGGAACTGAGACTTAGCATAGCCTTTAGTGTTTGCATCTGTATCAAATTTTTTGTGAATTGATATTAGGCAGCGTGACAAAAGCAATTAATCCATAGATATCAATAAATTGGCGACAACACTTAACATGAATGTGATGGAAGTCTACCTCGACGGCTGCCATTTTTTTGATCTGTGTAAACTTACAGTAAAGACAATGCACAGTAGAAAGCATCAATTCATCTCTACTTGATATTATGCAACGCCCAAAATTGTTAGCTTACTGATATTATTGGGCATTTTAGTAACAGTAATAATTTCCCAAAGCAATTATCAGTTCTCCAGGTTATGACATCCGCAGCACCTCAATTCCCGGAAATTTATGGCTACACTATCATCGAAGAACTTTATCGTGGTTCACGCACTACAGTGTATCGAGCAATACTAAATAGCCAGAGATTACCCGTTGTCATTAAGGTGATGCAACGAGAGTATCCAACATTTGGAGAATTAGTACAGTTTAGCAATCAGTATGCGATCACTAAAAATCTGCCCATTGCTGGCATTATCCAACCCCTGAGCCTAGAACCATTTGGTAATGGCTATGCCCTAGTCATGGCTGATGGGGGTGGTATATCCCTGGAAATATATATCCAGCAACAGCCATTAGACCTAGCAGAAACATTAGGAATTTTTAGTTAACTGGCTGACATCCTCCATGATTTGCACCAACATCGAGTTATCCACAAAGACATCAAGCCCGCCAACATCTTAATTCACCCAGAATCCAAGGAAATTAAACTGATTGACTTTAGTATTGCTTCGGTGTTGCCCAAAGAAACCCAGGAAATCCAAAACCACAACAATCTGGAAGGAACCTTGGCATATCTGGCACCGGAACAAACGGGACGAATGAATCGCGGTATAGATTATCGTAGTGATTTTTATGCCCTCGGTGTCACTCTGTATCAATTGCTAACAGGCTGCTTACCCTTCTTTGCTCATGACCCCTTAGAACTGGTGCATTGTCACATCGCTAAAATTGCCACACCTGTCCATCTAGTAAAGACCGAAGTGCCGGAAATGGTAGGGGCAATTGTCGCCAAACTGATGGCGAAAAATGCCGAAGACCGCTACCAAAGTGCCTTGGGACTTAAGTATGATTTAGATGAGTGTTTAAGCCAATGGAAACAAACAGGATCAATTGCTGAGTTTGAATTGGGACAGAGGGATCTGTGCGATCGCTTCCTTATCCCGGAAAAACTCTATGGCAGGGAAACCGAAGTCCAAACACTGCTAGATGCTTTTGAACGGGTTGCCCAAGGGTCATCAGAAATGATGCTGGTGGCTGGTTTTTCGGGCATTGGGAAAACAGCCGTTGTCAATGAAGTGCATAAGCCTATCGTTAAGCAACGGGGTTACTTTATCAAAGGCAAGTTTGACCAATTTAATCGCAACATTCCCTTTTCTGCGTTTGTGCAAGCCTTTCGGGATTTAGTTGGGCAATTACTCAGTGAAAGCGATACTCAATTGCAACACTGGAGAAATCAGATTTCAGCAGCATTGGGAGAAAATGCCCAAGTGATTGTAGAACTGATTCCCGAACTGGAGCGGATTATTGGAGCGCAACCCCCAGCACCCGAATTATCCGGAAGCGCAGCCCAAAATCGGTTTCATTTGTTGTTTCAAAGATTCATCCAAGTCTTTACCACCCCCGCACACCCGTTGGTGATGTCTGTGGATGATTTACAGTGGGCAGATTCGGCTTCGCTGAATTTGATTCAGGTGTTAATGTCTGAGTCGCAAACGGGCTGTTTATTACTTGTGGGCGCGTATCGGGATAATGAGGTGTTTGCCGCCCACCCATTGATGTTGACCCTCGATGGTATGGAAAAAGCTGGGGCAAAAATCCATACCATCACCCTACAACCCCTGGATTTTACTAGTCTCAATCACCTGATTGCAGATACCCTTCATACTCACACATCCGTGGTGCAACCTCTGACAGAACTGGTAATGCAGAAAACCCAGGGTAATCCCTTCTTTGCTACCCAGTTTCTCAAGGCATTACATCAAGACAAGTTAATTACCTTTGACCCAGATGCAGGGCATTGGCAGTCTGATATTGTGCAAGTCCGAGATGTGGCTTTGACCGATGATGTGGTTGAATTGATGGCGCAGCAATTGCAAAAGCTGCCGGAAGCAACGCAAGAGATTTTAAAACTTGCGGCTTGTATTGGCGCACAGTTTGATTTAAACACACTAGCGATTGTTTCACAGCAATCTCAAACAGAAGTGGCAATGACATTGTGGAAAGCATTACAAGAAGGGTTGATTCTGCCGCAAAGCGATCTGTACAAATTCTATTTGGGAGAAGCGCAAGCAATGCAGCACACCCCACAGGAAACCCTCAATTATCGTTTTCTGCACGATCGCGTCCAACAAGCTGCTTACTCTTTGATTCTTGATGACCAAAAACAGGCGACACACCTCACTATTGGCAAATTGCTATTAGAAAATAGTAATTCCTCTTTCCAAGATAGTCATTTATTTGAAATTGTTCATCAGTTAAATTGTGGTATTTCACTGATTACAGAATTAGAACAATGTTATCAATATGCTCAATTAAATTTACAAGCAGGTTACAAAGCTAAAAACTCTACTGCATATAATGCAGCCTTAAATTATTTCGACAAAGGAATGCAATTTCTGCCGACGGATAGCTGGGATAAAAACTACGATTTGAACCGTTGCATTTACGAATCAGCAGCAGAAGTTGCATTACTTAGCTGTGATTTTGAAAAGATGGATATTTTAATTCAGATAGTTCTAAAAAACACAAATAACTTGTTGGAACAAGTCAAGGTTTATGAAATAAAACTTCAAGCTTATCAAGTACAAAATCAGCAGATGCAGGCGATTAAAATCGGACGGGAAATCCTGCAAAAGCTAGGAGTTATACTACCAGAATCTATTACAATTTCAGATGTTCAACAACGGGTACAACACACACTGACTCAGCTATTAAACTACACCCTAGAAGACTTAATTAATTTACCGATCGCCCAGGATGCGACTGCTACGGCGGCAGCGCGAATCATGACGAGTTTAGTCCCTTCGATTCATCAGGCTAATCCCCTGTTATTTCCAATTGTTGCCTGTGAAGAAGTTAATCTATCCCTGCAATATGGTAACTCACTTTTCTCTGCGCCAGGATATGCAGATTTTGGCATTATTGTTAGCTCTGTGTTGCATCAAATAGAAGCAGGTTATCGTTTTGGACAGCTTGCACTCCAGTTAATGGAGAAATTTAATGAAAGTTCTGTTCAGAGCATGGTTCTGTTTAAATTTGCCGCATTTAATCAATCCAATCAACAAAATATACGGAACGCCATTTCTTTATTAAATAAATCCTACGAAGTTGCCATAGAAACAGGCGATTCTATTCACGCTCTTGTTTCGACTTCTTTTAGATTGTGCTACTCGTATTTGAGTGGAGAAAAACCTTTACCAGATTTATTAGCAGAGGTTGAAGTTTACCAATCAAAATTTGCAACTAGCCAACATTTCCTGACTTGGGTACATATTATTCGATCATCTATTCATAATTTTACTGAGTTGAGTAACAATCCAGATTGTCTGGGGTCGGTTGATGCTGAAAATGAAATATTATCTACTCTACTCACAGAAAATGATGAGTTAGCTCTGCATCTATTTTACTTGAGTAAATTAATACTAAGTTATTCATTCGGTTGTATTGAGACTGCGATTCAGATAGCAGATCAAGGAGTTCAATATCTTAATGCTGGTATCAGTATGCCATCGGCACCAGCTTACTACTACTATGATTCATTAACCCGTTTAAATTTATATGATTCCAATCTTGATGCTTCATCTCAGGAGGAGCTTTTATCGCAAGTTGATTCCAACCAGAAAAACCTCTTGGTTTACGTGAATGCTGCTCCAGTGAATTATCAGCATAAATATCACTTAATAGAAGCAGTGCGTTTACATGGCTTGGGTAAACGAGCAGACGCTATGGAATTTTTTGATTGCGCCATTGCAGGAGCAAAAGCCAACGGATTCATCCAAGATGAAGCTCTGTCCAACGAACTAGCTGCCAAATTTTATCTCAGTTGGGGCAAAGATAAGTTTGCCGCAGGCTACATACAAGAAGCTTACTACTGTTACAGTCGCTGGGGTGCCAAAGCAAAAGTTGCCGACTTGGAAACCCACTATCCCGAATTGCTGCGCCCCATCCTGCAACAAACAGTGACATCGGCTGATGTGTTGACCACGCTGATGACCATTGCTGCACCTGCGGTATCGGTTCATTATGACACTGATGGCAGTTTCAGCAGTACCGGCATCTATCAATCTCTCGATTTTGCTACTATCCTCAAAGCTTCTCAGGCCCTTTCCAGAACCATTCAACTGGATGAGCTACTACAGAAACTCACCCAAATTATTTTGCACAATTCAGGAGGCGATCGCTGTGCGTTGGTGTTCCCTGATGAAACTGGAGAATGGCAAGTGCGAGCCATCGCCACACCTAATTATGTACAACTTATTGCTGAACCTCTCACCAATAATCCCAATATCCCGATCAAATTAATTCAGTATGTTAAAAATACTCAAGAAACTGTGGTGATTGATGAACTCAAAACTGATTTACCGGTAATTGATGACTATCTCAGGGAACGTCAACCCAAGAGCATTCTGTGTCTACCACTGCTGAATCAAGGTCATCTGATTGGTATTTTATACCTCAAAAATCACCTCACCAGCGGTGTTTTCACCCGCGATCGCCTCTTGATTCTCAACTTCCTCTGCACCCAAGCTGCCATCTGTCTAGAAAATGCCCGTCTCTATCAACAGGCGCAAACCTATACCCAACAGCTTGAGCAATCCCAATTGCAGGTAGTACAAAGCGAAAAAATGGCATCTCTGGGAAATCTGGTAGCTGGGGTTGCCCATGAAATCAACAACCCCATTGGTTTCCTCAATGGCAGCATCAACAACAGCAAAGAATGTGTGCAAGATTTACTTGGACACTTAGCACTTTATCAACAGCACTATCCCAATCCAGTTGAGGTAATTCAAGACAATGCTCAAGATATCGACTTAGAATTTCTCTTGGAAGACTTACCAAAGTTACTTGATTCGATGAAAGGAGCAACGAATCGCATCAACAGTATCAGTAATAGCCTCCGTACCTTCTCCCGTGCCGATACAGAATATAAAATCAGTGCCAATATCCATGAAGGACTCGATAGCACGTTGTTAATTTTGAAATATCGCCTCAAAGCTAATGAACACCGTCCAGCGATTCAAGTCATACAAGACTTTGGATATTTACCCCCAATCAAATGCTTCCCTGGACAGTTAAACCAGGTATTTATGAATATCCTGGCGAATGCTATTGATATGTTTGACGAGATGGCTCAAACTCAATCCTTCCAAGAACTGGAAGCCAATCCCCAAAAAATTACCATTCGTACTGAAGTGATATCAAACCAGGTGTATATCCGTATCCGCGATAATGGCAAAGGTATCACACAAGAGTTACAAGAGAAAATATTTGACCATTTATTTACTACCAAAGCTGTGGGGAAAGGTACGGGATTGGGATTAGCGATCGCCCGTCAAATTGTGGTAGAAAAACATGGTGGTAGCTTAAATGTATGGTCTGAGCTAAATCAAGGAACTGAGTTCACAATACAGATTCCTATTCACTAAACCGTATTGAGATATAAAGGCAAAGAGTGGCACATTTGCTATATGAATAAAAAGAAGGCAATGAGAATCGTACTCAGAATCAAAGCCATGATAATTGCATATTCAATTCTGCGACTCAACAATCCCACGGCAGCAATGAGAGCGATCGCTAGTCCTATAATGCCGACATATTGCTCTTGCTGTAAACCGTGAGCAATCAGTGGATCTTGTTGCTTCTCAGGTAATGGAGTTTCTTGAATTGGTGTTGGCGATACTAATGATGATGCTAACAACTTCATAACATTACATTACTCATATATATACTTTTATGTCTCGGAATTTGTCATAGCTAACAGATATGATTTTTCGTAATATTCTCTAAAAAATATCGTAAAATTTCCCTATCTTAAGATTGATTTTTGTCAAAAATTAATTTTTTATCAATGTTATATGTATTACATTTTTACAGGGAGATGGGCGCAAAACCTTGCGCCCATATAATGATATTTAATGGCAAACTTTTATTAAAGACTAGAATACTCGCCATTTTTCACGGCTCAGGAAAAAACCATTTCCAGTAGTATTAGTACAAGTCAACCCAGTGCTGCGTGATACACAAGTAAATCCGCCATTACTCCAACTACGTCCATAAGGAAGTACATATTTATTGCGATCGCGAATAGTATCACTAATACATAAAATATTAGGTTTGCCTACATCAGATAATAATAAACCTCCTCCCCAATCAAACTCACAAAATCCTCGATATGGTTGAGGTGGTCTAGGTTTTAGTAAACTACCAATTTCACAGCGCAAATTTTCCTGTTCTTCCCCGACTAACTCGCAGTGAATATTACCTGTAGGTGTTTGAAAACCTGTTGTTTGCGCGAAACTAGATTTCGGTAAAACTATAATATTAAGAGAAGTTGCAGCTAAAAAAAGTAATATTTTTTTATACATAAATGCCCCTTTTGTGGAGTTATGTAAAGAGAGAGATAGCTCTCAAAAAAATTTTCCGATGAAACACTAGTATAGTTAAATTTCTCTCTAGTCGGTAATATCTTTATGATTGAATAAGAATGTTCAAATTTATCAGATGCTGATTTAGAAGCTTGGTTAAAAAATAGATAAAAATAGTGTTATTAAAAAAGAGGTAGGATAATTAAACCTACCTCTCTTCAGCTTTGTTTTAAATGTATAATCATTAGTTAGGTGGATCTAAACGATTCACAACTGTCGCCCACAAAATCATCGGAGAACCTACTCCTAAACAGAATAACCACTGTTGTAGAGTTAATGGTGCTGTTTCAAAGACTTCATTAATCAATGGCACATGAGCAAAGACAATCTGTAAAAGAATTGCTCCTACAATCCCAAACCCAATAGCAGGAATATCAACATTCTCTTTCATAGTTCCGTCCATTTTAGCAATGAGATTCGGAATTAATTGGCTGATACTCAACAGATAAAATATCCGCCCAGCAATCAGAGAGTTAATTGCCATTGTTCGGGCTAAATCTATATTGCCTGTTGTCTGACGGATGTATTCAAAAACTCCGAAGATCACAATCCAGTTAAATAGAGAGATTGCTAAAATTCGCTGTATCCGACTGCCTGATAATAAAGGTTCGTTGGGATGACGTGGTGGTTGTTGCATCACGTTTTGTCCTTTGGGTTCAAATGCCAAAGGCACTGTCATGGTGATGGAATTTAACATATTTAACCAGAGAACCTGTAGAGATAAAATCGGCAAATCTCTAGCTAATAATGTACTAATTAAAATTGTCATTGACTCCCCACCATTCACAGGGAGAATAAAACAAATCGCTTTCAAGAGATTTTTATAAACTGCTCTTCCTTCTTCTACCGCCGCTTCAATGGAAGCAAAATTATCATCGGTGAGTAGCATATCGGAAGCTTCTTTAGCTACTTCTGTACCTGCGCCTCCCATTGCAATCCCAATGTCTGCTTGTTTCAAAGCTGGTGCATCGTTGACACCATCCCCAGTCATGGCGACGACTTCACCTTTGGATTGTAGGGCTTCGACTAGACGCAGTTTTTGCTCTGGTGCAACACGGGCGAAGACTACGCCTTCGTCTGCAACTTGAGCAAGTTCGGTTTTATCCATTTGGGCGAGTTCTGCACCAGTAAAAGCTAGAACTGAGCCATTTTTGTTGATTCCCATCCTCCGAGCGATCGCCTGCGCTGTTACAGCATGATCTCCCGTGATCATCTTTACCTGAATCCCTGCTGATTGACAGGCTTGCACCGCTTGAATCGCACTCTCACGAGGTGGATCAATCATTCCCTGCAATCCTAAGAAGATTAACCCCTCCGCAATATCTGGATGATCTACTGTATTTTGCTCTTCATCCACAGGCTTTTTTGCCAAGGCTAAAACTCGCAAGCCTTGACGCGCCATGATATTTACTTCCCGTTCAATTTTGGCTCGTGATAATTTTTCCACACAATCTAGAGGATGGGGTTGTCCTTCGGTATTGAGAATCAGGTGACAGCGTTGTAAAATCGCCTCTACAGAACCCTTCACATAGATAGTGTTACCCCTGGGGGTGTCATGCAAAGTAGCCATGTACTGATAATCTGACTCGAAGGGAATCCCATCTAGTCTGGGCATTTGCTGGGTTAAGGTAGGCTGGCTAAAACCAACTTTATTGGCTGATGCAATCAAAGCCCCTTCTGTGGGATCTCCCATGACTACCCATCTCCCGTTTTTCGCTTCTAGGTGGGAATCATTGCAGAGTAATCCAGCTATCAGACATTCTTGTAAACCCTTATCGCTATTTAAATCTACTGGTTGTTCATCAATGAAAATTTCCCCATCTGGTGCGTAACCTACGCCTGTGATTACATATTGATGTCCTCCTGCGTAGATGGCTTGGACTGTCATTTGGTTTTCTGTCAATGTCCCGGTTTTATCGGAACATATAACAGTTGCACTACCCAAAGTCTCGACAGCTGGTAATTTGCGAATGATAGCGTTACGGCGTGCCATCCGAGAAACCCCGATGGCTAAAGTAACAGTTACTACTGCTGGTAAACCTTCTGGGATAGCACTAACTGTTAATGCAACAGCAGCTTCTAGAGCTTCGTTCACACCTCTAAAGCTCAATCCGACGACGAAGCAAAGAGTCGCCAGTCCTAACACCATATACAGCCAATTTTGGCTGAATTTATTAAATTTGCGAGTTAATGGTGTAGAAATATCAGTATGCTGCTCCATTAACTGGGAAATGCGCCCTGTTTCGGTGGTGTTACCTGTGGCTACTACAATTCCAGTACCTTGTCCGAAGGTGACAAAGCCACCTGCATAGGCCATGTTTTTCCGTTCTGCTAGAGGTGTATCTAGCTTGAGAATCCGTGTATCTTTTTCAACAGCTACCGATTCACCAGTGAGAGCAGATTCATCAATTTGCAAATTGCGGACTTGAATTAAACGTAAGTCTGCGGGTACTTTATCACCGGAAGTCAACAACACCACATCCCCAGGTACTAATTCCCGTGAGGGTACACGGACTTTCTGCCCATCACGTAAGATTGTGGCTTCGGTGGTAATGGCTTTAGCTAACGCAGAGATGGCACTTTCAGCTTTTGATTCTTGGATAAATCCGATAATGGCATTGGTAGTAGTTACGCCCCAAATTACCCCCGCGTTGACAAAGCTACCAGTAAAGGCTTTCACTAAACCTGCACATAACAAAATAATCAATAGTGGTTGGTTGAATTGCAACAGAAACTTTAACCACCAAGGCTTGGTTTTCTTGGCGGTGAGTTCGTTTGCTCCCACCTCCGTTAATAAATTTTCGGCTTTATTACTACTTAAACCCGCCTCTGCATCAGTTTGCAAACGCGCGATCGCTTCCCTAATCTCTAAGGAATGCCAAATTGTCGGCTGTCTCTCTTCTGGTGTCGCAACGGTAGATACAGCTTGAACCATAATTATTAAATTTCCATGAATAAGTGCTGAATAAACAATAGCACTAAAATTTAGTGCAAAATATTTTTTGACACTAATAAAAATCGATTATTACTATAATCACCCTCAATGCTTACCCAAAAATCGAGTATGCTTGCCAATACAGTCAGGATTAAACCCGAAGGCGAAAAAGTTGTGAGTTTGGATTTGTCTACTCCATTGCAGTTGATTGGACGCTCAATAGAGTTTCAGCGCATTGTAGAAGTGCTAGCCCAGGATGGTGACTTGTTAATCACTGGAGTCCCTGGGAGTGGAAGACGTACCCTAGCCAGGGGAGGAGCGCAGGAAGTAGGAGCGGTTGTACTGGAGATAGATTGTATCCGCGCTACGGATGGGGAAAGGTTTTTACAATTATTAGCAGAAGCAATTAGCCAAAACTGGGACGCAGCAAAAATTCAAGCTTGGGTAGAGAAGAAGGCTCAAGAGTTGTTGATTTTTCACCCTGAGAATAAACTCAAAGTTTTACGTAGTCTCAATCAAAAGCAACTCTGGCAAACATTTGAATTACTACTAGAATTACCACAAATCATCGCTGTAGATTTACATCAGCGAGTAGTGCTGATTTTACATAGTTTCCCTCACATTCGCTCTTGGGATCGTCATAGTTTATGGGAAATGACATTTCGGCAAAAAATTAATCAAGATAGTGATGTTAGTTATGTATTGATTGCGACTATTGCCGAGACAGGTAATTATTTAGATGAAAATAATCATCCCCTGGAAATTTTACAATTGCCACCTTTAGCTAATGATGTTTTGGCAATGTGGGCAAGAGAAATATTGCATAACGAAGGACTAACTTTTGACCCCCGATCGCAAGCATTGCAAATCTTTTTAGAGGCTGTACAGGGGCATATTGGGGATGCAATGGTACTAATTCGGCGTTTGCAAAGTTTGTGTCATTCTGATGGATTAGTCACAGAGAAAGATGTAGAGAAAGCAATCACAGAATTGCTCAAGGATTTGTCGATGACTTATGAATCTTTATTGATGATATTACCAGCAAATCAGGTGCATCTTTTGGAAAGTTTAGCTTTATATCCAACAGAAAAACCTCAGAGTAAGGACTACATTAAAAAACATGGTTTATCTAGAGGTGGTAGTCTACAAGGGGCGTTGACAGGTTTACAGCATAAGGGCTTGATTTATGGTTCTGAACAAGGTTATAAGTTGGCAATGCCTTTATTAGCTTTGTGGTTGAGGCAAAGATTGCGGTAAGTTTATTACTTATTAGAAATGCGATGAATAGAGTCTGATAATATCAATTATCTACACAGATAAACTTTAAATGAACTGTATTGAATTATCAATATGTTTGATCTATTCCAATGGTGGAAAAAAATACTCTTAAATTTATTAGCAAGCATTGTATTTTATACAACTATTCCTTTGCCCTACATTAAAGGTTTAGAGTTTCATGATGTATCGCGGTTTGTACCATTTGTCGGCTTGCTGATTGGCGGAATTTTGGGCTGTTTGGATGTGGGAATGAATTATTTGGGTGCATCCGTACTGACTCGTAGTGCTTTGATTGTTGTTTTTTGGATGGGTATCACTGGTGGACTGCATTTAGATGGGGCGATGGATACGGCTGATGGCTTGGCTGTGGGTAATCCAGAACGCAGACTGGAAGTGATGGCGGATAGCGCTACAGGTGCATTCGGTGCAATGACGGCGATCGCTATTATTTTATTAAAAACCACCGCATTGTCAGATATCACAGACAATCGGTGGCTAGTATTGATGGCCGCATGTGGCTGGGGACGTTGGGGACAACAGCTAGCAATTTCCTGTTATCCTTACTTAAAACCCACAGGTAAAGGAGCATTACACAAACAAGCCATCCGTTCTTACCGAGATTTACTACCAGGACTGTTGTTAATGTTGGCTGTTAGTAGCTTAGTTTGGTTGCTAGATGGACGTAGATTAGTTTTAGCACTAGCAATGGTGCTGACTGGAAGTGCGATCGCTATTTGTACAGGTGCTTGGTTCAACCACAAATTAGGCGGACACACAGGTGATACCTACGGCGCAGTCGTAGAGTGGACTGAAGCTTTATTTCTTTGTGTCATCACCACTCTGTAACCAGTCAAACCTCTACTTCATTGGTTGTAATTTCGTGACTTTTAATTTAAAAGGCCCGACTCCAGTTTCTCCGAAAGAACGGACACGAATAATAAAAGTCCCTGTTTCATTGATACGGGTAAAAAGTAAAGAATTGCTAGTCCCATCAGGGCCATCATCATTTTCAGCTAATGTCGAACCATCGGGTGCTAACAGTGTGATGATGCTATCAAAACTCTCAGAACTTAAATCAACTGCTAAGTTATCACCCTTAGTCAACTTCACTGCATAATCACGAGCAAATCCACCCTGACCTGTAGGAATATCTTTTTCTGAGAGCGTATCGCTAATTTCTTTAAAGTCAGTCAACATAATGGGACTGTACAACTTACTGTTTTGAGCAAAAGTTGCTGTTGTAGTGATACTAATTACAAATAATGTTGCAGGAAATATGATGATTCTACTGAAATTTTTAATAATAAATTTACTGAGCATAGTAGGGGATGTTCCCAAGATCACAGGGTAATTTGGTTAATTATAGATTTTTCAGAGATAACTTGACCATTAATTTTTGATGCTTTTGTCTTTGCTAGGAATAGCGACTGTGGCTAATCCTAAGACGGCAATTCCTGATTGACGCAGTGTTTGTACAGCAGACTTTGCAGTTGCACCAGTAGTGTAAATGTCATCTACTAACAATACTGACGCATTTTTATGGCTTTTGAGGAAATCTGACCCAATGGCAAAAGCTTCAGCCAAGTTTTTTTCTCGTTCAGATCCCGATAAACTAAACTGCGCTTGAGTCTCGCGCACTCTTGTCAGACCATTTAGCTTTAATTTTAATCCTGTTGTTTGACAAAAACTTTGGGCAATCAACGCCGCTTGATTGTAACCCCGTTGTTTGTGTTTGGTGGCGTGCATAGGAATTGGGATAACTACAATTTGTTGCTCTCGATGAAGGGAATGTAATAACCACGCTTCCCCTAGCCATTGTCCCAGAGGACGCGCAATTTGGGGCTGATTGTCGTACTTCATCACAGCGATCGCTCGTTTGATCAAACCACCATATACCCCCCAACTAAATACAGGTATTGGCGGTTTCCATAAAGCTTGAGGCTGTGGGTGATGACATTTTTGCAATTGTCTGGCGCAGTTTTCGCAAATCACGCCAGACGTAGAACGCTGACACAAAGGACAGTGAGATTGCAAAAATAAGTCCAAAAACCCTTTGAGCATTATTTGAGAGCCTCATTTATGGATAGAGGTGTAGGGGTATGGGGGTATCTCACAGGTGTAGGGGTGTAAGGGTGTAAGGGTATAGGGGTGTAGGGGTATAGGGGTATAGGGGTGTAGGGGTGTAGGGGTGTAGGTGTGGATGAAAATATGATTCTGTCGTTGGTTTGATAGTCATCACTCACTGCTCTATTAAAAACCTACACCTGTCAGTATGGGGGTATAGGGGTATACAGATATACGGGTATATTTTAAAACCCCTACACCCTTACACCCCCACACCCCTACACCCTTAATTCCCTCTCTTCACCGTCACCCATCACCTCTGTAGGTATTTCACATAAACGCGATCGCAGCGTGAGGTTTCTACGCCTGTAGCTGACTGATAGCCGTTGTGTTCATATAACTTGACTGCTTCTACTAGCACACTGGCGGTTTCTATCCAAATTTGGTCAAAACCACGGTCAGCGATCGCTGCTTCTAACTGTTGTAACAAATATTTCCCTAACCCTAATCCCCTAACACTCGGCAAAAGATACATTTTCCTGATTTCAATGGCATTTTCTCCTCGATGGGTGGGATAGTATGCCCCCGTACCGACTATTTGGCTTTGGTGTTCAATTACCCAAAACTCACCACCTGTGCCTAAGTAACATTCTTCTACTTCCAGCACATCGCGGTCAGCACCTTTGGGTTCCCAACCCAAACCGTATTCTGATAATACGTAACTAATGACAGCGGCGGCTTTAGTGCGATCGCTTTTTTGCCAGTTACGAATTAAGAAGTCCTTGTAGTAGCTGTGCATTACTGTTTGTGGGTCAGGTGTGTACAGAAAAGTCTTCTGGATTTATTCCCGCATTTTACCCAGCGTATAGCTTCTCTAGCTGATTTTAACTTAGGTAAAGCTTTCGTAGCATGAATTTTGCCTATGCTTAATAGTCAGCAAGCCAAGGTTTTGGTTGGAGTTGGAGATAAATGCGATCGGAATCAAATCCTGATTCCGTAACTTCATTTTTGTGTTTCAGTTATTTCCACACTATGCGGATGTCACACGTCCATGAGTTTTTCTTCCCCAAAAGTCTATTAGTTGGGTATTTTCTCGCAAATTTACTGTATAGTCAGGTATATTAACTGTAAAATCCCTGAGTTTAATAACTTAAGTTTCAGCGTAAACAGTATTTATTCAGAAAATCAAGCCATACAGGTGTAATTGTGACATTGCCTGCAAGTATCCAATATCAAATCTAGAACAATATACTTCTTGAAAAGGAGAGAAATTGTGGGGCTAGAGGAATCATAGCGACAAAAAAGTGATCGGGAACTTAAAAATGCGGCCAAAACACAAAACATTTTCTGAGTATACAGAACAAGCCCAGTAGGTAATACGGCTCGAATTAAGCAGGTGTGGTATACAAGGAACTACCTACCATGAAAAAAACTACCAAGTACGACAACAATTCTGAACGCTACAAAAAAGCCAAGGTGGCTGAGGCAGAATTAAACAAAAGAATAACAGAGACTTTTACCACAACTAGTAAATATAACCTCAACAATCTTCTGGGATGGGCAATATTATTAATTATTGTTCTTGTCCCATTAATTCTATTTATCTATGCAATTTGGTTTTTCCAGATACCAATTTATTATGTACTAATAGTATTAGTATTATCTTTACTTCCCGGATTATGTAAATGCTACGGTCTGATTGTTGCTGGCTTTACCATTTTCTCTGGAATAAAATTGGCATTTTCTGGTCATTACTTTGCTGTTCTTCCAGTTATACCATTCACGGTTTTCAATCCAAGAATTAGTTATTTTTGCCTAGGGTGGGGTTTGTTGGTTGCTGGTCGGCAAAGCCGCTCTCAATTTGGGCTTTTCCTAGGTGCATTAAACTTACTAGGAGGTGCATTTGGCCTGTTTCATTTTAAGTCTAGTACCCATATTGTTGCACCAGGTTTTTGGGGATCTGCCATATCAGGGATTTTAACTGTTGGTTTGGGATGTTCTATGGTGACGACAATTCTCAATTCTTGGTCAAAGTCAAAATCCGTTGAGGAGTAATGCGATCGCCTTACGCTGCGATGCGTTAACAAAGTATAAATTATCCACACCTTCAGATCAGCTGACCAATAAAAGGCCATGAGGAAAAGTCATAGCGAATTCTCTACTACCTTGATGAAGTTTGATCGACAGTTTCTACCGATCAAACTCCTTTCTGTGCGGACTTCTTTTGATACCTTGATTGTGAGATTTTCACCCTCGATTTGTCATATAGCAAACAGCAGTATCCTAATTTAAACTACTCATATTGCTAAAAATTTCAATTAAATTGCCATCAGGATCACGAAAATGGGCTGTTCTTAATCCCCATTCTGGACGATCCATTGGTTGGGTCACGATGACGGCGTTATTCTCTTTGAGATGATAATACAACTCATCTACATTATCTACGGCGAACACCAAAGCCATTTTGTTTTGACATTCCATCGCTGATGGTTGATAAGCACTAGGAACAGCTTCCGCCATTAACTCTTTTCTAAATAAAGCCAGTTTAATATGGTCTCCTGTATGTAACTCTGCGTAACCGCTATTTTCATCACCCCAATCTATAACAAATCCCAACACGTCCCGGTAAAAGAGAAAACAGTCTTTGTAATTGGAGACAAGCAACCTAATATGTGTTAATTGTAGAAACATAAATAACGTGTGATTTGACTAACTATGAATTCTAGGTTCTGGATGTAAATTGGCAAGCAACTCGCTTTCAATTATTGATAATTCATCTAGACGTTGATTGACAATTTCCCGGTCAAAGTAAGTATCAGCTAAAACCCAATAAGTACCAAAGTGCCGTGCTTCAGAGGCCATTAAACTTTTATAAAACTTAGCTAATTCTAAATCAGGACAGTGTGTCGCTAATAGCCCCAGGCGTTCATGGCTACGGGCTTCAATTAGACCTGTTACCAGTAAGGAATCTAAAAACCGTTCTGGTTCTTGCGGACGGACAGCCGCTTTTAATCCTGCACCGTAGGGAGGTGGCGGTAAGGGTGCTAGGGGTATATTGCGTTTTTCTAGCCACTGATTTACCAATTCAAAATGTTCGAGTTCTTCACGGGCGATCGCAGTTAATTCCCTCACCATTTTAGTATTAGAAGGGTAACGAAACATAAAGTTTAACGCCACACCAGCAGCTTTGCGTTCACAGTGGGAATGATCAAGCAAGATGATGTCTAGATTAGTGATCGCTTGTTCTACCCAAGCATCACTAGTAGGTTGCTTGAGGGTATTGATAGTTGTTAACACGGAAGTAAGCACAGGGCAACAAAATTCAATAAATTTAGTATGATGCTGAGTATCCCAGCAAATTGATTTTAATGTGGTTAATGATATTTTGAGTTATCTGTGATTAAAAAAAGGTAAGGTAGAAATTATCAGCGATGATGAGGCGATCGCCACGATATAGATAACTAGGAACATTGCAGATATAGTCAATACCGAAATCAGACGCAGCAGCAAGTAAAAAAAATACTTGTAAAATCCAAGTTAATTGTTATCAAAAATTAATAAACTAAGTAAATCACCAGAATGTTGAAAAACACTGACCTCATGTCACAATTGTTGCTGTTGACTCAGATCCAATCGTACTGATTTGAAGTAAATTTCCCGACATTCTGGTGCTATTTTAGCGGTATGTCCGCCATTAGGGTAAAAGTAAAGGGCTTTGAAAGCATATAACAGCCACTATGAATTTATTGTATCAAGACACACATTTTGATTTTGATTTTACCAATACAAGAGTTAATTTTAAGAAAATTATAGATTTTTATTGTTTGTTAAATAGGTGCAACTTGTAAGACTTGAAAATCCAAGTTCCTTTGCAGAAGACAGGAAATAATTCGGACTAGGTTTACTTTGACTTAATATATTATTAAAATAACTTTAGCAAAAAATTCGCAGAACTTTACATGGACTGGATTACACTACTGCGATCGCTACAGTCTGATTTCATTAAAAGGTTATCATCTGGTTGTTTACTGCATTGCGAAACAGAAGGTCAATACAGTGAGTTAACAGTCATCTCTGGCGATAGACTCAAAGCCTTGCGGAATTTTTGTTGGCAAATGGCAGAAAAATATAAACGCGTTTCGCCAGTCCGGGATGTTTTTATTAGCTACTTGAAAGGGAAATTAGGTGAGGAAGTTGTTAAAGAACGTTTGGCTGATCTGATTACAGAAGTAGACTATGAAAAGCGATTTGGTGGTGATGGCAAGATAGATTTTACCCTCACATCTGACCCATCTATTGGTGTTGAAGTAAAATCCCGTCACGGTAGTATTGATAAAGTGAGATGGTCAATTAGTTCTGAAGAAGTGGAAAAAAATGCAGTGGTAGTTTGCATTTTAATTCAAGAACCCGTACACGAAGCACAATCCGAATACCATTTGTTCTTAGCCGGATTTCTCCCTACACAAATGATTAAACTGAAAACTGGCAGTATATCTTTTGGCATTGAGCAATTATTGTACGCTGGTGGTTTATATTCCTATTTGGAATTTTTACAAAATAAAAATAAGCATCATGTAATTAGTCAGCCATATATTCTATATAAACATCATAATCAGTCAGAATCAACACATCAGAAAATTGTCAAACAATCTGTTTCTAGAACTGCCACACTATCTAGTTCCCAAGATTTCGATATAGATCATAAAAAACTGGGTGATGAATGTCTATTGAAAGGAGAGTATTCAGCATCTATCAGCCATTATAACCAAGCCTTAAAGCTAAATTTACAAAACCCAGAATTGTATTATCAACGCGGTTCAGCGTATTATCAAATAGGCGATTACGAAAAAGCGATCGCAGACTATTCTCAAGTTATAAGTTTCAATACCACTGATGCCAAAGCTTACCATAAACGGGGACTAGCTCTATCACAAATGGGAGCTTATGAAGCAGCAATTAATGATTACACCCAGTCAATTCTCATCAATCCTCATATTGCTATTACTTATAAAAACCGTGCCGAAGCACGTTCTTGCTTAGGCGATAATCAAGGAGCGATTGAAGATTATACTCAGGCAATTAAAATTAATCCGCAGTATGCAGATATATATAAAAATCCCGATATTGCTCGTTACATTACCAAGAATCAGTCAGGATTTAACCAAGCAGTTCCCATCAACTCCCACGATGCCAATGCTTATAAAAATCGTGGTAACGTGCGTGCGGATATTGGCGATTACCAAGGCGCGATTGCAGATTATACCCAAGCACTACAGATTAATCCTCATCTTGCTGATGTGTATTATAATCGGGGGAATGTGCATTGTGATTTAGGTGACGAAGAAGGCGCGATCGCAGATTATACCCAGGCAATTCAAATTAATCCTAATTATGCTGATGCGTATTACAATCGCGGCAATATCTATGCTGGCATGAAAAATCTGCAAGCAGCAATCATGGACTTTCAAAAAGCAGCAAACATCTATCATCAAGAAGGAAATTTAGCAGGACTCAAAGATGCAAAAGACAGAATCCTGGAGTTAGAAATTATGGCATCAATCGATATTTTAAATTTTTAACTCTTAATCGTTAACAACCTCGCTACTCAGATTGGATAATTGAGAAGCGATTATCTCTAGTTAGTTGGAGATAATTTTTTTAACTCATCCGTAATTTCAGCCAAAAAATGGGAAATACAAGTTAAGTATTTTCCAAAAAATAGGTTTGGACACAATGATTTTACGCTTGAAAAATATCAGTCATGTCTGTGCGGCCATCTTATTGCTGAGTGCTAGCAGCATCCATCAGTCAGCTATAGCTAATACAAACCATCAGAGCCAAATATTAGCGCAACAGCCACTTAAAACCGCTAATTCTCAGCCACACCCTGTTTTTAAATCTATTCTGCCCAAATTAAAACAAAAAAGCCAAATTAAAATCTTATTACCCAAATATATTCCTGAAGAAGACGGTACAAACCCAATTTACGCCATTATAGAAACTGCTACAACCAAAAAATACGAAATTCTCTTAGGTTTTACTCCTAACTGCACTGGTGGAACAGCTTGTCGTTTAGGTGTAGTTACAGCTGAAGCCGTCACCCACAAAACACCACGCCTCACTGGTAAACCTGTTACTTTGGCCAAGGGGATAACTGGTTATTTTAGAGATTTTCGTTGTGGTGCTAACTGCTCAGATGCTACCCTAACTTGGCGACAAAAGGGTGTGCAGTATACTCTAGGGCTGAAAGCTGGGAAACGAGAATCTCTAATTAAAATGGCTAACTCTGCTATAAGTACATAACATTGAGGGGATGGGGGTATAAGGGTGTAGGGGTGTAGGGGTGTAGGGGTGTGGGGAAAATTCCCAAACTAAACATGACAATCTCTCTTTCCCAGTCCCCAATTCCCAGAATATTTTGTTTATAAGGTGAGAGTTCACAACAGTAATATCCAAAAAGGTAAAAGTACTAAATACCAACTGATTTATCTAAGTTGAATCATTTACAAGTATTTGAGTCTGCTTCGTAGTACGGACTAAAGTCATTACTATGAACTTTTGCTTCCTTCTCAAGCCGTCTTCTTGTAACCTTAACTGAACCATATTGGAATATAAGTCTTATTTGGTAAAAAATTAAAATAGTTATTTTTATCCACAACATCACTAAAGATGTTTAAGTCTTATTATGAGCAACAATGGATAAATTTCAGTATCTGGGAATGTGAGGAATGTCAAATCTGGTTAAACGTAAATCCCGTAAACCCACACTCAAACGCCGGCCTCTAGGATTAATTCTCACCATTCTGGTTTGGAGTCTGGTGATGGGCTGGTTGTTAGCCTTAGCAACTAACGTGCAAGGTGCCACCCCAGTATCAGAAATTGGTACAGTTGACGTAGTTCCCGCCAGATACCAACTAGGGCAAGAACTATATCAGGAAAATTGTGCTAGTTGTCACATTGCATTGCCACCTGAAGTTTTCCCTACCCAAACGTGGAAAAACCTATTAGAAGACTCACAACACTACGGCGCAACTCTCAAACCACTATTAGATCCAAGCCGTACTCTAGTTTGGAAGTATCTTTCCACCTTCTCACGCTCCCAGCTACAAAATGAAGAAACTCCCTATCGAGTTAATAATTCTCGGTATTTTAAAGCCTTACATCCTCAAGTAGAGTTACCGCGTCCTGTGCAAATCAGTAGTTGTGTCATTTGTCATCCCAGTGCGCAGGGGTATAATTTCCGTCGCTTGAGTTCAGAGTGGGATAAGTAGAGACTGAGGAGGGAGAAGAAGCAGGGGATGCAGGGAGCAATTGCGGAGGGGCAGGGGAATAAAAAACTCAATACTCCCTTCCCAATGCCCAATCGGGTATTGCTACTTGAGTATAGTCGGAGTTCTCTGCCTCATCTGGGGGTGAAATGATACTATTAAGAGAGTTTCTAATTTAAACTGCGAAATCAAACGGATCATCTAAATACATAGATTGAATGTCATTTTTGCTGTTTTTGAGTTAATTTTCATCTCATACCCATCTATTACTTACAATGGCTGGGTTGGGTTAAATTCTTATAATCAATAGAATAATCAAACCCTTTTAATTCCCATCCCCTCAATTTAGTTCCATAATCTGCCATGCTAAAACTCTTGTTGGGCGACCCCAACGCTCGTAAGCTGAAAAAATACCAACCCTACATTACAGAAATTAATCTCTTAGAAGAAGACATTAAAGGTCTTGCTGATGAGGATTTGAAAGGCAAAACAGCAGAGTTTAAACAGAGGCTTGCCAAAGGCGAAACCCTGGATGATATCCTGCCAGAAGCCTTTGCTGTAGTCAGAGAGGCAGGAAGACGAGTCTTAGGGTTGCGACATTTTGATGTCCAGCTATTGGGCGGTGCAATTCTGCACACTGGGCAAATTGCGGAAATGAAAACCGGCGAAGGTAAAACCCTGGTAGCTACCTTACCTAGTTATTTAAATGCACTCACAGGTAAGGGTGTACACGTGGTCACAGTCAACGATTACCTGGCTCGTCGGGACGCAGAATGGATGGGACAGGTGCATCGGTTCCTGGGTTTGAGTGTGGGGTTAATTCAGGCGACCATGACTCCCTCTGAACGTAAGAAAAATTATGATTGTGATATAACTTACGTTACTAACAGCGAAGTTGGCTTTGACTATCTGCGGGATAATATGGCTACATCAATGGCTGATGTAGTACAGCGTCCTTTTAACTACTGTGTCATTGACGAAGTAGACTCAATCTTAATTGATGAGGCAAGGACACCTTTAATTATTTCCGGTCAGGTAGAAAGACCAACAGAAAAGTATCTCCAAGCGGCAGAAATCGCTTTGACGCTGCAACCTGAAGAGCATTATGAGGTGGATGAAAAAGCCCGTAACGTGCTGTTAACAGATGAAGGTTTTGCGGAAGCAGAGCAACTTTTGGGAGTTACAGATTTATTTGACCCGGAAGACCCTTGGGCGCACTTTGTTTTTAATGCGATTAAAGCTAAAGAACTGTTCCTCAAAGATGTGAACTACATCGTCCGCAATGGGGAAGTAGTAATTGTCGATGAATTTACCGGACGGGTGTTACCGGGAAGGCGTTGGAGTGATGGCTTACACCAAGCTATTGAAGCCAAAGAACACGTAGAAATTCAACCGGAAACCCAAACTCTAGCGACAATTACTTATCAAAACTTGTTCTTGCTGTATCCCAAATTGGCGGGGATGACAGGAACAGCGAAGACAGAGGAAGCAGAGTTTGAAAAAATTTACAAATTAGAAGTCACAATCATTCCCACTAACAGAATCAGAAAACGGGAAGATTTGTCTGATTTGGTATTTAAGAAAGAGACAGGCAAATGGCGGGCGATCGCCAATGAATGTGCCGAAATGCACGAACAAGGCAGACCCGTTCTAGTGGGAACTACTAGTGTAGAAAAGTCGGAATATCTCAGCCAATTACTCAAAGCCCAAGGCATTCCCCACGAATTACTGAATGCACGACCAGAGAATGTGGAGCGGGAAGCGGAAATTGTCGCTCAGGCTGGACGCAGGGGTGCTGTCACTATTGCTACCAACATGGCGGGGCGCGGTACAGATATCATCCTCGGTGGTAACTCCGAATACATGGCGCGGTTGAAACTGCGAGAATACTTAATGCCCCGGATCGTCAGACCAGATGATGAAGACGTGTTTGGCGTACAAAGGGCGGCGGGATTACCTACAGGACATGGTGGTGGTCAAGGCTTCATTCCTGGTAAAAAAGTTAAAACATGGAAGGCTTCCCCGGAGATTTTCCCTACCCAGCTTTCTAAAGAAGCAGAACAGTTATTAAAAGAAGCTGTAGATTTCGCGGTACGTGAGTATGGTGAACGGAGTTTACCAGAACTGGAAGCAGAAGATAAGATAGCTGTCGCCGCCGAGAAAGCCCCCACAGAAGACCCCGTAATTCAGAAATTGCGAAATGCTTACAAACGTGTGAAGCAGGAATACGAAGAATTTACGGAACGAGAACATAATGAAGTTGTAGAACGGGGTGGTCTGCACGTCATTGGTACAGAACGCCACGAATCACGGCGGATTGATAACCAGTTGCGGGGACGTGCCGGGCGACAAGGCGACCCTGGTTCGACAAGATTCTTCCTGAGTTTAGAGGATAACCTACTGCGGATTTTTGGTGGCGATCGCGTTGCGGGTTTAATGGAAGCCTTCAATGTTGAAGACGATATGCCTATTGAATCTGGTATGCTGACCCGCAGCTTGGAAGGCGCGCAAAAGAAAGTTGAAACCTACTACTACGACATCCGTAAACAGGTGTTTGAGTATGACGAGGTGATGAACAACCAACGCCGCGCCATCTACGCCGAACGTCGCCGGGTGTTGGAAGGTCAAGACTTGAAAGAACAGGTGATTAAGTACGCCGAAAAAACGATGGATGACATCGTTGACTACTACATCAACGCTGATTTGCCCTCAGAAGAGTGGGAATTAGATAAGTTGGTAGACAAAGTTAAGGAGTTTGTCTATTTACTGTCTGATATGCAGGCTAGTCAATTAGAAGACATGGGAGTCGGCGAAATTAAAGCCTTTCTGCATGAACAAGTCAGAATTGCCTATGACCTCAAGGAAGCGCAAATTGACCAAATTCAGCCCGGACTGATGCGTCAAGCTGAACGTTTCTTCATCTTGCAGCGCATTGATACCCTGTGGCGGGAACACTTGCAACAAATGGATGCTTTGCGTGAGTCGGTTGGTTTACGCGGTTATGGACAGAAAGACCCGCTTATTGAGTATAAGAGTGAGGGTTACGAGTTGTTCTTGGATATGATGGTAAACATCCGTCGGGATGTGGTTTACTCACTGTTCATGTTCCAGCCTCAGCCTCAGCCGATGGTGCAAACTTCTTCTGAGATGGTGTAAGGGAATAATTTTACGCAAAGACGCAGAGGCGCAGAGAGTTTGATGAGTGCCTCTGCGTTTTTTGTGTAGGTTAAAAGTGAGGTTTTTTCAGGACTTGGCTGAAATGGATAAGCTGGTAATGCCAAATCTTCAGAGTAAGCAAATGAGATTCATTTATGGCTGCGCTCTCGTTTTAACGATAGATTCTGCGAAATTTATCTCAATAGTCTATGACGTACTTAGTTCTAGCAAATCATCGTTAAGCATATAAGCAAGTTCCATGTATAAAAAATAAAGCTATGAGAAGAACTGAAAGTCAGAAGGCTATTCAAACGCTGAAACATTATGCAAAAAACTTGAGTATATTTCCTAACCTAGAACAAATTGGTTCCTATGATGATTTCTCGCAGACAGTTTTAATTGATTATTTAAACAAGGAAAGTTTCTTCCAAATTTTTCAATAATTCCAAGATCAACCAAAAAACAATCTGGAGGAAAAATATGAATCAATAACACAATTTTATTCAACGTGCATACATGAGCTAACACACTGGTTAGATCATACATCTACTTTGTGGGGGCAAAGGCAGCTTGTTCTAATTTACAACGCCATCAATGCCTGGACTAATCAAAATGAGAATGACTTCTGGAGAATTATACTTGCTAATTCTGAACGGCGTAGAGCAAGGCTTGCAACCTATTACACAGAAGAATATAAAGTAGAGCAGCAAGAATCAATTATTACCCCTTGGCAATATAAATTTGGATCTGCTTTAGAGTTTGGGATTGATGGGCGGCCTAGACCGGATAGACCTTTTGTTTTCACTATTTTCTCAAACTTTATAGGTGAGCGTCTCTGCCGTGTTCCTTTCAGTGTCTTTTCGTTAACGGAATCTAATGCAACTCATGCGGAGTTAAAGGTTAAAGGTCAAGCTCTAACACTTCTTAATGAGAACTCTAGGTTAGTAGAACAGTCTCATCTGGAGTCTAAGATACGGCAGAATTTATATAATTCCAAACTAGCAATTTACTCAGTTGCGACCCACTGCTTGGCTAATTGTATTGAACTGGATGAAGTTTTAAAAGCTTACGAACTTTCATCTGCATTAGCAACTTTTTGTTTAAATTTATCTAAGACATTATTTGATTCTTTAATTGAACCAGAGGAGTTTAGTATCTGGCAAGACCGAACGAAATCGCTTAAGGAGCTTGCAGATCCTGGCTTTGCTTTTCTGACTATTGCCAAGAGAGCACCTAAATATCATAATAGTTTATCCGTTGAAGATTGGTTAACAGACGCACTTATTAATGCTGGACTTCCTGATTTGGAAACTATCCATAATTTGGCTTATACTCAAATGCAGGAATTGGAATATGAGATTTTAGATGGTAGATACTCAAATAAGTTAAGACTATTACTTTCTATAGGAAGATATAACTTTGTGCAAAGAGGTATTTGGGGACAAAACACACTTTCAATGGAAAACTTATTACAAACCACTATGCAGCTACCACCTGTTGTTTTGGGCGATCAATTTGTGGTTCCTGTTACTTCAAAAAGTATACAATTTCGACCAGATGAAATGGATCAATGGATAGATGAAATCATTAATATTGAAGCTTCACTCGATAGATTTATTCAGGCTTGCCGATTTTAAAAACGAAGCTTATTTTCTCAACAAATTGCATCAATTAAGATAAATTATTGGTAGTTTTTACTTTTATTTGGAGTGAAAACATGAAGAGTCTGAATCATTTAAACAAGCGATCGCTCCACCTCCATCCCATAATTTAGCTATAATCACTCATCCCGCATTGTCAATCGGGAGGGATGTTGTAGTATAAACAGACTGGTAAATCCTGGCTTGTGAGTCCCTGGAGTGAAAAAATCTGGATTCTCTGGTATAAACTACTTGCTAATTTTTAATTAATTGATACACTTGTTCTTCATTATCCCTGTGATTTAGCACCTATGGTGCATATTAAGCGCGTCGAACTTACCAACTTTAAATCCTTCGGTGGTACTACTTCAGTCCCTCTACTACCGGGGTTCACTGTCATCTCTGGGCCAAATGGTTCGGGGAAGTCGAATATTCTGGATGCGCTGCTGTTTTGTTTGGGACTGGCTAGTTCTAAGGGAATGCGCGCAGATCGCCTACCGGATTTGGTGAATAATACTCAAACGGCTAAAAGTCGCGCGGCGGTTGAGGCTAGTGTGACTGTGACTTTTGATTTATCTGATTTGATAGATGTCAATGATCAATTGTCAGTGGTCAGCCATGATGAAGAATTATTACAAAATGAAGAGCCAACAGAAGCACAGCCAACTGTCAATGGCAATGGTAATGGTCACAAACCTACAGAATGGAGTGTGACTCGGAAGTTACGGGTAACTCATCAGGGGACTTATACGTCGAATTACTATATCAATGGTGCATCCTGTACTTTGACGGAGTTGCATGAGCAGTTGGAGAATCTGCGGATTTACCCGGAAGGGTATAACGTGGTGCTGCAAGGGGACGTGACTAGTATTATCTCGATGAATGCTAAGGAACGGCGGGAAATTATTGATGAATTGGCTGGGGTAGCAGCGTTTGATCGCAAAATTCATCAAGCTAAGGCGACTTTAGATGAAGTTAAAGAAAAAGAAGATAGTTGTCGAATCATTGAGAATGAATTAACTTTACAGCGCGATCGCCTGTCTCAAGATAAAGCGAAGGCGGAGAAGTATCAAAAACTACGAACAGAATACTTGCATAAGCAATCTTGGGAGGCGGTGTTATCTTGGCGTTCTCTGCAAGCGCAGCAGGAAAAGTTAGCCACGGAAATACAAGCAGGCGATCGCAATTATGGTGAACTCACAACTCAACTCACAAGTCTCAATACAGAAATTGCTCAAAAAACAGCGGAATTAGAACAACTTAATGCTCACGTCAAAGCTTTGGGTGAAGAAGAACTATTAGCTGTACAATCTACCCTGGCTACCCAAGAAGCAGAACGGAAGCAACTGGAACGTCAGCAAGCAGAGTTAAACACAACTTCCCAAGAAACTGCAAGGCGGTTGGCGCAAACTCAGCAAGAAATTCAACAGCAGCACCAGGGGTTGAATGAAATCGCCCAAGCGCAGGGGTTAGAACAGCAATCCATCGTCTATTGTCAGCAGCAACGGGATGAAGCTCAACAAGTCTTGGAAAAGTCCCGTGAAGCCGCCGCAGCCATCGCCACGGCTTCGGAAGCTTGGGTACAGCAACAAACTGCACTCAACCGTCAAATAGAAACTTTGCTGCAAACTCTAGAACCGCAGCGTACTGAACAAGCCCAACTTAGAGAACGGAATAATCAATTACAGGAGTTAATTGAAGAGGAAACACAGTTAATTGCCAATTTAGAGCCGCAGTTGGCAGAAAAACAAGCTGAGTGTACCAGGTTAGAAGCCGAGTTTAATACTTCTAGTGAACCCATCCAAGATTTAGCTCAAAATCTCACCGCCACAGATCAGGAATTACAAATTCAACAGGAAACTCAAAAGCGGTTGTTGCAAGAACAACGAGAAAAACAGCGTCAGTTAGATAAAATTGATGCACAAACCCAAGCCCAGCAAGAAGTCCAGGGAACGCAAGCCAGTAAAGTAATTATTCAATCAGGATTACCTGGAGTTTGCGGCTTGGTGGTGCATTTGGGACGCGTTGAACCCCGTTATCAGTTAGCGTTGGAAATTGCGGCTGGGGCGCGGTTAGGACATATTGTAGTGGACGATGACGGTATCGCCGCCGCTGGCATTGAACTGCTGAAACAAAAACGGGCGGGGAGAGCGACTTTTTTACCATTAAACAAAATTCAAGCTCCCAGAATTACCCAAGATGCGACATTACGATTAGCTAACGGCTTTGTTAGTTATGCAGTGAACTTAGTAGAATGCGATCGCCGTTATCGGGATGTATTTAATTATGTTTTCGGTAACACAGTCGTATTCAGTACTTTAGAACAGGCGCGGAAAAATCTCGGCTTATATCGCATCGTCACCTTAGACGGCGAATTACTAGAAACCAGTGGCGCGATGACTGGCGGTAGTATGAATCAGCGTTCATCATTACGCTTTGGAAAGGGAGAAGCGGCGGAATCAGACGAAGCGGTAGCTTTAAAACAGCGTTTGCAGGATATTGACAAAGTTTTAGATCGTTGTACCGAAGCGATCGCCACTTTATCATCTAGAAGCAAACAATTATCCCAAGAACTCACCGAAGCCCGTCAAGCACGGCGAGAACAGCAATTGCAATTAGAACAATTGCAAAAAGAGATTAAGAGTTTAACAGCGCAGTTAGAAGGAACGCGATCGCAACTCACCCAAAACACCGAAAAATTTCACACCGCCCAGTCTCGCCTGGAAATCCTAGATAATGAACTCCCAGGACAAGAAACCCAATTACAGCAATTACGCCACACCCTAGCCGATTTAGAAGCTTCCCAAACCCCCAGTGAATGGCAACAAATCCAAGCAACAATAAAAATTCAAGAACAGCAATTACAGCAAAGAGAAACCGCCTTTAGAGAAGCCGAACAAAGATTAAAGAACCTCGAAAATCAACAACAACGTCTCCAAGAACGCATCCAAGAAGCTGAACAACGCATTACTCAATATCAACAAGAGCAACAAACTCAACAAACTCAAATCGCCACCCTCAGCACTCAGCACTCAGCACTCAGCACTCAAATAGCCGCCACCCGCGCTCAAATGAGTGAAATGGAAAAGAATCTGGGTGAAGAAAAACAAAAACGCGATGCACTAGAACAGCAAGTGCGATCGCACCTCCTACGTCAGCAACAATTAGAATGGGAAATCCAAAAGCTGGAAGAAAGCCAACTGAAGCGTCGGGAAGACTTAGCAGCTTTGCAAACCCAAATCCAAGAACTCGCCCCCGAATTACCCAATCCCTTACCAGAAGTACCAGATCAGGTAGACTTAGAAGAATTGCAGAAAGAATTGCGATCGCTAGCCAAACGCTTGCAAGCGATGGAACCTGTGAATATGTTGGCTTTGGAAGAATACGAACGCACTCAAAACCGCCTCGAAGAACTCAGTCAAAAATTGCAGACATTAGAAGCAGAACGTACAGAATTACTCTTGCGGATTGAGAACTTTACCACGCTGCGCCAACAAGCCTTTAAAGAAGCCTTCGATGCTGTCAACGAAAACTTTCAAGGAATTTTCGCCACTCTTTCTGACGGTGACGGCTATCTGCAACTGGATAATCCTGAAGATCCCTTCGCCAGTGGCTTAAATTTAGTCGCCCACCCCAAAGGTAAACCAGTCCAAAGACTCGCCTCTATGTCTGGGGGAGAAAAATCCCTCACTGCATTAAGCTTTATATTCGCCCTCCAACGCTACCGCCCCTCACCCTTCTACGCCTTTGATGAAGTGGATATGTTTCTCGATGGCGCAAACGTTGAGCGATTATCAAGAATGATCAAGAAACAGGCACAACAAGCCCAGTTCATAGTTGTGAGTTTGCGTCGTCCGATGATAGAATCAGCCGAACGCACCATTGGTGTTACTCAAGCCAGGGGAGCTTACACCCAAGTTTTGGGAATTAAATTACAATCCTCCAATACATCTGCTTGAGTTTTTGTTAATAATAGTGTATAGATAAACCGGATTCGAGATCAGGACTCCGTATAGAATGACCTCTGAACAAATAATTAGGCGTTCCGACATATTAAATACCCAGGTAATTACCCGCGACAATGGCAAACGATTAGGCATAGTCAGCCAAGTTTGGGTAGATATTGATCAAAGAGAGGTTGTGGCTCTTAGTTTGCGAGACAGCCTGATCTCTATCTCTGGTCTGCCGCGCTATATGTACCTGAACAGCATCAACCAATTTGGTGATGTTATCCTGGTGGATAACGAAGATGTCATCGAAGACATTGAGGTTGAAGCTCTGAGTAACCTGATGAACTGGGAAGTCATTACAGAAACAGGTGAAGTTTTAGGTAGAGTGCGGGGCTTCAAATTTGAAGCTGAAACAGGCAAATTAAGCTCCATCATCATCGCATCTTTGGGAGTGCCGCAAATCCCTGACCAGTTTTTGAGTACCTACGAGATATCAATAGAAGAAGTTGTCAGCACTGGCCCTAGTAGATTGATTGTGTTTGAAGGTGCTGAAGAACGCGTCAACCAGTTAACAGTCGGTGTTTTAGAAAGACTGGGTATTGGTAAAGCACCTTGGGAAAGGGGAGAACAGGAAGAATACGGCTATTCTGCCCCCCGTGCTGTTGCACCCTCCAATCAACTTCCCAGTGGAACACCATTACAGCCACCCAAGCCCAAAGTCCGCACTCCCGAACCAGTAGCTTTAGAAGAAGAATGGAATGAGGACTACGTAGAAGAAGAAAGACCGAGGCGCGAAGTTATGAAGGCGCGGTCTTACGAGTCCATTCAATACGAAGAAGACGAAGAAGATAACTGGAGTGAAGCCACAGGTAAGGACAGATATCAAGAACCACCATCACAACCCTATAAACCCCAGCCTTATACCGACGATTACGACGATTATGATGATGTAGAAGGCGATGCTTGGGAAGATGCACCCCCACAACCAGTGAATATTCCCAAAAAAGTGAAAGAAAGACAGCCAGAATACGAAGAAGAAAGCGGATATTAACAAGCTTTGCAGAAATACCCCCAGTTTTAATTCACAAAACTGGGGGTATTTCATGGCTGTATTGCTCCAGTAGTATAATTGTAATACAGACCTTACAAATATCACCCTCTATAAAAAATGGTACGAGTGCAGCTTGCTTATCCTAAAATCCCAGACAGTAAAAATAGTCCTTGGGAACGCTGTATAGCTTTCGAGAAATATGATGGCACAAATCTCCATTGGGTTTGGGATAGTGAACTGAGTTGGTATGCTTTTGGTACACGTCGCGATCGCTTCGATTTCGACGATATGGGAATTGCACAATTCAATACAGCTCATCCAGGATTAGAAACTGCTACTGAGATTTTTCACAGAGATTTTGCCACTCCTTTGGAAACAGTATTTCAAGAAAACACTAATTATCACTCTCCTGAAATTACTGTATTTACCGAATTTTGCGGGATGAACTCATTTGCGGGAATGCACAAACCAGATGAGCCTAAACAATTAATTCTTTTTGATGTGCAAATTGATAAATCTATTATTCCTCCTGAACAATTTCTGCAAGACTTCCATCACTTAAAAATTGCAAGAGTGGTTTATCGCGGTAAACTAACTGGTCAATTTATTGATGATGTTCGTGCAGGTAAATATGGTGTAAATGAAGGTGTTGTCTGTAAAGGAGTTAGTAATCAAAATAATGTATGGATGGTGAAAATTAAAACATATGCTTATATGCAAAAATTACAGCAATGTTTCCAGCATGATTGGGAGTCATATTGGGAGTAATATTAATTATAGATTTTTGTATCTAATACCGTTTCTTAATGAAGATGCACTTTATTCTGCACTGTAGAGACGTTGCATGCAACGTCTCTACATCATTTATTTGGTACAACTTCATAGAGAATTGATATAAGTTACCAATTAATTAGAGTTGTAAGGAGTTATGCCTCTATCCATGTACTTAATTTATTTTATGTCTTTTGGCTTATGAATTTATTCTAAACAATACTTAGATTAAAAACATGGAATATTTTAGTAATTATTTAAATAGAGTTAATAATTATGTTTGATGAAATTATCTTACCTTCTCCTGAAGAACTTTTGAGTAGACTCACTCCAGAAGAAGAGGCTAATATAATGGGTGGTGTTAAAATATCCTCCGATAATGAATCTGTCAAGAGTTCCACTAACATCAGTATTAACAATGCTAATGCAAAAATTCGTGTCGAACTTGGAAAAGTAACACCAAATCAAACTTTTAGTAATAAATTTGGCCAATGTACCTCTTATTTTGATGAGTTGACTGGGCAACTTATTTTTTCTTGTACTTTGAAAGATACTTATCCAATTTAGAAAAAATATTATAGTGAATTTTACCAAGGTAATCTATTGCCATCCCATGCGAAAAATTGACCGTTATCACTCTTTTGTAATTGTTCAATCACAGCTAATAATTGAGTAACAGTGCGTTCCACTGAGAATAATTTCTCCGCAGCTACATTGCGTTGAAATGGGCGAGAAAGTTGTGTATCAGTTGTACCAGGATGTAAAGTTACAACCACAGTATTAGGACAGCTTCTGCTATACTCAATCGCTACATTTTTCATAAACATATTGAGTGCAGTTTTAGAGGCGCGGTATCCATACCATCCACCAAGGTGGTTATCACCAATGCTGGCTAATTTAGCTGATATGGTAGCAAATACAGCAGGCTCATCATTGCGAAACAATGACAAAAGATGTTTAGCTAATAGTACAGCACCAATACTATTGACTTGGAAGTAACGTAATAAATTATCTGCATTAATTTGTCTTAAACTTTTCTCAGGTTGTAAATCTCCATCGTGTAGTAATCCTACACAATTAATTACTAAATGTAATTTATCGGTTTGAGTGCGTATTTTTTGGATAGCTTCAGCAATTTGTAATTCATCGGTAATATCTAACATTAAACAAGTGATACGACTAGAATATTTTTCTGATAAATCTAGCAAATCTGAAGCAGATTCTGGTTGGCGATAAGTGGCGTAAATTTGGGTTAATTTATCATCTTGCAACAACTTTTTGACAAAACCTAACCCAATACCTTGGCTTGCTCCTACAATTAGGGCATTTACATGATTGATTTCATTAAAATAGGACATATTTATATCACTTTATGATTTAGGTAAAACTTCTATAAAATTATCACTTTGTCGATCATAAACTACTATAAATTCACTATTGGGCATTCTGAGCGACAAGGGAATCATCTCAGTAGGGATTTCCCATAAAATACCTCCGTCTACCATACCAGCACCAGGAAGTGCAATGACTGTAATTTCTCCTGGTCTGAGACAAGCAAGAACTCTAACTGGAATATGATCAAACATGATATTTTGATTATTTTTGAAATTGATAATTTATTTACCAATACAAAATCTGCTAAAAATTCTATCAAGGACGGATTCAGTCACTTCCTCGCCAGTGATTTCTCCTAGTGCTTGAATTGCTCCTCTTAAATCAATTGTCCAAAAATCTAGAGGTAACTGTTGGGCAATTGTGATTTGTACTTGTGCTAAAGCAATTTTAGCTTGAGTTAGCGCGGCAGCTTGCCTTTGATTAATAGCTAAATCCATATCAGCAGCTTGCACTTTTCCGGCTTGAACTATATCTAAAATAGACGTTTCTAAGGCATCAATACCTTGATTTTGGGCTGCGGCTGTGTGAACGATGTGATTAATATTTTGGGGATATCCTAAAGAACTCATTAATTGTTGTGCTGTCAAGTCGATTTTATTAATCACAAGAATTAATGGACGGTGTTTTACCTGTTCGTAGATTTCTTGGTCGTCATCTGTCCAACCGGTGGAAGCATCGATGGTAAATAAGACTAAATCGGCTGTGTTGGCGGCGCGGCGCGATCGCTCAACGCCAATTTTCTCTACTTGGTCGGCTGTTTCCCGAATCCCAGCTGTATCTAGCACCTGGACTGGAATTCCTCCCACCACTAGCTGCGATTCCACTACATCACGGGTTGTGCCAGGTAAGTCTGTGACAATGGCGCGATCGCTTTGACTCCACGCATTCAACAAGCTGGATTTGCCCACATTCGGACGACCCACAATCGCCACTTTTAATCCTGTTCGTAAAAGTTCACCTTGATCTTTAGTTGCCAATAACTTAGTAATTTCTGCGGCGATGCCATCAATATCTGATATTATCTGTTTATCATCCAACGGAGGTAGGTCTTCCTCAAAATCGATCCGAGCTTCAATCTCTGCCAAGATATCCAAACAGTTAGCGCGTAACTGACGGATAGGGTGGGCTAATTTTCCCTGTAAACCAGCTAAAGCAGTTTGAGCAGCTTGAGGTGATTTAGCCCCGACTAAATCAGCAATACTTTCCGCTTGAGTTAAATCTAATCTGCCATTCAAAAAAGCACGGAGAGTAAATTCTCCCGGTTGTGCCAGCCTTGCACCATTTTCTAAGCACAATTGCAACACCTGCTGCACAGCCATAATTCCGCCATGACAATGAAATTCCACCACATCCTCACGGGTGAAGGAACGGGGTGCTTGCATAATTAGTAACAAAGCCTCATCTACTAGCTGTCGTGTTTGGGGATGGCGAATATAACCGTAGAGAATACGGTGACTTTCCCAAACTTGCCGTCCTGGGGCAGAAAACAGAGTTTGAGCAATGGCGATTGAGTGAACACCAGACACCCGCACAATACCCACACTACCTTGTTGGGGAACGACAGCAGTAGCGATCGCGGCGATAGTTCCAGTTGTAGCTAACAGTTGAGACATATATCAAGGGAAATTGGGCATTGGGATTTATTCTCAAATGGTAAGTATTTAGACTAATTTGAGATCATATAGCAAGGTAAAATTTATCTGTAAAGTAGAAAATCACAAAAAGGGAATAAAGATCTACTTTTCCTAGTCCCCAGTCTCTAGAAAAAGTTAAAAGTACACAGCAACAAGGTAAAAGATCCTTTTCTTTTTACTTTTGCCTTTTGCCTTTCTTGTCCCTATTTTCAAGTCAGAGAGGAATTGACAGTGGAGCAGAAAATTAACTGCGCTCAAGCCTGCATTAACGGTTGTGTTTTAGGGGATAAATGCCCAAACATTGAGTATAGGGAGGCTGCATCAAAATTTATTGCTGAGACTTCTTTAGATAAAATGCTAGAAATTGCGGAAGAACGTCTCAGGCGCAAAATGACAGAACCTCCAAAATGGGTTTTTCCAGACGAACAGTAAATACACCTGGAACATTCAATAGTATTTGGATATATAACTAATTCTCGCAGCTTCGCCTCCAAGCGATCGCTGCGTTGTTTTTTGTTCAAAACGCTGCATTTCCAGGTGTGTAATTTCTGCTGGTGTCAGAACAAGTTCCCCTTCAGCATTATAAAAACGTAGATTTTTTTGCTCAACCCCTAAACATAACTCTAGTTGCTGACTCCATAGCCGTAAATGTACATCACTTTCCAAAGGCGGCTCATCACTGTATGAATCCCCTGAAGGAAAGATAACATATTCTGCAATTGTTAAATCTTTAGCTACAGACATGCCAGCAAGTGTCTCAATCCTATAAGTTTAGCCTAGCAATATTTGTCAATAGCTGTTGTTGCTACTCAGGATTAATATCAATCGCCAGAGCAATTTGATAAACTTGACGACGATTTAGGGCAGTATATTTAGTTAATTGTCGGCTAGCTTGCGATCGCGATATACCTTGACGGATTAATTGTTCTAATTCGGCTTTGAGTTGTGCTTCTGTCAGTAGTGTTTGACTGGGTGGATGACCTGCAACTACTAGAGTATATTCCCCTTGGGGTTCTCGTTGTTGATAGTGGGCGATCGCTTCTTCGATACTCCCCCGCCAAAATTCCTCATACAACTTAGTCAACTCCCTCGCCAACACAATTTGGCGATCGCTTCCCCATATATCTGCTAAGTCTTGTAAAGTATCTCGCAAACGGTGAGGCGATTCGTAGAAAATGATAGTGCGAGATTCTGTCTGCAAAGTCTCCAAATGTTCTCTTCGTTGTTGACTTTTAGCAGGTAAAAACCCCTCAAACACAAACTTGTCTGTGGGTAGTCCCGCCGCACTCAACGCCGTAATCGCTGCACTCGCCCCAGGAATCGGAACTACAGGAATCTCCGCCTCAATACAAGCCTTCACCAATTCATACCCCGGATCTGAAATTCCCGGCATACCTGCATCACTAACTAAAGCGATCGCTTTCCCATTCTGCAAATGCTCTAATAATTCTGGGATGCGACTACTACGATTATGTTCGTGGTAACTTGTCTGGGGTGTTTTCACCTGTAAATGTTGTAGTAGTTTCCCCGTGTGGCGCGTATCCTCAGCCGCAATCAAATCCACATTCTGCAAAATCCTCACCGCCCGCAAGGTAATATCTTCTAAGTTACCAATGGGTGTACCAACAATATAAAGTGTTCCTGGCTTGGGATCTGTCTGCATGAATGGGGACTAGGGATTGGGGATTGGGGATTGGGCTAATCAATTCAAAATTAAAGAATTTTGCTCATAGGGCATGGGGAATTAGGCATTGGGGGAATTAATAACTAATAACTAATAACTAATGACTAATGACTAATCACGCCTTATTTGTTGGTTTAATCACCTTAGATTTAATTTACTTAGCTGAATCTGCGCCGCAAAATAATCAAAAGTTAGTGGCATCTGACTACACTGTAGCAGCAGGTGGCCCGGCTACTAACGCATCTGTAACTTTTAGTTATTTAGGTAATCAAGCCACAGTTTTAGGTGTATTGGGTTCGCATCCCATGACACAGTTAATCCGAGGAGATTTAACTAAATATAATGTAGCGATCGCTGATCTTGCACCTCACATCAATACAGCACCGCCAGTATCTTCAATTATTGTCACCCAAGCCACAGGCGAAAGAGCGGTAATTTCTATCAATGCAGTGAAAACTCCAGCCGATGTTGCTTCAATTCCAGCAGATATCTTAAATAATATAGATATCGTCCTCATCGATGGTCATCAGATGCAAGTGGGATATGCGATCGCTAAAATGGCAAAGGCTCATCATATCCCTGTAGTTATCGATGGTGGTAGCTGGAAAACTGGATTTGAGCAAGTCTTACCATTAGGAGATTACGCTATTTGTTCCGCCAACTTTCACCCTCCTAATTGTCACTCCGAAACAGAAGTTTTCGCCTATCTCCAAGCTTTGGGAGTTCCCCACATCGCCGTTACCCACGGAGAACAACCAATCACCTACTCCAGTCGTGGTCAATTTGGGACTATAGCTGTACCTTCCATCCAGCCAGTTGATACACTAGGGGCTGGAGACATTTTTCACGGTGCTTTTTGCCACTATATTTTACAAGCCGATTTTACTCATGCTCTTGATCAAGCAGCGAAAATTGCGGCTGAAGCTTGTAAACATTTTGGTACGCGTCGCTGGATGGATTTAAGGAGTGAGCAGGAATGAAAGACTTACAAGAAATACTAGCGATCGCTCGTGCCATCGGTTGGGGTGCAGCAGAGATATTACAATCCTACTATCACGGTACTACCACAGACTCTAACCTGAACATCCAATATCAGCAAAATGAACCTGTAACTGTTGCTGATGTCGCTGTAAGTCAATACATCCTCCAAAAGCTACAAGCCGCCTTGGGTAACGAAGATTTTGCCTACATTAGTGAAGAAACCTATAAATCTCAACTTAGCCAAAATCATCAATCTGCAACTGCTGGAGTTTGGATAATTGATCCTTTAGATGGAACGCGTGATTTTATTGATAAAACTGGAGATTACGCCGTTCATATTGCCCTAGTTCAAGCCAATAGACCAGTTTTAGCAGTAGTAGCTGTACCAGAAACAGGAAAATTGTACTATGCAACTAAAGACGGCGGTACATTTGTCGAAACTCGCGATTGTGTTGTACCCATCAACCTGCTAGCTAGCCCCAACACTAAGCCTATTGAAGATTTAATCTTAGTTGCCAGTCGCTCTCACCGCAATCAACGCTTAGAGTATTTGCTGCAAAACTTACCCTTGCGCCATCAAAAATCCGTAGGTAGCGTTGGTTGTAAAATCGCCACCATTCTGGAACAGCAAGCAGACATTTACATTTCCCTTTCTGGTAAATCTGCACCTAAAGATTGGGATATAGCAGCACCAGAACTGATTTTGACAGAAGCCGGCGGGCAGTTTACTCATTTCAATGGGAATCTGCTACAATATGATACTGGCGATATAAATCAATGGGGTGGTTTACTCGCTAGTAACACTCAGCATCACAAAACCCTGTGTCAAGAAGCAGCAAGAATATTAGAGCAGCTAGCAGAGACCTTAAATTAGCAAAACTTTCCTGGTCATTCACTGCCCTGGGATTTTCATTTATATTGGCTACTTCCTTCGAGCGAATCTTAAATCGCTATGTTATGCTTATGAATATAAGAATTATTTTCGGTTGAGTAACTACTTTTGATTTATAAAAAGCGTCTCTCCGAATTTAACTCTCTACACTTGTTCAATTCGGAGACATTGTATGTCAATTTACATCGGTAACTTGTCCTATCAAGTTACAGAGGAAGACCTGAAGCTTGCCTTTGCAGAATATGGCAAGGTTAATCGCGTTCAGCTACCAACTGATCGTGAAACAGGTCGTCCTCGCGGGTTTGCCTTTGTAGAAATGGAAACAGAGGCGGAAGAAAGTGCTGCCATTGAAGCCCTTGATGGAGCTGAATGGATGGGGCGCGATCTGAAAGTCAACAAAGCTAAACCCCGCGAAGAGAGAAGCCCTCGTGGTGGTGGTGGCGGCGGTTGGGGTAATAACAATCGCGGTGGTCGCCGCTACTAGAGATTTTTCTAGAACATTAACTCCAGAGTCTCCAGCAGATAAAGCCAAAGGCTCGACTCTGCTGGAATATTTTTTTGTCTCCAGTCTTCAACTATTCATCCACATAAAGGAGGAATGAGAATGACACAAGTAGTTTTAGGGGAGAACGAAGGCATTGATTCAGCATTACGGAGATTTAAGCGGGAAGTTTCCAAAGCGGGAATTTTCCAAGACATGAGGAAGAAACGTCACTTTGAGACACCTTTAGAAAAAGAAAAGCGTAAAGCAGTTGCTAGACATAAGCAAAATCACAGAAACCGCTCTCGCTACAGGTAAGCTGCATCTAATTTAGTCAAGCATCTATTATTAAAATAGTCGCATCAGCTTAAATAACCTTACATTAAGAACCTCGCCTTCCTTGAAGAACGCGGGGTTCTGATGCTAATGAGGATAAACGCAGAAATCACATTTATCTCAACAATGACCAGGAGAGATGACAATGGTTAGCAGCATAAAAGAACTAAATTAATGAATCAGAATTAGAGATCTCCTTGCTAGAACAATGTTTGCAATCTCAGATTCACTTCAAGCTATTGACGAATTTGAGCAGGGGTTGAAAGCAGTCGATGAGCAAAAGCAATAGCCCCGAAAGTGCGATCGCTATCTCTAAAGCTAAACTGGTATAAGTCATACATGAGGTAGAAGAAACTACCAACAGGATTCAGTATTGTAAGTTTGGTGTTTCAAAAATCAAGTCAAAACCGTGGTTCCAATTAGAGATAATAATCCCACCGAAATCACACCTTATGTAACTTTTGGATTAATTGCAGTTAATGTTCTGGTGTTTCTTTATGAAGCGAGTCTTCCTCCGCAAGCATTAGACGGGTTTCTACATTTAGCTGCTGTAGTACCGCAAGAACTTAGTTTGAGCTTTGCGGGGGTTGATGTACATCAACCTGTACCGGAGTTGGCCACCTTAATCACTTCACAATTTCTGCACGGTGGTTTGCTGCACCTGGGTGGAAATATGTTGTTTCTATGGATTTTTGGTAACAATGTAGAAGATAAATTAGGTCATGCTAAGTATTTACTGTTTTATTTGTCTTGTGGTGTTTTAGCAGCCTTGACACAGTGGTTCTTTTCCCAAGATTCTAGCATTCCTTCTTTGGGTGCTAGTGGTGCGATCGCAGGTGTGATGGGCGCATATATCCTCCGCTTTCCCCAAGCCGAAATTCTCGGCGTTGTACCTCTAGGCTTTTTCTTCCCCACTTTCCGCGTTCCCGCCTATTTCTTTTTGGGCTTTTGGTTTTTGCAACAGTCTTTCTACGGACTAGCCAGCTTAGAAACACGCACTAATATCGGTATGGAAAGCGGCGGTATTGCCTATTGGGCCCATGCTGGTGGCTTTATCTTCGGTGCGATTCTTGGCCCATTGTTGGGTTTATTTAGTGATAAACCAAAGGAAGAATCTTGGTATAGATAATTAAATCAAGCTGCTAGAAATATAGTAACGTAAACTCGACTATGGAAAATCTTCTGGCCAAGGTGCGGTAGGCAGGTCAGAATCATCTAACGGTACTAACGTCTCCATTGATGACTGGTTTGATGTCCAAGATTGTTTACTGGAAGTGCTTTCTAATTCATCAATGGCAGTTAATACTTCTAACGCAGATTGATATCGCTGTTTGTAATCGTCCCGCACCATTTTAGTGAGAATTTGGGCGAAACCATGACTCACGAGTGCCTTCTCAATCCATTTTACCTCTTCATCTGAGTCTCTAGGAAGCTCATGGGGAGCGATGCCAGTTAAGGCTTTAATCCCGATCATTCCCACTGCATAGATGTCACTATTATATTGAGGACGACCAAAACATTGTTCACTGGGTGCATAACCTTTAGTGCCAATCCCAATAGTGAAAGGAATTTGTTCTTTATTTTCTGTGTGTGGGATAGAAATTTCTTTGACTGCACCAAAGTCAATCAAGATTAATTGATTGTCTGCGTGACGACGGATAATATTACTGGGTTTAATATCGCGGTGAATAACTTTGTTTTCATGAACAAATACTAATACTTGTAGTAGTTCTTTGACAATTTTGATGACTTGTGTCTCTAAAATGCCTCTACCTGTTGCTAATTCCTGAGAGAGAGGATGACCAATAATATATTCTTGGATTAAATAAAATTCTGCATCCTGTTCAAAGTAGGCTAATAGCTGAGGGATTTGGGAGTTTTTACCAAGTTTTTCTAAGATTTGTGCCTCTGATGCAAATAAACGTCTTGCTAGTTCTAATCCTTTAGCTTGGGTATTGGCAGGTTTTAGTTGTTTGACAACACATTGCGGATTACCAGGACGTTGCAGATCTTCGGCAATGTATGTTTCGCTAAATCCGCCTGCGCCCAAAACTTTGATAATTTGATAGCGTCCACCAAGAATCTTTCCCGCTAGTGCTAAGTCTCGTTCTTGCAGTAGGTCTTGTAGCTCATTTTGTTGACTGATAATCTCTTGCACAACTGGGGAAGTTTTATACTTTTGAAATATTTCTACTAATTGACGGGTTCTGATTTTTTCCTTCGCTATTTCTGTTCCCAAATAAGCTGTACCACCAAAGACGATCGCGAGTATCGGTACAGTTGTAGGCAAAATTAACTGTATATAAATAAAACTAATATAGCCAATACTTCCCCACATCCCAGCTAAAACCAGACTGATAAAAAATCGTTTCAATCCACTTTTACTTTGACGCATCATCAATGATGCACCGCCAACTAAGCCCAGCACAAACAATCCCCGCAGCAAGGGACTGGTAATTGCTTGTGCGATCGCCTTACCTTGCATCAAGGTAGCAATAGCGTTAGCGTGAATTTCTACTCCTGACATCTGTTCAGGATTTAACCACTTACTGCCTATAGCTACTGCATGATAATCGTTGGCTAATTGGGCGGTAGCTCCCACGATGACAATTTTGTTTTGAAATACCTTGCCCTGCTGTAAATAGGTATTCCAGTTTTGTGGGTCGAGGACGTACCAAAAAGGAATCTGCTCAAATGTACCAGTCGGCCCCCAAAAATAAATGCGATCGCCTACGGTGGGGCGTAGCCCATCGCCTACGGTGGGATTGACAGGATACTTGAATGATGCAGCCCTTAATACTGCCTCCTCAAATGACGGTACTTTTTCAGCCAGTAGATCATTGCTTGCCAACAGTTTAGTAAATTCACTAGCGAAGCGATGAATTTTACCGTCTACCTCAATCGGAAAATTAACAGTACCTATAGCAACTGGGTATTTCCTGAACTGCTCGTAAGGCAACCTCTGTTGTATGAATGTGCCTTGGTGGGATTCGGATACGTCGTATTGTGCTGCTAAGGCAACTTTGCTACCGTATTTTTGTAATGCTGCTTGCAGTTGGCGATCGTCATCTGCACCATAACTGCCAGGTGTGTCAAAAACTATATCTAGAGCCACAGCACGCGCTCCCGCCTGCATTAATTTTGCAACTACCTGAGCATAGGCGGCACGTTGAAAAGGAAATGCTCTC
Organism: Trichormus sp. M33_DOE_039; assembly: GCA_015296085.1. GTDB lineage: Bacteria > Cyanobacteriota > Cyanobacteriia > Cyanobacteriales > Nostocaceae > Trichormus. The sequence goes on along the minus strand of DVDT01000055.1, from coordinate 5,928 downwards.
AGTGGTTCTAGGTAGGCATTTTTCTGCGGATCTGTTCTATAGTACTGTTCGGGTAGTGATATTGACTGATCATCAATTGCTAAAATCACAATATCTTCTGGCGGTGCAAGCGGCCCTCTGATTTGCCAAAATGCAGATACCACTTGGTTTTCCAACCATTGAGCCACAGCTACCCCTGAAGTTGTTAGCAAAGCTGCTCCCATTGCGAACACAATGTTGAGCATATTTCCCAGTCCGACCACACGTTGTGACTGGCGTAGTGATGCAGTGATAGTTGCTTTCGTTGGTTTACTTGACGCTATATTGGCAGTAGAGACATATTTCTTATTTGATGTTGATGTAGGTTCTTCTGCCATATCGTGTTAATAATTTACGTACAACTGTTTGATTTATTTTGATCCACTTATACTACAACCACATTGAAATAATACTTAAATGAGAAGTTTAGACATTTGTAATATAACTTTTATTATTCATCGAACTCTACTCAGTAGGCAGATCTGCACACAAACTTTGGCAAAAGTTTCTTTGTGAGTGAGACTCAAGTAGAGTTTCCCCATGATTTGAGCCGAAAAGATCCTGACTCAGCTTTTAGCTGTGCCTAGCTTATATCCTCATTCACAGGGTATAGCTTTTACAAAACGTCTATAGTTTACTGTTGATGCACATATTGTTAACTGCATAATCTATAGATTTTTTTCATTAGTCCCATCCTATCCTCAAACCTATGCCTTACGTCTTTAGAAGTAAACTTGATGACTCCATCGTAAATCATCCTGTTAATCAGTCAATTTTATTGGTAGATTTTGATTACAGGGCATCTCTTATAGTATTGGGAGTGAAAATGTTCAACGCCCAACACATAAAATCCTAGGGTGCAGATAATTTTATGCTTTCCAAGAGGTAAGATAAAAGCTATACATGACAAGCTACCCTTAAGACGTTAGCAAATTTATCAAATGAGAATTGCTATAATCTATTGTTCAATCTAAATTCTTTACTATTGTTAGGTGTATTTTTCTATGGGTTCCCCAATGAATCGTCTGTCTATTTTTGTAGACGGAAATAATATGTTCTATGCTCAACAAAAAAATGGTTGGTTTTTTGATCCCAGACGAGTATTAGAATATTTCAAACACGAGCAGTCAGAAACAACATTAATCAATGCGTTTTGGTACACTGGCTTAAAAGATCCGCAAGATCAACGAGGTTTTAGAGACGCACTAATTAGCCTAGGATATACAGTCCGAACGAAAATACTCAAAGAATATTATGATGATTCCTCTGGTCGCTACTCGCAAAAAGCTAATTTAGATATTGAAATTGTTGTAGATATGTTTAATACAGTAGATCAGTATGACCGAGTAGTTTTATTTAGTGGTGATGGCGACTTTGAAAGAGCAATTGAACTATTAAGATCAAAAAATACACATATTACGGTAGTTTCAACAGAAGGAATGATTGCTAGAGAGTTACGCAACGCCACGGACAGATATATAGATTTAAATGATATTAGAGACCAAATAGAAAAAGCAGAAGGTTAATACTCTTAGCAATTATTTACAAAATTAAGCCTAGAAAAACTAATGTAAGCGATATTAAAAGTAAAAGTAAAACTGACGAGCCAAAATGACAAATAAATCAGAAAGAATCATTATTTTCGATACGACCCTCCGCGATGGCGAACAGTGTCCGGGAGCGACATTAAATATAGACGAAAAGCTGGCGATCGCCAAGCAATTAGCCCGTCTGGGTGTAGATATTATCGAGGCTGGTTTTGCTTTTGCTAGTCCTGGAGATTTTGAAGCAGTAAGCAAAATTGCTCAAACTGTCGGGACAGAAAATGGCCCGGTAATTTGTAGTTTGGCAAGAGCCAGACATGATGATATCAAAGCTGCCGCTGAAGCAATTAAACCCGCAGCTAAGGGCAGAATTCATACCTTTATTGCCACTTCTGATATCCACCTACAATATAAGCTCAAAAAAAGCAGAGCAGAAGTAATTGCGATCGCCGAAGAAATGGTAGCTTATGCCAAGAGTTTCACCAATGATGTGGAATTTTCCCCCGAAGATGCAGGACGTTCTGATCCTGAATTTTTGTACCAAGTTTTAGAGCGAGCGATCGCAGCTGGAGCAACAACAGTTAACATTCCCGATACCGTTGGTTACACCACACCCAGTGAATTTGGGGCAATCATTAAGGGGATTAAAGAAAATGTCCCCAACATTGATCAAGCAATTATTTCGGTTCATGGTCACAATGATTTAGGATTAGCAGTTGCCAACTTCTTAGAAGCTGTGAAAAATGGTGCAAGACAGCTAGAATGTACCATCAACGGTATCGGAGAAAGAGCCGGAAATGCTGCCTTAGAAGAATTAGTTATGGCTATGCACGTCCGGCGACAATATTTTAATCCCTTCTTGGGCAGACCAGAAAATTCCGAAGAACCCCTGACAAATATTGACACCAAACAAATTTATAAAACATCCCGTCTCGTTTCCAATTTGACGGGAATGTTAGTGCAGCCAAATAAAGCAATTGTCGGCGCAAATGCTTTCGCTCACGAGTCAGGAATTCACCAAGATGGAGTTTTGAAAAATAAACTCACCTATGAAATTATGGATGCTCAATTGATTGGTTTAACAGACAATCAAATAGTTTTGGGCAAACATTCTGGGCGTAATGCCTTCCGCACTCGCTTGAAAGAATTGGGTTTTGAATTATCAGAAACAGAACTCAATAAAGCCTTCGTCAGATTTAAAGAAGTCGCTGACAAAAAGAAAGAAATTTCTGATTGGGACTTGGAAGCCATTGTTAACGACGAAATCCAACAAGCTCCCGATTTATTCCGGGTAGAATTAGTCCAAGTTTCCTGCGGTAGTAACGCCCAACCAACAGCTACAGTTATCCTCCGTACCCCTACAGGCGAAGAACTCACCGACGCAGCCATTGGGACAGGGCCAGTAGACGCAGTTTACAAAGCTATTAACCGTGTGGTAAACGTTCCTAACCAGTTGATTGAGTTCTCTGTACAGTCAGTAACAGCTGGAATAGATGCAATTGGTGAAGTAACTATCCGTTTGAGACATGAATCGCGAGTATTTTCAGGTCATGCAGCAAATACAGATATCATAGTTGCATCGGCACAAGCCTACGTTAATGCACTCAATCGTCTATATGCAGCTTTGCAAACGCAAGAGAAACAAACAGAAGTAACTGCATAGAACTCAAAAAACCCAACTTCTCACCAAGTTGGGTTTATTTATAATTTCTACTACTCATTGTTAATTGTGAAGTTTTACAAATATCACGCTCTAGGTAATGATTATTTAGTAATCAATCCTCAAGACTTATTATTTTCACTAACACCTGAGAAAATTAAAATAATTTGCAATCGCAATTTTGGCATAGGCTCTGATGGAATTTTGTTAGGGCCGCTGCCATCAAACACAGCACAATTCGCTTTACGCATCTTCAACCCTGACGGTAGTGAAGCCGAAAAAAGTGGTAATGGACTGCGGATTTTCTCCCGTTATCTATGGGACATGGGACTCGTGAATGAAGAACCATTTTCAATTGAAACTGTGGGTGGAATAGTGGAATCTGTGATCAAAGATGCAGGTAAAACAGTCCAAGTGGAGATGGGGAAAGTCAGCTTTTGGAGTCGTGATATTCCAGTAGTAGGAGATGAGAGAGAAGTAATCCAAGAACAAATCACTGTTGGCGATCAAACTTTTTCTTTTTGTGCAGCAACAATTGGTAATCCACACTGCATAATTCCTCTAGATGAAATTAGTCCCGCCATTGCAAAAGAATATGGTTCACTTTTAGAAATTCATCCGTTATTTCCTAATCGCACTAATGTACAATTCATGAAACTTTTAGATAGAAATACTATTCAAATTGAAATTTGGGAAAGAGGTGCTGGTTATACTTTAGCTTCAGGTAGTAGTAGTAGTGCGGCTGCGGCTACTGCACATAAACTTGGTTTATGTGATTCTAATATTACTGTAAAAATGCCTGGGGGAGATATTTTAATTCAAATTCAAGATGACTTTCATATCTCTATGACCGGTTCTGTCACGAAAGTTGCCCAAGGAGAATTGTCAGCAGAGTTATTCGCATAAAAACTGTTAGCAATATCTGAGAAGATTACTGAACCAGTATTTCGGTAGTAGAGTGTAAATTCAACACATGGGCATCTACTACTATTTATGAATAATCACAAAACAAAATCTTGGGAAGAAGTTCTCACCACTTTTCAAAAAATTTGGGGTTATGAAGATTTCCGTTCGCCACAGGGAGAAATCGTCAACAGTTTATTAACTCAAAAAGATGCACTTATAATTATGCCGACAGGTGGCGGAAAATCAATTTGTTTTCAGCTTCCGGCATTGCTACAAACAGGGTTAACTTTGGTAGTGTCCCCATTAGTAGCACTGATGGAAAATCAAGTACAGGAACTACTTGAACGTCAGCAAAAAGCTGCATTACTGCACAGTGAATTATCAACATATCAACGCCGTGCAACTTTGCAAGCATTAGAAAAACAGCAACTAAGATTACTGTATTTATCGCCAGAAACTTTATTAAGTCCGCCAGTCTGGGAAAGATTATGTCATCCCGAATTGCAAATTAACGGCTTGATACTTGATGAAGCCCATTGTTTAGTACAGTGGGGTGAAACTTTTCGCCCAGCTTATCGCAGATTAGGGGCTGTCAGACCCGCATTACTCAAGCATAAGCAACCAGGGACTAAAATCAGCATTGCTGCGTTTACTGCCACTGCCGACCCCTTAGCACAAAAAACTATTCAAACAGTTTTACAATTACATCAACCAGAAACATTTCGCCTCAATCCTTACCGCCCAAATTTGCATCCTACTGTCCGCATTGCTTGGACACCAAGGGGAAGAAAACAACAACTCATCAAATTTATTCAAAATCGACCAACACAAGCCGGATTAATTTACGTGCGGACTCGGCGAGATAGTGAAAATTTAGCTGCTTGGTTAGCAGAGATGGGTTATAAAACCGCAAGCTATCATGCGGGTTTAGGTGCAACAGAACGCCGGGAAGTTGAAGCTAGCTGGCTGGGCGGTAAAATTCTGTTTGTGGTGTGTACCTGCGCCTTCGGAATGGGGATTAATAAGCCTAATGTTCGGTGGGTTATCCATTATCACGCACCACATTTATTATCTGAATATGTGCAGGAAATTGGGCGTGCTGGTAGAGATGGTAAACCTGCTGAGGCTTTGACACTGGTGAGTGAACCTACTGGGTGGCTAGATCCAGAGGATCAACAAAGACAGCAATTTTTTCAAGAACAAATGCGATCGCAGCAGCAAAAAGCCCAGCAGTTAATCAAAAAATTACCACAACAGGGAGAAGTTAACGCCATCAATAAACTATTTCCCGATAGTGCGATCGCACTAGCTTTACTGCATAGTAGCGGTCAATTAACCTGGCTTGACCCCTTTCATTACAAAATAGAACACAAAGGCAAAAATCAGCCACCAACACAATTACACGCTGCTCAACAAATGACTCAATATTTAAATACTAAACAATGCCGTTGGCAATTTTTATTAAATGCTTTTGGTTTTGACAAAGAAGCAAATAACTGGCGTTGTGGACATTGTGATAATTGTAGGAATTAGCTTTTTATTTGTAAAAATGTACTGGTTAACAATATTTTTCGATGTTTCACAATTATCTATTTGATTGCGGAAATTATCCATGATTGCCACTACTTGTGTATGCAATTTATCATAATATTTTTCATCTATAGCAACGGACAAGGCGGTTAGGACGCGGTACGAAGAACGTCTTCCATAGCATCCCGAAGACAGTGAAAGAGGACTATTTGTTGACGAATTCGACTTTTCAACCAAGACCAACATCGCTCAATGTTATTCAGGTCAGGT
>DVDT01000036.1 GCA_015296085.1 Trichormus sp. M33_DOE_039 | reverse complement strand
CAGTTTTTCCTATTCCTCAACTGTATGAGGGTTTTTCTAAGCTTCAAGCCATCGTTTATAGGCTCACTTCTCCAATTTTAACCTTCCTGGCTCACCCTGAATTCTATTTTTCCTCTGCCTAAAGTGACACAACAGGGATAAACCCACTGATGAATAGCATCCCAAATTCTTTGTCCATCATCTCGGTAAGGATAAATTGGTAGCTGTTGGGAATTATTAACGCCGCGTTTTTCTAAAGTTTTGGAAAAGGCAACATCATTAAAATTAGCTAGGTGGCTTTTGGCTTTTTTGATAGCTAGCTGACAGTTGCTTCCAATTGTCCCACCTAATAGAGCGTCAATTGGGCCTTCTGGTGCTAACAAAAGCTTATGTGCGCCATAGTTAATTAAAATAGTACCTTGCAAATGAGGTTTCAACAAAAATCTTACAGCATGATTATCTTGAAAACAGCGATTAGTTGCCAAAACAAAAGGCTCAATAAATAAATGGGTTTGAGCTAAGTGAGATATCAACTCATGATAATTACTATCTGCCATCTGTAAGACAGTTTTTGCTGTCATCCAGTTATCTCCATCTAGAGGGGTAAATATAGTATTTTCATCTTCTGGAGTCTGTTGACAACGAATTGCGATCGGCAGTAAATTTTTATCTTGATACTTATCTGGTGGTACTGCAAATAGAGCTACTGGAGCATACATATACTTTGGCTTTGCACCAAAATTACCATTCACTAGATCGTCTAGTAGAGAATAGTCTGCTAAATAGAGTCTTCCTTCTTGTAGTGCTGCCACTAAAGAATCTTGGGAGACAACATTTTGATATTGTTCGTTAGTAATTGGTAGTTTAGAGTCAATTTTTTTTATTTGTTGGAGCATAACTGGGTTTGGCCCAGCTACTTGCATATATGCAAAAACTTGATCTCGTTGGAAACTTTTTACAGTTTCCGGCTTTATGGTTAACGGATTAATTAAATTTTCGTAATCCTTAAGAGTAAGATTAGGGGTAGTAGTTTCAAGTTGCTCTCGTAAATCTTGTTGATTGTCAATTAAGTTACGCCCTAAAAATCTAGTAATTTCGAGAAGATGCCCAGATAACTCTTTGTCAAATTTCTCAATTTCGTCAAGTTTTGTAAGTTCATCGGCCTGTAAAAAATTTGCAGGTTTTTCCTGTGGAATTTGGCTTAACCAAAACTTTATTTCTTGGTCAATTTTATCAAATCTATCTTCAACGTGACTAAGATTACTTTCCATTTGGATGTCATCATTAGTCTTTAGAGATACTACCCCCATATCATCAAACTCTTCTAATTTTAAGACTGATTTTAGTTGCAAAACAGCATTAGTGATATCTGCTGTTTCTTGAGCAGCTTTGATTTGTTCATAAATCGACTCTAATGAATTAATTTCATGCTCATTTGCTACTGATTCATTAATAAGATTAGAAGATTTTTCCTTCTGATTTAAAAGACTTATTACACAGATTACCAATGTAACCCATTTTTGATCAGGTAGTTCATCTTCTTTAGGTAACTTAGGTAGGTATGGTATTATGCTAGGCGGTACAGATGTCATAGCTAGAGGAGCTAGAACTGTATAATCATATTCATATTTATTTGATATAATTAACCTACGGGCAAAAGGGACTTTTGCTAAGAGGCTTAAAAGCCGATACAAATTTTCAAGAATTTCTTGCATCCAAAAAGACATCTTTTTACTCCTGATAAAAGTATGGTTGTTAGCTTTGTTAGATATAAAGCTTATTCTGAGAGCTTTGGTCTGCAATGGCTGAACTAAATCCTAGGCTCGTATTAGGTAATATTTTGGAAAGCTAGTATTTTCTCTGCGACGTTCAAGCAGTTTTAGATTCAATCAATCCCTATGGAGAGGATATTTAAGAAAGAACTTCACTAGTAGCATTTTAGATTTTTGACGTAATTTCTGTCTTACAGAGTGATTATATAGCAACGGACAAGGCGGTTAGGACGCGGTACGAAGAACGTCTTCCATAGCATCCCGAAGACAGTGAAAGAGGACTATTTGTTGACGAATTCGACTTTTCAACCAAGACCAACATCGCTCAATGTTATTCAGGTCAGGT
>DVDT01000002.1 GCA_015296085.1 Trichormus sp. M33_DOE_039 | reverse complement strand
CCTCAGCCTGGTGTTTTATTTTCTTGACGCAGGCTAGTTGTCTTTTTTTGGCTTTCAAACTATAATTTTTTCAAGGTTCGGTTGCCCTCTGGACTGCGCTTTCTCGCGCTCTCCTCTCAGGCACTTATCTAATATATCTAATTCGACTTGGTGTGTCAACACCTTTTCCAAAGTTTTTTCGTCTCTTTTTTCTTCCTCCTTATATCCTTACCAGCAAAGCTTTTCAGCCTTCAGTTTTTTTGCCAACTCCTCATAATGTACTTACCTGAGATATTTATATCCGGGACTTTTTAGTTTTTTTGAGTGCAGCTTCACGCACAGATTGATTGAGTAGGTATCCAAAACCAGCCGCTTCTATTCGAGCAATGAAGTCCTCACTAGTTTGAGAGAGTGCTTTAGCGGTTGCTACGATATTCCAGTTGTGTTCGGCTAATTTGCTCAGTAGGTAGGCTCGGCGAGTTTGTGCTTCTGATAGGCGGTAAGTTTTGAGATATTCCAGTTCCCCTGATTCGCGGATGATTGCTTCACCAATATAGTTTTCGTGTTTGGGTTGTAAGTCGGTGATGAACCTTTGCAGTAGAAAAGAACCAGCAGTATAAACTATCTGAGAATTTAGTTGGCGTTGTAATAATCCCTCTGCCATGAAGCCTTGGAACGATGCCCAGTCTTGTCGTATTTTAGCGATCGCTCCTCTCAAATCTGCCAAACTATTAATATTGGACTCATCTACAGTGGTTTCCATCGGCCAAGTTGTGTCATACAGCAAGCTGTACTGGTAAATCAATTCTCCATAAAAGTCTTCTAAAAGGCTGGTATGCAAGGCACGGTAGTCTTCTGGGGTGGGAACTACAAAAGCTGATGCTAATGATTCGGCAACAAAAACTAACACCCCAACTTGTTGTTCGTGAATTTCAAACACACGTAAGGCATCTTCCAAACCAGCTATGTAACTCACAGCAGTTTCGTGGCGCGAACCCAAACCATGAGAGAGGGCATATTTAGAATACTCACGCCAAGCAATTGTCGGCCCAGAGAAAAATAGTGATAAAAAACCTTCCATTGCTAGGTGTAAAGGCAAAAATCTCAGTTGGTTAGCTGATTCTCGTTTAGCCATGCGGTGCATTAAACGAACGCTGACACAACCATATTCTTGATGTTGTCCATCGGGTTTGAGTATCTGTCCACCAAAGCTGGCGACGGGACTACCGTCATCAGTCCACGACATAACTAAGCCGTGGGGAACATAGGAAAAATATTTTGTGCTTGGGTCTGTAAATTTCCCTTCTAAATTGACGATTGTTATATCTTCTTCACAGGAACGACGGTTTAAGCGCAAATCACCGCGTATGTTCCGCCGGATAAGTGGCACAATGCGGACTGCACCTCTTACTTGTGAAGGGGCAATGTCTAATCCTTTCAGAGATATATCTGCTAATAATCTTTTCTTTTGTGCCATATCTAGACCCTGATGGAATTGCTTAACATCTGTTGCACTTTGGAGGCTAAATAGTCTTCTAGTTCTGATAAAGGTGCAGAACCATCAGCAAATCGGGCAAAGCCCAGCATGGTGGGTAAATCTTCTGCATCTCTGAGTCCGACAGTGGGAATGCTGGGGCTGAGATTTTGTAATGAAAAGTCTTCAGCATTAAATACGGGGTTGCAGTGAATGATAGAAGTTCGTTTTTGGGGGTCTAATTTGGTGCGATAAATTTGCAGCACTTGTGCCGCACCATTGGGTGGGTCATTTTCACAACCGTCAGAAATAATCACTACTAAGTCTGCATCGGATGCTAAGGCGTTTAGTAATGGTGTAGCTAAATCAGTTTGTCCATAGGGACGTACTAGTAATGGTTCTGGTGTGGGTACTGTCCAGAAGGCGCGATATTCTTGTGAGGCTGCTTTGAGGAAGTAATGTGTAGCTAAGGCTATACCCAAGGGACGGCGACGTTTTTCACTAGAACCGGAACTGGAGTAGCTGCAATCCAAAACTGCGGCAACTTTTCCTAGTTTTAAAGGTGCTTTTTTTAACGTGAATTGTGATGATCGCTCTAAAGCTAGGGTTAAAATTACTTGTTGTTGTTTTCGTGTTTCCCAAGGAAAGGAAAGGATATATAACGCTAGTTTGGTAAGAGGAAGACGACCTAAATCTACATCTATATCTACTTTCTCACTCCGTTCTGCTGCACCTTGAAAACGCAACTTTTCACCCAAGGTCATTTGCTCTTGAATACGGGATAAAAAAACATCACGGGGAATTTTATGTTTAGTTGCTAAACCTTCGGCGACTGTGAACGGTAATTTATAAACGGCTTCGGCACTGTAATGTGCTTGGCGAAAGTTTTCAAATAACTCGGTGGTATAAACTTTTTGTTGCCAGTTACGGAATAAGAAATTACTTAGTTCACCTTGTAATTTTAAGTGGGCGTGGGTGGCGATCGCTCGTACTTTAGCACGATATTTCACCGCATCAAAACTAATATCACGCCGCATACTTAAATAATCTCGTGCGATCGCTCTACTACGACGATTGTTAATTTTTCTTTGGCGTAGTTGCTGCAAAACTCCCCAAGCTCTCTGGGGTGGTAGGGTGTTGAGTGTATGGGCAATCAGTGCGCCTTCCTCTTCTCGATGTTCTGGAAGTGTGTCTTTCCCTGTTGCCAGTAGTTTCAGGATGATTTGGGCTTGATTAAAATGATTGATACCTGCGGCTAAGGAACGGGCATATAGTAAGCGGTAATTACCGAGAATATAGTCATGTAAAAAATCAATTGATACTCTTTGACCGTAAGCATCATCATAAAATTCACGTTGTCCTGTGCAAGCAAGGCAAGCATTGATAAACATGACCAAATCTTCTTGTGCAACTTGGTCGGAACGGTTAGTAGTCATAACAATAAAAATTTATGAGGATGCTGTTTGGGCAGAAAACAGTACAACTAGGTTAGACAACTTAACAGGTTGGAACGGAAGTTGTACTAAAGTCCCGCAAACAGCAAGACTGAAAATTTTGTCAATATTTTGAAGGGGGTGCTGTTCGGGGAAAGGTGGCACAACTAGCTATGACAGTGGTAAAGACTGGGTTCGGAAGTTGTACCATAGTCCCGCGAACAGCAAGACTGATTAGGGCAGACAGTTAGACGTAACAAAATTGCTGAGTTTTAGAGAGACGTTGTAACAATAATTCAGCCGATTGGCTTAATGTTGTCACAAAAATTCCTGTTGCGCTTTCTAAATCTGATGCTAGCCAAGTACCTTTAAGAATAACTTCGGCTGAAGACGCATCACAAGGGTAAATTTCTAAGATATTTTCTTGAGATAGCTGTTCTAAATCAGCGATGAGAGATGAGTCGTTAGGAATCAAAAATGCAGCTGTGGTGGGTTCAATATGAAGTGTTGTAGCAGAATACAGAGCTAAGATCACTCTTTTACTTACCCAATCTGGCAAAGATTCGTTGAGATGCTCTAGGTGAAAGCTATTTTCTGTGTAAGTTAGTTTTAACATAATCAGTTTTTAGTAATATTTTGGGCGAGTGCTGATTTATAGATGGAGGTTTTTATTTGTATGCTGGAGTTGGCTTTGTCTATAAATTCAGGATATGCGAAGGAACTTCCCCGAAGCGAATCAAGGCCTTATCGTTGCAAAAGCTTGTCAAGTCAGGATATTCAGACCAGGGGAAGTTTCTAAACTTAAGGGATTCCCCGAACTTTGTTGATTTCAGCGACAAAAGCGATGGCAAGACCGAGTTATGGCCCAGAAGCAAAAAAGCGATCGCGGCACTTATTAGGGTTGCTGTTGGCTTATGCTAATGATGTAATCGACTGCGATGAGTCGGCTTTAGACGCTTTGCGTCCTCATATTCAAACTCGTTGGCAAAGTGAATATCGACTGGTTGTCAGAACAAAAGTCAGATTTCTCCAAGCACTAACAACATTGATTCCTGGGGATATTCAACTAAATGCAGAACAAATTAAGGAATCTCTCAAGCGGTTTGCTGATTTTTTGGAGATTTTAGAAGATAATCGTCCCTCTCGCAGTGGTTCAGAAACTTGGCACTTTACCCTTAATTTGTGGCATAAACGCCAAGACATGGCAGCAAACTTGCAACAATTTGATCAGGAATGGGAAATTAGTCGTTCAGAAAAGGCGCAGCAAGTAGCACCTACACAACAAACAAATGTAGAAAAATCTTCTTCACTTATAAATTGGCAACAAATTTGTCGTGCTGATTTAGAAGTCAACAATATTCAACGCCTGACAACCAATCCTTTAACAATCGCTGATGGATTGAGTTTTGAATTAAATCAAGTTTACGTTTCCTTGGGATTGGTCGAACAAAAACAGCGATCGCGTTATCGTGATGATGTCACCCCTCAAAATGGTTCTCGTTTATATGAACCAGACGATACGGAAGTCACTCAAACTTTTGACCATGATGAATTTATACAGCAGATAATACAAGCAAAACAGAGCAAACGAATTGCTATTATCGGCGAACCAGGGGCAGGTAAAACTACTCTACTGCAAAAAATTGCTACTTGGATATTAAATAATACTACTGATTTACCAATTTGGATTTCTTTAGCAGATTTACAAGGTAAAAGTTTACAACAGTATTTAATTCAAGATTGGCTACCTGCTGCTACTCGCAAGCTACGTGTTTCTCCAGAGGTAGAGGAAGAATTTTGCCACCAGTTTAATGAAGGAAGAGTATGGCTATTACTAGATGCGGTGGATGAGATGGCGATCGCATCTACTCTGGCTTTAGCAAAAATTGCCAGTTATCTCAGAGGTTGGGTAGCAGATGCCACAGTAATTTTAACTTGTCGGCGAAATGTCTGGGATGCGGGAAAAAATGTTTTAGAGAATTTTGACACCTATTGCAATCTGCATTTTACCTATGGTGATAGTCAAACACCAGACCGGGTAGGGCAATTTATTCAACGTTGGTTTCGTGCAGATGCAACTATAGGGGAAAAACTGCGCTTTGAATTAGCTCAATCTGGGCGAAGAAGGATTAGAGATGCGGTCAAAAATCCTTTAAGGTTAGCGTTACTATGTCGTATTTGGGGATTAGGACAAGGCAGTTTACCTACAACAAAAGCTAGCTTATATAAGCAATTTGTAGAGGCAATTTATGAATGGAAGCAAGACAGATTTCCTACCAATTTAAACCAGAGAAAGCAGTTAAATCAAGCCTTAGGAGAGTTGGCATTACTAGCTATCATCCAAGAAAAAACAAAATTTCGTTTGCAACATAGTTTTGTATGTCAAGTATTGGGTAATCCTGATGATGGATTATTTCAATTAGCGTTGCAATTGGGCTGGCTAAATCAAGTTGGCATTTCCGATAGTTTAAATGAAAGAGTTTATGCGTTTTACCATCCAACTTTTCAGGAATATTTTGCATCTCAAGCTGTTACAAATTGGAGTTTTTTCTTAAATTCTCGGCTTGAAAGTATTGAAACAAATAACTGCCGAATTTTTGAACCACAATGGAGAGAAGTAATTTTATTGTGGTTGGGTAGGAATGACATAGCACAAATAGATAAAACAACATTTATCGAAGCTTTGATTAATTTTAATGATCAATGTGGGGGATTTTATAATTATCAAGCTTACTTTTTATCAGCAGAAAGCATAGCAGAGTTTGGAGATTATCAAAATGCTGATAGTATTATTCAAAAATTAATTAAGTGGCGTTTTGGTTATTTTGATCTGCAAAAACAAAAGTGGTGCAGATATCCGCCACCAATTGTAGAAGGTGCTAGAGTCGCACTACTCAAAACTGATCGGGTAAAAGCGATCGCAGCCTTGGAGCAATTTATTCAATCATGCGAAAATGAGTTTGATAGTTGGAATGCTGCTTACAGTTTGGGTAAAACTTTTGACCCAGGTAATCAAATTGCGATCGCTACACTAGAAAATTTAGTTAAAACCGTGCGTCATGAATCTATTCGGTGGCAAGCCGCCTATAGTTTGGGTAGAGTAGATCCTGGTAATGCTATTGCGATCGCTGCTTTAGTACAAGTGATAGAATCTAGCAAAAACGAAGCTACATGCCGTAAAGCAGCTTATTCATTGGGAAAATTGGATAGTAGTAATGCGATCGCGATTTCGACATTAGAAACAATAGCTACATCAGCTCTAGATAAATCACAACGACAACAAGCTCAAGAAAATTTAATTGTTTTACGTCGTGGGGAAATTACAGCTAAACCAGGAAGTAAAAAGCTACCAAGATTGCAAACAATCTCTCCAGCTTCAGCAACAACCATTACAGCATTAATTAGAGGTATTACATCGGTTGATGATGAAGATATTCAACGACGTAGAGCTTATAAATTAGCACAGGTTGATCCGGGTAATGACATGGCATTGACAACTTTATTAATGCTGCTCAAATCAACTCACAATAAGCATTTACGAAAACGTACAGCAGATAATATTAAAGTAACTATTCTTTATGAACAATTACCAAAAGTGATTGTTTTTTTAAAGGAATATTTTTCTGATACAGCACAAGAACAGAATTCACACTTATATTGTGATGCTTATAAACTAATTTGGTACTGTGCAGAAAATATGAGCTACCAAGAGTTTTATCAAGCTTGGTATAAAACTTTTTAGTAGAACTCCTAAATGTTCGCAAAATCTAAATTCAATGCGAAGTGTCACAAAAGTTCATGCGCAGTAACACAGAGATTATACGAGCAAGATTGCTGGGTATTTTGAACAAATCGAAAGATACCTATTTTCTCTATAATTATACTGTAGCGATCAATATTTAAATTTATATAGTTGCATCAAAAAACTTTATGTGCTAATCGCTGTCTAACAGCCAATCCCATAGCGAAACTTCAGGTAGTTGATGGACTAGACTGTTGACACTATCTGTTCTGTCACAGTTAAAATTATTTGATTTTAAAACTTTAAATAAGATTGCGGTTAATATAAGGAATTACTAAGCAAATTTTGCTATGCTGGACTCTGTAATCTGGTTTTTTACGTACCCATTGTAACGTAAATACTAGTAAAATCTAACAGGTAAAATTACCACACAGTAAATTCCCACAAATTATATTTTCGTTTTGCAACTGAAAATTAATAATTTACTTTAGGTAATTAGACGATCGCTCTCAAAAGTTGATATTTTTTATTTAGAGGGTCAACAAGCTGTGCCAGTAATTGTCTAGCTGTGTTGGACTCAATGACGCTCGTTTTCAATTTTTCTATGAGTCATCATCTACCCGACACCAAGATACCTGCTCCGTGCATTGTTAACACGGGCATAATTGTGAATAAACTCGACATCAAACGACTGTTGGCTGATTTAGGTCGAGTCCACTACATCTACACCCAAGAAGACAAGCTACTGAGCGAGGGTGAAGGGGATGTGATGGAAGTATTTGCTAACCCGCAAAGGTCTACCTTAGTCGCTAACCGTGCGCTTTACCTGAATGTTGAGAGTTTTGATTATTTGGAACTGAGACAATCTCCGCAACAAGAAACCTACTTTGATTTAATGCAAGAAGGTATATGTTTGCGGCTGATTCCCTTATCCACTCCTTTGCAGGAACGTAAAGAGAGACAATGGAATGTCAGCGTGATCGAAGCAATGATGGACGAAGTGCTGGCTGCTAGATGGGATGCAGAAATGGATGATGACTGTTCTGATACTTTCTAACTAAAAGCTTGCCCAAATTATGATCAAATAATCTCATCAAAGGTTATTTATGAATTAGAAATAAAATTGATGTAGTTGATTGACACAACTAATTTTGTGCTGTATATGCAGATTGGGTATCCTCCTTATCTGTAAGAAATTCTGCATAGCTTGTTTCTTGAAAGGGTACGGAGAAGCGATAGGACAGCGCAGACCAACTTTGATATTAGTGTGGAGTTTTCTTATATAAAAGACCACTTATTTCTATTGAAGAAAGTTTCTTGCGACTTGGCTTACCAATTTGCAAATTTTACATCATTAGTAGTTGTGTCACTCCTCCACCTAATATTGAGTCTATGAACTGCCTTGCAAGTTTTACCTAATCTTCCTACAAAGAAGTCAGAGGCAAACAATAGAAATATTATCTCAGCCTGACTCTGTAATCATAGCTATCTGAAACTACTCGATAAAATGTTTTGGGAATCATACTACTAGAACAGCTTCCGTCAGCATCAACAATTTCAAATGGTGATTGTTTCAAACAAAATACAGCTGTTCTCTTACCTTGTAGTTCCCAAGGTTGCCAGTCGTTATCGGCTGCATAAATATAAGCGGAAACTTGTCTCATATCACCAACAAGAACCGTTTCACATTCCCCTGAATATACGTGAGTCCAACCACTAGCTACCCAACTACCTTCCGAATACCAAGCTTTTGCGACATAAGCTTTTTCAGGTGAAGCACTACAGACAATCAAATCAGCTTTAGCTTCAACTGCTGCACCCATGACTATGGGTATAGATAATAAACCAGAAATAAATAAGGAATTGAAAGCTTTCATTTTGATCGACAATCTTGTTGAGTTCATTTAGAAGTAATCACGGTTAATTAATTAACCAAAAGGGAGGATAAAAATCCCGCGTTAATTAATTAGAACGTCATACTCATTCTTTAGTAGGATTCACTCACGCTCACTCCAATTCCAGAAAATTGAAAAAATTTGATTTTTCAGACTTAGGAAAATAGAATTATTCATAATCCAGATATATTAAAAATCCCACAAAAGAAAAATAAATATTTTAATTACTTGCACAACTAATGCTAGACAAATAATCTTAATTGTGATGTGTGTGGTGAAATGGTGAGATCACTTTCTGAGTCAATCTCTAACGCTATGGAGATTGTTTGTTTACCGCTCTCCACTTGAGGCTAGTTGAACAGAACAGCGACGTGTTATGTTAACAAAGCACCTATTCACAGAAGCCGCAAGTAAACATGAAAAATTCTCTTGCGGTATAGCTAGTTCCTAGCTTCTAACTCTCTAGGGAATGAAAATCTTTCTTCTCTAGCTTCTATATTTCCCATTAGCGATCGCCTAAATTTACCTTGAGTGCTACCTTTACTTATCAATCTTTAGCTCGTTGCAGCCAGACAAAAGCCAGAGCAGGTGTCTTTTCCACACCGCATGGGCTTGTAGAGACTCCCCGATTCATGCCCGTGGGAACACTAGCTAATGTTAAAACTGTCACCCCAGCCCAATTAAAGGATACTGGGGCGCAGATGATTCTATCTAATACTTACCATCTCCATCTCCAACCAGGAGAAGGCATTGTGGCTGGTGGAGGTGGCTTGCATAAGTTCATGGGTTGGAATGGGCCAATACTGACTGATTCTGGTGGGTTTCAGGTTTTCAGCTTGAGCGAAATGCGAAAAATTACGGAAGAGGGTGTCACTTTCCGTTCTCCCCATGATGGTCAAATCATTAAGTTAACGCCAGAACGCTCTATAGAGATTCAGAATATTCTAGGAGCGGATGTAATCATGGCCTTTGATGAATGTCCACCCTATCCAGCGACTCGCCAAGAAGTGGAAGCCGCAACTGAACGCACTTACCGATGGCTAGAACGCTGCATTGTGGCACATCAACGCAGTGATCAAGCGTTGTTTGGAATTGTGCAAGGTGGGGTGTATCTAGATTTACGAGCCAAAGCAGCCAATGCTTTAACTAAATTTGATTTACCCGGTTACGCTATTGGTGGCGTAAGTGTAGGAGAACCGCCAGAATTGATGGCGCAAATTGTTCAAGCTACCGCACCATTGTTACCACCTGAAAAGCCTCGTTATTTGATGGGTGTGGGAACTTATCGGGAAATGGTAGTTGCGATCGCTTCTGGGATAGACTTATTTGACTGCGTGATTCCTACCCGTTGGGCGAGACACGGTACAGCAATGGTTAAAGGTGAACGTTGGAATTTAAAAAATGCAAAATTTCGTGAAGATTTTGCGCCATTAGATGAAACTTGTCCTTGTTATGCTTGTCAAAATTTCAGCCGTGCTTACATTTCCCATTTAGTGCGATCGCAAGAAATTTTAGCTTATACGTTATTGAGCATTCATAACATCACCGAACTGATTCATTTTACCCAAAAAATTCGCCAAGCCATATTAAGCGATCGCTTCATGGCAGAATTTGGTCACTGGCTCAACCCATCAGAAAATGAGGCGTTGGGAATAGAGAATGGAGAATAGGGAATAGGAATGGGATTTTTCAATTAAAACCCCATCCAAAATCATCAATCTAAAATCCAAAACTGAATTACTCAATGCCCAATTCCCAATGCCCAAACCGTGTTAAGATACATCTCAATTATGAAAGCTGTGTTGGATTAGGTGGATTTAAACAAACATGGAAGCCGCACTATTATTAGCAAAATTGCCTGAAGCTTACCAAATCTTTGATCCTCTGGTAGATGTTCTCCCAGTTATTCCCGTTTTCTTTTTACTACTTGCTTTCGTATGGCAAGCAGCAGTGGGATTTAGGTAAGTTAAGACTTGATCAATATAATAGGACAGGTAGTTTGCCTGTCCTATTTTTTTGTATTTCTTCTATCTTGATGATTCTTAATCTTTTGTAATAAATTCCCATAAACTCATTAAGATAAGTATATATACCAACTAGCTTGCACTAAAGGAGGAATGATTCAGTTATGGGTAACATTAAATTTGTCAAAGAAAATAAAGAAGTCATCGCCGCAGATGGTGCTAATTTGCGGCTCAAGGCAATGGAAAATGGCGTTGACATCTATAAATTTATTGGTAAACTCACAAATTGCGGCGGCTACGGTCAGTGCGGTACTTGTATAGTCGAAATAGTAGAAGGAATCGAAAATCTTTCTACTCCTACAGCAGTGGAAAATCGAATACTGAAGAAAAAGCCAGCAAATTACCGTCTAGCCTGTCAAACTGTAGTCAATGGCCCAGTTAGTGTGGTAACAAAACCTTAATTTTGTTGATTTTGCCTCGCATAAACTTTTGCAGTCAAGTCAGTAAAAAAAAGAGCTAACACTGGCATTGATGATGCTATCCTAAAATTGTTGACTGGAAATTAGAGAGAGGCTTCCTTGCCATGCAAGTTAATGACCTAGGGTTCGTAGCGAGCATTCTGTTCGTACTAGTTCCCTCTGTATTTTTAATAATTCTTTACATCCAAACTGCCAGCCGCGAAGGTAAAAAAGATACTTGATCATTTTTTGTTCCAAGTAAAAAACCCCTATTACCGCATGGTGTAGGGGCTTTTATTTGACCAACCGCTATGCTTAAAAAGGATGGAGATAGAGATATTCATCAGATCAGGAAAGGTAATCCCTAATCCAAAATCCAAAATTGTATTAGCCAGTTGTCCGCGCTAATAAAACAGGACAAGTTGCATTGACACGCACATAGTCTGATAAAGAAGCACCGATGAGCCTATCGATATCGACAAAACTCTTCGCTACTGATGGACGGCGATCGGGAGAACCAAGTAACAGTAAATCTACACTCAAATCTTCCGCCAAGTGGCAAATTTCTTCTCCAGGTCTACCACTACTGGTATAGCAGCGAGTTGAGACATCGTACTTTTGTGCTTCTGCTACTGCTGCGGCTAAAACTGGATTTTTATCTGGACTAATTTCAGTCACTTCTGAGGTTTTACCACGCAAATCAGTAGTAACATTAGCCAAAATTAATTGACTACCTTGAATACCCCGCAGTAAGAACAAAGCCAGATTTAAGCAGTGTTTAGCTGCATCAGAGTTATCCATCGCCACCATGATACGCTTAATTCTTTTGACATAAATGTCATCCTTAACTAATAACATGGGGCGAGAAGAAAGTTGGAAAACATACTGACTGACTGAGTTCGATAAAATTGATTGTAGACGTTTAAGTCCACGTGAACCCATAATAATTAGGTCAGCATCGATTTCATCTGCTACTTGGCAGACAACATCTTTAGGATCACCTTGACGCAAAATGGAAGATACCTGAGAGGGATCTAAATTCAAAGATTGAATGGCATTTGCCAGAATTTTACCCCCTTCTTCCCATTTATCCGTCATTGCTGCCGAAGTGCTTTGAGGAGAAACAACGTGCAGAACTGTAACTTTGGCATTTTGGATTGAAGGCACTTCCTTCAAAGTTTTGAGCATTTCTTCGGCGTGTCCTAATCCAGAAACCGCTAGCAAAATTTTTTCTATCATTGTTACTTCTTGTTGTTAAGGTTGCTTGGTGTTGAATCTTTAGTAGTTAATGCTGATGAGATTGTCACCACTTTGCTCAACAACCTAGTAATTAAGCTAGCACTAATCAACTTTTCACCATTAGTTAATAACACTTACAAAAGTAATTAGCTGAAAAACTAATGATTTTTTAAGTTGTGTTGTGGCTTATTTACTTAACTTTTCAACTAGGTTTCAATAATTAAGCTTACTCTCAATAATGCCCGATTAAATTCACAATTGGTGATGTTATTGATTATTTTTAATCTATGTTTAATATTTTTAATTAGAAAAAAGTTAAGG
This sequence comes from Trichormus sp. M33_DOE_039, assembly GCA_015296085.1. Lineage (GTDB taxonomy): Bacteria > Cyanobacteriota > Cyanobacteriia > Cyanobacteriales > Nostocaceae > Trichormus. Next base: position 34,474 of record DVDT01000002.1, on the reverse strand, counting down.
AATGCTAAAATAATGAGCAATATCTAAAAATCTATATTAAATTTCCGTATTTATTTAAATTTAATTATAAAAATTATTATCATCATTTATAGCTGTCGCCTCCTATTAACAGGAAATCCTCAAACATAAAGTTGTAAAAGACAACAGATTTTATAAACTTTTATATACTTAAATGAGAATAATATATAAATTTTTGTGAAAATTTTTACTATTTACAGTCTGATGAGTAGAGAAATATGATCTTTATGATTTCTTCTGAAGCAGATTCTGGAAACAAAAGAATGGCACATCTTTGTCATATAGTCTTCATATGTATATCCGATAATCACAAGTACCTAATTAATCAAAAATGGTAAATAGAAGTGGCGGGTAACTCCGCCTTTATTTTAACTGTGTACTCTACATCAACAGTCTTAAGATTGATTAATTTAGAAAAATTATTTTTGACTATTAAATAATCTATTTTTCTTGATAGCCACCAGCATAAGTAATCACACACATAGTTCTATAAATCTTATGAGTACCGTAGGCAACACCAGTCACCTTAAAATTACTATTAAAAATATTAGTGCGGTGACCGCGTGATGGAACTCCATCATCAATAATTAATTGCATCACAATATCTTGTGCGGTGTTAGGGCCGTAGCTGATATTTTCGGCGGCTGTAGTTTGCCACTTACCATAACGACTGATGCGAGTGGCAGGTGTGCTACCGTCACTACCATTATGACCAGTTAAACCTTTGGAACTTTGATCTTTGACATGATCCTTAGCTGCTAAAGACATTCCCTTAGATATACTTAATTTCCCTACAGGACGGACTGACTTGAGAAAGGCGATCGCTTCATCGACAGCTTTGACTCCTTCTTGCGTCACTAAGTAAGTATTGCTACCAATTTTCACCTTATTACCTTGGAAGCGTTGGCGATAATTTTCCATGACAGGAATATAAGCTTTGGGATTTGTCCGCACTTTGTTCATTTCTTGAACTACTTGCTGTTCCAAAGGTGAATTTAACCTAGCCTGTGTTAACAGTGTGGGACTTGTCGTTGGCACTGTATTGACAGTAGATTCTGCTACAGAGGCGGTAGACAATATTAATGTACTAGATAAAAAAGTTACTAAATTACTTAGCATTAATATGCAAAATTTACTGAACATATCACATCCCACGAATTTTTATACTTAAGCACTAGTTCTAGTAAACATAGAATTTCTGTTCAAAATCATCTCATGCTTACAATCAAATTTGTAACTTTCATGACAATCAGATGTAAACAGTAAATACCAGTAGTGATTTTAATGCTGCAAATAGGGAGTTAGAATATTTACTATTACCACTTTGCAGTTGCACAATATTTTGTTGAGTGTAACTTTCCATGCTATGGGATTTATATTCAGTCAGTTTTGCTGATTGAATATAAAAATTAATTTGAATCACAATTACTAAGTAATAATGTTGAACCGCTTAAAAATTGGCTCGAAAATTGGCACAGGTTTTAGCTTGAGCATAGCAATATTGAGTGCAATAGGTTTCTTCTCCTACGGAAGTACCAAAGAATTAATAGCTGCTTCACGAAGAGAAAAACATACATATCAAGTTCTCAGTAAAATAGAAGAACTTAGCAGTCGATTAACTCAAGCTGAAACTGGACAAAGAGGTTACATTATTACAGGGGAACAAAGCTATTTAAAACCTTATTTAGAAAATACAAAACTTCTGGATCAAAAAGTTACAGAACTAGTAAACCTCACTGTAGATAATCCCAAACAACAACGTCTGATTGATAAGTTAGAACCATTAATCAATCAGAGAATGATTGTCATGCAAGAAGTAATTGATTTGCGACAAAAGCAAGGCTTAGAAGCAGCTAGAGAAGCAATACTCACCGATAAAGGCCAGAAAATAATGCTCAGGATTACTAGCATCACTGAGCAAATGAAAGTAGAAGAATTAAAACTATTAGACTTACGAACGAGCCAAGCACAGGCTGCTGCTAATCAGACATTAGCTAGCATTACTTATAGTATTCCTTTGATATCTTTGGTTTTAGCTGTAATTGGATTTTTGTTAACTCGCCATATTTCCACACCTTTACGACAAATTTCTAGGGCAGCAGAAATTATGGCTAATGGAGATTTATCAGTCAGTCTACCACATAGCAATCGCCTAGATGAAATTGGTGTATTAACTCGGACTTTTAACCAAATGGTGGAGAATCTACGCGTCTCCTATCAACAAAACTCAGAACAAAATTGGCTGAAATCTAATTTGGCTGAATTTACCCAAATACTGCAAGGACAACGCCATCGTGAAAGTTTAGCACAGTTGATTTTATCCAAACTTACACCGCTGGTTGGCGCGCAGCAAAGTGTATTTTACATAATGGAGGAAATTGACCAAGAACCAGTACTGAAACTGCTAAGTAGCTACGCTTATAATGAACGTAAACATCTTGCTAATCAGTTTCGTTTAGGTGAGGGATTAGTAGGACAATCGGCTTTAGAAAAACAAAGAATATTATTAACGGAAGTACCTCCAGATTACATTAGTATTAGTTCAGGTTTGGGGTCAACTCTGCCACTCAATATTATCGTATTACCAATTGTCTTTGAAAATAAAGTCAATGCTGTTATTGAACTAGCTTCATTAGAAAGATTTAACGCATTACAGTTGAATTTTCTAGAGCAATTCGCAGAAATTTTAGGTGTATTTTTAAACAATATTAATGCTAACTTGCAAACGCAGTATTTATTGGAAGAATCTATAGATTTAGCCAATGAACTCAAGCAAAGTAATCAACTGTTAGAACATCAGACCCAAGAACTTGAAACCTCAGAATTACTTCTAAAACAGCAGCAAGAAGAATTACAACAGTCCAATGAAGAACTACAACAACTCAATGAAGAGTTAGAAGAAAAAGCTGAATTATTAGAAGTTCAAAACCAAGAGGTCGCTCGTAAAAGTCAAGAAATTGAACAAGCTAGGCAGTCTTTAGAAGAGAAAACTCAGCAGTTACTTTTATCTTCTAAATATAAATCTCAATTTCTGGCGAATATGTCCCATGAATTGCGGACACCACTCAATAGTTTGTTGATTCTATCTAAGATTTTAGCTGATAATAGCGGAGGTAATTTAACTGCCAAACAAGTAGAATATAGTCAAACAATTAATTCGGCTGGCAATGATTTATTAGAGCTAATTAATGATATTTTAGACATAGCCAAAATTGAATCAGGGACTTTAGCTGTAAATTTAGAATCAATCAAATTTACCGATTTACATAATTACTTAGAAAGAACTTTTGCACAAATAGCGCACAGTAAAGCACTGAACTTTAGCATTCAAAGAGATGAGAACTTGCCCGCCACAATTATCAGTGATCCTAAACGCTTGCAACAAATCCTGAAGAATCTTTTAGCCAACGCTTTTAAGTTTACCGAGCAAGGCAGCGTAACTTTAACGATGAAGATGGCTACACTCAATCCTGAAAATCCGATGATTGCTTTTGCTGTCAGTGATACAGGTATCGGGATTCCAGCTGATAAGCAACAGATTGTCTTTGAAGCATTTCAGCAGGCGGACGGAACAAATAGCCGTAAGTACGGAGGAACTGGCTTAGGCTTGTCTATCAGCCGCGAACTAGCACATATGTTAGGTGGGAGCTTAGAACTTGTCAGTCAACCCAATCAGGGGAGTACCTTTACACTTTATATACCCCAGACTTATCCCAATACTGAAAAAACACCACCTTTAGCTGCATCACCTCCAGCAACTATGGTGCAAGAAACCGTTGCACCGAGACTAGTTGAAGCTTCTCCCAGCCAAATTCCCGACGATCGCCAAAAAATTCAACCAGGCGATCATGTATTGTTAATCGTGGAAGATGATGAGAAATTTGCCCGAATTTTACTAGATATGGCACAGCAACAAGGCTTTAAAGTCATAGTTGCAGAAAACAGCAGACAGGCTTTAGCCTTAGCGCAACAGTATCAACCAGAAGCCATCACTTTAGATATTAATCTCCCAGATGTAGACGGGTGGACACTGTTAGATCGGTTGAAACACGATCCTCAAACTAGACATATTCCAGTCCACATTATGTCTGTAGATGATAGACAAAAACGAGGTTTACAGCTGGGAGCGATCACTTACTTACAAAAGCCTGTATCACCAGCAGCACTCGATCAGGTATTTACGGAGATGAAAAGCTTTATCGCTCGCAAAGTCAAACATCTCTTAATCATAGAAGATGACCCTGTACAAGCTCAAAGTATTATTGAACTGATTGGTAACAGTGATGTCCAGAGTACAGCTGTAGGTACAGGAAGAGCCGCGCTAGAGATTTTAAAAACGCAGCAGTTTGATTGCATTGTCTTAGATTTAGGTTTACCTGACATGACAGGTTTAGCACTGATTGAATACATTAAACAAGAACCCAACCTCTTAAAACTGCCAATTATTGTTTACACCGGCAAAGAACTGTCTCGTCATGAAGAAACCCAACTCAGGAGATTAGCAGAGACAATCATTATCAAAAATGTGCGATCGCCAGAAAGGTTGTTAGATGAAACAGCTTTATTTTTACATCGAGTCCAAGCCAACCTACCCCCAGCCAAACGCCAAATTCTAGAACAACTACAACAAACAGATCCGGTGCTAGCTCATCGCCAGATTTTGATCATCGACGATGATCTGCGAAATATTTTTGCTTTGACTAGTCTCTTAGAAAGCTATCAAATGCAAGTTTTATTTGCTGAAAACGGTCAAGATGGGATTAAGACTCTACAAGCCAACCCTAATATTGATGTCATCTTAATGGATGTGATGATGCCAGAAATGGATGGTTATGAAACCACCCGTTGCATTCGCCAGCAACCGCAGTTTCGCACCCTACCAATTATTGCTCTCACCGCCAAAGCCATGCCAGGCGATCGCGAAAAGTGCATCGCCGCCGGTGCTTCTGATTACATCACCAAACCTGTAGATACAGAACAGTTGCTATCGTTGCTAAGAGTTTGGTTGTATAGGTAATACCAACTTGGATGTCAGATGCAGTCAACACCCTTCTGCGTTGATAAGTTCCTAATCCCCAAATCTAAATACTTTCACTTGATTGCATAACTTTACCCCTATCAGATGATACATAAATATCAAACGCCCTCCTAGAAATTAATCCCCCCTGACTTTCAGGGGGATTTTTGTGGTTTAGAAGAATTTTCCCATCTCAGCAGAGTCATTCATGAAAATGAATGTTTTAGGATTGCTATATATTCGCCATCCTCATTATGATTTTGCCCAAACCCAGCTTAGAGGACATTGAAATTCAGTTGCTATTGGAAGGACTATACCAATACTACGGTTATGACTTCCGTAATTATGCCCTGGCTTCCCTCAAAAGGCGGATTCTTAGCTTTATACACTCTCAGGGTTTAAAGAATATTTCTGCATTACAAGAAAAGTTACTCCACGATCGCACCTGTTTGGAGCGATTTTTGGTGCATCTCACCGTCAACGTTACATCAATGTTCCGTGATCCCAGTTTTTATTTGACTTTCCGGCATAAAGTCATACCACTTCTGAAAACTTATCCTTTTATTCGCATCTGGCACGCTGGCTGTTCTACTGGGGAAGAAGTGTATTCAATGGCAATTTTACTCCAAGAGGAAAACCTTTATCATCGTTGCCGGATATATGCTACAGATACTAACGAAAAAGTCTTGCAAACTGCCAAAAGTGGGATTTTTTCACTCAAACTGATGCAGGAGTATACTCAACTTTACTTAAAGGCAGGCGGTAAGCAATGTTTTTCCAGCTATTACACAGCAGCTTATGATCATGCGATTTTTCGGACTTCATTAAAAGAAAATGTCATCTTTGCCCAGCATAATCTAGCCACCGATAGTTCTTTCAATGAGTTCAATGTGATATTCTGCCGCAATGTTTTAATATATTTCAATCAGGTATTACAAAAACAAGTACATACCCTATTTCATAACAGTTTGTGTACTTTTGGTATTTTGGGTTTAGGTAAACAGGAATCACTGAGATTTACCCCTTATGAGCAATACTATGAAGAGATAGCTAAAGGTGAAAAACTTTACCGGAGGCTGAACTAGTGTATTTTAAAATTGTCGTAATGGGAACTTCTTTGGGGGGATTATCAGCGTTGCAAAATATTCTCGGTGATTTACCACCAAATTTTCCCGCTGCGATCGCCATCGTACAGCATCGTCATAAGGAATCTGGCACAGCCCTTAAGGCATTACTGCAAACATACACACTATTGCCTATTCAAGAGGTAGAAGATAAAGATGAAATTATCCCCGGTAGAGTATATTTAGCACCACCGGATTATCATTTGCTGGTCGAAACCGATCATTTTGCTCTTTCCATAGATCAACCTGTTTCTTATGCCAGACCTTCAATCGATGTACTGTTTGAATCAGCTGCCGATACCTATGGGGAACGGGTTATTGGTCTCATATTAACAGGGGCAAATCAGGATGGCGCACAAGGTCTAAAAAAAATCAAAGCACGGGGAGGTATTACCATCGTACAAGAGCCGAGTACAGCCCAAAGTCCAATTATGCCTGCCGCCGCTATTGCTGATGTAGCAGTAGATTGGATTCTGGGATTATCAGATATTTCTAATTTATTAGTCAATCTTTGTCATTCTATAGGGAACTGAAATCATGCAGCCCGAACCCAAAGTAAACATCCTCCTAGTGGATGATAAGTTGGAAAATTTGCTCGCACTAGAGGCGATTTTAGAACGTTTGGGCGCGAATCTAGTGCGAGCTACAACCGGCGAAGACGCTTTAAGATGTCTTCTAAATCAAGATTTTGCCGTAATTTTATTAGATGTACAGATGCCAGGGATGGATGGGTTTGAAACGGCTACTATGATTCGTAGCCGTGGGAGATCGCGTCAGACTCCGATTATCTTTTTAACAGCATTTAGTAGCAGCGATCAAATGTTATTTAAAGGCTATGCTTTGGGTGCTGTAGATTATCTCCTCAAACCTGTAGAATCGGATATTCTACTGTCGAAAGTGACAGTATTTGTGGAACTGTTTAAGAAAACTCAAGCTGTCCAACGCCAAGCAGCTCAACTCACTGCCATGAACGCCGAATTGCGGCAAAGTGAGGAACGATTCCGGTGTTTAAGTACCTGTTCCCCTGTAGGTATTTTTGAAACCGATACAGAAGGACGTTGTAAATATACTAACCCCCGCTATCAGTCTATTTGTGGCTTAAGTGCCGCAGAAAGTGTACACACAAAATGGTTAGAATCAGTTCATCCAGAAGATAGAGACAGGGCAGTAGCTAGTTGGAACGAATATATTCAAAAAGGTGGCGACTATTCAGAAGAATTCCAATTTCAAACTACTGATGGTAATTGCCGATGGGTACAAGTACGCTCCTCACCCATGCTTTCCACTCAAGGAGAATTATTAGGTTATGTAGGAACTTTAGAAGATATTACCGCCCGTAAGCAAGCTGAAGATATCCGCGCTCAAGTCATCCGAGAACAAACTGCTAGACAAGAAGCAGAAGCTACCAATCGCATGAAGGATGAATTTTTGGCGGTGCTATCTCACGAACTACGTACACCCCTGACAGCCATGTTGGGCTGGTCAAAAATTCTCCGCGCCAAAAAACTAGATGCCAAAGCTACAGCCCGTGCTTTAGAAGCGATTGAACGCAACGCTAATACTCAAGTACAGCTAATTGAAGATATTTTAGATGTTTCCAGAATTATTCGGGGGCAACTGCGGCTCAACTTATGTGCAGTTAATCTCGTCTCGGTCATCGAAGCAGCTTTAGAGGTAGTGCGTCCCTTAGCTGATACCAAAGACATTGAATTACACACTGCCCTAGACACTACCTTGGGTTCAGTTGGTGGTGATCCAGCCAGGTTACAGCAAATCGTTTGGAATTTGCTGACCAACGCCATTAAATTCACACCCCAAGGTGGTAAGGTAGAAATTCATTTAATAGGTAAACAACAGGAACTTCCTGCGCAAGAAAAGCAAAAATCCTCCACTGCTTTGCACCTCAATCTGCCTAAATCCTCTATCTACGCTCAAATCCAAGTCATTGATACAGGAATTGGGATTGTGCAGGACTTTCTCCCCAAAGTCTTTGAGCGTTTCCGCCAAGCCGACAGCACCACCACACGATCGCACAATGGATTAGGTTTGGGATTAGCGATCGTCAGGCATTTAGTAGAGTTGCACGGTGGTATAATCACAGCCGACAGTCCAGGAGAAGGGCAAGGAGCAATCTTTACTGTGCAGCTACCACTGATTGGCTCAGTAGAAAAGACTGTTAATCAGCCAAAAGACGAAAATAGTTTGAACGGTTCTGCCTCTCTCAAAGGGATTAAAGTTCTAATTGCCGATCAGGAAATTGATACCTGTAACTCTTTAGTTTACTTGTTAGAAGAGTATGGAGCGATCGCCAATGCTGCAACATCCACTGAGACGGCATTAGCACTATTAGAACAATCACAACCTGACATCTTGATTAGTGATCTAGAGATGGCAGAACAAGATGGTTACACCTTAATTCAAAAATTACGCACCCTAGAAGCACAACAGGGGATTAATATTCCTGCGATCGCCCTGACCGCATTTTCCCCAGAAAATGACCAAATTCCACCTCTGCAAGCGGGATTTAAAGAACATTTAACCAAACCTCTTGAACCCAATAAGTTAATTAATACAGTAATTAGTCTCTTGCAGAAAGCCTTAGAAAATCCCGATGAGAGCGATTGTACAGTCAATTTTGAGCAAGGAGCTAGAAACTAGTAATTGTTCCCAGCACTCATTGCTTTTTCGTATTTCTGAGTTTTTGTTCTAGATATTTAGTACAATTGTACTAAATATCTGTTAAAATGCCTAAAAAGCTCAGTAACATTGCGAACAACAATGAAAAAAATTGTAGCCAGCAACAAACAGACTATTTCACTTCCATTAGCACTGTTACCATCAACCTTGAATAGTGCGATCGCACCACTACAACCGTCATCAGATAACATCAGTAGTGCATGGGAGCGATTAACTACACTAGTGCAGAATATTAATCACATAGCAGCTGAATTAGAAGCCAAGATATTAGAGTTAAAAACAATCGCTAGCAGTATCAGTAGTCAAGTTAATCATCAGATAGAAACTAGTGAGCAATCATACAAAAGCATTTGTCATTATTCGCCCGTGAGTATTCCTTGGGTAAGACAAAAGCCAGATTATTCTTTTATTCTCACAACCAGGAAAGTTGATTTATTTAAAGCCGAACGAGAAGCAGCATTATTAGCACAACAATTGCGTCAGCACACCCACAGAAAAAAATTAGCCCAGCAACGTCAGCGAAAAACACGAAGATAGGGGAATGTCAGTAAAAAGGTAAAAGTCAAAACTCAAGAATTTTTTACCTTTTTACTTTTTACCCAACAGGTAGTACAAGCTATGCTGAGGGAAGCAATGAGTAATTTTTCCCCTTTGCTAGATGCTAAAACTTCCCACTGCACATCAAATGACGATTTAAACAAGAACAGAGGAAGCAAACAGCGCGATCGCCCGATATATCTAAAAGAGGATGAGAGAAGGTGTTTAAGACACTTTTGCTAATTACCATCGGTTTCTTACCCTCCCTGTTTTCCCTATGGGTAATCCGTAAAACCCAGTGGCGAACACGTTTACGGTTGCGTCAAGCTGCCATTAATGCTTCCAGAGCTAGGATACAGCAACATCTCAGACCAGTAGAAGGCGATCGCTATTACCTAGAAGGGGTAGGTTTTCTCATTGGTGACATTAGTTGTAAATTTAATGCCCGTTCCGGTTATCTTCGTTGTGCTATCAATCCTAACGGCCCATGCCAAGGGTGTCGGTATTATGAAGCCAGGGAGTAGTAATTCACCAAGCAAAGTTGCCTTGCCAGAATAGTAGGGCATTCATTGGGAATGAGAGACAAGGGAATAAGAGCGGTGAAACATTCCTGTAGGTGGCACTGTTGTGCAGCATTAGCGACGCTTCTAGAGCTACCCGAAGAGCTTGTCGTCAGACATCAGAACTTTCTAAAACAGAATTTTGAATTTTGAATTCCCCGAAAGGGTAGAGTGAAAATATAAGCAAAATATCAACTCGCCAGATTTTTTACGGCAAAACATGGGCAGTATTTGGGAAATAGATTTTTACTCCCGTCCAATTTTGGACGAAAATCAGAAAAAAGTTTGGGAAGTCTTAGTCTGTGAAAGTCCCTTAGATATTCGCACAAACTTAGATTCTTTATTCCGCTATGCGAAATATTGTCCTAGTACTCAGGTAAACTCAGTCTGGTTAAGGACAGCATTACAGGAAGCAATAGATAAAGCTGGGGAAGCACCCATCAAAATTCGCTTTTTCCGCCGCCAAATGAACAATATGATTACCAAAGCTTGCGAGGATTTGGGGATTCCTTCCCAACCTAGCCGTAAGACTTTGGTACTTAACCAATGGCTACAACAGCGCATGGACGAAGTTTATCCGCAAGAACCTGGTTATCAGGGGGGAGGGAATCCTTCTGTAAGGCTAGATAGTCCTTTACCTCAAAGATTACCTGATGCCCTAGAAGGGCAACAATGGGTCTTTGTGTCATTATCTGCTGCGGAGTTAGCTGAGATGCCAGAATGGGAAATTGGCTTTAGTGAAGCCTTTCCTTTAGATTTGGCACAATTATCACCCGAAACCCGCATCCCTGGGATTTTAATTTTCTCACCCAGAGCCTTACCTTTGGCTGGTTGGATGTCTGGTTTGGAGTTAGCATTTTTGCGGATTGATAGCAAACAAGGAACAAAATTGGTTTTAGAAACTGGTTCGACAGAAAGTTGGATTCTAGCCAATATTAAAAACCCTACTACCTTAGCTGAAGCCAAAGGCTTTGAAACTGCCAAACAACAAGCTAATGGTGTGCATTTTCTAGGTATACAATCTGATCCCCAAGCGGAAGCTTTTGCTGGATTTTGGCTCTTGCAGGAGATTAATTTGCCTTAGAAGCGTCATGGGGCAGAAAAAAGGCAAAACTCAAAAGTTTTTTTCTTTTACCTTTTTAATTTTTGTCCCCATTCCTAATAAATGCTGAGAAATACCGATCATTTGGGATAATTATCAGCGTCCGTCTGCATTGCGAATATGGCAAATGCTTATTTACGCGGATAATAGCCAATGATTTGGGATAATGATCTGCGTTGATCGGCGGTTCACAATCCAAAATCCATAATTTACCGAGGGTCATGGGTTCTGAAAATTTGTCACAGGATACACTAGCAGAACAGCTGCTGGAGTTAGCTATCAAATCAGGAGCAGAAGCAGCTGAGGTGTATCAGTCGCGATCGCTGTCTCGTCCGGTGTTTTTTGAAGCTAACCGACTCAAACAGCTAGAAACCAGTCAATCTGAAGGCACAGCTCTGCGGCTATGGCGCAATGGTCGTCCAGGACTCACGGTAGCTTACGGTTCTGTAGAACCACAAGCAATGGTAGAAAGAGCGATCGCTTTGAGCGAACTCAACCAGCCAGAAGTCTTGCAATTAGTCAGCGGTTCTCAGCCGGCTTATCCAGATTTAGGTACATCTGTACCGATAGAAGTTTTAGTGCATTGGGGAAAAGAAGCGATCGCCATCATCCGGGATGCTTATCCAGATGTAGTTTGTAATAGTGATTGGGAATGTGATTTAGAAATTACTAGAATTGTCAACAGTAAAGGCTTAGATGCTTCTTATACCGATACTACCCTAAGCTGCTATATGTCGGCTGAGTGGGTGCGGGGTGATGATTTTTTGAGTGTTTCTGATGGTCAAACCCAGCGCGACATTTTAGAACCAGAAAAATTAGCCCAGCAAATTTTACAAAGGCTGACATGGGCAAAAGAAAATGTGCCATCCCCTAGCGGTCGCGTTCCGGTTTTATTTACGTCTAAAGCAGCTGATATGCTGTGGGGAACAGCCCAAGCAGCCTTAAATGGTAAGCGAGTTTTAGAATTAGCCTCACCTTGGGCAGAACGCATCGGTCAAAGAGTGATTGCTTCTAATCTGACTCTTTATCAAGACCCCTTAGCAGGGCCGTATAGTTGTCCTTTTGATGATGAAGGCACGCCTACCAAACCTTTAGTATTTGTAGAGAACGGCAGATTGCAAAATTATTATTGCGATCGCACTACAGGCAAAAAACTAGGTACTGGTACTACAGGGAATGCTGTCCGTCCTAGTTTGAGTAGCTATCCCACCCCTGGGTTATTTAATTTCCTCATCCAACCTGGTACAGAATCATTACAGGAGTTAATTCACAAAATCGATGATGGCTTAATTGTTGATCAAATTTTAGGTGGTGGCGGCGGTATTTCTGGCGACTTTTCTATCAACATCGAATTAGGTTATCGTGTCCGCAAAGGAGAAGTTATCGGACGCATAAAAGATACGATGGTAGCAGGTAATATCTATAGCTCTCTCAAACAAGTAGAATTAGGTAGTGATACCGATTGGAATGGCTCTTGTTATACTCCATCTTTGATAGTGGAAGGACTATCGACAACAGGGAGGAGTAATTGATCAATTCAAAATTAAAGAACGCCAAGAACTTGGAATTGACTAATGACTAATAACTAACTTATGGACTTTCGTAGCTGGTTACAGCCGAGAAAGGGTTTAGCGATCGCAGAAGCTTGTATTATCGGGGTGGTAGCGGCTTTATCTGCGGTAGTCTTAAAGGTGGGTTCTGGTTCGCTGGGTGCATTCCGCGTTCAGAGTTCCTACATTTTACCGGTGTGGGTGGCATTACCTCTAGTCGGGGTGAGTTTTGGATTTTTAGCTGGTTGGTTGGTACAAAGGTTAGCACCACAAGCCGCAGGTAGTGGTATCCCACAAGTCAAAGCAACTTTGGCAAATGTACCGACTAAATTATCTTGGCGGGTAGCGTTGATTAAGCTATTCACTGCCATTATTGTCTTAGGTTCGGGGATGACTTTGGGTAGACAAGGGCCGACGGTGCAAGTAGGTGCTGGTTTAGCGGCGGGGATGAGTCATTTAGTTCCTACTTCGCCTGACCATCGGCGACAAATGATTGCGGCTGGTGCGGGGGCTGGTTTGGCGGCAGCATTTAATGCTCCCATTGCTGGTGTACTATTCATTATTGAAGAATTACTGCAAGACTTATCTGGGTTAACTTTAGGGACTGCTATTATCGCGGCTTTTATTGGTGGGGTAGTGTCGCGGTTGCTGGGAGGAGGCAGTCTAGATTTAAATATTCAATTGATGAACTACTCTAGCCAATTCTACTTTACAGAAATCCCGTTTTTCTTGCTGTTGGGTGTTTTGGCAGGATTACTGGGGGCATTATTTAATCAGGGCTTAATTTTTAGTATCAAACTTTATCGCCGCTTGCATATCAGCTTGCCCTTAAGGATGGCTTTAGCTGGTTTAATTTCGGGAATTATTGTATCTCTACTCCCCGCATCTTTTCGTGATAATACAGGATTAAGAGAATATATTGTTACTGGTGATCTACAGCCTAACATTGCAGCGATCGCCTTTGTCTCTCAGTTTATCCTCACCTTAATCGCTTTTGGTTCTGGCGCACCGGGAGGATTATTCGCACCTAGTTTGATTTTGGGTTCGGTTTTGGGTCACTTGGTGGGTGTATTGGCTTTCCAAATTTTAGATCAAGGTTCTCCCATTACCTATGCTTTAGCGGGTATGGGAGGATTTTTTAGTGCAGTTTCTAAAGTACCAATCACCGCTATTGTGATTGTATTTGAGATGACTACCGACTTTAATCTAGTGCTACCTTTAATGATTGTAGTGGTGACAGCTTATTTAGTAGCAGATAAAGTCTTTCCTGGCTCATTGTATGAAAAGCTATTACAGCTGAACGGTATTACCTTAACTAAAACAGTTTCCGTAGAAGGAGTTTTAAACCAGTTAACAGCTAAAGATGTGATGCAACAACGGGTCGAAACACTGGATGCAGATATGACTTTAGAAGAAGTTACACAAGCTTTTTCTACATCTCATCATCGCGGTTTCCCAGTAGTAGAGAACACTAAACTTATAGGAATTGTCACCCAATCAGATTTAACAAAAATCCAAAATCGCCACTTACAAAAAGATACCTCTCTCAGAGAGATTATGACCGCCAATCCCATGACGGTGACACCTCTCCACAGCTTAAGTAATGTATTGTATTTACTAGACAGATATCAACTGAGTCGTTTACCAGTTGTTCAAGGAAAAAAACTGATTGGTATTATTACCCGTGCAGACATTATCCGCGCTGAAGCAGATCATCTAAATGGTAAAAACGTTACACCAGGGCCACAACCAGAACCTTCTTATGTAGTTTACCAAACGCGATCGCCCAGCATTGGCAGAGGCAGATTATTAGTCCCAGTCGCCAACCCCGAAACCGCCGAGACATTATTACACATGGCCGCTGCCATTGCCCGCGATCGCCATTATGAAATAGAATGCGTCCAGGTAATTTTGGTATCTCGCCACAGTTCCCCCGCAGAAACACCAGTCCGAACCGTCAAAAGTCGCCGCCTCCTCAGACAAGCAGAAGTTTTAGCCAAAAAATGGCACATTCCCTTACATACACAAATTCGTGTCGCCCATGACACCGCCCAAGCCCTCTTAGAAACCATCAACGAAAACCACATAGACTTGATACTGATGGGTTGGAAAGGTAATACCACCACCCCCGGCCGAATTTTTGGCAACGTTGTAGACACCATCATCCGCCAAGCCACCTGTAATGTAGTGCTGGTTAAATTGGGTAGTAGTCCCCAATCCCTAATTCCCAATTCCCAATCCCCAGTTCCCAACTCCCAGTTCAACCGTTGGTTAGTCCCGATGGCTGGAGGGCCGAATGCGAGATTAGCGATTAAATTGTTACCTGCTTTAGTTACCTTGGGAGATCATCCCCAAATATGTTTAACACGGGTATTTAAACCCTTAGAATTTCAGCCAGATATGACAGTCATAGAACAAGCCTTGCGTCAATTGATGCGCCGCCGTCAATTAGCGAGTACAGTGGTTGCTACTCCAGTCCAAGCTAATTCTGTTGCTGAGGGTGTAATTAACTTGGTAGAGAATGAAGGTTTTGATGTGGTGGTGTTGGGTGCTTCCCGTGAAGGATTACTGCAACAAGCTATCCAAGGTAATATACCAGAAGCGATCGCCTCTGGTGTAGATAGTACGGTGATATTAGTACGAGGAGCAATTACATAAATATTTTGCTCATTTTGCTCATTTTGCTCAAGCTACTAAGTCAGATAAATTAGCAACAACTGGTATTTTAAAATTAACCTCTTTATAAAAGTAGGCGAATAACCTTAATTTCAACCTAATTCTAAACTAGTAACAGCAAAAACATTCTGCCAATCAATATTAGGCGATTCTCCTTTGTACATTCGTACACATTCAAATACAGAGTTCATTTGATAATTTTCAAATAAAAGAATAGCGGATTGATTAATATTAGGAACATCTATATAAATAGGACTTTCTTCAGCATAAGTCGCTAAGGCTAAGAATAATTTTTCTGCAATTTCTGTATTCTCCGCAAATAGAGGAGCAATTTTAAAGCCATCCATAGCTTTTCTAATCACTCCATAACCTACTAAATCATCTTCGTCGAAGATAGCATAACCTTGCCCATGAGGTTGATTAATCCATGTGGAAAGAAAATGAGGGCGAGAACCAGGAAAATATCGCTCATCATAACGACAAAGTTGCTCAAAATCAATAGTTTTTAAATTCCTGATGTCGGGCGATATTGTTCCAGTAATTATCCCCTGATAGCGGAGATGAGAATGAGTCGGTTGAAAACCAAACTTTTGATAATTATTAACTTGTTGTAAAACAGCATCTAAAGCAGCAGTTTGATTAGGAATTAAATTCAATGCTTCTTGCCATATTTTTAGACCAAATCCCTTTTTCCGTTCTTCGGGTTGAACAATATAAAGACCAATAAAATTAAATTTAGGGCTATATCGCACTACAGAAATACAACTAATAGGTTGACCGTTTAATTCTCCAATTAAAAACCCACCTGGATCGGCAATATAAAAATTATCAACATCATCAATACCTGGATTCCATCCTTCTGAAGCTGCCCAGCTTAAGGCAATTTTTAAATCATCTTTAGTCATAGGACGAATCCGAAAATTATCTTCTGTAATAGTCATTTTTCCTCCTGTTTAAAATTCTGGAAGCTCAACACTCTGGTTATTTTAAAGCTTTTATAAAGCTAAACATGAATAGCTTTTGTTGTGCCTATCTAAAGTATTATTTTTACACAAAATAATTCTCAGCTATTAAATACTAAAATTCAGATCAACAGGTCAGGTTTGTCATGATACAAAGATAGCAGCAAAAACTAATAAGACCCAAATAGCATTTATATCTCAGGTATTTTACTGAGAATGAGTATGTTAAACAAATTGTTATGGTCAGCCATATGAATAATTCTGATTTGATTGATTATCCAGGATAAACTCTACCTTTCCATGCACCGCCGCGTCCTTGCCAATGACGGAATGCAGAATCTATAGTCATCAAAGTGTAGAGAAAAGCGATCGCAGGTAAACTAAAAGCAAATACAAATGAACATCGATAAAAACGCACTGTTGGGAAATAAGCCAAGGTCATCAACAACCATGTAATTAAACCAGTGAGTGCAATTAATTGATTTCCCAGCAATGCACCTATTAGTAAACCCAAAGGTGGAACTAAATAAATCAACGTCATCGCCACTACAGTTCCCAACAATAACCAAGGGGAATAATTTAATTGAGTATATGCAGTCCGCGCCACCATATCCCAAATTGTTTGCAGAGATGGGTAAGGACGCAGACTGCGAGTCAAAGAACTCAAACCCAGCCAAATTTTTCTAGAGGGAGTTGGGAAAGATGAGGTAGTATTTTTCTCTTTTTCCCAGTCCCCAGTCCCTTTTACAGCTTGTGCTAAGGCGCAGTCATCAATTAAAGCCTGACGGATAGCTGAAATACCGCCGATTCTCTCTAATGCTGTTCCGCGAATTAAAATAGAACCACCAGCCGCAGCCGCAGTTTTATTTTTAGGATTATTCACCCAGCGAAAGGGATAGAGTTTTTGAAAAAAGAAGACAAAAGCAGGGATTAACAATTTTTCCCAAAAACTTTGACATCTAAGTTTAACCATAATTGACGCTAAGTCTAAATCCTCTTGTTCAGCTTTAGCAACTAATCGCCGCAGATTATTGACATCATGTTCGATATCTGCATCGGTAAGGAAAAAATAATCAGGTGTGAATGTTGTAGCGTTTTGAATACCTTGTTCTACTGCCCAAAGTTTACCAGACCAACCAGGAGGCAAGGATGCGCTAGAAAGAATATGTAATTGTTTGGCTTTATCAACAGCGTGGGCAACCCCTTCAGCGAAAGCAGCTGTCCCATCTGTACTATGATCATCTACTAAGAAGATATGAAACTCACCGGGGTAGTCTTGGAGTAAAAGCGATCGCAGTGTAATTGGTAACAATTCTGCTTCGTTACGCGCTGGAACTACTACACACACTGTAGGTAAAGATGTTAACACAGGCTCAAAGGTCTCTAATTGCTGATCTACCCGCCAAAACTGCCCCCGCAAAGTCAACAATCCTAACCAAATTAATAAAGATAATAACGTTAGTCCTAAGATAGATGCACCCACGTCGCTACGCTCCAATTCAAAATTCAAAATACCCTTTGCTACGCAACGCTACCGCGAACGGGAAAGCTTGCGCCTACAAAATTCAAAATTGTTTATTAGCAATTACTCATGAGTTCTTCCCCTACACCCCTACACCCCTCAACCCCTAAACCCCTCAACCCTCACACCCCCTTCCTTTATCAAATACCTCAAACACAATACAATATTTGCTAATTGCGGGAAAAATTTTTTCTCCGTACTGCCGTATTCATAGCTAATAATATCGAGTAGTATTTGATGCAGACACAAGACAGGTTACAAGTCAATCAACTTGCAGAAGCGATCGCAGCTAGTCAAAAATATTTGCTATCACTGCAAAATCCGGCTGGTTACTGGTGGGCTGAGTTAGAGTCGAACGTCACTATCACGGCTGAGGTGGTCTTACTCCACAAAATTTGGGGAACAGATACCACCAGACCTCTGCACAAAGTCGAAGCATATCTGCGTTCCCAGCAACGGCAGCACGGAGGTTGGGAATTATTTTATGATGATGGCGGTGAACTCAGCACATCTGTTGAGGCGTATATGGCGTTACGGTTGCTGGGTGTCCCTGCTAATGACCCAGACATGGTACGGGCGCGAGATTTTATTATCCAACGGGGCGGCATCAGCAAAACCCGCATTTTTACTAAGTTTCACCTGGCTTTATTGGGTTGTTATGACTGGCGCGGTTTGCCTTCCCTCCCAGCTTGGGTGATGCTGTTACCGCAAGAATTCCCGGTTAATATTTATGAAATGTCTAGTTGGGCGCGGTCTAGTACTGTGCCATTGTTGATTGTCTTTGACCGTAAACCTGTTTTTGTCACTAACCCCAGCATTAACCTTGATGAGTTATACGCTGAAGGTGTAGAGAATGTCCGGTGGGAGTTACCCCGTAATGGCGACTGGTCAGATTTATTCCTCACCTTAGATGCAGGATTTAAGTTCGCCGAAAGTCTAAATTTCATTCCCTTCCGCGAAGAAGGGATTAAAGCCGCAGAACAGTGGATTTTAGAACGCCAAGAAGCCACAGGCGACTGGGGGGGAATTATTCCCGCCATGCTTAATTCGATGCTGGCTTTGCGATGTCTGGATTATGACCCCAATGATCCCATTGTGGAACGGGGTTTGCAAGCCATTGATAACTTTGCCATTGAAACAGAGGATAGTTACCGTGTCCAACCATGTGTTTCGCCGGTTTGGGATACAGCCTGGGTAATACGGGCGTTTGTGGAGTCAGGGATTGCACCAGATCATCCAGCGATAGTCAAGGCGGGAGAATGGTTATTACAAAAGCAAATCCTCGATTATGGTGATTGGATGGTGAAAAATCGTCAAGGTAAACCGGGGGCTTGGGCGTTTGAGTTTGACAATCGTTTTTATCCAGATGTAGATGATACGGCTGTGGTAGTTATGGCACTGTATGCAGCCAAGTTACCTAATGAAAAATTAAAACATATGGCCTGCGATCGCGCCCTCAAATGGGTAGCATCGATGCAGTGTAAACCCGGCGGTTGGGCAGCTTTTGATATTGACAATGACCAAGATTGGCTTAACGCCATACCCTACGGTGACTTGAAAGCCATGATTGACCCCAATACAGCCGATGTCACCGCTAGAGTCTTAGAAATGCTGGGTTTATGCAACTTATCTATTGCACCCCACAACCTAGAACGGGCATTTAATTATCTCTTGAACGAACAAGAACCCGAAGGTTGTTGGTTTGGGCGTTGGGGCGTAAATTACATCTACGGTACAAGTGGCGTTCTCTCAGCTTTAGCAGCGATCGCACCTAAAAAATATCAACGCCAAATTGAACGCGGTGCAGCTTGGTTAGTTAGCTGTCAAAATCCTGACGGTGGTTGGGGTGAAACTTGTCGCAGCTATGATGATCCTAGCCTCAAAGGTCAAGGACGTAGCACCGCTTCCCAAACAGCTTGGGCAATTATTGGCTTAATAGCAGCCGGAGAAGCAACTGGTAAATTTGCCCATGAGTCTATCGACAAGGGAATTAGCTATTTAGTGTCCACTCAGAAATCAGATGGTAGTTGGTTTGAGGCAGACTTTACCGGAACAGGCTTCCCTTGTCACTTTTATCTGAAGTACCACTATTATCAACAGTATTTTCCGCTGATTGCCCTAGGCCGATATCAGGGAATGGGGAATGGGGAATAGGAATATAGCAAGAAGTTTTTACTCCAATGCCCAAAGAAAAGGGGAAACAAGGTCAAAGCCACTGTTTCCCCGTCTTCAGCAACACTGAAATTCTTTATACTTAGACTTTAGTTTGCAGCACTTGTTTCAAGAAAGAGACTAAATCATCCGCACTTAATGATTGCAGGTCGTTCAAAACTGCCGTAGCTTGTTCTGGAAGGACGTAGTCGCGCGGTATGTTGATAATTGTGCTGCCTAATCGTTGTCCCAAGTAATACCAAAAAGCTAATTTAGCCTCAGCATTGAGTGCGCCATACTCTCCTTTGGGAATTTTTGTACCTCCTCGCCCTAGTTCTAATGTTGCCTTACTCGGATGAGGATCTAGGATGGTTTCGTCTTGATCATTTCTCGAAGCTGGTAGCAAATCACGCAACGCAAAAGTTTGTTCTTCTGGGGAAAGTTGCTGAATTTGGGCTACTAACTCCGCAGCTTTTTGTGTGGGTAATTTGTCTATATCGCTGGTGGAGATTGTATCAGAAACTTTGCTAAACAATGAACCTAATACTACTAAGCGATCGTCTATATCTAATTTCCGAAAATTAGATGCGGCTTGTTCTACAGGATTAATATTTGTAGAAGTCATAAAGCCCTCCTGTATTATGTGTTATTTATTTTCAATGGCAAATGTAATCTTTTACAATGTAAAATCAAGTGCCTTTTTATTTATCAAGTAACAAACTCTACGTTGTAATAATTTAATGGATGATTGAATGTACTTTTTTAAAGTTAAAAAAATAGCTATCTTTAAAACACTACAAAAGGGTAGACGTAAACACAAGAAATAATAAATTTAAACCAGTCGTAAGATAGAGGCAAGATTTTATAAATTCATTTATATTTATTAGATGCAAAGCAAAGGGCGTTACGGATTTTGGGTGCATCTAACCCCTCACATATCTAGTAAATACTGAAGTAAATTTTTAGGTTTATCAGATCATATCTACTTATTCTAATTTTTTAAATTTATGCAATCAGTCCATAGCCGGAAATCCTGCCCACTCTAAGTTTTCTTATAGTTTATGAATAAGCCTTTTGCTCCTCTAGTTTTATGAAATAAAATACGGTTCAAATTAATTGAACCGTATTCACTTATCAAGTTTTAATTCTAAATTTCTGCACCAGCTTTTGGTTCAGCACCCATTGGCGAAACATAGTCACGGAACAGGGTAATTTGCTGCTCAAACGACAATGCTTTGATTTTATCTAACAGTCCTTCTGCATCATCAGAAAGTTCGTAATCTTCCGGCATAGGAATAATAGTATTTTCGTCCATGCCTTGGGCTAAACGATACCAAAATAGTAGTTTGGTTGTATCGCTTAATGAACCATATTGACGGCTCATTTGGCTATCTACACGGTTAATCAAGTCACGTTGTAATTGTAATTGTTGTTCATGGTCTAGAGCTTTAACTTGATTAAATAAACCTTCGGCAATTTCTGGGGAAACAGTGCTAGCGTTGGGGGCTGCTGGTGTAATCGCATCACCCATTTCTGTGTAGATAAACCAAAACAAAGCTAACTGTTCGTCTGTATCTAATTTCTGCCAAGCTTGGATATTTTCGCGAATAGTTGGATCACCTGTTTGTGTAAAAGCCATAATTATTGCATTTGCGATTAATTTCACTAGCAACCGTAACAATTATCTACGAGGTTTTAAACCATACCAAAGATATAATTGTGCAAATCACAAAGCAGAGCATTCAGGAGAATTTAGGCATAAAATTGACTCTATATTCAGGATAATACTTCCATATTTAGCAATAATTTTTTCGGTAAATTATGACCAGAAGAATGCGTATTATCCTCAATAGGATAGATGAATTGAGACTCAATACTTCATTTCCTTAATTTTCCATCTATGTGCGCTAGCTTATAGTTATGCAGGTGCGCCAGTTGCTCACAAGAAAATGCATCGGCTCACCTGTAACTTAATTTATGCAGATTACAGAACTCAAAGCGGACTACAACAACAATTAGTGTAGAGTTCCACGTTTGATTTGTTCACTTTCAATAGCTTCAAACAAGGCACGAAAATTCCCTTCACCGAAGCCTTGCGCTTGACAACGACGTTCAATAAATTCAAAGAAAAAGGTTGGTTGTCCAAAGATAGGCTGAGTAAAAATTTGTAGTAACACTCCTTGATCGGAATCTTGCTGCCAATCTACCAAAATTTCCTGTTGAGCGATCGCGGTTAATTCTACAGTTGATAGTGGTAGTCCAGAGCGATTTTGCAAGTTTGAGTAATAGGTTTGGGGAACTGAGAGTAATGATAAACCGCGTTGACGAAATTTGGCGATCGCATCGATAAGATTGACTGTTTGTAAGGCGATGTGCTGAATTCCTGGGCCGCGGTTAAAATCTAAAAACTCTTGAATTTGGGAATTTTTGGAGGCTGGTTCATTCACTGGTAACTGTACACCACCTTGACGGGAAACCATAACTTGACTGTACAAAGCAGAGCGATCAGTTTGAATTTTAAAGCTCTGACGGGGTTGAAAATCAAAAATTTTTTCATACCAACTGACTACATGCTCTAATTCACCTGCTGCTACATTCAGGACTATGTGATCAATAGCGGTGATGATTTGATGTGGTGGGGTGGGATGAGTCTCTGGCAAACTTTCAATAACAGTATGAGTTAAACCACCCCATGCAGCTATTTTGCTGCATTTTTGGCGGAAATCACCTAGTTGGCGTTCCTCAATAGATTGTAAAACTATCGCACCGTGCATTTCAGCATGAGCGATCGCGGCTTCTACATCTGCAACCGCAAACGCAATATCAGCTACACCAGGGGGGTGTTGACGCAAAAACTCAGCTACTGGACTAGTGGGTAATAATGGTGAAGACAGCAAAAACTTGACCACACCACTTTTCACGGCTTCTGTGTAAGTGTGGAAAGAATGGATATCACTAGCTACTGATGTAAAACCCAGATAGTTGACAAACCAATCTCGCCAGACTTTGGCATCTTCTACATAAAAGTGAACATGATCAATTTTCATATATTCTCAAAATCTAGCACCACAGCTGATCTAATTGTAAATTTTGTCTTTATTGCTAGATTTTTGAGTCTTGCTTGGGCAATAATTATCCAGCCACAGTAAATTAAATTACACTTGCTTACACAAATGAGTTATGAATTGACACATCCTAAAGATTGATCTTGAGACTTAGTAACTTCGTATTCTTTACCATTAGCTTTCAAGGTAAAGACGGGTGAAGACTGCAAAAACTTGATAAAGCTAGAGCCAAGCTTTAATTTTTTGACAATTGAATTGGGAGATTGGCCGCATCTGCGCTGTAATTCTGTACCTAGTTTAGATACGGATAATTTAGTCTGTGGAGGTTTAATATAATTATCAATAATTTCTAACAGTAATTTTTCTAAATCTACTAGGGAATTAATTTCTTTCCTTGCAGAATTTATATTGGGGGTGTTCTTCTGTGTTTGAGTATCAGTCAGTAATTTTTTTTCTACTTTTTCTGATTGTTCTGTATGTAATTCTAGATGACATCGCTCTTGGAAAAGATGAGCGATCGCTACAAGATTATTGAGTTTTGCTTCAATAGATTCTTGCTCTGATTTAATTAAATTTTCTATTCTTTGCACGACCTCTTCTAATGAAGGGATTTCCATCGCCAAAGACAGAGAGTAAAAAATATATTTGCCAGTGTTACGATTTTCTACATGCAAAGTTTGCGCTTGTCGGCGTACCCAATATACTGTCAAACCTTGGTTTTGCAATTCATTACATAGGTGAGTTAAAATCCCATCGCCTGAACAAACGAATATCTCTTTTACATTAGGATAATAGCTTAAAAGACTAGCACCAACCGTCATCATTTTAGCATCAGCACCATCTTTGCCATCAGGTACATGAAGAAGCTGATAACCACGTTCATACAAATCTACATCTTGTTTACCAATACTGGGATTTTTCCAATTAGCAAA
The DNA here is from genome assembly GCA_015296085.1 of Trichormus sp. M33_DOE_039. Taxonomy (GTDB): domain Bacteria; phylum Cyanobacteriota; class Cyanobacteriia; order Cyanobacteriales; family Nostocaceae; genus Trichormus. Next base: position 10,561 of record DVDT01000002.1, on the reverse strand, counting down.
TCCTATTTTAACTTTGAGAGGATATTTACATATACTAGCTAAAAATTTTTCTATTTCAATATTGATTTTTAAGTTTTCTACATCCAACAATAATAAAGCCATACCTGATGCTTCTAGAGTGGATTTATTTTCTATTTGTTGCTGAATTCTATTAATAAATTGCCAAACCACAGGAGATTCTAAATAACCGTTAGCTAGGATATTTTGAATTATTTCTTCAAAGAAAATTACACTAAAAGCAGCATGAGGCTTTTCCTGAGATTTATCTTTTAAAGATATATGTTCTGCAATTAGTTCTGTGTCTGGCGCAACTGATTTTTGAGGATGTCCGTTGCTATTAGCTATCAACTCACCTTTTAGAGTATGGGGTAATGCAGACTCTAGGAATTGTTTACCGCAATTTTTACACAAGTAGTTTTGCTTACTCTTGCGATGACCATTCTTGCGATATGAGGTTGATGCACAATGAGGACATTTCATGTTCTTCTTCAGCATGGCTTGTGCTGATGATCACCTCTAAATATGTAATTTGAAAAGTTTGCTTCACATTTTTTAATATAATTGTCTCACGAAAACATATAAATCAATGACTACCACTATTCCTCCTAAGATGAGAAAGTTACCGACACAAGCAATAGGAGCTAAGGTTTTCCACACTATCAACATCATTAGTTTGTTTCTCATGATCACTAGCGGACTGCAAATTTACAACGCTAACCCCGTCTTTGGTGGACGTGCGGGTTTACACATACCACCTATATTTACGTTGGGAGGTTGGTTAGCGGGTGGTAGACACTGGCATTTTGCAGCTATGTGGTTATTTTCCCTCAATCTCTTGTGGTACGGAATTTATGTTTTAATTACTCGCCGTTGGCAACATCGATTTGTTGGTGTTAATGACATTAAAGCCTTACAAAAAACCCAGAATTCTAAACGCCGAATTTATGCTTGGCATCGGATTGTTTACACTTCAATATTTCCGATTTTATTATTGGCATTATTCACAGGTATAGGAATGTATAAACCTGCTCAATTTCCTGTGATTGTCGCTATGTTTGGTGGTTGGCAAGGATTGCGAATTGTACATTTTACCTCAGTACCAACGGTAGTTATATTTGCTATACTTCACTCATTTTTAGCTCGAAAAGCTGGAGGAGAAGAACTAACTACATCAATGTTTTGGTAGAAACTAACGGTTTTATATTTTAAATTTTGCGCTTTTAATTGCAGAATTTAAAATTTATTAGTACACGTTAACAAGGGATAAAAGAATTAATGAGTGATTTATAAAATATATACTTAAAAAGTAATATTCACTCAATTGAATACAAGAAAAGATAGGGTAGTCAACATTATTTTGGCAATATTTAAAATATGAGTATCATCCGTTTGCACCATCCTCAATTCACTCGCCGTCAATTTCTGAAGGTTTCAGGAATTTCTAGTATGAGTTTTTTGCTAGGGGGTTGTGGTACACCAACATTTGAAGATTTGGTGGGTACTCTTTCTGAACCACTAAATGAAAAAATCGAAAAGTTGATATTTCAGCCTCAAAAGCTAGTTCCAGAATTCTTACCCAGTGAAATTCAACCAGAGGCATTAATAGTTAATACTTTCCGTGGTACACCAATTATTGATCAAGAAAAATATCGGTTAGTTGTTGATGGTGAAGTGGATCAACCTTTAAATTTGAGCATAGCAGAAATTCAGAGCCTGCCTCTAACTTCTATGATTATACGTCATGTTTGTGTGGAGGGTTGGGCTGCGATCGTGCAATGGGGAGGTATACGTTTAAGAGAAATTATTGCTCTTGCCCAACCTAAAAGTAATGTCAGGTATGCTTATTTTAAATCTGCGGATGGTTACTATGAAAGTTGGGATATTGCTTCAGTATTACATCCCCAAACACTGTTAGCTTATCAAAAGAATGGCGAACCGTTACCAGTAGATAATGGTGCGCCTTTGCGCCTAGCCTCGCCAATTAAACTAGGTTACAAACAGAGTAAATGGGTAACTCAAATTACTCTCACCAGTCATTTAACCCCTTTTCGTGGCTACTGGGAAGATTTGGGCTATGAATGGTTTGCAGGTATTTAGAAGAATTAGGGGTGTAGGGGTGTAAGGGTATAGGGGTGTAAGGGAAAGACTTTTTCATGTTTTCTGATGTATGCAGTTCATGACGGCTACTTATTAACTGTTGACTATTAATTAACAACATGATTTTTTCTGATAAATTACAAACAATTATTTCGCAAAATCAAAGTTTACTATTTGTTGGTCTTGACCCCAACATAGAGATGATGCCTAGTAGATATCATTCCCAAGATATCATTGATAGTTTATGGCAATGGCTGCAATTTATTATCACTGATACGGCTGATTTTGTTTGTGCCTATAAACCAACTCTAGGTTTTTACGAAGCTTTGGGAATTCCTGGTTTAGAACTGTTGCAAAAAACTTTAGCAGCTATTCCAAATCATATACCGATTATTTTGGACGCGAAACATAGCGATTTAAATACTAGCACTATCTTGGCTCATACAGTATTTACAGAATGGCAAGTAGATGCGATTACACTCACTCCCTATACTGGACAAGATCATGTAGCTCCTTTTCTGGTTTATCCTGATAAAGCAGTATTTATTTTATGTTGTACTTCTAACCCTGGTGCAGTAACTTTACAGCAATATCCTACGCCAGAATCACCCCTGTATTTACAGGTGGTTAAAGAATCAAGAAACTGGGGAACTCCAGAACAATTAGGTTTAGAAGTAGGAACTACGAATGCTGACGTTTTTTCTCAAATTCGCGCTATTGCACCGGAACGGATAATTATGGCGCGGAGTGTTTGGGGTGAGGGAAGTAATTTAAATCAAATTTTAGCAGCAGGTTTGGATAATAACGGCAATGGTTTATTAATTCCTGTACCTCAAGATATGTTGGCAAAACCGAATTTGTCGTCAGAAATTCAGGAGTTACGAACAGAACTTAATCAGATGAAAATGCAGGTAATTGAAAATAATTCAACCTGTTCTGTTTGGTTTCCAGATGTGGTTTCTTCCAATCAACACCGTTACCATGATTTGATTTTGCAACTTTATGATATCGGTTGCATTATGTTTGGTAATTATGTCCAAGCATCAGGAGCGACTTTTCCTTATTATATTGATTTACGCAAAATCATTTCTAATCCTCAAGTATTTAATCAAGTTCTGAGTGGCTATGAGGAAATATTGAAAGGTTTGACCTTTGCTAGATTAGCGGGTATCCCTTACGGTTCTCTACCTACAGCTACTGGCTTATCTTTACGTCTACATTGTCCAATGATTTTTCCTCGTAAAGAGGTAAAAGCACACGGAACTCGTAAATTAATTGAAGGTAATTTCCATCCAGGGGAAACAGTTGTTGTTGTTGATGATATCCTCATCAGTGGCAAAAGTGTGATGGAAGGGGCGGAAAAATTAAAATCTTCTGGGCTAAATGTACATGATATTGTGGTTTTTATTGACCATGAACAAGGGGTAAGAGAAAGATTATCGGCAAATGGTTATCGTGGTCATGCAGTTTTAACAATTTCAGAAATTACAACTGTTCTTCATCAATGTGGGAAGATTGATGATGAGCAATTTTTAGCTTTGAGTGAAGGTTAGTTTTAGACGAAAAGGTACGCTGATGTTAATACAGCGCGTGCGCAGATTTTATCGGGGAGAGGCGAAAAGAAATGAATATTTCGTTAAATCAATTAATTAAATGGTTAATTGTAACTTTGTTATTTCCTTTAATATTTCTCAATTTTTGGCTGGTTGGTCAATTTTTTCGATATTTCCAACCTTTAGTGACAGTTCTTGTATTAGCAACTTTACTGGCGTTTATCTTAAACTATCCTGTTTCATTACTCCAACAACGAGGCATCAAGCGTAACTATGCTGTTGGATTAGTATTTTTTATTACTTTGTTGCTATTAATAGCTGTGGGCATTATATTATTACCTATAGCAATAGAACAATTTAATGAAGTAGTAAGACTTCTACCACAATGGATAGATTCTAGTCAAAATAAAATTCAAAATTTAAATGATCTATTTATTAATGAAAGATTGCATATTGATTTAAGCGAGATTTTGACAAAAATCACTGATAAAATCCCCGATGAATTGGAATATATTTCTGATAAATTTGTCAACATAGTTATAGATACGATTGATAGTATTTCTGAGGCTTTAGTAACAATAGTTCTGACTTTTTATTTTTTATTAGATGGGCCAAGAATTTGGGAGAGTATATTTAATAAGTTACCTTGGTCTTCTGTTAAGCATTTGCGAGATTCTATTCAGAAAAATCTCCAAAATTATTTGCTGGGACAAGGTACTCTGGCTTTGTTGATAGGTACTTGCCAAACATTGATGTTTCTGAGTTTTCAAGTTCAATTCGGATTACTTTTTGGTTTGGGAATTGGTGTTTTCAGTTTAATTCCCTTCGGTGATATTGTGAGTTTGAGTGTCATTACTTTAGTGATTGCGTCTTATGATTTTTGGTTGGCGGTGAAGGTTTTAGCAGTAGCTATTATTATCGACCAAATCATTGACCAAGCGATCGCTCCTCGCCTTTTAGGTAGTTTGACTGGGGTTAAACCCGTATGGGTGTTAATTTCTTTGCTGATTGGTACTTATATAGGCGGTTTGTTAGGCTTATTGGTGGCTGTACCGGTGGCGGGTTTAATCAAAGATATCATCGAGGGTTGGGATTCTTTGTCTAGTCCAGATGGACATCCCATAAAAACAGAAGAAACGGGGGTATAAAGTACGAAAAGTTTGACTCTCGTGATAGGTGAGATGCTCTGAAAGTTGATACTGGCATTAACATTATTAAGTATTTCTACCATACAGCCATGTCGATGGCTGCAAACTGAATGCTGATAAGGGTTGTATTACTTAGGAAATTTCACTTAGTTGCAAAATAATCATTAAAGTTATGCAATTTTTGCATTTTCTCGGATGCTTTTATTTCCATATGATGTCATTCTCTATGGTTAGGAATAGAGTTGATGGCATACATCATCAGTACCCCAGTTAACGCTGGGGTCTTTTTATGCTTTTTACGTTGCGCCCAAAAATACGGGTTTTAGGGTGTATAGGTTGTCTATTCTGTATGTTCTCCCTGTTCTAATTGTCAGTCGCCATTTTCTAGTGTTTGCATAAAGCGACGGTCGATGCTGTCTTTCCACCACCACAATAGTTGGTGAGGCGGTAAAGTTAAACAGCCTTTAGTGGCGATCGCGCATCTATCCCCTGTACCAATTAAACTGAGATATTGCTGCTGTGGTCTATAGTGTCGGAGTGGTTGACCTAATACCATCCGTCGCAGGTTCTCAAATAATGGCTTTCCTTGTCGTACCGCAAACACTCCCGCCTTTGGTCGAGGATGATGCTTGATTGTCGCGATGTCACCCGCTGCAAATACCTCTGGATGGGTGATAGATTGCAATGTATCCTGGACTAAAATAAAACCCTGTTCATCTGTGGCTAATCCTGTGGCTTTTATCCACTGGGGAGCTGAAGCTTGCGTTACCCAAAAAACTTTTTCACATTTTAATTCCAGTCCAGACTCACACTTAACAACAAATGATCCTGCTTGTTGGGGAGATGGTGCAATTTGAGATACTGTTTCACCCAGATGTAATTTAACACCGCGCCTCATTAAAATTTGCTGTACTTGATATTGTACAGATGGATGATGATGCGGCATGAGCTGGTTGTGGCGTTGAAATAGATGAATTGCTAAATTTTGCGGTGGTTGTTGCATTTTTTGAAAAATTCGTTGCAAATGAGCTTGCATCGATAAAGCTAATTCCACACCACCAGCACCACCACCAACAATAACTACAGTAATGGCTTTTTGGGGATTTTGAGAGACATTTGCTAATAATTGATACCAACTTTCTAATAGTTTTTCTACAGGTTTAGCTGGAGTTGCATAGGTTGCTGCACCTGATACAGATATTGTGGCGGGAGTACTGCCAATATCAATAGATAATAGATCAAAATCTAATGCCGGACGATTGGCACAAATTACTTGATGATTTTTTAAATCTAAGCCTACTACTTTATCAAGATACAATTGTGCTTGAGCAAAATGAGCTAATTTTTGCAAATTAATGTAAAGTTCATCACGACTGTAAAAGCCAGCAATATGTCCTGGTAACATCCCGGAATAGGGAGTATCTGAGTTAGGTGTGATTAGGGTTAAACGAACTCCAGGTAAAGGTTTCATGCCTAACATTTTCAGTACAATAGCATGACTATGTCCACCACCAACTAAGACTAAATGTTTTGCGATCGCTGGTAAATTATGCTGCATTTGTATTTCTAATTAAGTATTTTTAATTTTGCTGTGATCATTTTTTTAATAATTATTCAAATTATAATTTTATGTATTATATATTACTAATGTTGTTTGCCATCAAGATATCAATCAATACATTGGTTGTTGAAAAAATGTTTTCTAAACTCTCAAAAAATCATCACTGATTTGCAAAACAAAGAATTCTAAAAGCCATGCTAATCATTTTATAGATATAATTAAGTATCATTCATAACTTGGCGGTATGAATATCCTTAGTTGTATTTTACATACATATAATCATCTGGTGTTTTTTATATTCACCAAGTTCAAGATAATCGTTATATCTACTAATATTCAAATCCTCATGATATAGGCAAAATATCATGATACCCACTTTTAATTAATCCATAGCTGATGTTCAATGCAATTATTGACTTTTATAATACAGCGACCAATAAAATAACAACTAATCAATTATCTTTCTCAAACATCATCCCTAATATATATTTTCACAAAAATAGTCCCCGGAGTGTAGTCGAACAAAATTGCCATTTAGTCATCAAATATTGGAAACAGCAAAAAACTGTGGAATTTCTAGGTGCTGTTGCTCATTTAGAACAATTAGCTAAAAGTTGTCCCCAACATGATTGGGTAATTCTGGAATTTCTCGGTGAATTTGTGCGAAACTTCACTGCTATCTATCCAGCAGAAGTTAATAGTAGCCCCGACATTATAATTTGTCAGGAAATTCAAGCAATTTTAACTTTAATTGCCAAAATCCATAGAAAAAAAGATGGGGAAAAATATCAACTAGATTTAAGTCACACTGATTTGCGTGGAGCAAATCTACAAAAAGCTAACTTAGAAGGAGCAAACTTATACCATGTGAACTTAGCTGGGGCTAACCTAAGCCAAGCAAATCTTACTGGTGCAATTCTCAGTGCAGCTAACCTTGATGGCGCGAATCTCGTTGATGCAAATCTGGCTGGCGCAATTCTCAGTGCAGCTAACTTCAACCAAGCTAATCTTACGGGTGCTAATTTATATCAAGCAAATCTTTATTTAGCCAATTTGCAGGAAGCTACTCTGAATCATGCCATATTTGAGCAAGCGAATCTCAGAGAAGCAAAGTTTACGGAAATCAACCCCATCAGGGAAGTATAAAAAATCTCCAACCTTTCCTGGTTAAGTAAACAAAATTTATCTGACAAATTATATAAAATATTCCTAACTACTGATTTTTTCCGTAATCGCCGCATCAGTAAATTCTTATGATAGTATTAGAAGTACTATCTAAATAGTATATTACTCTCTAAAAAATATAAGTAATAACTCTGTGTTGTGAGGAATATTACTAGTATGTCTGCCAATCAAACAGACAGGTTGTGGTACTGGTTAATTGGCATAGCAATTATATTTGCCTTCTGTGTAAGTCTGATTTTGTGGGCGTTTTCGACTCCAGAAAATTTGTCAATCCAGGAACAATTACAACACAGAAATCAGGCGTTAACTACTACTGCGATCGCGTTTTTAGGATTAGGGGTCACAATCCATGCCTATTACACAGCTAAACGCGTCGATGCTATACAAAAAAGTGCGATCGCTGCGGAAAAAAACCTAGAAATTAGTGTTCAAAACGCCAAAATATCCCAAGATAGACTAATTTCAGAACGCTTAATGTCCGCTATTGCCCAATTAGGACATGAGACAATTACCACTCGCACAAGTACTATTTACGTTTTAGAAAGACTTGCCCAGGATTTTCCTCAAGAGCATTGGACAATCATGGAAATCCTCACGGCGTTTGTACGTGAAAATGCTGATCTTCAAGAAGAGGAAAACAAAGACGAAGATTCAGCAACTTACCTGAGTAAGTACAAAAACAATGAGCATTCTACGACAATAGAATTCCCGAAAATTCGCCGAGATATTCAAGCCGCATTGACGGTAATCGGAAGACGTAATTCCCAACAAGATGATTCCACGAAAAAACTAGATTTACGCTCTACTAACTTGAGGCGAGCAGATTTATTGGGTACTGATTTACAACGGGTGGACTTGCGAGGAGCAGATTTGCGAGGAGCAGATTTACGTAGTTGTAACCTCAGTGGCGCAAATTTAGAAAATGTGAAATTAGCTGGCTGTGTTCTTTATGAAGCCAACCTATTAAGAGTCAATCTACAAGGAGCAAATCTCCAAAGAGCCAACCTCAATCGTGCTGATTTGTATGGCGCAAATTTGCGCGAAGCTAACCTCATGGGTGCAAGTCTGCGTGCAGCTAACTTACAAGACGCTAATCTCTACAAAGCCAACTTACAACAAGCGACATTAAAAAGTGCTAATTTATCTAATGCAAAACTATTTCTTGCTAGCCTACAGGGAGCTAAATTAGGTAAAGCTAATTTGTACCTTTGCGGATTAATCGGAGCAAACTTACAAGGAGCTAATCTCAATGGTGCTAACCTGTGTGGAGCAAACTTAAATGCTGCCAAATTAGAACAAACAGAAATTTTATTTGCAGATTTTACAGAAGCTAGCTTGACGGAAGCCGATTTACGTAAAGCCAATCTCATGGGTGCAAATCTGGAAAAAGCCAATCTTTACGAAGCCAACCTGACTAACGCTAACTTAGTAGGAGCTAATTTATCTGAAGCTGACTTTTATGATGTTAAGCTAGCAGGGGCAATTCTCACAGGCGTGAAAAATTTAGTATCCCAACAGATTAGTCTAGCAGTTGGCGATCGCACAACTAAACTACCCGATCATATCGAAGCACCAATGCACTGGCGACAGTCAAGTTAAAAAGAAGCACTGTGTTCTTTGTCCCAGCATCGGTCATCAATCCAATTCCTCCCAGTCTTTTCACAGTCCAACTTACTTTTAATCCAAGGAATAGAAGTTGGATAGCTCGATTTATCGACAGAACCACCATTAAATAAAAAAGATTTGCTGATTAAAATACTCGCAGTCAAAACAGTAGCAGAGCAAATTGTATAGATAAAAATTTTAGTGAAAGTTTCGCCGTCAAATTTACTTTCATCAGTTTCTAAAGGGTTGTTCATATGATTATTCAACTGTTACAAAAGGATAGTTAATTGTTGTCAAAAAAATGGAAATTTTCTGTAACTTTATAACTATATAAATCTTATTAATTAATACAACTACTGATCCAGTATCATTAATTACCCAATTTTCTTGGTTAAGGATTTGATATCTTAGATATACAACCCTTAACTACAAAAAATGGACGAAATTTCTGATTAAGATTAATTAATAATCATTGCTTTTTTGTTGTACTTAAGAATGTATAGAGATGATTATTACTCTACTATAAGTAAGTCTAGTATTTCTACCAAGTCAGGATTTTATTTTTTTCATGAATAAAATATTAAGGCTAGACAATTTTGGCACTACAAAATTTAGATAGTTAAAGATAAAGTAAAACGAGTGCGATAATCTCCGGCTTGGCGCGTTTGTTAGAGCATAGACTGTCATTGGCACAGTGAGTTAGATTAGTGCTAATTTAACAATGCTTCTGAGTAATTATGCTGTTAGTACATCTCACTTCGTCCAACAATCGTAATTCAGTATTGCGTTCTGGGATCAAGCCGAAATTTTACAGACAAGAATATCCCAAAGGTGTATTTGCCATGCCAGTAATACCCAACTATTACATTTCTCATCAGTGGGTACGGGAACTCAAGCGTTCTGGACAAAGAAATATTTGTGGTGTTTATTTTCGGATTTCTGATGAACAGGATGTCTATGTAGGACATTACAATCACCAGCACATACACACAACTGTTGCAGAAGCAGCTGCAATGATTATGCAGGCTGATCATCCGCAAGGCTATGAAGTTTTTATTCCCCGCAAAATCACCGCCAATGAGATTCAACACATTAAAGCTTTACCGCAAGTTTTAGGTTGGCGATATTATCCAGAAGCACATGGAAAGAAACCCTGTGGATGTCCAGTTTGTTTATTACGGGGGGAAATTAAATCACAAAAAATCCGCCAAGCTTGGGAAAACTCATGATTGTGCTAGCACAAGCAATCAGAACCACAGAAAGAATTTGTCTTTTACTCATTTCTTGCACCTGGAAATATGAATGTCAAAACCACAACTAAGTGCAAGATGAGCAAGGCGTTCAATATCAAGTAAAAGAAGATACACAACTATATGAGGGAAAATAGATTCAAGAGCAGTTTGTGCAGCCTG
>DVDT01000103.1 GCA_015296085.1 Trichormus sp. M33_DOE_039 | reverse complement strand
ATTGCAGTTTCGTTGCATTTATTGTGGTTTGGGCCGCATTTATTGTGGTTTTGAGACTACCTCTAGTTGCAGATTAATCTGGTTTCAAATTTGCCTTGATTGCAGTTTTGGGCGTTTATGATTGCAGTTCACAACATTTATCGCTTAGAAGATGAGTTGGGTGAAGAAAAAGGGGTATACATTGAAGGCTGTCCCAGAGATTGGCAATAATTGCCACGACCTGATTTACCTTTGGTACTGGGAATGGATGGTGGATATGTTCGTTCCTACGACAAAAAACCGAACTTGCATCTACCAAGTTTCAAGGTCTTTGGGATGATTGATGTAAAAACCCCCTGGTTAATTTTTGCCCATCTCCCCCGAAAAAAAATCGCTCTCCTATCTCGGCGGCCACCCAAAACAGTTTAGTTTGTTGGAGTCAAATCTTTTTTTGTTGGTGTAGATTATTTTAATTTTTTATGTTTTAAGCTCTGAAGCTGTGTTGATCATTACCAAAAATAAGTATTGAGAGTTAATGTTACAAAGCTTTCAAATAAACGAGCGTATATTCGATTAATCAACCACAACGAGATGTGGGTTACTACCATCTGAGGAATTTAGTGGGAGTATCACAGTAATTGTAGTTCCTGTTCCTACTTCACTCTCCACAGTAATCTGTCCTTGATGACAATCAACAGCTTTTTTCACAATTGATAACCCTAATCCTGTACCAGAAATATTACCTACATTTGTGGCTCTATAAAAAGAAGTGAATAATTGAGATTGTTCTGTAACTGGAATCCCAATCCCTTCATCCTTAACTTGAAAAATTACTGTTTCTCTTTGCTTAAATAAATTCACATAAATGTTTCCTCCTTGTGGTGAGTATTTAATAGCATTAGACAGCAAATTACTCAAGATTTGTCGCAGGATTTTTGGATCTAAATTACCTCTAATTGATAGAGGCTGATTGTTTAAATAAATTTGTTGCTTATTTGTACTAATTTTAAATTCCTCTACCAATTCAACACAAAATTCTACTACTTCCATTTGAATCGGTTTAAATTCTATTTTTTGTCCTTCATACTTTTGCAACAATAAGATATCATCTAATAGTTGCGCCATATTTTGGACTGTATTTTCAATTCGTTGTAGATGTTTAATGATTTTCTCTTCACTTAATTTATTAAGATAAACTTTTAGCATTTCTGCTGAAGACAGAATAATAGTTAAGGGAGTGCGAAAATCGTGAGATATTGTAGTAATAAAGCGAGATTTAAGCTCAATAAATTCTTTCTCTTTTTCTATGGCTTTGCGTGTCTCATCTTCGGCTTTTTTTTGTTCTGTAACATCTTCAATAGTATAAAGAATTTTTAGATTATTTGATATTGAGTGATTTAGAGGAATTTTATTAACCTCTAACCAAATATTAGAAGAATCTGTATACAATATTCTTTCAATTCCATGAGCTTCTCTTGTATTTTTGTTTAGGTCTTCTCCATGAAAGTTATTAAAAAAATCTTGAAATTCTTTTTCCCACACTAAATCATTATTAGATTTACCAACAATTTCTTCTGGACTATTAAGCCCCGCTATTTGTGCCATTTTTTGATTACAACCAAAAAAATTAGAATTATGATCTTTCCAAAATATCAATTGAGGAATATTATCTATAACAAGTCGTAGTATTTGTTGGGAATCTCGTAATGCAGCTTCTACTCGTTTACGTTCAACAATTTCATTTTGTAGTGAAAGATTCGCTGCCTCCAACTGTGCAGTGCTGGGTAATGCTAAAATTTTAGGAGCTAAAGGTATTAATGAAGCTGCTGTATATATAGATACTAAAGCAGTAGTAGCTTTAATTAGACCAGAGAACCAATAAATAGGATGCCACAGCGTTAATATTTCAAGTGCATGAGTTGTTCCACAAGCAATAATAAAAGCACCAAACATTAAAAACATCCAATCAAATGGTAAATCTCTTCGCTGATAAATCAAATAAACCAAAATAATTGAAATGACATAGTAAGCCAAAGAAATTATTGAATCCGACAATATATGCAGTAAGACCAAGCCAGGTTTCCACAAATAACAGTGTCCATGAGGAACAAAATATCCGGGAGAAAAGAGGTGATTGAAAATTTCTATTAGCATAAAGATTTCAATTCCAAAAGTTTTTAGAAACTCACATTGCTCAACAGTTTTAATTTATTTGTAAATATTTCTAAATTGAGCTTTTGAGCAACCAGTTGAAAAATTTGAAATATATCAAGGACAGATTATATCCTCGAAAGTCTTAATTCTCTCACTATTAGGGGTAGATATAGCATAGACACTGTTGGCGAATTCGCCAACAGTGTCTTCTTTTCCCCCAAAAACTTCTTTTGTAATTCAATTGGTTAATTTTTCTCACTCCGCATCCTTCTTCAACATACCCGTTAACAACTCCGACATCTCCCACAAATCTTTATTCCGATTATCGTCATAAATCATCAGCGTCCTGGGGTCAGCATGACGGCTCAACTTCTGCACCTTTCTAATATTCCCATCCGTCGCATCCAAAGCCGCCGTAATCGCCGAATGCCTCACCCTGTGTGGTGACATCGGTTTCTTCACCCCCACAGACTTAAAAGCCGCCGACACGATTTTATAGATAGCATCCGTAGTCAATCTATGCCCAGTATTATGAAAATCTAACGCTGTAAAAATTGGTAAATTAACATTCAAATCCCCCCTAGCAATTAACCAATCAGCTATCGCATTCGCCACATCTTTGGACATATCCAAATATTCTTCATTCGTTCCCTTACCCTTACCCAAAACCCGCAACTTGCGCCCATAAAAATCAAAGTCACCCACATTTAACTGACATATTTCCTGACGACGTAAAGCTAAACCCCACAGCACCAGAAAGATGGCATAATTGCGTTTACCAATCAAAGTCTCCCTATCAAACTGCTGTAGTACCAGTGCTATCGTCTTGCTATCAACCCCCCGCGTATCTCGATAAGCCTTGACCTTTTCCCCTTCCACATCCTCCAGGGAATAATTGCACACCCCCAACTTGCGCCCCATCTTCGCCAACGACTTAATCGCTGCCAACCGCCGATTAATGGTTGCCTCTCGCACCCCCGACGAGATCAATTTCGCCTTGTACTTCAGCACCACCATCACCGCTTGCTCTCGCTGCAAGTGCAGAAACTCCAGCACACTATCCCCAGTCGGCGGCATCAAAGTCATCTTCAGAAAAAAATCCCGCAAATCTTTTTCATAAGCACGTCGAGTATTAGGGTTACGCTTATCTGCCAACAGCTGCGCCAACACATCTGGGTCGCCCTGAAGTTCTGCGTCAAAAAACCTGGTTATCGGTGCATCTAAACACGCTTCCAACGAAGCAAAGACAATTTCTCCCCTGCTCACCCAAACTGGCTCGTTAGGCATAATTGCTCACTTATTCGTTATTGATAATACAATTTTCCAATAACGTTCATCATACCTCAGTGGGGAAGAGCATTAAACTTTACAACCTGTAAGAGCAAAATACTCCTTGCGGAAGTGGACAGGTGTCAATTAATTATGCTGGTTCTGTAATTTCCGTCTTTGATAGCAAAATT
>DVDT01000096.1 GCA_015296085.1 Trichormus sp. M33_DOE_039 | reverse complement strand
TATTTTTATTACGCCTCTTAATCAGCTTCAAAAACAGATTCTTTCCGCCATGAAAATGCCTTTCTCTCTTTATTTGCTAGAACCATTACTCTGCAAGACTTAATTCCTTTTTCTGAGGTGAAAATCAGCGAACGGACAGTCGTATGACAAGAGTTACAAAAACTCAAAACCCCAGTTTTTTGGCAAAACCGGGGCTATTAACTCTCAAAAATGATATTTTAGTGCTGAACTACTGAGCAGTTAAGGCTTGTCCATGATTCACTTCACTAATTGCTTAAAGCTGTTGTTTGGGGTTCAAGGTTGTGAGGACTTAGAGAAGAGAGTTTAGCATCTGGTGATTGACAAGCGATCATTGTCTTAACGTGTTCCATCTCATCATCACGGATAGCGACAAACACATCATAGAGATTTTCAATCTGTGGACGGCGTTCGGCGGGAGTGTGTGCTGTTTGAAATTCGTCAAACATATATAAGTCGCCATCGCGATAATAGAGTTTAGCTACCTCTGGTGCGGGTTGATCTGTTAACTCCGCTTTGTGAGATGTCAAAAACTTGTCGTAGCTATTGTAGGCATGTTTCTCCACCAATTCCATAAAATTGTAAGCAGCACCAGGAGTAACAATATACAACGCAATAATAATCCAGTAATAAATTAAAGCAGTTGTGCGGGCTAAGATGCGATCGCCCCAAAAAGATGCACCCCCTAACTCTTCCATAATCAGCAGGTGATGCAATTCATTCCAAGATTCAGCAAAATGCACCTTCAGCCAATCAGCCTTACGCCATAAACCCAGAGTTTCGTAGAGGTGCAGAACCGAAAGATAAGAAAAATAAGGTACTCGTGCGACAGTTTCTAAAACATAAAAGCGAGGATAAGGGCGATCGCGATAAATTGTATTAATGACAAAAACTAAGATACCCACAAGTAAGCGAATCATTTTTATTCTCCATCAAGCATCAACCAGGTGAATCATGCTCAAATCTTCTAGTTCTAGCCTTCACCATCAAAGTAGTTATAAACAGAAAAGTTGAGGAACTTGTGAGGAATGATACTTAATATAGGTAGCAGGGGGCAGGTGACAGAGGAGAGGCTGTAACCTGTAACCTATAACCTGTAACCTGTAACCTAATTCCCAGTATGAATCAACTGCAAGATTATAATCCTAGCGGCGTAGGTGAAATTAACGGCAATCTCTTGGGTTTGCCTTTTGATTATGAATCTGCAAACTTAATTGTCTTTGCTGTCCCTTGGGAAGTTACCGTTTCCTACGGCGCAGGTACAGCTAACGGGCCACAACGCATTCTTGATGCTTCAATTCAACTGGATTTATTCGACTTCGACAATCCCGATGGCTGGAAACAGGGAATTTTTCTGGTAGAAATTCCTCAAGATATTGTAGAAAAGAACAATTATTATCGTGACTTAGCTGCAAAAATTATTGAACGGCTAGCACAAGGCAAAGAACTCACAGACACACCAGATTTAACACCTGTATTAACAGAAATTAATCAGGCTTCTCAACAGGTGAATCAATGGCTATTTACACAGTGTCAAAAAGCAATAAATCAGGGTAAACGAGTTGCCGTAATTGGTGGTGATCACAGCTCACCGTTGGGCTACTTCCAAGCTTTAGCAACCCAATATCCTGATTTTGGTATTCTGCATATTGATGCACACGCCGATTTACGTGATGCTTATGAAGGGTTTGAATTTTCCCATGCTTCTATCATGTTTAACGCGATGAAAATACCGCAAATTTCCAAATTAGTGCAGGTAGGTTTGCGTGATATTTGTCATGATGAAGTGGAAATAATTGACGAATCAAATGGTCGCGTTGTGGCATATTATGACCAAGCCATCAAACAAAAACTCTATTCTGGACAAACTTGGATAGATGTATGCCAAGAAATGATTAGTCATTTACCAGAATATGTTCATATTAGTTTTGATGTGGATGGTTTAGATCCCAAACTTTGCCCAAATACAGGTACTCCCGTTCCTGGTGGGTTGGAATTAGAGCAAAGTTTTTGTTTGTTTCGAGAATTAGTGAAAAGTGGTAAAAAAATTATTGGCTTTGATGTCTGCGAAGTTGGTGATGCTGAGTGGGATGGAAATGTGGGAGCGCGCATTGTTTACAAACTATCGAACTTGATGAATTTATCTCAATAGTCGTTGGGAATGGGGCATAAAAAGTAAAAGGTAAAAGATTAATTTCATTTGACTTTTGCCTTTTACTTTTTTCCTTCCTTTTCTCTCCTACACCCCTTTCAATACCTGTAACAGATCCTCCACTTCTTCCATAGAGTTGTAATGCACTAATCCAATTCGCAATAAACCACCACTACTTTCTACACCCAGTCTTTCAGTTAAGCCGAGGGCATAAAAATTACCGTGCCAAGTGAAAATACCGCGATCGCCTAAATTTTTAGCTATAGTTTCGGGACTTTTACCTTCTATTCTGATGGCTACTGTGGGTGTGCGCCAGTTAAAGCGATTCGCCTCGGTAATGCCATATAAACTTAAGCCGGGAACTTCTAATAGTCCTGCAATCAATTTATGGCTGAGTTCTCTTTCGTATTGCTGAATGGCTGACATAGCCGCAACTAACGCCGCCCGCCGACTATGATAGGCTGAGGTAATTGCATCCGGGTGTTCTGATGTCAAAAAGCGGGGACACTGGAAGTGTTCTAAACCTTCTTTGTCAGCCTCCATCAACGCTTCCACTAACTCATTATCCATAGTCGGTGATACATGACAGCCTAATTTTGTCAAGTAATTAATTGCCGCTACTACACCCGCCAACCCTTCATGATTAAGAGTCCCAGTTTCCCAACGGGATGGTACTTCATTGCTAGCTGGTTTGACTTTATATGGTTGTAGATTTTCAAAGTGTTGGCGTTTACCGTACAAAATACCAACATGAGGGCCAAAAAATTTGTAAGCGGAGCAAGCCAGAAAATCGCAGTCTAAAGCATGAACATTGATTGGTGCATGGGGCGCATAATGAACAGCATCCACAAATACCCAAGCACCGACAGCATGAGCCAAACGTGTGATTGCAGCAACATCGTTAATTGTCCCTACAGCGTTGGAAGCAAAACTCACTGCTACTAACTTAGTACGGGAATTAATCTGCTGTGCTAAATCGTTCATGTCTAAGGTGCAATCCCCAACATTGATATCTACCACACGAATAATTGCACCTTGTTCTTCTAAAGCATACCAAGAGGAAACATTGGCATAATGATCTAAGCGGGTAACGATAATTTCATCACCAGGTTGGATGGTTCGGGCGATCGCTCGACTTAAAGTCAAGGTAAGGGTGGTCATATTCGCACCAAACACCACCTCATCACTACTGCAACCCAGAAAATCTGCGATCGCTACTCTCGCCGCCGTAATCACCGCATCTGTTCGCACACTGGTAGCAAACGCACCATGAGCATTTGCATTTGACCTAACTAAATAATCACTGATTGCATCTAGCACTGCTCCCGGTACTTGTGTTCCACCAGGCCCATCAAAAAATATTGCAGGTTGTCCGTTAATTTTTTGGTTAAGTGCGGGAAACTGTCCGCGTATCCATTTCAGATCCAGAGATTCCATAATCGACTTCTCGGTTAGTAAGTTGTTTACCTATACCTTGAGCCATAGCTAGAGAATGTAAGCATCAGTGTTACTTAAAAACTATTAAAAATTAATTACTAGAGAATATCTCTACTTGCTAAATTAGTGATTCTAATTAAGTAAGCTCAAATCTTTTGCACAAACCGATTTTGGCTATCGCTCTGGTATTGGAATTCCTTGATATCACAATTCTAACTAAATAGCTATGGGAGTGCTGAGTTAGGGACTTACAACTAAAAAAATATACAATCGCTTTGGTAAGCATGGGAGGCAGGGGAGCAGGGGAAGCAGGGGAGGAAGAATACAATGATCATCTTTGCTCTGACCCATTGAATAATTTATTTTCTGGAAGTCCCTTAATAGTCACCAGTCATTAGTCATTAGTTTTCTACTTTGCTGGCTATTGCTGCATAAAAAATCAGACCCCAACCTAAATAGTAAGTGAAGGTGTTAAACAACACTGCACAAACTTCACTACTGAATCGAAGGAAACCATGATGATGAATCTCGTTCGCACCACAATGGTAAGTATGACAATCCTAGCAACCGCGTTAGTCTCTACTAGCGCAATGGCTGCACAACCCCAAGCTGAAGTTATCTCTCGTAACTGTGCTGATGCTGTCCACTCCGCAAACTATACATTAGTTAGTTTACGCCAAGCCCAGACTAATACTCAACTGCCGATCGCACAACCAGGGGGTGGTTCAACAGAACAGAAAACTTGTGAAACCACCAATGCACCTGGGACTAATAGTCAGGGAGTTAATGGCACTAATCGCTGTACAACTTGCACCTACTCTTCTAGTGGTCATGTCACAGTCAAATGTATTTTTATCAAACCTAAATAAACACCCTAGTTCAGCATAAAGCTCAAGAGCTAAATTAGTAAATTCTCTGTTGTTCATCTCAGCTTTATATACTACAACTAATACATGAGGTAGAGAGATATTGCATCCTTACCTCATTTTTAGTTATTTGCAAATTTACCAGTAGTTTGGTATCAAACTGAATATAATAACCATTTTCATTTTCGGTAAATACTGAAATTTTTACCTGTTATTAAACCTTATTTAGATAAAAATTAACTTTAAATCTGGTAAATTGTTGCAGGAATGTACAGGTATTCAGGGATTTAGAATGGTGCTGACAGCACAAGGACATTCAATGAAACGCTCAACAGTTGAGTTAAGCACCAATGAAGTTAGAGGGTCAGTTGTAATGTCATCAACACCAGAGCAACAGAAAGTTCAGGCTCTTGGGACTGCTTTAGTTTTACTAAGCGTGTTTTTTTGCATAGAACTAGGGGCGGGCATTTGGAGTCATAGCTTATCGCTTTTAGCTGATGCTGAACATATTTTCTCAGATGTCGCAGCATTAGGTTTAGCACTGATTGCAGCCTGGTTGTCTCAATCTCTATCCCAACGAAAAATACTTGGACGCTATCGATTGGAAGTCCTAGCAGCCTTAATTAATGGTATTAGTCTAGCGGCTGTTGCTGGCTGGATTATTCGAGAAGCCTTGGTGCGCTTGCAATCCCCCGCCACAGAGATTCATGGTGCACCAATGTTAACCACTGCTCTGATTGGTCTATTAGTTAACAGTTTTAATGCCAAGTGTTTACACAGATGTAGCCATCATGACCTCAATATGAGGGGGGCTTTACTGCATATGTTAGCAGATGTAGCCAGTTCAGTGGGAGCAGTGTTAGCAGCGATCGCTGTCATTTGGCTGAATTGGACTTGGGCTGATGGTGTAATTAGTTTAATTGTGGCAGTGCTAATAGCTACATTTGCAGCTTATTTAGTGATTCAAAGTGTGCAGTGTTTACGCGGTCAGATTGCAGAGATTACAGATGTGAACTGCATTTGTGATTTACCACCAGAAATTTGTGGCAATAGCAATCGTCAGCAAGCAGAAAAGCTACTATTTCCCACTTTAGAGGAGCTTGTGCAATGATTTTATTACTGAAACGCCATTGGCGTTTATTAGCTTGTTTTCTATCTGCTTTAGTAATGGCAGTCGTATTTTCCTTCGCCACACCAGCTCAAAAACCAGCTATTGCTACAGTGCAAATTCCTACACAATCTGTTGTGAAACCTATAATTGTTGGGCATCCAGACGCTTATTATAGTCACGAAGAACCCAACTTCTATCAATACCAATAGTTAACCAAAAATACCAATTCTCCCAAAGAAACCTCCAGACCAAAATTCCTAATTACAAATTACGAATTGGTATTGCACTCATTAAATCCAAGGCATACTGCAATGATTTCATATTTAGAAAAGTACAGGCGAGTGCTAGCACTGGCTATGACGAGCCTTTTTTGTGCCATTTTGTTGGTATTTGGCAATCCTGGCATAGAATCCGCTCTGGCAGAGGGTAATGGTATTAATGTCATCATCATGATTGGTGATGGGATGGGCTGGAACATGGCTAGAGCCGCAGCTTTAGCTAAAGGCGCGCCTTTTTACACTAGTGGGAAAGGTTCTGGTTTAAGCTTTCAAAATCTCACTGGGTACGGACTAGTGACAACTTACGGCACAACCATTCAAGGAAGTCTACCAGCTAACCCTACTAATCAGGTACGCTCCACCGGTAACTCTGCTTTGGATGGCTCTAATTCATTCACAGGTTTGAGTAATGTTCGTCCTGATTTTTCCTTCCAACCTACTCCTTTTAATCCAGGCAATCTCGCTGATGGTAATAGTTCACAACCCGGCAACTTAGTAGGTTACGATGTAACTCAAGGCGGCCCAGTTCCTTGGATTCCTCTATCTCCCGCCAATCCTGGTAGCTACAACAAAGATTACATTAAATATAGCTACCCCGATTCAGCTAACACCGCCACAACTCTCTACACAGGTGTTAAGAGCTACAACAATGCTATGGGTGTAGATGTATACGAGAAAAGATTAAAAACCATTTTGGAAATTGCCAAAGAACAAGGCAAAGCCACAGGATTGGTTACATCCGTACCTATTAGCCACGCGACACCAGGGGCTGCGGCTTCTTATGTCAATCGTCGTAACAAGTATGACAGTGTTTATGACCCCAGCAAGAGCAACCAAGACAGCATTTTACAACAGACATTGTTAGACTTTCAGCCCAATGTGCTGTTAGGTGGTGGTCATCCTCTCAGCACCCTCAATATTGGTAATGACTATACCTACATCACACAGGACACCTATGAGCATCTAAAAAATAACCCCAGTCCTGAATCTAATCGTTATGGTTACACCTTTTTAGAACGTGGACAAAACGCAACTCAAACTCTACTGAATACAGCTAATAATGTTGACCCCAATAATGGCGGTAAATTATTTGGTCTGTATGGTGCGCGTGGACAAAACGGTAATCTTCCTTTAAGTTCCTCTAAGGGTGACTACAGTACAACAGGCTTGAATAACTTCTCTCTTTATAGCTCTGTAGTGGGTGGAGGAACACCAGCTACCTGTCCATCAGGTCAGATAATTCCTGGTTCTAGAAACGAGTGTATTCCTGTCCTCGATGCTAACGGCAACCCAGTTAATGGCCCTAACCCAGATACATTTCGTCCTCTTACTGCTGGGGAAACAGACGCTAGTTTTGTGGCTAGAGAAGTCAATGAGAACCCTACTTTGGCTGATTTGACCAAAGCTGCTCTTAATGTTCTAGGTAAAGATAAAGATGGCTTCTGGCTGATGGTGGAAGGTGGTGACATCGATTGGTCAGCCCATGATGACAACATGGATAACCTCATCGGTACAATGAATGACTTTGACAAAGCAGTTGGAGAAGTTATCAATTGGGTTGATAAAAATGGTGGTTGGAGTAAGAATTTACTTCTTGTGACTGCTGACCATGACCACTATCTAACTCTCAATAATGACTTTGTATCCAAGCTGACTCCCAATGCTAATCCTAACTTGGCTAGAGGGTTGAAGTACAACGCCAAAGAGATTACCTACAACAAACACAACCCTAAAGATGCTGGTCACTTCTGGGGTTCTGACCCAACTCAAAAATACCTTTGGGGTAGCCACACTAACCGTCCTGTACCAGTTTATTTCCAAGGTGCTTACTCTTCTGCACTGACTCGTTCCTTGGGGCAGAAAGTCCAGTTTACAGATAGCACTGGTAATAATTACACCGTTCCTGGTGTTAGAGGTGTAGTTGACCAAAGCCACATCTTCCAAGCGATGAAAGCTGCTCTGACAGGCCCAGCATTGTAATTAAACCTGCTGTTATTAGGGTGTGTTGCGTAGAGAAATACCACTCGGAACTCACCACTCAGCCAACAATCTTTCACTCAGGGAAAAATGATTAACTCCATTTTCAAAAAGCTAGCAATTGCTACTGCTGGAACTACTCTTATGTTGACTTTGGCAGAAGTACAGCCTGTCCAAGCTGCAAACATTACCTATGATTTCTCTAACGCTGATCAGACTCTTACAGGCTATTTTTCTTTTGGTGAGACTGCTGCTGCTGATCAATTTGTAGAAGTTTCAGAAGGCTTAAAGATTGTTGCTAATTACAATGGTCAAACATTTACTGAAGCAGATGATCCGATCGCAGCAGTTTTGACTGACTTTTTTGGCAACATTCCCAATGGACAAGGTTTAGGTTTGCAATATGTAGTGTCCAATCAATTTTTTGTATTTAGTGAAGACTTTCTGAATGCTGATGCAACTGAAACTCAATCTGTAAACTACAGTCGTGTTCCAGAACCAGGCTCAATGATGGGCTTATCTATTGTGGGATTGGGTTTATTGTTGGGTAGAAAGAAAAAATCTTCTCAATCAATAAACTAGAATTTGATGGTTTGTAGTAAGCACTTTAGTGCTGAGAAAACTAGCACTAAAGTGTTGACTACGGACTGTCATTTTTGCTAGTGACTATTGACTGACTTTGCAACATTTTTCAGGATATTCATTGGACTTTGACGTTTGAGCAGTTCCATTTCTGATGCGTTTTTCACAAGCATTGCACCAGCAAATCCTAATGAGTTTACAGAGATAGATTGGAAGTGTTCTTGCGATCGCGGTACGATTAACATCCATTCTCTAGTTGCTAGTAAGTTATAAGCATCCGATTGTCTGTCACCATCAATTGCGGTTAGGCCTACAGCTTGCAGTAAGTTGTGATAAATTTCTAAGGTAGCTTTAGCCCCTGTGAATGGAAACTCTACCCACTCTGGATTTAATTTAGCAAAAGCGTGTATAAATGGTAATCCGGGGATAGTGGCGATCGCATCCTGAAATTTGGCTGAGACTAAAAGGGGTTCTATGGGTATTTGTATTCCTGAAGATGTTAGCGGTAGGGGTACAAGTTGCAAGTGTTTGTGTCGTTGACTTGCACCTGCATTTTTACCAGCGTTATAGAATACTAAA
This sequence comes from Trichormus sp. M33_DOE_039, assembly GCA_015296085.1. Taxonomy (GTDB): domain Bacteria; phylum Cyanobacteriota; class Cyanobacteriia; order Cyanobacteriales; family Nostocaceae; genus Trichormus. Next base: position 46,621 of record DVDT01000096.1, on the reverse strand, counting down.
CCGTCCATCCCCGCTAAACACGCCCACATAGCTGCAAAATCTCCCAGGGTGAGTAAACTTTCCTGCTCTTCAAAGGCGCGGGTGATAATTAATAAGTGATAGTCAACAACGTTGAACTTATTTAATATACATACATGAGTATCTAAGATATCAGCTACAAATAAGTCTTGTTCATAGGGTAGGAAGGGATTAAACTCTTTGCCAGTAGTCTGGGTTTGTTTGTCTTGTTGTTTTTTGGCTGTATCTTTACGGACAAGATTGGCTAAGATTCGCACTAGAAATTGCACTCCATCCTGTTCGACAAATTCAAATTCTGTCGGGATGGATAGCAGCGCACCACAGGCTAAAGCATGGTTAGTCTGTTTTTTAACACTGTTCCATAATGTGCTAGGTTGCAGTAAGAGGTTTTGGTCAGGCATGGTCAAGTATGTTTGCAGTCTCGCTACTCACCAGATTTTAAGGTGAAACGTTGCCAACTAGGAGCTGTAGACTCAATTCATCGCCTCTGTACAAGCGATATATCTGGTTTATTCTTGCTTACGACTCAGAAGATGGCAGCAAGTTTGCGATCGCTGAAATGTCCATACCTGTGATATTAGCTACCTGTTCCACTGTCATTCCAGTTGCCAGTAAGTTACTTGCGGTTTGTAATAACTGTGACTCAGCTTTATCAGCACGTTGTCTTTCTTGTTCAGCAAGTTGGCGTTCTTGTTCTTCTGGGGTGGGGAGTAATTCTCCATCCACAGTAGCCCAGCGTAGCCAAGTTGCATCTATCCCTTTATAATTTCCTGGCCAACGCTGCAAGGCTAACCCTAACGATTCGCTGAATAATTGATGGCGTTCATTGACTGATAAGGGTTGGTAAACTCTTTGTTGGATAGAAAACCCAGCCAAATCATCTGGGTTAAAGGGGTCGTACCAGAAATATTCAGGTACGCGCATTTGATTTTGATAAATCAGCTTTTTCTCATTTTTGTCTGTAGAGGCCGTGCTTTCAGAAAGCAACTCAATCACGACATCCGGTGCTTTGCCTTCTTCCCAAACTACCCAACTTTTGCGTTCACCTTGAGGGACACCCAGTACCACAAAAAAGTCTGGCCCTTTAAAGTCTTTATTTCGCACTTGCGCCAGACTGTAGTAGACAAACATATTGCCACCAACAAACCCATCTTCGCGTTGTGACAACCAAGGGATTAAGGCATCTATCAGTAAGTCCATCTGGGCTTTGTGCCTTGCGCTTTCCATTGGAACACCGTCATCATAGGGAAGTTCTGCTTGGGTGGGTGGAATTTTAATTAGAGTTGTTTCTGACATGGCTTTTCATTAGTGGGTAGCCCGCCGTGAACATATCAATAATATCGGAAACAATAGTGAAAGCCTATTGATCATCCGGTTCAACTCCAAGCGATCGCAATTGCGCTATTAATCTTTCAGCACGTTGTCTTTCTTGTTCAGCACGTTGTTTTTCCTGTTCAGCACGTTGTCTTTCTTGTTCTACAGGCGTTAACACCCAGTTACCCGTTTCATCATACCAACGTAACCAACGCTGTTCGACATCTTGATAACTACCCTGCCAAACACCCAACCCTAGCTGAATTTCTGGTATCCAAAAGCGTGATTCGGCTAGTTCTATCTCACAATAACTACCACCGACCAGTCTAAATAACCTAAACTCATATTTATAGCGGTCAAAGATTGCGTAATAGGGAATACGTAAAATCCGTTCATACACTTCCCATTTTCTTGGCGGTTGTTCAACATCCCTCAATTTAGTTTGTCCCAAGTCTTCTTGTTCAGTCCCAGGAGATAACAACTCCACCACAATAAAAGGATTAACGCCCTCTTGCCAAACTACATAACTTAAACGCAAATCTCGTTGTTCGTAGAGACGGGAAACACCCAAAACGGTAAACCAATCTGGTCGTTTATACCATAGTGGATAGCGTGGGTCATAGTAAAGATTTAAATCGCTAGCGGTAAATAGCTGGTCGCTGGGGTAATTTGGCGGACGAAAGGTTTCGTCTAATAGACGCGGTTGCAACAAATGAAACTGATCTGGCAAACCAGGTTCTCCTGGCTCTTCACTTTTAAGATCATACATTGTGGGTAATACTTCTTTTGGGGAAAGTGGTGGGTCAGTTTGATACATAATCCAGCATTCCTGACTATCAGACTCTTATATTATGGTAGTTGCTCAAAATTAGTTCACCCAAAGTGAGATAAATTGGAAGTCTTTGCTGCTAAATAAGCCTTGGTTGCTAAGTTTCTATGCGGGAATGATTGGTAACGCCATAAATGCAAGGGTCATAAAGGGTGCGGAAAGTGTTGAAACTGGGTGTTTTGCCCAAGCATCTAGTTCGGCGTACTGTTTGGCTACGGTATAACCATATCGGTTGTAACCACTGCCACAATATTATGGGAATCATGGACAACACTAAAGGCGATCGCAGGTTGTAGATCCTGATGAAGATTAACTACAGCTATTTTCAAGGTGTCTAGTTCTAAGTCTGCGGTCACTTCACCATTGTTAATGTTAGTGGGTAAAGTCTCTGTTTGAGAAGCGTCTCCTTCGGAGCATCGCTCTATATCAATACCTATCTTACGTTTTCTGGTATAAATTTAGCCAAGTTTTGTATACAAATCTGCATTCACTAGTTTTGTCTGTAAATTTAAAAACTCCTCTCATTTTTGAGGGGAGTTTTGTAAATCTTTGTTGCTAATTTTTTATTTTTTACTGTTAGAAAATACTCATGATTGTGATGATGCTGACGCTAGTCAACATAATTAAAACACCCATAACCATAGATTCTCCCAAGGAATTAGGACGTTTTGAATTATTCATCATAGTAGAATCCTGCAAATTTAGTTATTTTCTAAAGATATCAGTCACCGTATAAATATCTATGTAAGTCATGTAAAACTTAAAATACCTTAACTCTTCTTAGTAAAGACTATAGCGTTTACTTAAAAATTAGATTTATCTCTTGAGATAAACATAAATTTGAATTCCCTACAATAACTTAGGAATGACGAAATTCAATCAGCTACACAATGACAGCAAATTAACTAAAATAATTTTCAGCTTATGCTGAGTAAAAATACTATCATCGAGCTTATAGTTACAAATTATGATCAAAATCCTTCACCTTTCTGACATCCATATGGGAAGCGGCTTTTCCCACGGCAGAATTAATCCAGTGACGGGTTTAAACACGCGACTGGAGGATTTCGTCCAGACTTTATCTTTGTGCATTGATCGGGCGTTGACAGATGCAGTAGATGTAGTTTTATTTGGTGGTGACGCTTTTCCTGATGCGACACCACCACCATATGTGCAGGAAGCTTTTGCTGGTCAATTTCGACGCTTGGTAGATGCTCAAATTCCGACGGTGTTGTTAGTGGGAAACCATGACCAACATTCCCAAGGGTTGGGAGGTGCGAGTTTAAATATTTACCGCACTTTGGGAGTACCGGGTTTTGTGGTGGGAGATAAATTAACAACGCATCATATCTCCACTCCTAATGGAAAAGTGCAGGTAATTACTTTACCTTGGCTGACTCGATCCACATTGATGACTCGCCAAGAAACAGAGGGTTTATCACTAGCGGAAGTCAATCAATTATTAACAGAACGCTTGCAAGTCGTCATCGAAGGGGAAATTCGTCGGCTTGACCCTGATATCCCTACTGTACTTTTAGCCCACTTGATGGCGGATAATGCAACTTTGGGGGCTGAACGTTTTTTAGCTGTAGGGAAAGGTTTTACTTTGCCTTTATCTTTATTGACTCGTCCTTGTTTTGATTATGTCGCTTTAGGACATGTCCACCGCCATCAAAACTTGAATAAGTCTAATAACCCACCAGTTATTTATCCGGGGAGTATTGAACGGGTAGATTTCAGTGAAGAGAAAGAAGATAAAGGTTACATCATGTTGGAATTGGAACGGGGGAGTGCGAAATGGGAATTTTGCACTTTACCGGTTCGGACTTTCCGTACACTAGAAGTAGATGTGTCCAAAGTAGAAGACCCCCAAGGTGCTTTAATAAAAGCGATAGCTAAACATGATCTACAAGATGCAGTAGTGCGGCTAATTTATAAACTCCGTTCTGAACAAATCGATTTAATTGATAATGCTGCCTTACATTCTGCCTTGAGTGCTGCCCACACTTATACGATTCAAGCAGAATTAGTCAGTCAATTAGCGCGTCCCCGCATTCCTGAGTTGAGTGCTAGTAGCAGCATTGACCCAATGGAAGCATTGAAAACTTACTTGCACAACCGTGAAGACCTAAAAGATATATCGGGGTTAATGTTAGAAGCAGCAGAAAAACTATTAGGGGATGATGTGGAAGTTTGGTTAGAAGCAACCACAGGGAATAGGGAATAGGGAAAAGAACAGTATGAGTAAATCAACTTATTCCTATAAATAATAGAAGTCAATTGATCATTAATCTGCCAGAATTGCTATACTCCTTACTCACTGTTGAATTGATAATTTCATTGAAGGGAAATTTTAGGTGGTGGGCCGATTTACTTTTTTGTGCAGTTGGTGACACTGTTGATTTTGCTGTTAGCTGCTAATACTAGCTATGCGGACTTTCCCCGACTGTGTTACTTTTTGGCGCGAGATGGATTTTTGCCGCGACAATTATCGCTTTTGGGCGATCGCTTAGTCTATAGCGGTTCTCAGTTGGGTGCAATATAGTAACAACAGTGAGTAAACCATCCAATAATGTCTTTTTTAGTCACTGCACCTAGGGCATTTGTGATAGCTTGATCTAATTCTTCGTAGGTTCTAGCAGCTTGTGCTCGCAAAAATTCTTTCACCTTCGACCAACAATTTTCAATTGGTGAAAAATCAGGAGAATAGGGAGACAAATAAACCAATCTGGCCCCCACAGCTTCAATCGCTTCGCGGATACCAGTAACTTTATGAGAGCTAAAGCAACCACAACAGTTGCGCCTGGCCAAAGATTCGGAACCAAAACTTGAGTAACATAGGTTTCAAATGCCGACGCATTGGTACCGCCAGTAAAAGTCATTGCAGCAATGATACCTTCTAACGATATTGCTCCAATCATCGTGACATTTTTGCCCCGACCGTCAGGACGAGTACCATAAGCACGACTACCTTGGGGTGAACGAGCAAACAGTCTAGTCATAGCGATGTTAACTCCCGCCTCATCAATAAACACCAAGTCTTTGAGGTTGACCTCCTCAATAGTTGTCCAATACTCTACCCTCAGTTTTTGCACTCGCTCTGTGTATTTTTCACTTGCGTGCAATGTTTTTTTTTGCGTGTCAGATTTAATTTTTGAGTAATTCTGCTCATTGTCGCTCGGCTAACTTTGACACCTGTGCGCTCCTCCAATCGCGAGCATAACTCCACCAAAATTGCATCATTATCTTCTTCCACCAAAGTCACTATTAATGCTATCTGTTCGCTGTTGAGTTTTGCCGTATTACCGCCACCATGTGCGTTTGGCTCAACTGTCCCGCTAATTCGATATCGCTTTACTAGCTTCTGGATAAACGTTAAACTCACACTAAATCTTTTTGCCAGGTGTCTTTGAGAACCTTCTTGATTTTTATACGCATCAATCACTTTTTGGCGAAGGTCAGTTGAGTATGCTTTCATCCCAGATACACTTTGCTACAGCATTGATCATCTTCCCACCTTTTGTATTTCACTCAAGCGAGAACCGCTATATTCCAACGGTATTATACTGCTGAGTCTGTGTGCAGCGATTTTAGTTATCATCTTCAAAGGTAACGTCAACGCCGTCATTCCCCTCTACGCGGTCGGTGTGTTCACCTTTTTTACGCTGTCACAAGCAGGGATGGTGCGTCACTGGTTTGGAGAAAATCCAGAGGTTGGCGTGCTAGCGCGATGATGAATGGTTTAGGTGCGATCGCTACAGCAGTAGTATTAGGGGTAATCATCTCCACTAAGTTTATGTTGGGTGCTTGGTTAGTCGTCCTCGCCATTCCTGTAGTAGTGGTTTTATTTTTAGCTATTCACAGTCATTATCAATATATGGCGGAACGTCTGAGCATTCGTGAACTTCTACCCCGGAGTTATATTCCCAGACCGCAACCAGTAGAGGTGACACATCCAGCGTTAGTAGTAGTCGGACAACTCCATCGCGGGACAGTAGAAGCTTTAGATTATGCACGTACCATTGCGGATGAAATAGTTGCTATTCATGTAGATATTGGTTCTACAGACCGGGAAGAACTCCAAGCACAATGGCAACAATTAGAATCGGATATTCCCTTGGAAATTATTGATTCGCCTTATCGGTCTGTGATTGGGCCAATTGTGGATTTTGTCGCGCAATTTGAGCAGCGTTATTCCGGTGTGTTCACAACTATTATTATTCCGGCTTTTGTGACGCGTAATTGGTGGGAGAGTTTGCTGCACAACCAAACAACTTTGTTCTTAAAAAATGCTTTAAGGGCAAAAAAAAGTCGTGTTGTCACTACTGTTAGGTATTATCTTTAACATCTCCTCAGCCAATAGTGATTACAGATTAGCACCCGCCAATCCGACCTCGGTATGGTGCATCTAGTTCAGGTTTAACAATGGGATTCATGCCCTCAATTATGCTTACATAGTAGTTCCCCGTATTTTCTCGACGGGGAATAGTTTGATTTTCTATTGGCACAGGAATGCTATAGTCAGCGTTTTTTAATACAGAATTGTGTTGAGCTTGAATTTGCTCAATAGAAATATGCTGGAGAAATTCAGGTTCTACGGTGTGAAACTTTGGCTCATCCATAAAAATCACTTAGTTTTTCATCTGATGCTACCGAATTCACTACAAGCACAAACTTAGTGATTTCGGTTGTGAAAGAAGTAGGGATGCAAAGATGTGCGTCCCTACAGATGAGCAATAGGTTATTCAAATCCTAGGAATTGGTGGTTCATTAATTAAATAAATCTAAGTCTGTGACAGCACCGACACTGCTAGAGGCGACTAATTTGGCATATTTCCCTAAGATGCCCTTTGTATAACGGGGTGGACGGGGTTGCCATTTGGCGCGGCGACTGGCTAATTCTGCGTCGGCAATATTGATTTGTAACAAGCGGGAATTAGCATCAATGGTGATGCTATCACCTTCTTCAACTAGAGCGATCGCACCACCAACTGCTGCTTCTGGTGCAACGTGTCCAACGACCATGCCGTAAGTACCACCAGAAAAGCGTCCATCGGTAATTAAACCGACTGCATCACCCAAACCCGCACCAATAATTGCTGAGGTGGGTGCTAGCATTTCCCGCATACCGGGGCCGCCTTTCGGGCCTTCATAACGGATGATAATTACATCACCGGCTTGAATCTTACCTGCTAGGATGGCATCTAAACATTCCTCTTCAGAATCAAACACCCGTGCGGGGCCAGTAATGCTGGGGTTTTTCACACCAGTAATTTTAGCTACTGCTCCCTCTGTTGCTAGATTGCCTTTGAGAATGGCTAAGTGACCTTGGGCATACATGGGGTTATCCCAAGCACGAATCACATCTTGACCTGTGGGTGGTTCATCTGGGACATCTGCTAAAACTTCGGCGATGGTTTTCCCGGTGATGGTGATACAATCACCGTGAAGTAACCCATGCACGAGTAGCATTTTCATCACTTGGGGAATACCACCAGCTTGATGTAAATCTGTGGCGACATATCGACCACTGGGTTTTAAATCACATAAAACCGGGACACGTCCACGGATAGTTTCAAAATCATCTAGATTTAGTTCTACACCAGCTGCGCGCGCGATCGCCAGAAAATGTAATACGGCGTTAGTTGAACCCCCCACAGCCATGATTACAGAAATAGCATTTTCTATAGATTTGCGAGTGATAATTTGCCGGGGTAACAGTTGATTACGAATCGCTTCTACTAATACCTTGGCTGACTCTTCAGTACTATCGGCTTTTTCGTCATCTTCTGCCGCCATTGTGGAAGAATAGGGTAAACTCATGCCCATTGCTTCAAAGGCTGAGGACATAGTATTAGCTGTGTACATTCCACCACAAGAACCAGCACCAGGACAAGCGCGGCGTTCTACTTCCATCAGTTCAGTGTCGCCAATTTTCCCAGCACTGTACTCACCTACCGCCTCAAAGGAACTCACAACAGTTAAGTCGCGGCCGTTGTAGTGTCCTGGTTTAATTGTCCCACCATAAACAAAGATAGCTGGGATATTCATCCGCGCCATTGCAATCATTGCCCCTGGCATATTCTTATCACAGCCACCGATGGCAATCACACCATCCATACTTTGACCATTACAGGCGGTTTCAATCGAGTCCGCAATTACTTCTCTTGACACGAGGGAATATTTCATCCCCTCAGTTCCCATTGAAATCCCATCACTAATAGTAATTGTGCCGAAGATTTGCGGCATAGCTCCGGCTAATTTAATCCCGGCTTCGGCTCTTTGGGCTAATTGATTAATCCCCATGTTACAGGGAGTGATGGTACTGTAGGCATTAGCCACACCGACAATTGCTTTTTGGAAGTCTTCATCCTGAAAACCGACTGCACGCAGCATAGCGCGATTTGGCGATCGCTGCACCCCTTGTGTGACAACTTTACTTCTGAAATTCTCTGACATTGTTCCTTCTCCCATAACTCTCATCTCAATCAAGTCTCTGTACGAGTATCATAGGTATACTTTTTTGAGATGTCCAATATATATTCATTTGGAATTGAAACTTATAAAGTATCATAAATATGGAACTACGACACCTACGCTACTTTATTGCGGTAGCTGAGGAACTACATTTCAGTAAAGCCGCAGAAAGACTGCACATAGCACAACCGCCTCTGAGTCAGCAAATCCAGCAGTTAGAAGCCGAACTGGGAGTCAAACTTTTTGATCGCAAAACTAAGCGACAAGTACAGTTAACAGAAGCTGGTAAGGTCTTTTTACAAGAGGCTTACCAACTACTAATGCAACTAGAAACAGCAGTAGCACTAACCCAAAGAACTGGCAGAGGTGAAACAGGTCAACTCCGTATAGGATTTACTAGTTTGGTAATTTATGACTTATTACCCTTGATTTTGCGACAATTTCGCGAGCAATTTTTGGGAGTAGAACTAGTCTTACGGGAGTTAACTACAAGTCAGCAGGAGCAAGCACTCAGAGATTCCGTGATTCATGTGGGTTTTGCTCATCCACCTTTAGAAGATGACACACTATCGTATGAGTGTATTCACAGAGAAAGCTTAGTTGTGGCTTTGTCATCAACTCATTCCTTGGCGCAAAAAGAACATATCTCAGTGCGATCGCTCTTCAGTGAACCTCTGATTATGTTTCCTCGCTATCTCGCGCCAGGACTTTATGATCGCATCATGAGTCTGTTTCAGCAGGGAAATTTCAACCCTAACATTACTCAGGAAGCGATTCAAATGCAAACAATTATTGGACTAGTATCGGCTGGAATGGGTGTAGCAATTACACCATCTTCTTTACAGAATCTCCAACGGTCTGGTGTAGTTTATCGTCCCATACTAGAGGAAGTGCCTGTAATAGAAACTGCTGTCATCTGGCAACAAAAAAGTTTAACGCCGATTGTAGAAAATTTTTTACAATGTATACCCAGTTGTGAATAAAGGTAGCGCATGTCATTGCGTAGCTTGCTTCCCGAAGTGTGCGAAACAAAGTGGCTTCCTGCAGGATAGCAATCTCCCCTGACGAGAAATTACTACAACAGAACGCAAATTAAGATAGTTTCTAGGGTTACAGAACCTCATCTTCAACACTTAAAACGGTAGAAATTGTAGTAATACTGAACCAAGGCTACTGAAAAAGTCAGTAAAGCTGGGTTGACCTGCGCTAACTTTTTCTGTGTAAGGAGTTTGTAGTTCCTTGATAAAGGCTTGTGTTGTTTGGATGCCTGTGGCGTTTTGTTGGGTGGTAAAGAGTTTTTCTGCTGTCTGAGCATCTTGAAATGCTCCCTGTCTGTCCAAAACTTGGTAACGAGAAAAACCACGAGCTAAGTATGCGCCTGCGTATTCTGGTTGAATGGCGATCGCTTGATTAAAATAATTAATTGCCTGCTGTTGATTACCTTTTTGCGCCTCAGCTACACCCCAAGCATAAAATTCATCGGCTGTAGCAACTTGTAAGGGTATCCCGACCGCACCTTGAAAGTTAGCACCAGTAACATACGCACCAGTAAATTCTGTATTTCCTAGATAGGTACTTCGCAAGTCTGCACTACCCAGATTTGCACCACCTAATTTAGCTGCACTCAAATTAGCTCCAAATAATCCCGCACCGTTCAAATTGGCCCCCCGCAAATCTGCGCCACTTAAGTTAGCACGGCTAAGATTAGCACCGGCAAGATTGGCCCCACTTAAATTCGCTCCTGATAAATCAGCCAAGACTAAGCCCGCATTAGTTAAGTCGCAGTTTTGACATTGCTTAGTTGCCAATAACTGTCTTAAATGTTCAGGATTTGCTGCTTGAACAGCATTAGTCAGACTAATAGTAGCCAAAAATACGGTTGTGGTTAGAATTATATTTTTCATAAACATTTAGCAAATTTTCTGCTCAATACCCAAATCAGCTAAGACAAATTTATACTTGAGTTTATGATATGAGTAACTTGAGCAGTTTGCCCTCAGTAAAGACCTGCGGTAGAAAATACTTAGCAATCGATGTTCAGTATAAATTCTTAGTTGCTCTAAGAGGTTTGATTTCTGAATAAGATCAAGTATTTGTAGTGTGTGTTAGCTGAAAGTACAACACTATGATTCCAGCTTCTGTGAGTGACACTGTGATTAACACACCCCACAAATTAGGTTTTTTCTGTGAACACCTCTTAATTAAGGGGAAATTTTAATTTTCCTGGCAGGGAATTGGTTAAAAGTTAAGACGGTATTGTTGTGTAAGTTCATTTGTGGATTCTTTCCTACAGAGGATGAACGATGCACTTGTGCAAATAAACTTAAAGTAAACGTTAAGATGCCAGCCAATAAGAGTTTCTCTAGCATAATTCTCACTCCCCAACACAATAAAATAATAAATTATACTTATGGAATGCTTAAGCTTAATTTATCTTTATTTAAATAATGCGTTTACCAACAGTGGGGCGCAGTCCATCACTAACTAAGTGCTAGAATAATCACCCCTATTTCAATAATATTTGTTGTATATATCGCTGGTTAAGGCAGAAATTACGCAAATATATTTTTTTCTGGTGACATTGCAAAATAACCCCAGTCTCTTCAAAAGACTGGGGTTATAGGTTTCTCAAACAGAGATCATCAACTAGCCAGGTAAAGATAGACCTGTGACGGCTATTACACCAGCAATTATGCTAGCTACAAGGGAAGATAGTGCTGTACCAAATAGCCACCAAGCTGCACTAGCAACGGTTTTTCTGGTTGCTTCGGCTTGCTTTTTAGCTTGTTCTTGTATGGCTTTGATCCGTCTTTGGGTTTCCTGCTGAATCCTTTCCCCACGTTGCAGCACACTATCCCGTGCTGCTTCGATTTGGTTGATAATGCGGTTAGCATCCTCTTGGGAAATATCCTCACGGGAACTCAAGATGGCAACTAGGGTATCACGATTAAATTGACTGAGACGATCGCGCAAAGCTTCAAATCCCACTTGCGGATCATCAAACAATTTGGCAAAGTCTTGTCTAATACCCTCATAGCTGAGTTCTGGACGTTCTAGGGAATCTAGATAGTTGCGAATCCTACCAAAAATCTGGTCAATGGCTGACTGGAATCTTTGTTGAATTTGTTGGATTTGCTGAACAACCGAGTTACGTGCTGACTCGATTTGATCAACAATTCGATTAGCTTCCTCTTCTGAGATATCTTCCCGTTGAGATAACAACGCCACCATTGTCGAACGGTCAAATTTAGCAACGCGATCGCTTAAATTTTCCACTCCCAAACGAGGATCTTGCAAAAGCAATCTTAAATCTCTTTTGATACCTTCAGGGTTGAGTTCTTCTTTGTTGGTGTGACGCAAATAGTTTTCTAGGCTGGCTGTAAAATCTCCCACTCGTTGCGTAGCGCGCTTTGCTAAACTACGCGGAGTTCTGATTATATTCCCAATCGCCTCTTGCACTTGGTCAATTGTGCGATTAACTTGTTCTTCGCTCAGGTTTCCTCGCTGGGTCAGAAGTTTGACCAAAGTTTCGCGGTCAACTTGTGCCAATCTGTGGCGTAACGCTTCCGCACCTTCTTTTGGCTGAGTAAGTAAGGTTTCTAAATCCCGTCTAATACCTTCGGGGTCGAGTTCTTCCAGATTGGTATTGCGGAGATAGTCACCAATAGCTGTGATGGTGCGATCGTATTGTTCTCTTAATAATTGTGGTGCTTGTAAAACGTTATCCCTGACAGATTCTAGCTGATCAATAATTTGATTGATTTGCTCTGCATTCAAATCTTGACGCTGGCTGAGAAGTTGAACAAATGTATCGCGGTCAAATTGAGATAAGCGCGATCTAATCTGCCTCATTCCCACTTCAGGATCTGTCAATAACGCTTGAAAATCGCGTTTGATACCTTCAGGATTTAACTCATCTTTGTTGGTATGGCGGAGATAATCTTCCACTCTTTGCCATAGTTGATTAACTCTGGCTGTAGCTTGTTCTTGTTGTTCTCTGGCTTGATTGGAGGCATCATTGCAGATACTTTCGATTTGACCAACAATATTATTAGCTTCTTCTGCGCTAAAGTCTTGCCGTTGTAAGAGTAGCTGTACAAATGCTTCCCGATCAAATCCTTGCAACAGAGTGCTGAAATCGATTACTTGATCATCTAATTCCGTTAACAACTTAGCAAAATCTTGCTGAATCGCCTCTGGATTGAGTTGTTCTTTCCCAGTCGCACGCAGATAATTTTCGATGCGAAGACGAATTTGTTGACCTTTTTCCACCTTTTCAGATTGACGCACAGTTTCTAGCACTTCTTGAAGAATGCTATCCATCTGTTGAGCGATCTCTGTCACCCTCGCTTCACTAATATCGCCGCGTTGTTTTAGCCAGTTGCTAAAGTCATTTTGTTGGAGTTGTTCTAGTTGCTGACGGACATTAGTTGGATCTGCTTGGGGGTCATAGATGACTTCTGCAAATTCATCTTTGATAGTGATGCGATTGAAATGCCAAGGAAAAGAATTCAAGATATAGTCTTTGACATCTGATTTGATGGTGTTCTCACTTGGCGCAGGGAATCTGGCAGTGATTTGCTCTGTGGTTTGATCTCTAAGATGTTGTATTTCGTGAGTGATCTTATCGACATCGATATCTTGAACTTTGTCTTTCAATTTTTGTAATTGGTGGGTGATTTTATCCACATCGATATCAGAGATATCAACTCGATCTAATACGGCGGGAATAGCCGCTGTTACACCATACTGTACAGCTTGCTTAATTACACCATTTCTACCATTACCATTTCTTCTACCTGTGGTAACTAACTGCTGTAAGCGTTCACCTAAATCTTCCGATTTCAATTCTTCAAGAGTAGCATTTTGCAGTAAGTTAATCACTTGTTCTGTAGGATTACGGCGAGCGGTATTTTGTTGCCAAGCAGCGTTTAATTGGTCAGCAATTTGATTGATATTTTCCTTAGATAAGGAGGTACGATCGCTAATCAAATCCACAAAGGTTTGGCGATTAATATTTTTGATTAAGTCGCTATCAGCTAGCGATCGCCAATCTACATCACTGAGAATTTTATCAAATTGACTGCGAATTTCTCCTAAATCTAGTTTTGGCAATGGTAACGATGCTAAAGAATTTTGTAGAGTATTGGTAATCCTTTCAGCATCTAAACCAGCAGTCAATTCTCTCCTCACTGCGGCTGTAATTTCTTCGGCAGTGGAAACCGCTTGTCGTTGTGCAGCAGCACCGCCAATAGCCGTAGTTGCTGTTCCCATGAGGGATTGTAAACCAGAATTAACAGTGCTGATAATCGAACCAAGTAAAGATCCAACTGCGAAAGAACCAAACCAAGCTACCAATAAGAAATAGGTAGACCAAATGACAACGCCAATAATAGCTCCGAGTAGCGCACTATTAATTAAGCTGAGTTTTACTGCTAAAAAGCAAGCAGTAAATAAAGCAATACTGGCAGTGATTATTCCCCATGCACCAACTTTCGCCTCAATTTTGCGTATTGTTCTACCTAGACTTTCTGATTCACTATCATCATCGACATCAGTGCCTAAAGTTGATATTCTAGCGGCGATGGAAAGGTTAGTTAATAATAATTGAAAGGCAACTGCCATCAAAGTACCAGCTACTAAAGCTACTATAAACTTAGAAGCTGAAAAACCGAAGAATGGTTCTACTGGCACTATGACATCTGGCAACCTTGTTGTAGTTGCCACGCCAAAAGATAGCGGAGGCTGCATCAAAATACTTGCTAAATTTTGCAACATAGTATTTTTCTCTTACGCCCAATAGATTTAATATCCATTTCTGAGAGAATGGCTTATTTATCAGTCTAGGTATTACTTGTATTTGAGTTACACTTTCTTAGGTAAGAATTATAATTACCAAAAGTTATATATTGCAGCAATATATCTCAACATAAAAATAAACTTTTAATTGCTATTAGAAGCATCAATGACGGTATAAAAAATAATCTTTATATTAAAAAATATATACTTTTTGAGACTTCAGGTTCATGAAATCAGCTTTTTTTGATGCTTTTTGTAAATTATATTGTTTTAGTAATATTCTCTATATCTCTCGATAGAAGAAGAAATTATCCCAACAGATTGATGAAAAAAAATAGAAAAAAGCGTTTATTAAAAGTAATGACATCCCATTTTTCTTTATTCGTGAATTTGAATTTTTTAAACAGTAATTATTGTGTTGATTACCGGAGAAACAAGACATGGTTGTAGGTATACATAGACGTTCTGTAGGTGTGTTCTCTAATCGTCGGGATGCTGAACAGGCACTACATGAGTTAAAACACTCCGGCTTTCCGATGGATAGAGTCTCAGTGATTGCTCAAAATGACGATCGCAATGACGATATTGCTGGGACTCCTGTACGGGAGAAAGTAGGCAATAAAGCAGATGAAGGCGCAACAACCGGAGCAATTTCGGGTGGCGTTTTAGGCGGTTTAGGTGGTTTGTTAGTAGGTCTTGGTACTCTAGCAATTCCTGGAATTGGCCCAATCATGTTGGCGGGAGCAACCGCAACTGCTCTAGCCACCACCCTAGCCGGTGCAGGGATTGGTGCTGTGGCTGGCGGTTTACTGGGTGCATTGATCGGTTTGGGTATCCCCGAAGAACGCGCCAGAGTATACGAAGAGCGTGTACGGCGTGGACACTATTTAGTGATCATCGATGGTACAGATGCAGAAATTGCTCAGGCAGAGGCAATTTTACATCGGCGGGGGATTGAAGATTACGGCGTTTATGACTCTCCTCATCGTCCCACTACAGATGTCGCTTCTGGTAAGTATGCGATCGGTTATTTCTCAGTGCTGCAAGATGCAGAAGTCGCAATTAACGATTTGCGAAGTGCTGGTTTCCCACTCAATCAAATCTCTTTGATTCATCGCGAGCCTTTACAGCGACAATCTTTTACAGGTGTTGATGTTACTAACCGCTTTGACCCTAACCGTTGGCGATTGCCCCATGATCGCACTCGCTTCTACAATGAGCGGATCAATCATGGAGACTACATAGTCGCCGTTAGAGGTACAGATGCAGAAATCCAACGCGCAGCTACCATACTTAACCAACATGACATTCGACACTGGCAGATTTTTGAGCCAGACGCTCATACAACCGTCCCTGTACAAACAAAGAGACGAGCCATAGGAGCGTTTACCCATCGTCGAGATGCAGAAGCAGCATTAGCAGAATTGCGAAATGCCAATTTCCCGATGAATCAAGTCTCACTGATTGCCAAAGATAGTAACGCTCACAGTACACCAGGTGTAGATAGAGCTACAGGCAATAAAGCCGACGAAGGAGCTAAAGCTGGAGCGGCTACAGGCGGAGTTTTAGGTGGTTTAGGCGGTCTATTAGTTGGGTTGGGTGCATTAGCATTGCCCGGAATTGGGCCAGTTATTGCCGGTGGTGCAGTTGCAACCGCTTTGGCGACAACTTTAGCAGGTGGCGCAATTGGTGCAGCCGCTGGGGGAATCGTTGGCGGGCTAGTCGGCTTAGGGATTCCTGAAGACCGTGCCAAGGTTTATAGCGATCGCTTTCAAAGAGGTGATTACTTGGTGATTGTTGACGGAACAGAAGCACAAATTCAACAAGCCGAAACCATCCTCAAACGTCACAAAATTGAAGAATTCTCTGTGTTTGATGCCACTGATTTAGACCGAGAACACCACCACCGCTCAGATTTAGAACGATCCAGAAACGAAGATATTGTTCGGACTGAACACCCTCATCACAACCCTGCGGTAGTGATTGTTGACCACCGGGAAGAACGAATTTAAATTTCGTTTGTTACCCCCTTACAAACACAGGTTACAGGTTAAAGAAATCAAGACATAACCTGTTCCCTGTCTCCTATTCCCTATTCCTTATTTTCTTCCGTACTGACATCCAGATATAAAGAAATGAACAAACTAACTACTTTTTTCATTAGCTGCGTTTTAGTTATTGGTGCGGCGGCTTGTCAAGACACTTCTAAAACAACTGTGACTGCTCCAGCCCCAGACGAAACACCACAAGTTCCTACGGCACAAGTCACACAAGAAGCTCAACAGGACGCTCAAAGTGAAACTCGCCGCAGACAACTGAATGCCGATATTCGCGCTCGTGAACAGCGAAATAATGTTACAGGCGGAGATGCACAAAGAGCCGAAGGTGATTTAGCCAGCGAAGTGCGCTCAAAATTAGAAGCTAATATCCCCAATGGTCAGTTAACAGTTAATGCCAAGGAAGATGGTACTGTGACTGTTTCAGGAACGGTCAACAACCAAGAGCAGTTATCTAAAATTGAACCATTGGCGAAGGAAATTAAAGGTGTCACACAAGTAATTGTCAATGCCACCGTTGCGCCACCAAACAGCTAACTTGCACGATCTCAAATCTTGCCGAGGTAAGCAAGTGTAAATAAATATAGCTAATCATTAAAATAGTCAGTAGTTAACCTAGCTACTGACTTATGTTGATTGACATTTGACAACGCTCATGATTATGTTTATTTACATCATGCTCACTTAGAATAATTGTTTTGATTACCAAAATAGAAAAACTATGGAAACCGAACAACAACAACCGGAATCCTTAAGTGCCACTCTACCACAAGGCGCGATCGCACTACCCAGCCCAGAAAATGGTCAGATCCAAAAGCTACTTCCAGCCAGCAGTACTAATACTCAGTGGCAGCAAACGGCAAAACAAGTAGCTGATGTATTGGGACAAATACCTGATTATGTATGGAGTTTCTATCAAAAATATAACAAACCCATAGTCACCACCTTAATAGTTTTATCGGTGATAGTGACCCTTAGAGTATTACTGGCTTTAATAGATGCCATCAACGATATTCCTCTACTATCCCCCATTTTTGAGGTGATTGGAATTAGTTACTCTACCTGGTTTATTTTCCGTTATCTTGTCAAATCTTCCACTCGCCAAGAACTAGTAACAGAAATAAACTCATTAAAGAATCAATTTTTTGGTAACTAGATTCTAGTCAATAATTCAGAGGTCAGGAGTCGGAATAATTAACACATCAGAACGATATTGAAGGAATCAATACCACAATACAACTAGCTGCCTTCTATGTTCTGACTTCTGTTTATGGTAAAAAGTGGTGATTTTCAATCAAGAAGGCAGGAAACATCCGTCTCCTGCCTTCTGTTTTTTACTGGTCTTCAGTAATTACAGTTGGGGAATAAATTGAGGTTTTTCTGGTACGTCAGTGTACTCAGCAACAATCTGGCGGAATTCATCACCGTCAATGGTTTCTTTCTCAATCAGCAGATCAACTAAGCGATCTGTGACGGTGCGATGTTCCCGCATGATCTTCTTAGCGTTTTCGTAGCAGTCTTCCACAATTGCCCGTACTTGAGAGTCAATTCTGGCTGCAATTGATTCGGAATAATCGGATCTGGTCATCCAATCACGACCTAGGAACACTTCTCCTTGTTGGCTTTCCAAGGACAGAGGGCCTAAATCAGACATCCCGAAGCGTGTCACCATTTGACGCGCCATACCAGTTACTTGTTGTAAGTCACCGCCTGCACCAGTGGTCACTTCCGCCGCACCGAAAATGATATCTTCCGCCGCACGGCCACCCAAAGCACCAGTAATTCTGGCTTTGAGTTGAGAACGGGAAATTAAACCTTGTTCTTCGTTGGGGGTAAACCAAGTCAAACCTTGTGCTTGTCCCCGTGGGATGAGGGTAACTTTCTGCACGGGGTCATGGTCTTTTAATAAAGTTCCGACTAAAGCATGTCCGACTTCGTGGTAAGCAATCAAGCGTTTGCTCTTGCTGTCTACTAAAGGTGTCCCTTCCATCCCAGCGACTACACGGTCTACTGCGTCATCAATTTCGGTGAGGGTGATACCTTCTTTGCGTCTTCTGGCGGTGAGAATGGCGGCTTCGTTCAGTAGGTTAGCTAAATCTGCACCAGTAAAACCTGGCGTGCGGCGAGCGATCGCTTCTAATGATACGCTGGGGTCGAGTTTTTTATTACGCGCATGAACTTGCAGAATTTCCAAGCGGCCTTTGATGTCTGGTGCATCAACGGTGACTTGTCTGTCGAAGCGACCAGGACGTAACAACGCCGCGTCTAATACGTCGGGACGGTTGGTAGCAGCAATAATAATGATGCCTGTGTTACCTTCAAAACCATCCATTTCGGTGAGTAACTGGTTGAGAGTTTGTTCTCTTTCGTCGTTACCGCCACCAATACCTGCACCCCGTTGTCTACCTACCGCGTCAATTTCATCGATAAAGATGATACAGGGAGCATTATCTTTAGCTTTCTTGAACAAGTCACGGACACGGGAAGCACCCACACCCACGAACATTTCCACGAATTCAGAACCGGAAATACTAAAGAATGGTACACCAGCTTCGCCTGCGATCGCTTTGGCGAGTAAAGTTTTACCTGTTCCTGGAGGGCCTACCAACAGCACACCTTTGGGAATGCGTGCGCCAACAGCTGTAAATCTTTCTGGTTGTTTCAAGAAAGTCACAACTTCTTGCAATTCTTCTTTAGCTTCTTCAATTCCCGCTACGTCGTCAAATTTCACACCGGTTTTGGCTTCCATTTGGAAACGTGCTTTGGACTTACCAAAGTTCATCGCTTGACCAGGGCCGCCGGGCATATTGTTGGAACGACGGAACAAAAAGAACAATCCAGTAATCAATAAGATGGGGAAAATCAGATTGCCTAAAAGTCCCCAGATCGCACCATCATTGCGGACTGGGTGAGCATCAAAACTAACTTGTTTTTCTTTAAGTTTACTGATTAACTCAGGCGCATTAATTGGCAAGTCTACACGCCAGCGTTGTACACGATTTTCGATATCTTGGTCGAGGGCTTCAATAATTGCTGTTCTGCCCCCTTCATAAAGGTCTACATTAGTAACGCGTCCAGCGTCCAAGTATTCCAGAAAGCGGCCATAGGTCATGCGCGTGTTAGCAGCATTTTTAGTCATGTCAGCAGGATTTCCTGCAAACGCCCCTTGCCAGAAGAAAAAGCCGATTACCAAAGCAGGCAATGTCCAGAGTACGAGGACTCTCCAAGAGAATTTCATTTTAATTTGCCTCTAGATGCCAATTTACATTAGTTATTTCTAGCAACTGGAATCACTAGATAGTTGTAAAACGGATGTTTATAACTCCATTTTGTTTAATTTGATGTCCAATCAGGCAATACCACAAAGCTAGACCTGCTTATGTGAAATCTGAGATGCCGACAAGAATCTTAATTAAATTTAACCTAATTCTAATACAACATGGCTCATGAGTGGAGAGAAGAGGCCTTGCTCCCTGCTCCCCCTTGTCCTCTTTCCTCTGTGTTGACTACTTCACCTCCGTAATTTGTAATGTGTAAGGAAAATATTTACCTTCCTCGTAAGACCCGATCCAAACTTGGTAATTTCCTGGTAGCCATTCACCTACTATGCCAGGATTTTTGCCATCTAAGTCGTCGTTACACCAAGTACCTCCAGGGCCTTTGACAATGATGGTAGTGTCTTGGGGTGCTTGTATTTGGAGTTTGAGATAGTCAAATTTACTAGTTAATTTAACCGTGTGGTCTGGTGCTTGATCTACAAAGCCAGTGCATGGCCCGGTAGAGGTGTCAACTCTACCAGAGATTTTGTTTCCTGCAACCGAGCCGCCACTCATACCCCGGACTGTGAGGGGGTCTGGAGAAAATTTATGGCTGATACTGATATCTCCAAATATCGGGGGTGTTTCTTGGGCTGTGCTGGCGGCAGGAGGTGCCGATATAACGCCAAGTGAAACTATCATTAAAGATAATCGAATACTTTGATTCAGCGTTGTTTTCGACATAATGATTAAATAAGTATCTCAGTGTTTGGGAAGACACGAATTTTACAAACTATGTTCCCCAAATGAGAGGAATTAACTATGTAATTTTGGGAATGGAGCATACAAAAGGCAAAAGTAAAAAGATTCTGATTTTTTGCCTTTTGCCTTTTGTCTTTTACCTTTTACCTTTTACCTTTTTACTTCCTATTCCCCCTTACTGACCATCGCCTGATTCAAACGTGGTTTGTCTAATCCAATTTGATTGAGAAGTAACCACGATTGAATGAGGTCGGGGCCGTGTACGTCGCCAGTCAGCGCAGCACGTAGCGATCGCATAACTAAACCTTTTTTGACGTTTTGGGCTTTCACTACTTGTTTAATGATGTCTTGGGCGGATGCTTCTGTCAGTTGGGGTTGAGTGTCCAAAGCGGTGACAATGCCTTGTAGAACTTCACTAGAACCAGTTTGCTGCAATTGTTGGCTACCCTCTGCGCTAAATTCTACTGTTTCGCCAAAAAACATTTTGCTCATATCGACAGCGTTTGTTAAGCGTGTCAAGCTAGCACTCATTAAAGTTACCAATTTTTCCAGCCAAGCACGATCTCGTCCACTATCAAATTTATATCCAGCTGCTTCCCAGTAGGGGATAATTAAATCCGTGAGCTTGTCTATTGGCATATTGTGGATATATTGACTGTTTAACCAATCGAGTTTCGCCCAGTCAAATTTTGCCCCAGCTTTATTGACGCGCTCAAAACTAAACTCTTTGGCGGCCACATCTAAGGTAAATATTTCTTGTGTAGAATCTGGTGGCGACCAACCCAGTAAGGTCATGTAATTAACTAAACCCTCAGCCGTAAAACCCATTTGTTTAAAGTCGGAGATGGATGTTACCCCATCCCGCTTGGAGAGTTTGCGCCCTTCCATGTTTAAAATTAAGGGGGAGTGAGCAAATTCGGGAATTTTTGCCCCCAAAGCTTCATAAAGCAGAATTTGCTTGGCAGTGTTGGCGATGTGGTCTTCTCCACGAATGACATGACTAATTTGCATATCAATGTCATCTACCACAACCACAAAGTTATATAGGGGCTGACCAATCCCTTCCTCAGAAGCACGGGCGATGACCATATCACCGCCTAAATCACTACCGCGCCAAGACATTTTGCCTCTTACAAGGTCATTCCAGACAATTTCTCGATGATCGTCAATTTTAAAGCGGATGACGAAGCTGCGTCCTTGGGCTTGGAATTCAGCTTCTTGTTCTGGGGTGAGGTTACGGTGGCGGTTGTCGTAGCGAGGTGCTTCTCCTTTGGCTTTTTGTGCTTCTCTTAAAGCTTCGAGTTCTTCAGAGGTGGTGTAGCAGCGATAGGCTAAACCTTGATCTAGGAGTTTTTGTACTGCTTGTTTGTACAAATCTAGTCGTTGAGATTGAAAGAACGGCCCTTCATCCCAGTTGAGTCCCAGCCAGCGCAATCCGTCCAGAATATTTTCTGTATATTCGGGGCGCGATCGCTCTAGGTCTGTGTCTTCGATTCGCAAAATAAATATCCCGCCGTGGTGACGGGCAAACAACCAATTAAATACAGCTGTTCTAGCTGTACCAATATGTAAATTCCCAGTTGGACTAGGAGCAATTCTGACTCTAACAGTCACAGTAGTTCTCTCTTTCGCAAAGCAATGATTACTATAACAAGTGCTGAGTATTGAGTCATGGGTTCTAAGTTAGGATATTAAGTCTGCACTCAGAACTTAACTCTCTCAGCACTCGTCACTCATTACTAGTGGATTAGAACGGGACTGACGGGGCTCGAACCCGCAACTTCCGCCGTGACAGGGCGGTGCTCTAACCAATTGAACTACAGTCCCTTGATTTGCAACTTCCCTATTATGACTAACTTTACATAGTTTGTCAACCTAGTTAATGGAAATTTTAGAAAAATTTTTTGGTAGTCCAGTAACCATAGAGTCAAGGAGCGCATCATTTTAAGCGATTAGCCTGAGTTTGCGAAATTTTAAATTAATGGTTAACTTTTGATAAAGACACTATCAAGTTTTGATGAAATTTGCTTTTCCAGAATAAAAACTATTGACTAGCTCGAAGAAAATTTCTACAAGAATAACAGTAGGTTGAATAACTAAATTGAGAGACTGTCACTTTTTCGTTAATTTCTTCCAGGTGAATGCAGATTGAAGATGATCTGCTAATGAAAAAACAGTCCGTGTTAGCTTCATGTTAGTAACTCTTACTAGCATGAATAACTAACTGCAACATCTCTCTGATTGGTATTTGCGATATTACCGATCTAGATTAAGTGGGCAGGCATAGTTAAATATAATATGTTATTGCGGAGAATCTGCGCGGAAAGTCACGCACCGAGAAGCCATTGCAATCATTGCGATCGCTTCCTCCTTTCTCTCAGCAATCACATTTGGCATTATATTTATTTACGTCTATCTACCTACAGATTGATTGTCAGCCTACATTCCAGTCTTTCACAACACCTTGATAAAAAAACACCATCAAACCTGAGGTGGATTGGCTAAAATTAACAACCAATTACTTTGGTTGAAATATATCCCAGCATAACAACAGAATTCAGGAACATTTATCAACTTATCGAGGCAAATTCTTGATGTGTTTTACTAAATGCTGTTGTTTGTCTAATGGGCAATTATTTGAGCAATTAGGAATTACATACTGACAAACAACCCTCTAAATTAGCAATTTACAGGCGGGTAAACGCTTGTCTCCAATTCTGCCTCTTTGCCTAAACATACGTGAGATATCGCCTAGTAATAATTATGTCTGAATATTTTCATCAAGAACAAATTATTGAAGATTACGACTTGCACGAAAGCAAGTTTTTAACTCCTTTTCAGCGCAAAACTTTGCTCAAACACTTACAAACTAATTTACAGCCAGAATATCGCAAACGCATTGAAATTATATTACTGGCAGATATGGGAACATCACAAAGTCAAATTTGTGAAAAATTAGGTTGTTCTCAAGAAATGGCGCGCTATTGGATCGGTATAGCAGAAGCGGGTTTGGCACACAAATGGAATGAACGTCCCATAGGTAGACCCAAAATTGTCAATAATCAATACATGGATAGACTGAAGGAATTAGTCAGTAATAGTCCTCGCGATTATGGCTATGCTTTTACCCATTGGACAGCTCAATGGTTAAGTAAACATTTAGCAGCAGAATTGGGAATTAACATTAGCGATCGCCATATCAATCGCCTGTTAAAACAAATGGGGCTTTCGACTAAGCCAAAAAATAAACCTCCTCAAGAAGATGAAACAATTCAAGATAATAACATTACGATTTCTGACTTAGCCACTCAATCAGAATCTCCTTTGAATTGGCAATTCAAAGTCGGAATAGAAGCTAGAGGATAGACAAAGCAAGAAATTAAAAAGGCAAAAGGTGAGCCATTGCGGTGGTGTTAGCACAGCATTAGCGACGCTCCTAGATTCATCCAAAGGGTAAATAAAGAATATTTTTATTACTTTATACCTATTGCCACATACCCAATTTTGTAGCTTGCCTTCCTTCCCTTTCAGAGATGCTAACGCGAACGGAGGCATAAGCCTAACCGTAGAGTATTTGAAATTTTGAATTTCTCCCATGTCGTCAGGTTTTTCTCAACAATTTCTAGCACAACAAATTAGCCAAACCTTGGGTGATTTGTTGTCAGAGAAGGAAATAGAAAACTGTATCCAAGGGTTGGAAATTATTGCACCGCCGATCGCTAAACAGTTTTGGCAAGCTGCGACAGCTTCGGCGGGAATATATATCATCCTTGGGGGTAAAGTGAGATTACTCGATAGTTCTTTGAACTTAATCACTACCCTCTCAACAGGTTCATCCTTCGGTCAATTGACTTTATTTCCAGAACAAAGATTTAGTGCTTATGTTGCCAGAGCTTCTGTTAATTTAAAACTAGCTTATTTGTCACAATCGAGTTTAGAAGCACTGATCAGTGAACATCCTAGTATTGGCGATCGCCTGAAAAAACAAGCAGAAACTTGGGATTTATTGGTGTTTTGTAGCCAAAATTCCTTGTTACCTGAAAATGGTTCAGTCGATGATGCTTTAAGAGCCTTATTTTTATTTGAGCGTCATACTTTAGAGGGTGGTTCACTTCCTCAGTCGCTTTTGCAAGATACCAAAATCTGGCTGTTGCAGCGAGGAGAATTAACAGATACCCAAGGACGCAGATTTACACCCGGAACAATTACCACATCTGCAAATGTAGGTAATTGGCAAGTTACGCAATCAGCAGTTGTGTACATTCTCAAACATACTAACTGGCAAGTAGCACTAGAATACTGGCCGCAGTTAACAGAGTTTAGAGAATCTAGTGCTAGTATTGAAAGTAACCCCTCCCCATCCCCGGTTGTAGAGACGAGATCTATCACGTCTCTACAGCCCCCCTCTACAGAAAAAAGCAAACCTCGTCGCGCCTATTTCCCCAGTCCCAAGGTGAAAGTTGGACATTGGTGGGGACGAATTACCAAGCGTTATCCATTATTTGAACAACAAAGTGCGGCTGACTGTGGCGCGGCTTGTTTAGTGATGATTAGCCGCTACTGGGGCAAAAATTTAAGCGTGAATCGCATTCGAGATTTAGCTAACGTTAGACGTAGTGGTGCATCCCTCAAAGGCTTAACAGCAGCCGCAGAAGCGATAGGTTTTACTACCCGTCCAGTAAAAGCTAGTTTGGATAAGTTAGCACAACAGACTTTACCTGCGATCGCTCACTGGGAAAATAAGCACTACATCGTCGTTTACGAAATTACTAAAAAACGCGCCATTATTTGCGACCCCGCCGTTGGACAACGCACCCTCACCCTAGCAGAATTCAAAACTGGTTGGACTGGCTACGCGTTGTTATTGCAACCTACTAGCCAACTACAAGCAGCCGAAGAAGCCAGTACCCCATTCTGGCAGATGTTTGAGTTAGTCAGACCTCACTCACGGGTGCTGCTAGAAGTGTTTACGGCTTCAGTATTAATTCAGCTGTTAGGATTGATTACGCCCCTATTTACCCAGTTGTTATTAGATCGGGTGATTGTCCAGGGTAGCACACTGACACTCAACGCTGTAGGTTTGGGCTTGGTAATTTTTGGTTTATTCCGTGTTGCCGTCAATGGACTGCGACAATATTTACTAGACCATACAGCCAACCGGATTAGCGTTTCACTGTTGGTTGGTTTTATTAAACATACCTTCCGTTTACCCTTAGCGTTTTTTGAATCGCGTTATGTGGGGGATATTGTCTCACGCGTCCAAGAAAATCAAAAAATCCAGCGTTTTTTGACTGGAGAAGCCCTTTCCATCATCTTGGATTTACTGACGGTGTTCGTTTACGTGGGGCTGATGTTTTGGTACAGTGCGGCAATGGCATTAGTCAGTTTAGCGATCGTTCCGCCATTTGTATTATTGGCACTTGTCGCTACACCGTTTTTGCGCCGCATTAGCCGTGAGGTTTTTAGTGCTACTGCCAATGAGAACAGTTACTTAATTCAATCCCTCACCGGGATTCGTTCAATTCGTTCGATGGCAATTGAGCAGACAGTGCGCTGGCATTGGGAAGAATTACTGAATAATGTGATCAGAAAAAACTTTGCTGGACAGATTATCAGTAACCAGTTACAGATTTTTAGTTCTGGTATTGAGACTATAGTCACCACAGGTTTACTATGGTTGGGGGCGTGGTTGGTAATTCAAAATCAACTTACCATTGGTCAGTTAGTTGCTTTTAATATGTTGTTGGGCAACATTATTCGACCATTTCAACGCCTAGTGGTTTTGTGGAATCAGTTACAGGAAGTGACAATTTCCACTGAACGCATCAATGATATTTTGCAAGCCGAACCCGAAGAAGACTTACACCATCATCCCAGACAAATTTTACCTCGGTTACGTGGTTACATCCGCTTTGAGAATGTGACCTTTCGCTACCATCCAGAGAGCGATATTAATGTCTTAGAAAATCTCACCTTTGAAATTCAGCCAGAACAAACCGTGGCCGTAGTCGGGCGTAGCGGTTCAGGGAAAACCACATTGTTTAA
Organism: Trichormus sp. M33_DOE_039; assembly: GCA_015296085.1. Lineage (GTDB taxonomy): Bacteria > Cyanobacteriota > Cyanobacteriia > Cyanobacteriales > Nostocaceae > Trichormus. The sequence goes on along the minus strand of DVDT01000096.1, from coordinate 20,063 downwards.
ATTAATTTTGGGTCTCTACCCACCGACAGATGGAAAAGTGTTGATTGATGGCAACGATGTGACTAGTATCGCCTTGCGATCGCTCCGTTCTCAAATCGGTGTAGTTGACCAAGACACCTTTTTATTTGGCGGCACAATCCGCGAAAATATCAGCATTGCTCACCCCGAAGCCACCTTAGAACAAGTAATGACAGCGGCGCGATTAGCTGGGGCTGATGACTTTATTCAAAGATTACCAATGGGTTATGAAGCCCAAATTGGTGAAGGTGGGGGAATGTTATCTGGCGGACAACGCCAACGCCTAGCGATCGCTCGTGCTTTAGTGGGCGATCCCCGCTTATTACTTTTAGATGAAGCTACCAGCCACTTGGATTCTGAGTCTGAACGCCTGATTCAAAACAACCTGAAAACCATTCTTCAAGGACGCACCAGTGTAATTATTGCCCACCGCCTGTCTACCGTGCGTCATGCTGACCTAATTTTAGTTTTAGATCGTGGCTTACTAGTCGAAAGCGGTACTCACGATCAACTAATCACACGAAAAGGCCATTACTTTTATCTGAACCAACAACAATTGGCAAATAATTTGTAATTGACGTAATGTGTCATCTATTCTTAGAACCCTCTCCATAGAGCAAAGCTCTTCTCGTAGAGTACCTCTCCCCCACAGAGAGAGGCTTTGATTCCTGCTCCCCTTCCTTAATAGGGAAGGGGTTGGGGGTTAGGTTTAAAGGAAAGTTGCACATGGTGTTAATTAAGATGTTGCCTTGGGTATGACTGGGAAATTTTTAAATCAAAGAAACAGGACAGAAAAAATTCAAAAGTTCTTTAATTTTGAATTGATTTCTCCCTACTCCCCAGAGTTCACTGTTAAGTAATTTATGCCACACATATCCCACAACTCATCATCCGTAGTAGTCACACCACAGGCGGATGAACTGCAAAGTTATGTCTTCAATGAGCAAACGCCAGATATCAACGAGACTAATGATTGGTTCTATGGCACCGAAGAATTACTCGATGCCTTACCCAAGCGTTGGACTCGTTCCATGCTTTACCTATTGATTAGTTTTGCAGTGGTTTTTTTGCCTTGGGCATCTCTGAGCAAAGTTGATGAAACCGGAACAGCCAGAGGGCGTTTAGAACCCAAGGGAGCAACGCAAAAACTAGGTATTGCCGTCGCTGGTAAAGTGAAAACTGTCAATGTAGAAGAAGGAGCGACGGTTAAAGCTGGGCAAGTTTTATTAGAATTAGATGCTGATGTTCTCCAAAAAGAACTAGAACAGGCCGAAACTCAGCTAGAAGGATTCACTAATCGGCAAGCACAGCAGGAATTACTAAAAAATCAACTGATGCTAGCCATTAATATCCAAGAGCAGCAAAACCAAGCCCAAGCCTTGGAAAAAATGGCTCAAGTGAATCAAGCCGAGCAGAATTTAGATGCTAAACAAAGTACCTATAATTTACAAAAACTGGAAAAACAAGCCCTGGTAGAACAGGCTAGACAAAGAATTAATTCTACTCAGATTCTTCGACAGTTAGCGCAAAGGCGTTTGCAGCGAGATTTACGGGAGTTTACACGCTATCGCCATTTATTAAGCCAGGGTGCGATTCCTCAAATTAAAATTGTCGAATTAGAAAACTCTGCTGAAGATAGTCAACGCTCTGTACTGCAAGCTGATGCAGAGATGATGCAAGCTCAGTTGCGTTTAAGAGAAGAAGTCAGTCGCTATCAGGCTACAATTAGTCAAATTCAAGCCGAAATTCAGCAAGCACAACTCCGCCTACAAGAACAACTTAGTAGTTATCAAAGTGTTGTTCAAGCTGGTAAATTGGCAGTTTTAAAAAGCCAAGAACAGCTAAAAGACTTGCAAGGACAAATGACTACTTTGCAATCAGAAATGGCGCAAACCAAGAGCCAGATTGCATCTTTGAAACTGCAACTACAACAAAGAGTAGTGCGATCGCCCATTGATGGCACAATCTTTGATTTACCTATAGAAAAACCAGGCCCTGTAGTCGAATCAGGACAGATAGTGGCTCAAATCGCACCACAAAATACAGCTTTAATCCTTAAAGCTCAAATGCCCAGTGAACAGAGCGGTTTCTTGAAAGTGGGCATGCCAGTAAAAATCAAGTTTGATGCCTATCCCTTCCAAGATTACGGCATAGTAGAAGGGCGCGTCAGTTGGATTTCTCCTGACTCGAAAATCCAAACCACCAGCCAAGGTAATGTAGAAACCTATGAAATGGATATTACGATAGACCAACCATATATCCAAGCTGGTAATAAACGTATTTTCCTTACCCCTGGACAGACAGCCTCAGCTGAAGTGATTATTCGTCAACGGCGAGTAATTGATTTTGTCTTAGATCCATTTAAAAGATTACAGAAAGGCGGTTTAGAGCTTTAACTAGATGGGCGCAGGAAAAAAGAGGGTGCAGGGGGAGAAATCGCCCCATGCCCCCATACCTCATGCCCAGTAACCAATCCCATATTTCCACCACCACTCATGATCAGGGAGAAGATGATTATGTCAAAACTTATAAAATTATCTAGCGCGGACATTATTTATCATCTCAAATTATCCTGCCAAATTCCGACTATATTAGAAGCGATCGCCACTTCCAGAATTATTACTGAATTTGCTACTCAAGCAGGGATTGAAATCTCTATAGAAGAATTGCAACAAGCCGCCGATAGTATGCGCTTTACTTACCAATTATTAAAAGCGGAAGATACTTGGAATTGGCTGAATAAACATTATCTTTCTTTAGACGATTTTGAAGACATGGCTAAAACCAATTTATTATCTGCTAAATTAGCAAATCATTTATTTGCAGATAAAGTTGAACCATTTTTCTATGCCCATCAAATTGATTATGCAGGGGCTGTGACTTATGAAGTTATTTTAGATGATGAAGATTTAGCATTAGAGCTATTTTATGCCTTAAAAGAAGGTGAAATCAGCTTCCAAGAAATAGCTCGTCAATACATCCAAACCCCGGAAATAAGGCGTGCTGGAGGTTATCAAGGTATTCGTTATCGACGGGATTTTCGACCAGAAATTGCTGCTGCGGTTTTTGCTGCTACACCTCCCCAAATTCTCAAACCCATAATTACACCCAAAGGAGTACATATAATTGCTGTTGAAGAAATAATTTCTGCCGAATTAGATGAGCAACGACGGACACAAATTACTAGAGATTTATTTACAATGTGGATAGAAGAGCAAATCAATCATGTGGAAATAGTTGCTGAATTAGGGGTGAGTGTGTAAAGCCAATACAAAAAAATATTGGCGAGGACTCTAGCTACAATTTGGGCATTTGTAGATCTAGAATCTCTGTGCTTGACGAAAATATTCGCAGAGTTGTAGTAAGTACTTTAGTGCTGAGAAGAATCAGGGCTTAAAGTCCTTACTACGGACTTTTATTTTTTTCAGCCCAGGCGATCGCAAAAATAATGTCGATATCAATTACACAAAGTCTTCTTTCCTACACCCAATTGCCTACCTACGTAAATAATTTCACAAATACCAACGGACTACTGTAGTGATATGTGATTTTAACTAGATCGCTAGATTTGCTTCATAGGAATTTTATCCTAACTTCGTACTTTCCCCCTTTACGCAAAGATTTCATCAAAATCTCCAGATCTATCTCCGAAATATTACGAATTCATTTTATTAGTTGGGTATATAGCTATAGACCTTAGAAACTCCCCAACGCTATGAAGCGATCGCATCTTGTTCAATTCACAATGATAGTTTTCTTCTCCCTCGGCAGTGTTGGCGTTGTCGGCGGCAGTTTCTTTCTCAGAAGAGCATTTAGTAGCAGTAGCCAAAACCAAGCCATCACTGATACATCACGTTACAGAGAAATTCGGGATCAACTCTGGCAAAATCAAGATGCAATCAAGCATTTCCCTACAGAAATACCCAAGGATGCCCAGGATTTACGTATTGCTTATTCTCCTGGGGTTTCACAAGCTAGTATTTTCTTTCAAGCTAGACTCAAACAATCACCAGAGCAGATTCAAAAATTACTAACACAGTACAGGAAACTAGCCAAACATCAATATCGAGGTGGCGACAGTAACGATCACGCCAGCTTTCCCAATGGTGTACCTACCACTTTTTTCTATACCAGTGATGCTGGCGGGGAGTCATTTCCCCCTGGTTATGAAATATTAGTCTTAAATGCCCAAGATAAAGGTACGCCTGGATTTAAGTGGAATCACGGTAATAGTTACGGTGTAGCTATTGATAGTTCATCAGCGGAAATTGTCTACTGGGCAGAAGAGTGGTAAGTAATTACTAATTCGGAATATGTTTGAAGCTAACACTTGCTATTTGTAGCTGTGAGTCTCTTTTTGACGTTACCACCTAAAGCAAATATAACTGGCAACCATCTATTCCAGTACTGGTAAAAATTGGCAGCTAACAAACAACACAACCTCAAAAATAATCATCTCTATCGGTGGGTGAGTGCCATCCCCACACTATACACTGGATAGTTGCTCCCCTGAGATCGCTTTGAGTTTGGAAGTAAATGATTCGGAGTGATCGCTTTTAGTCGGGGTAAATTGCCCAATGGGGGGATGATTTAAAGATATGGGCAAATTACTAATCTGTTGGCTGTTAATTTCTACGGGATTTGACTGTGCTTGGACGCTAGCTGTCACCACTCCCATGCTAGATGCGGCTAATTGTTTTGGTGCTGGTGAAATTTCTTCTGGATTTACAGGTTCTTGCGGTTTAACATTCATCAGTTGAATAGATGAATGTTGATGGCTACCATTACCATTTTCTCGTAGCTGGGGTGAAACTACCGCAGGCGGAAGATAATGATTGACTGTTGGCAACTCTGATGGTTCTTGGTGGAAGCTTAATGCTTTGGTAGTATTAGCCGTGAGACTGGTGGGAAATTGGCTACAAATCAGACGTTCAAATTCCATATTGAAGTGATAGATAGCCTGACCTCGCCGCAGCCAAAATGCCAAGATTTGTTGTACAGAAATTCCCTTATAGCGTCCTTGATATAAAGCTTCAATGACTGCTAAATGTAACCAATCTGGTGGGTATTGTTTCTGCCAACGATTAACTAACTCACTGGCACTGTAGCCACTGAGGTCGAAACTATAGTGAATTAATAGGGCGGTGGCCAAGTTGGCACAAGTTGGAGGTATTGACTGTGACATGGGACTTTTGGCCGTTGGCAATATGTACAGATGATCTACCCATCGTTTATGGGAGGCTAACCTGTCGTGAAATGTAGGATTTGTTACCAATAGTTTTTCATCGGCAAAGCAATGTCTCTCATTTTACTTGGTCAGCTGCTAACTGTCGAAATTATATAGGGTGAATTAATACTTGGCGCACGTTGAATTGCAACTAAGGCTTGATAGACCATTGCTGCTACTTCTGCCCTGGTTGCTTCCCGCGTGGGTGCGAGGAGTTTGGGGTCTGGGTGGTTAACAATGATTCTATGTTGGGTAGCAGTAACTACAGCTTTACGGGCATATTCTGGAATGCTACTACTGTCAGTATAAGTGAAACTATTATTATTGTTGGCTGACAAGGCTAGTCCATTCACTAGGGAAACAATGACTTGTAGTCTCTGCACATTTTGATCTGGGCGGAAAGTGCGATCGCTAAAACCACTGACAAAGCCCCCACTAGCAGCAATTTGTAGTGCCTGATAAGCCCAAAAGTCTTTCGCTACATCAATAAACTCTGTAGCCTGTCTTTTGGGTGTAGGGTTGAACGCACCCGCCACTAAGGCTGCATATTGGGCGCGAGTCATGGGCTTATTAGGTTGGTAGCTACCATCAGCAAAACCATGAGTGATCCCCATATCAGCCAAACCGCGAATAAATTGTTCTGCCCAATGTCCGCCTAGGTCAATGAATGTAGGTAACGCTGCATCCACACTGACAATATAAGGTGAGGTGATCGCTTTTTCTTGGCCGCTAGTGACTAAAGCTTGATAAATTAAGCAGGCTATTTCGGCGCGGGTAATATCTCGCAGGGGTTCGAGTTGGTCAGTTTCGGGATAATTCACTACTAATTGTTTTTCGGTGGCGGTAGCAATGAGATTGGTAGCATAACTGGGAATCTGGGCGCGATCGCGGTACGCACTCAAGACATTAGGGCTACCACCACTTAGTTGTAATCCATTGACTACAGAAACTATGGCCTGCACCTTAGTTAAATTTTGCCCTGGTCGAAATGTACCATCAGGAAAGCCGCTAACGAATCCCATTTGAGCGGCTTTAGTAATCGCTGACGCTGCCCAAAAGTCAGATTTCACATCTTTAAATTGAGTCTGTTGATTCTTTGTGGGTAAATTAAAAGTTTTGGCAATCACCGCCGCATATTGGGCGCGGGTGATGGGTGCATTAGGGGCAAAAGTACCGTCAGGAAAGCCACTAATCAAACCTTTATTAACTAATGCCTCCACAAAAGCGGCTGCCCAATGTCCGGCGATGTCAACTAGACTCGTGTTAGCTGACTGGATGGGTTGATCTGTGATAGCCGCCAGAAAATTGACCTGTCCTTTCACTTGAGTAGGATTTAACTGATTGCCTACAGAAATCAAGGACTGTGTGGAGTTATTTTGAATATCAAATCCACCATTGTCACTAAAAATATTCCCAGCCACATCTTGAGTATTACCCAAATCCGGGACAGCGTTTTCATTAACGAGTAGCCCACCTTGGCTATTCTTGAGAATGAGATTATGGCGCAACACAGGCCGGGCATTGCGAGATAGAGCGATCGCGGTACGATTATCTGAGAGTTTGTTATGGGTAATTACAGGTGCAGCAAAATCACTAATCGCTATACCTAAAGGATTTTTTTGTAAAACATTCCGTAGCACTTCCCCTTTACTATTGCGCGCCATAAACAAACCACTGGCTGCATTCTGCAAAAATACATTATCGAGAATCGAGGGTTTAGCAGTACCACTAGTGAATACCCCTTCTCGACCGCAGTTAGTAAAGGTATTGTTAGCGATATGTGGGGCTGTAGTTTCGATCCAAACACCTGTACCTTTAGCGGTTGGGTTAGTGATAGTCACACCTCTGAGACTGGCTTTATTCAATAAAACTAAGGTAACGTTCTGCACTCCAAAACTAGGGCTTTGATATTCTCCACCCCCAGAGATGACAATTCCTGCACCTTTGTTCGCTTCATTACCTACCACCGTTACCCCTTCCGGGATGATGAGGGGAAAAACTTCCTGATTAGCGGTGCTGTAAGTCCCCGCCGCCAATTGAATAATTGCCGGAGAAGTAACTTTTAACGCGCGAGTCAGGGTTTTAAACGGACTTTGCCGTGAACCTGAGTTAGTATCTTTACCCGTAGCAGGGTTGACGTAGAGTGTGGCAATGGGATTAGTGTTCACCATTGGTGATTAAGCAGCGATTGTTTAAATGACACCATCATAAAACAACACTACCGGGAAATAGGGATTGGGGATTAGGGATTATATATTGATGACATCTTCGTAAATTTCAGACATGGATAGGGTTAATCCAAGGTAATCATGACGAATTTCGCCGGATTTTTCTATTTCTAGATATTCTTCGACAGTGAAGAGGTGGATGGGCGATCGCATAGTTTGATCTTTTGCTATGTTGGCTTTATTTTCTATTATCTGTAACTTAGATGGAGTCATTCGAGCCGAGAAACTGTTTGAAGGGTTTTTAACACAATCCCGATGAAGCAATTTCTTCAGCCTTACATGAAAGATATCTTTCCCCCACACCCCTATACCCCTACACCCCTTTTTCAACTCAGAGGAACGCAGATTTTGCATGCAGGGAAGCGATTTCTGGTAGATTGGCAACTTGTGGGGAGTTTAAATCGTCAAGCAGTGAGCGATTAGCCTCGCACTTACAAAGAGTGTCGGTAAAATGTCACTATTGTTGAGTACCCTAGTTTAAGTTGTGTTCACCTGCGATGAGGCATAGCCCATCGTCACGAAACCTATGATTGAAGTTGAACATCTGAGTAAAACTTACGGTTCTACCCCAGCGATTACTGATGTGACTTTTAGTGTCGAACCAGGGGAAATTGTAGGATTTCTGGGGCCGAATGGGGCGGGAAAAACTACAACGATGCGAATTTTGGCGGGTTATTTACCAGCGAGTAGAGGGACAGCTAAAATTGCAGGTTTTGATGTCCATGAAAATTCCTTAGCAGTGCGCCAACGCATCGGCTATTTACCAGAAACGCCGCCGTTATATCCAGAAATGACGGTAGAGGGATTTTTGCATTTTGTCGCCAATATTAAAGGTATACCCGCAGGCGATCGCGCCGCGAAAGTCAACGCAGCCATCAAACGCTGTAATTTACAAGAAAAACGCCGCGTCATTATTCGCAAGTTATCCAAAGGATATCGTCAACGGGTCGGTATTGCTCAGGCGATCGTTCATGATCCCCCAGCCATCATCTTAGATGAACCAACAGTGGGACTTGATCCGCGGCAAATTATTGAGGTACGCAATTTAATTAAAAGCCTTGCCGGAACACACACAGTTATTCTGTCTACTCACATTCTTCCAGAGGTGAGTATGACCTGTAATCGCGTCACCATCATTAATCGCGGTAAGGTGGTTGCTACTAATACACCAGAAAACCTGATGACACAGTTGACAGGTGGTGCAGGCTATGAAATAGAAGTTGAGGGAGAAGCCGCCCTCGCCAAGCAAGTACTACAAAATATTGCAGGTGTCAGTCTAGTAGAATCTGTACCTGTGAATTATCCCAGAGACAACCGCGCTTATTTGCGGGTACTGTCACAGCCGGGAAGCGAACCAGGAAAAGATATAGCTACAACTTTAATTCGGTCTGGATTTAGTTTGCATGAAATGCGGCGTGTTAGTGCCACCCTCGAAGATGTATTCTTGCAACTAACCACAGAAGAAAAGAACTTAGCCACCATTGAGGAATCAGCAGCTAATGAAGGAGAAGCAGCGTAAATGGGTATAGTCCTGAGTAATATTATTGCCATTTATCGCCGCGAGTTACAGAGTTATTTTGTCTCGCCTTTAGCTTATGCGATCGCTGGCGTATTTTGGTTCATTGCTGGCTTATTTTTGGTGATGATTTTACTAGGCCCGGATGGCATTTTACCAGCCGTCGCCCTAATCGATTTACAAGGACAACAATTCGGTGTAGCTGTCCCACCTATTGATGTACCCTACGAATTTATTAGAGCCTTTTTAGACCGGATGGGTTGGCTATTACTATTTATTTTGCCAATTCTCTCAATGGGACTCTATGCTGAAGAACGCAAACGCGGCACTTTAGAACTTCTCGCCACCTCCCCCGTTACTAACTGGGCTGTCGCTGTCGGTAAATTATTAGGGGTAGTGACATTTTTTACCACTTTGATTTTGCCGTTAATGGTATTTGAAGCGATCGCCATTAGCAGTTCTAATCCTCCCCTAGCACCCACAATTCCCTTATTAGGACATTTGGGTTTAATCTTGCTAGCTTCAGCAATTCTCTCCTTGGGTATGTTTATTTCCTCTTTGACTGACAGCACCCTTCTCTCTGCTGTTTTCACCTTTGCTTTAGTGATATTGCTGTTATTTGTTGATTTAATTGCCAAAGGTATTGGCGGCCCTATCGGTGAAATTGTTGGTCATTTTTCTTTACTCAAACATTACAATACCCTCATTCAAGGCATCTTTGATAGCAGTGCCTTAATTTTATTTAGCAGTTACATATTTTTAGGTATCTTCCTCACCGCGCAATCAATTGATGCGTTGAGATTTCAAAGGCAATGAGGGTGTGGGGGTGTAAGGGTGTAGGGGTGCAGAGGAAGCAGAGGAGCAGGAGAGAAAACCAATAACTAATAGACTAATAACTAATGACTACCATTAAACAAAAGCAACTTTGGAAATATTTATTTTTGCTGGGGCCGTTTTTTACTGCTGCTGGTTTAACAACTGGGTTAGTAGCTGACAGTTGGGGAGTAGTTCCTCTAGTGCTGTTAATTACAGGAATTACTATCTGTGTATTATGGGTAGCTTGGCAAAGTCAGCGTAGTCAATGGTGGAAACAACGTTCTACCCAAGCTGGTGCTAACGCATTGGTTGCAACTCTAGCAGTATTGGTAATTGTAGGATTAATTAACTTTTTATCGACACGCTACCAACTGCGTGCAGATTTAACAGATACGCAATTATTTACTCTGTCATCACAATCACAAGAACTAGTTCGTAAACTTAATCAACCGCTGAAAATTTGGGTGTTTGATGTCACTCAAAACCCGCAAGACAGAGAACTTTTAGAAAATTATCGCCGTCAAAGTGCAAAATTTCAGTTTGAGTATGTTGATCCCCAAGGTAGACCAGGATTAGCAGAAAAATTTGGGGTTAAGGATTACGGCGAAGTTTACCTAGAATCTGGCAATAAGCGGCAACTAGTACAATCAGTTAACGTTAATGAACGCCTGTCGGAGATTAAGTTAACTAATAAACTACAACAACTATATAGCGATCGCACTGCCAAAGTGTACTTTCTCCAAGGTCATGGTGAACATCCCATCACATCTGGTGAAGGGGGAATGGCACAAGCAGTCCAAGGTTTAAGCGATAAAAATTACACTGCTGCACCTTTAAATCTGACCAACAATCTCAAAGTTCCCGATGATGCTGATGTTGTCATTGTGGCTGGCCCCAAAAAGGGACTATTTGATGCTGAGGTCACAGCCTTACAAGATTATCTCAATCGTGGTGGCAATGTGCTACTCATGGTTGATCCCAACACCAACCCCAACCTTAGCAGTTTGCTACAACAGTGGGGTGTGAGTTTAGATGACCGTCTAGCCGTGGATGTCTCCGGTGCTGGCGTAGGACTAGGCCCAGCTGCACCTATCATTACAAATTACGGTCAACACCCCATCACTCAAGATTTTGGCAACGGAATTTCTTTTTATCGTCTAGCTAGACCTTTACAAATTACTCCCGTCCCAGGTGTACAGTCTACTCCTCTGCTACAAACTAAAGCTTATCCCGATAGTTGGGCAGAAGGCGACCTCCAAAGTGAGAAGTTAGAGTTTAACCCCGACAAAGATCTCAAAGGGCCTTTAACTTTAGGTGTGGCTTTAAGCAAAAAAATCGCAGCTAAACCAGCAGTTACACCGTCACCAACAACATCACCCACACCCCAAAATCAAGTTAGTCCCACCACTTCCCCTACAACGCCCAGTCTGGCTAGTCCTACACCGTCACCAACAACATCACCCACACCCCAAAATCAAGCTAGTCCCATCACTTCCGCCACAACATCACCTACACCTCAAATTCAGGCTAGCCCTACCTCGTTACCAACCACATTAACCACACCTCCAACCCAGGCTAGTCCTACTCCGACGGAAGCTTCCCCAACTGAACAAACAGCCACCGAGTCTAGGTTAGTAGTGATAGGAAATTCTGATTTTGCCACAGACAACATTTTCCAACAGCAACTCAATGGAGATGTATTCCTCAACTCAGTCACTTGGCTAAGTCAGCAGGATCAACAACCACTTTCTATTCGTCCCAAAGAACCAAAAAACCGCCGCATCACCATATCAGCCGCCCAAGCAAACCTTCTTACCTTATCCGCGCTGATAATTTTACCCTTCATTGGCTTTATCTCCGCCGCCGTCATCTGGTGGAAACGGAGATGATATGGGGAATTGGGAATGGGAGAAAAGGTAGATGTTACCCCAATTCCCATTGACTAACAACTAAAGACTAACAACTATGAAACTACCAAAAACAACATTAATTCTAGTTTTATTGGCGTTGGGGTTAGGAGGTTTTGTTTATTTCTATGAAATTCAAGGTGCAACTCAGCGTGAAGAAGCCAAGGAAAATAAGCAACAGATTTTCTCTTTTGCTGAAGATGATGTGCAGGCTTTGACAATTAAGACTGCAAAGCTGACCCTGAATTTAGAACGTAACCCCCAACCCAACCCTAAATGGTTGATTAAGTCTCCTGTGTCAGAACCAGCGAATGATGCTATTGTTTCTTATTTAATGGATTTGTTGGTGAAGGGGAAGAGCGATCGCAGTGTATCTGTCACACCTAATCAAATTGGCGAATTTGGTTTAGATCAACCTCAGGTAACAATTGATATTAAACTTAAAAATCAAACAACTCATCAAATTATCTTAGGTAAGCCTAACTTTAACCGTAGTTTTATTTACGCCCTAGTTGACCCTACTACAGCAACTAATGGCAATCTCAATGTGCTGTCGGTATCTACTGATTTTGAAAATGCAGTGAATCGAGAGTTAGCGGAGTGGAAACAACCTGCAAATCAGGTTGAACAGCTACCTACACCAAGCACCCCTGAAGCTACTCCCACAAAGAGTCAATAATATCGAAAAACTATGGGCATAAGTAATATAAATCTCTACAAAATATCTTAAATTATGATAATTATCCTATATTAACTATGACTCATTCAACAGCAACTTTACTAATTTACTGCCCAGATCAACGGGGACTAGTAGCTAAAATTGCTAACTTTATCTATGCCAATGGTGGTAATATTATTCACGCTGACCAACACACAGACTTTGCAGCGGGGTTATTTCTTTCTCGGATTGAATGGCAGCTAGATGGATTTAATTTACCACGAGACCTAATTGGTCCTGCATTTAACGCGATCGCGCAACCTTTAGGTGCTAAATGGGAACTTCACTTTTCTGATACAATCCCCCGAATTGCTATTTGGGTAAGTCGTCAAGATCATTGCCTTTATGATTTAATATGGCGGCAACGCGCTCAAGAAATTAATGCTGAAATTCCCCTAATTATTAGTAACCATCCGCATTTAAAAACAGTTGCCGACCAATTTAGCATTGACTTTCATCATATTCCCATTAATAAAGAAAACAAACTGGAACAAGAAGCCAAGCAACTAGAATTACTCCGACAATACAAAATAGATTTAGTTGTTTTAGCTAAATATATGCAAATTGTTAGTCCAGATTTTATTGCCAAATTTCCTCAAATTATTAATATCCACCACTCATTCTTACCTGCATTTGTTGGAGCTAATCCTTATCACAGGGCTTTTGAACGGGGAGTCAAAGTCATTGGCGCGACGGCTCATTATGCCACTGCGGAGTTAGATGCAGGGCCAATTATTGAGCAGGATGTAGTTAGAGTTAGCCACCGCGATGAAGTAGAAGATTTAATTAGAAAAGGCAAAGATTTGGAAAGAGTAGTATTAGCTAGGGCAGTACGTTCACACCTGCAAAATCGAATATTAGTGTACGGTAATAGAACAGTAGTTTTTGCATAATTTATTACCATCTAATGAAGCATGAGTTCTTATACCAATTCTCTATCTGACTTTTCATGCTATGTGGAAAAGTGAACTTGAAACCTAACCCCGAACCCCTTCCCTACAAGGGAAGGGGAGCAAGAATCAAAGCCTCTCTCCTTGCAGGGGAGAGGTACCCTTCTCCTTCGGAGACGCTGACGTGAACGGGAAGCAAGCTATGGAGAGGGGTTTTTAGATCCCGTGAAAAGTGCATCTTCATTAAGAAACGGTATTATACCCTTGCCCCTAAAACCATTTTTAAATTTAAACCATCTCAAATTCCAACTGTTGTCCTTTCAAAAAATCATGGGTGAAATGATCTACCACATTTGTATCAGCAAGTTCTAAATTATAAAAATCTACGAACTCATGATCAAAATATGGCCCAGCGTGCCAAGTACCTTCATTTAATTTAATAAAACAATTACCAGGAATACGGAAGGCAGCGATTTCAGATAATACTGGTTCATGCAGATCATTATGGGGAGGACAAACGGCAATTAGCCAATCCTTCCCTTCTAGAGAACCTAAACATTGCGTACATTGCACATGACGAGTAATTTTATTAAACTTACGTCCTCGCTTTTGTAGTCGCATAATATAAAAGCGGGGAGTACCATTTTTTAAGTTCAATTGAGCATCTTCAGCATCGAAAGTCTTACCATCTTTGCTAGGAAAAATTACTTGTCCATAACGTTGAAAATTTTCTGGAGTAATCCATTGTGCTTGTAATTGTTCTACTGCTGGGGATGTCTTCATAAAATTCTATAATTACCATTGTAATTCTTTAGGTATAAGTGACTTAGGAATGAGAGAAGCTTGTTTCTCTCTATCACTAGGTTGTGTGTACCACCAAGCCCAAGCAATGAAAACTGCTTGCAAGGGAAGTCTAATTAATTGAAACCAATTTGATTCTGAATATGGTATGTTTTCAATCTTAATATGATTTACTGCTTGGTTAATATTAGCAGGAAAAACCGCAATAAATAATGCAATTAAACCCCAAGCCGCAGCCTGACTAACAGGGGGAATTAATAAACCAATACCACCCAAAATTTCATAAAATCCACTGAGATAAACTAGCCCTAAAGGATAAGGAAGTTGTGGTGGCATAATTTTGACGTAGGGTGCTGGGATAGCGAAATGTGTGATGCCAACAATGATGAGAGATACGGCTAAAATAACGCGTAAAAGTTCTTTATGCTTATTCATGGGCTGCATCTGATTACTAATTTCCACCGTTTTAGTTTGACTCACTAATATCAGCTTGTCCTCACTCAACAGTGAGAAAATTGGTATATGTCTACCCAAAAAACACTTACGACTTTAGAGTATTTTAGTAACAAAATGACTTTTAATCTTCAGGTTAGTATATGACGCTCAATTTGAATCGCCGTCAATTTGTCTGGTATAGTTCAGCTACCGTTGCTACCAGCTTACTACTCAAAGCTTGCAGCCAACCGACAACACCTCCAACGGCTAATAGTGGCGGTGGAGGGTTTAAAATAGCGATCGCACTCCCTGGAGTCATTAGTGATAAAGCTTGGAATCAGTCTGGTTATGAAGGGGTAAACCTAGCTAAACAAAAGCTAGGTGCAGAAGTTGCCTATGTGGAACAAGTCGCCCAAGCCGATCAAACCGAAGCTTTGTCAGACTTTGCGCGTAAAGGTTATAATTTGGTGTTCGCCCACGGGGGACAATTTGATGCCGCTATTGAACAAATCGCCGCACAATTTCCTAATACTTTTTTTGTGGGTGTGAATGGCAATCTCAAAGGCGAAAATATCGCATCGTTGCGAATAGATCATCTGCAAGGGAGTTATCTCTGCGGTATCATCGGTGCAGCGATGACGAAATCTAATAAATTAGCCTACATCGGTGGGCAGGAATTTCCCGCTACACAAGAAGAATTCAGAGGTTTTGAATTAGGAGCAAAATCAATTAAACCTAATATTCAAATTACTTCTACATTTACAGGCGATTGGAATGATGTTGCTAAAGCCAAAGAAGCAACACTAGCTTTAATCTCTGCTGGGAATGATGTTATTTATCAATGGTTAGACAGTGCTTCACCCGCAGTTCTACAAGCAGCGAGTGATAAAGGTGTTTACGCTTTTGGTAATACAAAAGATCAGTTAGATGTTGCACCTAAAGCTGTGTTAACCAGTGCAGTAAAAAGATTAGATATTGCCATAGCTTATTTAGCAGAATTAGCACAACAAAAACAAATCAAAGGACAGATATATACTATCGGATTAGAAAGACCAGATATATTAGCATTGGGTAAATTTGGCGTAGCTGTACCGGAAGCTATTCAACAAAATTCTCTGAAAGTTAAACAAGATATTATCGATAAGAAAATTTATTTTGAAAATTGTCGGGAAACTGGTAAAGATACACGCTGTGCCAAAAAAGCATGAATAAAAAGTTTGTAGTAAGGACTTTAGTCCTTGTTCTATCAGCACTAAAATGCTTATTACCAACCAAAATATTTATATCGAATAAATTAAATGTCTTTAAGATTAGAAAACATTACTAAATGCTTTGGCTCATTTGTCGCTAATGATAATATTAGTTTGAGTGTTGATACTGGTAAAATTCATGCGATTCTGGGTGAGAATGGCGCAGGAAAGACCACTTTAATGAATATTATTAGTGGACTGTATCAACCTGATGCAGGTCAAATTTATCTGCAAAATCAGCCAGTAAAAATAACTTCACCTAATACTGCGATTCAATTGGGAATTGGCATGATTCACCAGCATTTCATGCTAGTTCCTCAATTAACGGTCACAGAAAATATTATTTTAGGTAGAGAAAAAACATTACATTTAAATCTGCGACAAAAACAACAAGAAATTGCGGCTTTATCCCAGAGTTACGGCTTAGAAATTGACCCCAGTGCTAAAGTTGAAAACTTACCTGTGGGTGTACAGCAACGGGTAGAAATTCTCAAGGTGCTTTACCGTCAGGCGAAAATATTGATTCTCGATGAACCAACGGCAGTTTTAACACCTCCAGAAGTGGAATCGTTAATTGTCGTTCTGCGTCGCCTAGCGGTGGCTGGTAACACGATTATTTTTATTAGTCACAAGTTAGAAGAGGTGATGAATCTCTGCGATACAGTCACCGTGTTACGTCGGGGAAAAGTTATAGCTAATACGCCGACTCAAGGCGTTACACCACAGCAGCTAGCGGAGTTAATGGTGGGGCGGGAAGTTGCACTGCAAGTTGATAAATCACCACCGTCACCAGGAAAGGTTGTCTTGTCAGTACAGGGTTTGCACGTTGCGGATGATAGAGGTGTGACGGCTGTGCGTGGTGTGTCCTTTCAAGTGCAGGCTGGGGAAATTTTCGGTATTGCTGGGGTAGATGGGAATGGACAGAGAGAATTAGCTGATGCTATTGCAGGTTTGCGGCGCGTTCAGCAGGGTAAAATCACCGCAGAAAATACTATTGGTTACATCCCTGAAGATAGACAAAAAATGGGCTTAGTGTTGCAATTTAGTATTGCTCAAAATCTGATTTTAAAGATGTTTAAAAACTCGCCTTTTTGTCGTCATTTCTTATTACAACCAGCAGTGATTAAAAATCATGCCCAAACTGCAATGCAAGAGTTTGATATTCGGGCGACTGGGGAAGAGATTCAAGTAAGTCAGCTATCAGGGGGAAATCAACAAAAGGTAGTATTAGCGCGAGAACTCGCCGGAGAACCTGATTTAATTGTGGCGATGCAGCCTACACGGGGGTTAGATGTGGGGGCGACAAGTGCGGTACATTCACGCTTGTTAAGAGAACGCGTAGGCACAGCCCGCCGCGGGCATCGCGGTGCGGCAATTGTGTATATTTCTACTGAGTTGGAAGAAGTGATGGCGATTAGCGATCGCATTGCGGTAATGTACAAGGGTGAGTTTGTGGGAATTTTGGACGCACAAACCACAACAGTTAAGGAAATTGGTTTATTGATGGCCGGAGGAAAGATTAATTCTTGAAAATGCTCCTTCCCCAGTCCCCATTTTCCTAGCTGCTCGATGTTCCGACTTTAAAAGAAAAGGGCATTCTATGTATAGAAAGTAACGTTGATATCGAGCAGCCACAAAACGGATGATTCAACCAAAAGCCCTGATATTTCCTGATGTGCTAAGGCAAATCGGAGGAACCATTGTTTTGGCGATTGCCTACTATGGGATGGCTGAAATTTCACGTCATCTTGCCTCTACACCCCAAGATGTCACTCCAGTTTGGCCACCGGATGGGATTGCTTCTGGGGCTGTTTTGTTGTTTGGTAACTGGATGGGGTGGGGTGTGTTGGTGGGTTCATTTCTCGCCAATTTCTGGGCGTTCCGAGATTCAACAAGTTTTTTATCCTTGGTAGTTTCCACCTTACCAGTTCTCTTAATTGCGATCGGTACAATGCTAGGGACTCTGTTGGGTGCTGTTCTACTGCGGAAAATTACCAACTATCGTTATCCCTTAGAGCGTGTCAAGGATGTATTCAAATTTTTGCTTTTAACTGGCATGGTGGGGCCAAGTATCAATGCAACTGTGGGAGTAGCTTCCTTGGCGTTGAGTGGTAAAGTTCCCTGGACAGCATACTGGACAGTTTGGTTAACTTGGTGGATTTCTAATGTTTCAGGAATTTTTATTGTTACTCCGATTCTGTTGAGTTGGGGACAATTCATGGAAAAAAATCGACATTCTAACTGGCAATGGTTATCTCTAAATTCAACATCAGAGGGTGATTTTCCACTATTCCCAAGCAACTTACAGTTTTTAAGATTCTGGTTAATCGTAGGAGAACCAAGTATCCTCATTGGGTTGGTTATTCTTGTGAGCAAAGTTGCTTTTGGTGAGGGGTATCACCTGGAGTATATGTTGATTCCGATGTTGATTTGGTCTGCCTTTCGACTGGGACAACCAGTTGCAACCCTGTTAACTTTTATTGTGGCAGCGATCGCTGTCATTGCCACAGTTAATGGCAAAGGTGGTTTTGTGACGAAGGATCTCAATCAATCTTTGCTTTTACTACAATCTTTTATTGGCGTAATTACACTCACAATTCTGGTACTGACAGCAACAATTGCAGAACGAATACAAGCACAAACCAAGCTCAGTTTAGCCTTTGCCGAATTAGCTAGAACTAATGAAACACTGGAAGTTCGAGTTCACCAAAGAACAGAAGAATTAAATGAAAAGAATACAACCCTGAAGCAAACCCTAGAAACCCTGAAACAGACTCAATTACAAATGCTTCACAGTGAGAAAATGTCTGCATTAGGACAGATGGTGGCAGGAATTGCCCATGAAATCAATAATCCGGTGAGTTTTATTCATGGCAACTTAATTTATCTTTCTGAGCATATCCAAGGTTTGTTGAGAGCATTGCAAACTTACCAACAGCACTATCCCCACCCACCCGAAACCCTGCACACAGAATTGGATAAATTGGAACTTGATTTTTTACAGGAAGATTTAAGCAAGATTATTCAGTCCATGAAAATTGGGACTGAGCGCATCCATACTATTGTGTTATCACTGCGTAATTTCTCGCGCTTAGATGAAGCAGAATGGAAGGCGGTAGATATTCATCAAGGAATTAATAGCACTTTGGTGATTTTACAACATCGATTGCAGGCGACAAGCGATCGCCCTGAGATTCAGGTAATTAAAGATTATGGTGAGTTACCACCAATTGAATCTGATGCTAGCTCCCTAAATCAAGTGTTTATGAGTCTTTTAAACAATGCTGTTGACGCTTTAGAAGCATCTAATCAGGGGCGTTTGTTTCAAGATATTGTCAACAACATCTGGATTCAGACTCGTCAAATCGACACTAACCAAGTGATGATTATGATTTCTGATAATGGTGCAGGCATTCCCGAAGAGATTCGCTCTAAACTATTTGATCCTTTCTTCACTACCAAACCTGTTGGTAAAGGTACAGGCTTAGGTTTATTTGTCAGCTATCAAATTGTCACCCAGAAGCATGGCGGTAATCTTTGGTGTGACTCCACACTAGGACAAGGGACAAAGTTTGTGATTGAAATTCCTATAAAAGCTCAGAGAATTGCGTCAGCTGCTTCTCTGAAATCTAAATAAGAGTTTGATCCGAAAACGCGGGAAGCTGTGCTGTAGACCATATCAGCAAATCATCGAACAGTCTATAATTATGTTTAGCCGAATAACCGTACCCGCACTGATTACCACTCTCGCTGTTGTGCCTATTGTTTCTAGTTGTAGTGTTAATAAAACTCCCCTAAGTACAGAGCAACAAATTTACATCGGTAATTGGGTAGCTAAGGATGGCACCTTTGTCAAAATCTATCTAGATGGTGGCGGCGACTTCAAGACTTCCAATAGTTCAGTCACAGGTGGTGCAACAACTTTTACAGACAAAACTCTGACAATTGGTTTAGGCCCGATTAAAAAAGAGTTTCAAATTACTCAGCCACCTCAAGAAAAAAATGGTGTAGTGACGATGCAGCTTGATGGCATAACTTATACATATCAACAGTAATTAAATCAATTCGCTGTTAATTTTTTTCATCGGGATTTCACTCCGATACAAAACTTGCTAGTTAACCTGAGTTCGGGTTAAGCCAGAAGCTCAAAAGCTTATTCTGTAAGGATTGAGCAAAAATCTAAGTGATAAAAGAAGCGATTAAAGTGGAATCATTTTGTCACTAAGTTTCACAAATGAGATTAATCTCAACAACATG
>DVDT01000011.1 GCA_015296085.1 Trichormus sp. M33_DOE_039 | reverse complement strand
TATTTTTATTACGCCTCTTAATCAGCTTCAAAAACAGATTCTTTCCGCCATGAAAATGCCTTTCTCTCTTTATTTGCTAGAACCATTACTCTGCAAGACTTAATTCCTTTTTCTGAGGTGAAAATCAGCGAACGGACAGTGATCAATCAACTGATTATGAGGCAAATCAAAGCGAATGGTGTTGGCTGACCAATTTTTTAAATCTGGTGCTAACCAAATTAGTTTATGGAGAATTTCATCGTTAAGCCACAACACAACAGGAAAGTGAAAAGTTTTGCGAAACTCATCCCGCATTATATTGGTACTTGTGATGAGTTGATTAATAGCTACTACAGATTCTAAGCCCCTAATCATCACAACTTCTGGGTGAACAGTGCCGATATTATTCTTAATAGTTTTGTATAGTGTAACTTCGGTTGGTTTGAGAATAATATCTTTGATCTTAAGTGTCGAGGATGCAGTAAGCACATTCAGAATTTGCTGTTGCGTTTGAGGCGAATTACAACAAGCTAGTATCAGCGCAAAATCACCAGCAGCAAGCATGATTGACCTTTCTAGTCTCTTAGTGGCTGCTGTTATTTCTGGCAGATGATCTGGTGAGTTACTAAAGGGTGTCATTAATAAGCCTGTGATTTGAAGTTAAAAGCTGTAAACTTAACCGTGAAATTACTGCTTACAAACTACTTGTTGTTTAATTAATACTGCCTGACTAGATAGAAATTTTTCATTAATACTTAGATTAACCCTAAACATATACTAATGGTCAAGCATTAGGTGTATTATTCACATTGTCTAAACAAATATGAAAGCAATGTAATAATACTAACAGGCAAACAACATGAAATCCTGAAGTAAAAATGTAAAAAAAACATGAAGATTTATTCCTGGTAAAAATATCTAAAAGGTCTGAGATTTGCTGACAAATCTTCTCTAGAGCAACTTTTGGCTTTTGAGCGCGTCGTGTTAATTGTTTTATTTTCCGCTCATGTAACAATTTATGAAAATACTTAGAAAGTGGGATGTGGGGTTTTCATTACAGCATTTTAATAAAAAAAGTAAGCCTGTATTTTTAGCGGTGATGTTGCTTTTGAGTGCAGTGGCTACTGTGATTTTATCGTTACCTTTAAATGCACAAATCACTCCTAACTCACCACTAGCATCGGAATTGAGAGGAGTTTGGTTGACTAATATTGATAGTGATGTGCTATTTGAGCGCGATCGCCTACAAAAAGCTTTACAAAAATTAGATGAACTTAACTTTAATACGGTATATCCAGCAGTGTGGAATTGGGGATACACACTTTATCCCAGTCAAGTAGCAGCGAAAGTGATTGGGCGATCGCTCGATCCTACGCCTGGATTACAAGGGCGAGATATCCTCAAAGAAATGGTTACGGAGGGACATAAACAGGGGTTAACCATAATTCCTTGGTTTGAATTTGGCTTCATGGCCCCAGCCGATTCTCTGCTAGCCAAAAATCGTCCCCAATGGCTCACCAATCGCAGCAACGGTACTCGCATTGTTAAAGAAGGCACACATGACCGTGTGTGGTTAAGTCCCTTTCGTCCTGATGTGCAGCAATTTATTCAAGATTTAATTGTCGAAATAGTCAAGAAATACGATATTGATGGTATTCAATTTGATGATCATTTCGGTTTACCCTCGGAATTGGGCTATGATGCCTATACCGTAGCTTTATATAAAAAAGAGCATCGTGGTCAAGCACCCTCCAAGAATCCCAAAGATCCAGAATGGGTGCGTTGGCGAGCTAGCAAAATCACTGATTTCATGAAGCGAGTATTTACAGCGATTAAAGCAGCGAAAAAAGATTGCTTGGTTTCAGTTGCTCCCAACCCACAGCGTTTTTCTTACGAATACTTTCTAGCAGACTGGCAAAAGTGGGAACGTATGGGACTAATTGAAGAGTTGGTATTGCAGATTTACCGCGATGATATTAATGTCTTCGTCAAAGAACTAGAGTATCCAGAAGTCAAAGCCGCGCAAAAACATATACCCGTAAGCATTGGGATTTTAACAGGGTTGAAAAATAAACCTATTACCATGCAGCAAATTCAAACCCAAGTCCAAAAAACACGCGATCGCAATTTTGCGGGAGTTTCCTTCTTTTTCTATGAAACTCTCTGGAATCTGACTAAAGAGAAACCCTTAGAACGTCAGGCTTCCTTGCAAAAAATCTTTTCTACTCCAGCGAAATATCCTAATTTGTTGACGGGGTGGAAACCGTAAGAAGGCGATAGGTTACAGGTAAATTTTCACTGTAACCTGTAACCTGTAATCTGTTGCCTTTTAGGGACTTCCAGAAAATAAATTATTCAATGGGTCAGAGCAAAGATGATCATTGTATTCTTCCTCCCCTGCTCCCCCGCCTCCTCTGCTTACCAAAGTGATTGTATATTTTCTTGGTGGGAAGTCCCGTATTTACCCAATTCCCAACTTTCCAGCCAGAGCGGGGGTGAGGGGTAAAAGGGCAGTAATCATTAAGAACAATACCAGTAAACCAATCGCAGCCCTGGCATCGTCGGGTTCGCTGACTTCATTCAAGCTGGGGCGTTCTAAGTCCCGTTGTAGGAAGACGATGACGATTAACCAGTACAGTGCGAGAGGATTACTCAAGCCTACCAGAGCTAAGACAATTAAAGTGGCGATCGTGGCTCTGTTGGCGGTTTTGCGTCCATAAATGGCCTGTACAATGCGTCCACCATCTAATTGTCCAGCTGGCATCAAGTTTAAAGCGGTGATGACCAATCCTAACCACCCAATCACCACTAAGGGATGAATATTCACTAAGGGAGATTGCAACGCTGAACCTAGAACCACCCGTGCTAGGCTACCTACTAAAATTGAACCTTGGAAAAACTGATTGGGTAATTGAAATAAACTACCTGGATGAGACAGCAACAAACCTGCAATCAGCATCAGTAACGATACAACACCACCAGCGATTGGCCCCGCTACGGCAATATCGAATAACGCTGTCCGATTGGGTAACAAAGATTCAAAGCGAGTAATTGCCCCAAAAGATCCAATCTGCACAGCGGGTAAAAAGAACGGCCAACTGAGGCGGACTTGATAACGACGCGCCAGTAACCAATGACCAATTTCATGGGCGATTAAAATCGCAAATATCCCCAAAGCAATGGGTAAAGTCTCTTGTAACCGTTCTGGATGAGCTAGGAAATCAAAATTGAGTAATAATCCTCCTGTCTCTAGACTAGTGCCGATAGTGGCGATACCGAGAATTGCCGCAAAGACTTTTTGCGCTAAGGTCGTCGGGCGTGGGTCGTTGCTGCTGGGGAGAACGATAACCACGGGTTTACCGTCTGTGTTTTCTACTAAAAACAAACGATATTGATCACCAAGCTTTTCTTTTAAACTGGCACTCAGACGAGTGTGAACTTCTTGAGGTTCGCCGCGCAGATTACCCTTGAAGATAGCTCCTTGTTGGTAGGCGATCGTTTCCGTCGCAAAAAATGTATCAATTCCAAAAATACTTTTAATCACATTCAAGTCTTCTTCTGGAATTGGCAGTATTTCCACTACGACGGCGGTTGGTTGCGGAATATTTTCTGTTGGAGATGAGGATTGTTCTGTTAGCCTTTCCGTAGCCCGTTGCTTGAGGATGGCATCTTGACCAGCAGCACGCAACTGTCTGCCTAAATAAATGTACAATCCAGCAGAACCGACTACTAAGAATAAGATTCCCACTATGTTGATGTAAATTCCGGCTGCAAACAAACCGAAGAACAACAGCCAGGGAGTCATTAACACCACCGACTGCAACCAGGCCAAGATTCCCAGTTTTCCAAAAGGTCTGGCGCGATAAAAGCCCCAACCTAAAATGGCAAAAGCCACTAACAAAATTGTCCCAATAATAGGAGTCTCTGACGAAGTAAACATTTCCAAACCCTTCGCTGTGAAAGACCAAGCCCGAATTAGTCAGGTGATACAGATACATTACTAATCTATAACGGACGCTGTAGTCTGCCCAAGGAGATTAGGGAATAGGAAATGGGGAATAGGGCATTGGGCATTTGACTTTTCACGTTATGAGGAAAAGCTGCCGTACCTAGCGATTGATACAAAAGCTTAATGTCTTTGTCTCTACTAGAGACACGTAGACTAGACTTATAACGACAGGGTAATAATTTAAAGGAATGCTATGATGAGCGATCGCGATTACACACTAATCATCGACAAAAGTGGGAGTATGTCTACTCCCGACCAAGTCGGCGGTAGAAGCCGATGGGAAATTGCCCAAGAATCAACCATAGCTTTAGCGAGAAAGTGCGAACAGTTTGACCCAGATGGCATTACTGTTTACGTTTTTTCTGGCAGATTTAAACGCTATGAAAGCGTAACCACAGCTAAAGTCGCCCAGATATTTTTAGAAAATGACCCAGCCGGGACTACAAATCTAGCAGGTGTACTCTTGGATGCTACCAATCATTACTTTCAACGCAAAGCATCTGGAAAAACTAAACCCAATGGCGAAACAATTTTAGTAATCACTGATGGCGAACCAGACGATCGCAAAGCCGTTTTTGAAGTCATTATTAATGCTACACGCCAAATGGAACGTGATGAAGAATTAGCAATTTCCATTATTCAAGTAGGTTCAGACCCTCAAGCTACCAAGTTCCTCAAAGCTTTAGATGACCAATTACAAGGTGTAGGGGCTAAATTCGATATTTGCGATACCATCACCCTAGATGACTTAGAAGATATGAGTCTTGCAGATGTGTTAATGAATGCAATTACAGATTAGTCAATATTTATTAGTTGGTAAAGACGCAATTGTACTCTTACAAGAAGCCGCTCTTAGGAGTGTCTACGCGTCTCTACAATAGTCATTAGTTATTAGTTGAAATAAACATCATGCTAGAAAATCGTGATTACACTCTCATTATTGACAAAAGTGGCAGCATGGCTACGCCAGATCAAAAGGGTGGTAGAAATAGATGGGTAACTGCTCAAGAATCTACTTTAGCTTTGGCCAGTAAGTGTGAACAGTTTGATCCAGATGGTATCACCGTGTATGTCTTCTCTGGTAGATTTAAGCGATATGAAAACGTCACTTCTGCAAAGGTATCGCAAATTTTCCTCGAAAATGACCCTTCTGGAACTACTGATTTAGCTGCTGTGTTGAAACACGCCACAGATGATTATTTTCAACGCAAAGCATCTGGTAAAACCAAACCTAATGGTGAAACAATCTTAGTTGTAACAGATGGTGAACCAGACGATCGCAAAGCGGTAATGAAAGTAATTATCGAAGCTTCTCGGCGGTTGGATAAAGATGAAGAACTTGCGATTTCTTTCATTCAAGTCGGTAAAGATGCCCAAGCTACTCGCTTTCTTAAAGTTTTGGATGATGAATTGCAAAGTGCTGGAGCGAAATTTGATATCTGCGATACCATTACAATGGAAGATATGGAAGATTTGAGTCTGTCAGAAGTGCTACTTAATGCGATTACTGATTAGGAAGAGTAGGGTGTAAGGGTATAGGGGAGGCAGTTAAGTGGGCGGGTTTCCCGACTTGAGCAAACTGCCGTGTGTAAGGGGGTAGGGGAAAAATTATAAATGTTGACTGTTAACTATTGACTATTGACTTTTAATTATGGATTCTCTAGATGAATTGTTAGCGCAAATCAAAGCAGAATACGATCGCGAACCGCCACAACAGCCACAGATAAAACCCAATGTAGGTACATCATCAAGTCTACCTGCAAATAAATCGAGTTCTTTGATCGATAATCTCCTAGAAGAAGTTAAGGCTGATATTGCAGCCCAAGAACAAGCTGAGGAATTGAGAAAGCAGCAAGAAGTAGAAGAAGAAAGGATTAGACAAGAACAAATCAAAGCCAAGCAGCGAAAAGCTTTGCAAAAGCAAGCGCAAGATTGGCTAACCAAATTAGATCCACTCTCTCCTGAAGGACTTTGGTTTGAACGATTCGCTGAAAGCTATCCTTCTAAGCTAGAAGCAGCAATTGAATATTTACAATCTAACTAAATAATTTAACCTTTAATTAACCCCAATTTAAATATTAGGATTAACACCTGACTTTTACAGAACTCATTACACTTTACAGATTCTTTTTCCTATTCCCTATCCCCCTGTCCCCTGTTACCTGTCACCCATTTCTTTGTTTTGATAAAAATTCTGCACAGCCCATTGGTGCATTGCATAGAGAATAGGTTGTAAACTAACACCTAAAGGTGTTAAAGAATATTCTACCTTTGGGGGGATTTGTGCATATACTTCTCGATGTATAATTCCATCTTCTTCTAATTCTCTTAATTGTTGCGTTAACATCTTTTGTGTAATTCCGGGTAGAGAACGCTGCAATTCACCAAATCTTTTAATCCCTGATAATAGTTCTCTGATGATCAAAACCTTCCAGCGTCCGCCAATTACCTTTAAAGTGGTTTCTACTTCACAAGTGAGCCTTTCATAGTTTTCTGCTTCAGCTTTCATAGTTACTTTTTAGTAAGTACCTTACTTTTAAGTGCGTACTTTTCATATTAACTTTATATAGTTTAAAGTCTATTCGGCAAGTGTTTTTTACTTGACCATAAGTTTTGCTGTATGCCTAATATTTGAGGAATTTATTTATGGCCAATATCCTCCACATTGATACTAGTCCTCGTGGTGAGCGTTCAATTTCACGCGCACTGTCTTATGAATTTATTACTTCTTGGAAAGATACTCATCCTGGGGATATCGTAACTTACCGCGATTTAGGCCGTAATCCTGTTCCTCATGTAGACGAATCTTGGATTGCTGCTGCTTTTACACCCCCAAATGCGCGTACTCCAGAATTAAATCAAGCAATTCAGCTATCAGATAGCCTCATTGATGAATTTCTCGCCGCCGATCGCTATGTTTTTGGCGTGCCGATGTATAACTTGAATATACCTTCTACCCTCAAAGCCTATATCGACCAAATTATTCGTGTTGGTCGCACCTTTGCAATGGATGAGAATGGCTACAAAGGTTTAGTAGACAGCAGTAAAAAAGTATTAATTATTACTTCTCGTGGTGGTGATTTCTCGCCAGGAACACCGTTTGCTCCCTATGATTATCAAGAACCATATCTCCGTGCTGTTTTGGGTTTCATCGGTTTGATTGATGTTACCTTTATCAACGCTGAGAACCTAAACACAGGCGATGATGCACGTCACAAATCTCTAGCTGGGGCGAAGGATGCGATCGCTCAAGCTGTCGCCAACTGGTAATATTAATTACTCAAGAATCCATATCAATACAAATCACCGTGGCGTAGGGATTAATTACTGATTCAGGTACATCAATTTTTAATTCTCCTAAAGGATTGGGATTGAGCAGAGAATCAATAATTGCACAGTGACTAGTAAAGGTGAGTGGTGTACCATCAGCAAGCACAGACACCGATTTTACTTGTTTGATTGGTATACCCCTAACTGATATTTGCTCGTAAGGTTTCATTAATAAGTGCAGATAAATATGATCACCTTTACGAGTTGAAGGCCCATAAAACTGCCAAGGTTCTAATCCTGGCCTTGTGTCAAGTATACTGTCAGCGTGGCTAGACATCCAATCAGCGATATCTTGGAGACGCTCCAACTGCTGAGGCGGGATTTGTCCATTACCCATCGGACTGACATTAAGCAACAGATTACCCCCTTTACCTGCTACCTCGCACAGTGTATGAATTAGCTGGCGGGAGGACTTAAAGCACTGGTCGTTGGCGTTATAACCCCAACTTTCATTGATGGTGAGACAGGTTTCCCAAAGATGAGCAGGTGGGTGAGAAGGAATAAACTGTTCAGGTGTGGCAAAGTCTCCGCAATTGGGGAGGCGATCGTTGATGAGAATATTGGGTTGTAATTTCCGAATCATCTTTGCTAATTCTTGAACCTGCCATTGTTCTGGAGTCCGTTCCCAACTCCCATCAAACCAAATAATGTCAATTTGGCCGTAGTTAGTCAATAATTCTTGGATCTGATTGAACAGAAATTGCAGATATCTCTCCCACTGTTGCGGCGTGGGTTGAGGTAGTTGGTCAAAACGATAAGGTTTATCTGCTTCTGTAAAAGCAGGATAGTCGGGATGATGCCAATCACTGAGTGAAAAATAAAGACCTACACGCAAACCCACAGAGCGCATAGCATCAACAAATTCACGTACAATGTCTTGTTTGTAAGGTGTAGATACAATGGAAAAGTCTGATTCTTGGGTATGAAATAGAGCAAAACCATCATGATGCTTGGCTGTTAAAATAGCATATTTCATTCCCAAGCTTTTTGCTAAATATGCCCATTCTTGGGGATTATATTGTTTTGGGTTGAAGGTATTAGCTGTACTGTGATATTCATCAACAGGAACATCTTGGCAAAAAGGCAAGCTAAATACTCCCCCAACTAATGGCCAAGATAACTCACATCCTTTTTGAGAACTATGTCCCCAATGAATAAACATCCCTAACCGAGCTGTATTAAACCAGTTATTCATAATGGTGAGATTACAAACCCTGAAAGTATTTATTGCGGAATTTATGATTGATTTTTTGTATAAATAACTTGAATAAACGTCCTCTGGTTAGACTAGGAATATTGCTAGAATACTGCTTTTTGTGGTCAAAAAACTCATTTATCTCCGCAATAATTATTTGTAGACGCTTAATAATATTTTCCTTGCGATACTCAGCAAAGAACTCTTCAGACAAAGTTGGTGATATAGCCGAATTTATTACCTGTAAAATCCTTTGAACGTCGTATTCTTGTGAATATCCAGCAATTTTATAGCAATTAAATCCAGGATCTAAATAATCTGAAAGTCCACCGTTGACGCTAGAAAAAACCTTACAACCACAAGCCATAGCTTCCATTGGTTGCAGTCCGAAACCTTCACTCACATTCTGTTGCGCCCAATATTCAGCCGAATCATAAAGATAAACTTTTGCTCGATTAAATAATCCTGGTAAGTCTTCTACATAGGAATCAACTACATGGATTCTACATTTTTGTTGTAAAGCTGGAATTAGTTGTTTGAGTAAATATTCCGAAGATTTTCTTGATTGAACTAAAACATCAATATCTCGCTTCAAGTGGAGATTTTTAAATTCATAACTAATTTCATTAGGCAAGTAGTAAATTAGAGAGTTGGGGGCTTTTTGTCCCCAATATCCCAACGTATTACGGCTCACAGTAATAATGGGAATAGTGGCAGGTAAACTAAATTTATAACCTGCACTATGAGCATGATACACAACATTATATGGTTGGAGTTTTTTAGCTAATTTAGCTATATCAAATCCCCAACTAATCACGAAAATTACATCATCTAAATTTGGCTCTTGTAGCAAGTCATCCAAAAAGGGCTTATCTGTTTCTCGTTGTCGATAAGTCACCACATCAGCAGAACAAACTTGTTGAGCAAGTTTAAACGCTTTCAACTCTGCCCATAAACCACCACAAGCAAATTTTCCACTAGTTCCTGGAACTAAAAAGTACAATTTTCGCATTACACGCTTCTCTCAAATGCGTAGACAATTGCAAGGTCAAAAATTTTCGCCTTTTGCCTTTTACCTTTTTTCTTACTCTCGCCAGTTTACTTTGACAAAATGACCTTGGCGACCCCACACATCACGGGAGATTGTAATATTTTCTACTGCCAAGTTGAAGGGAATAGCAGTGGTAATATATCGTTGTGCGATCGCACCCACGTCAGGAGCTAGTTCCGAAGCTGTAGTAGCCGCCAAGCCTAAACCAATCAATTGCTCTATAGGCCGGAACGGTAACATTAAATTCACGCCTACGGCTAGGCTAGCTGTTAAGAACATCGCCACTGATAAATTTGTACCGCAACGAGGATGTACAGCCAAATCCCATTCGCCATGAGTGAGGCGGTGGAGAGCCAGCGTAACTGCGCGGCGCAAATCACTGATATTCACTTCACCATAGAGATAAAATCCCTGGTCTGTAGATAAACCACCTAATAATTCATCATCAATTTGAATTTTGCTTGGTCTTCCTGTAGGAGAATGAGCATTTTGTACTTCACTCAACACCCAAACAGTAGCGTGTTCCAAAGCGTGAACTTGGCGCAGCATTAAAATTTCTTTTAACCCAGGAATAAAAGACAACTGCTTGAGTAAATCCGCGTCTTGTTTGGGTTGAGGGGTGGTAAAGTCAAAACTCAAAAAATCAAAGGGAGACGAATTACCAATAAAAGAAGCAGAGGTATTCATAGAAACACCGCTCCCCAAGTTGATGGAGCAATATAGATTTCTTACCAATGTAGCGTCTGAGGCAAAGGATTGTTGCTAATTTTTGTTGATGATTGTCTCAATATCTTTTGACAATGAACAGGGGTTTGTGAGTATGGGAAATTGGGATGTAAGGGTTCAAATTTCTTACGTCCTGGCAACCTGCCTCAATTTTGACATACCGAAATGGCCCGTTGGTTCAGTTTTGTAAGCAACTGAACCAACGGGGGAAAATAGCCACCCACAATAACTAAACAGCTAAGTTTTACCTTCTGCTGGATTTTGACTTGTGTGAGACCTGCGCTAGAGATTCACAAAATTATGCGTGAGGAGAAAACAATGAGCCGTCAAAATCAGCTTTGCTGTATACCAGACGAAATTAATTATCGTGTCAGATGCACTTGAGAGCGTCTGCAAGTTGCTTATTCGTCTTGGCTAGGTAAAGGACAACAATTGACATCATTCAAGCAGACTTTACCCCACTGTAAAGCCCAGCGAACAAGAGCCACTCGGTTTTCAGTTCGGGTTTTGTCGAGAATGTTGCTGATATGGTTGTCAACTGTGCGCTTGCTAATTTCCAGTTTTGCTGCAATTTCTTGGTTAGTTAAGCCAGCGGCCACTAAGTCGATAATTTGCAGTTCTCTGTCTGACAGACTAACAGGGGTCTGAGACTCGCCACCAGCCATGAGCTTTTCTATCCTCCCTTGGTATATGTACTTAATCACTCTTTTTAATTCTAGAAGATTCTTTTGGCTGTAGGCATTTGAAGTGTTAGCTGCAATACCATTGACAATACTTTTTTCCTTTTTAAATTAGGTGACAATCGCGCTAATATTACATCACTTATATTAAATATCACTGTTTTTTTAATGAAATATACTGTATTACTGGAAGATATAAATACTGAACCTAGATAATAATGGGCTATGTCTTATACCTGCTGGGCATTGGACGGGCAGTGCGTTGGGGAGACACTGTGTTAGGTGGCTTTGTCGTCCACTGCAATGGCTCACTTTTTTATTTCGTCCCCCTGTTCTCTAATCAAAGATTCATAATCCCAGGGTGAAAATTTAGAATGAGATGAGCAGTCCTCTTGAAAGGCTAAGATGAGATGAGTAGTCCCCGTGTTTTGTGCCTTGGTGAAATTTTATTTGATTGTTTAGCTGATCAGTTAGGGCTAAAGCTGGAAGAAGTGCAGTCATGGACTCCTTACCCTGGAGGTGCGCCAGCAAATGTCGCCTGTGGGTTAGTGAAGCTGGGAACTCCCACCGGATTTATTGGTTGTGTGGGGGAAGATGAGCCAGGAAATGCCCTAGTACAGCTATTACAAGAAGTAGGTGTAGATACAACGGGTGTACAACGTCATGCTAGTGCGCCAACACGACAAGTTTACGTGGTGAGAAGTTTGTCAGGCGATCGCACTTTCGCAGGTTTTGGTAAATATGACACTGCTGAGTTTGCTGATACTCGTTTACAAGCCAAGCAAGTTCCAGAATCATTATTTCAAGATGCAGAGTTTCTCGTTTTGGGTACATTGGAATTGGCTTACCCTGAAAGCGAACAGGCAATTAATCACGTTCTAGAACTGGCAGAACGTTATGATTTGAAGATTGTGCTAGATGTCAATTGGCGACCAGTCTTTTGGCAAGATGAAAATATCGCCCGTCAAAAAATTAACGCTATATTTAAACGCGTCGATTTCCTCAAACTCTCCAAAGAAGAGGCGGAATGGCTATTTGATACTGCTGACCCTGGTGCAATTACTTACCGTTTAGGCTCGATTGAAGGCGTACTGGTCACAGATGGTGAAAACGGTTGTGCCTATTGTCTCAGTGAAAATGAAGGCAAGTTACCAGCTTTTGCCGTTTCTGTGACTGATACAACTGGTGCAGGGGATAGCTTTTTAGCAGGATTTATCCATCAACTTAGTCAAAAAGGTATCAATAGCCTCAGTGATGCCGATACCGCTAAAAATATGATTACTTACGCCAGTGCTGTAGGTGCGTTAACTACAACTAAACCGGGTGCGATCGCTTCTCAACCCACTCCGGCTGAAGTGGAATCTTTTTTGGCTTCCCATTGATAAACAAGGCAGTCCCAATGAAACAAGTTTCACCGTCAAGGAGGAAAGGTGTCTTTCCCCTACACACCTATACCCTTACACCCCTACACCCTTACACCCTTACACCCTTACACCCTTACACCCCTACACCCCTACACCCCTTTCAAGGCAAAAGGTTAGAGAATTTGACTTATTCCTTTGATTCATCGTCGGTGATGTGCTGCTTGTTGTCTGCTTTTTAAGTCATTGATTCTGCGACGGAAAAATAAATACTGTAAGCCGATTGGCTTACAGTATTTATTTTTTTGCCAAGTATTGCTTTGCTCAATTGCCTGTGCGATGCTCTGAGAGCAAATCAAATTTACGGTAAGTTTATCGAATTACCGTAATATATAAATGCAATCTTGCATCTACTCAGAAAGAGATATCATGCAGCTACTTTGGTTTATTCCAACCCACGGTGAAGGACGTTATCTGGGTACTGCCATTGGTGGACGGGCAGTTAACTTTGATTACTGGCGGCAGGTTGCCCAAGCAGTGGATCATTTAGGTTTTGCAGGCGCATTATTACCTACCGGACGTTCTTGTGAAGATGCTTGGATTTTGGCATCAACATTGGTGACACACACTAAACGCATGAAGTTTTTAGTGGCGATTCGTCCGGGGTTGATGTCACCGGGAGTAGCAGCAAGGATGGCGGCAACTTTTGACAGAATTTCTGGTGGAAGGTTGTTAATTAATGTTGTTACTGGCGGTGATCCGGTGGAGTTGGCGGGAGATGGCTTACATCTTTCCCATGACGATCGCTACAGATTAACTGATGAATTTTTAACAGTATGGCGACGGATAGCGGGTGGTGAAACTGCTAACTTCCAGGGAGATTATCTCAATATTGATGAAGGCAAACTGCTATTTCCCACAGTCCAGAAACCACATCCACCTCTTTGGTTTGGTGGTTCTTCTCCCATCGCACAAGAAATTGCTGCCAAGCACGTAGATGTGTATTTAACGTGGGGTGAAACACCCGCACAAGTTGCGGAAAAAATTGCCTCTACACGCCGCCTAGCAGCAGCACAAGGTAGAACATTGCGCTTTGGGATTCGTCTTCATGTCATTGTGCGGGAGACCGAAAGCCAAGCATGGGATGCGGCTAATGATTTAATTCGCTACGTGGATGAAGAAGCGATCGCCAAAACCCAACAAGCCTATGCACGTATGGATTCCGAAGGCCAACGCCGGATGCAAGAATTACACAACGGTAGTCGGGAAGCCTTAGAAATCAGTCCGAATTTATGGGCGGGAGTTGGTTTAGTGCGTGGTGGTGCAGGAACAGCTTTAGTGGGCGATCCCGATACAGTCGTTCAAAGAATGTTGGAATATCAAAAATTAGGTATTGATACCTTCAT
Source organism: Trichormus sp. M33_DOE_039 (assembly GCA_015296085.1). Classification (GTDB taxonomy): domain Bacteria; phylum Cyanobacteriota; class Cyanobacteriia; order Cyanobacteriales; family Nostocaceae; genus Trichormus. Next base: position 51,763 of record DVDT01000011.1, on the reverse strand, counting down.
CTTTTCTGGCTATCCCCACCTAGAAGAAGCCTATCGAGTAGCCGAATTACTCTTCCCCCGCTTACCCCTAGAAACTCAACCAACTACTGAACCTCAGTTATTGAGTCCCTTCGGAGAAATAGTCGCTAACCGTGAATTCCCCAAACAACAAGCCCAACAAAAAACAATCGCCACCGTAGATTAAAACTCTGCGCGTAACTTTGCATTTAAATTTCACAAGGACTGATTTAACATGACTCATATTGTAGCGATCGCGGGTAGTCCCTCTCACCCTTCCAGAACTTACGGCATTTTAGAATACGCCACCAAAATCTTACAGCAACAAGGTATATATATAGATATCATCTCCGTCCGTGACTTACCTGCTGAAGATTTAGTATTTGGCCGTTATGACAGCCCAGCCTTAGAACAACCAAAAGCCTTACTAGCTAAAGCAGACGGCGTAATTATTGCCACTCCCATCTACAAAGCTGCTTACACAGGAGTGCTGAAAACATTTCTCGATTTACTACCACAAAAATCATTAACTGGAAAAGTGGTACTTCCAATTGCCACAGGTGGCACAATAGCGCATTTACTAGCAGTTGAATATGCTTTGAAACCTATTTTATCTGAATTAGGCGCGCGTCATGTGCTGGCTACAGTTTATGCAATAGATAAACAAATTCAAAGGCAAGCTGATGACAGCGTACAATTAGATGAAGAAATTGCACAAAGGCTTCAAGATGTCCTTAAAGAATTTGTCAAAGCTGTAAAATACTCTGCAATTGAATCTCCACAACTAGCTCAAGTTAATTAAATTAACAACTCAATACTTCCGACATTTGTAACATCTCCTAACTTCTAGCAGTAGTAGATGGATATATCAATCCATCTACTAATTTATTTAAAAATGTCAGCAATAATTCTCTAATTTATTTACTTTCTTATCCTTATAAGAGCGCATGTTTATGAAGAAAAAATCTGATTCATCATCTGAATTAGATGAATTTCTATATCATCGTAGTCCGTATTACGGTCAAATTAAACCAGAATATTTAAGTTTTAATACCCAATTGCAAATTTTTTCTCAAAAAATCAACTATATTTGTAGCTTACAAACGGGAGGTAAAATATCATCAGAAGATGCTTACCAGCAAATTAAATCTCTTTGGAAAAAACTGAAAATTGCCAGAAATTTATTAAACATCGAATAGATTCATCTATTACTAACTTATCCTTATTCTCTATTCCTATGTTCAGTTATAAATCTTCCCAATCAAAACCAGTTGATAGCCGGATTCGTATACCCCAACATTATCGGCAACAACCAATAATTTCGCGTTTAATATCACGCTATGATGTCACGGTGAATATTAAAGCAGCGATGCTGACAGGAGATGAAAATTATGGCTGGTTTGACTTAGAACTCCAGGGTAATTCAGAACGTATCTGCAATAGTCTGCTGTATTTACAGAATTTGGGAGTTGATTTAATAGAACTGGGTATTGCAGGTAATGTACAGCATAGATTGAGTTATCAGGAATTTCCTGACTGTCAGCCACAAATTAATCAGCAAAAGTTTTCTAGTGCTAAAATACCTGCACAAACTCCAGTCTATCAACATCATCAAGATTATATTGGACAATCTCATCGCCTACGGTTACAACTGTGTATTTTGAAAGATTATTATCAAACACCAGTTATTTTTGAGTTAGTTTCTCGCTTTGGCATTACTGTAAATATTGTTGCTGCATCACTTTCAGCTAATCAGCAGGATGATGGCTGGTTTGATTTAGATATTTGGGGTAAACCACAGCAACTCTTTGCTTGTTTCAATTACTTGCAAGAACTAAATTTACCCCTGTGGCTAGACGCATCTTCTCTGCATGGAGATATTATTTGGATTTAAAAATTACCAGATTTCCTACAAGAAGTCGAGGAGTTAAATACACCACAAATATGTTGCTAAATTATACCAAGACTTTCATCTAGACTTGGCACATCTATCCAAGCGGAATTTTGATGAGATTGATACGATAAATCCATCAATAACTGAGAGTAAACACCTTCTTTTAAGGAAGGTACTGTTTGCTGTTTAGTATCGATTGCTTGTATCCATTGATTAACTACTCGTAAAAATGCACAAATACGTCCGTCAGCGTAGTGTTGGGGAAATAAAAATCTTTGGGGAATGTCGATTTCTTGGAGAGGTTGGCCTGGCTGAGAACCCCACACTTTAAACCCATGTATATAGTCTTTTTGGTTGTCGCTGCCTATAACTAGAGTACCGCGATCGCCATAGACTTCTACCCAATGTGTACGGGAAGCATGAACCACAGCACTGATAGCAACTTGGCAAGGTGTACCATTTGCTAATTCTAAAGATAATAGACAAGTATCATCTGTTTCTACAGGCTTTAATTCACCACTAGAGGGTTCAATCCGTGCAGGAATAGCCGTAGTCAAATGGGCGTTTAATCTCTTAACTGGGCCAAATAGCCAATAAATATAATCAAACGCATGAGAACCTAAAGAACCCAAAGCACCGCCGCCCTTCTCCTGAGATGAATACCAATTCCAAGGGCGGGAAGTGTCAACACGGGAAGAACCCAACCAATCGATTTTAATTAAGCGTGGCTTACCTACATAACCTGATGTTAATAATTCTGCAAAAAATTGCCACGCTGGAACAAAGCGAAATTCAAAGTCTACAGTAGCAATTACACCTTGTTTTTGGGCTAATTGATACAGTTCTTTGGCTTCATTGACATTTAAGGTAACGGGTTTTTCTAATAATAAATGTTTCTCGGACTGTAATACTTGTTTTGCCATTTCATAATGTAGAAAAGGCGGTGTTGAGATGCTGAGGGCTTGTACTGTTTCTAAAGTGAGAATATCAGCAATTGTGTCACAAGCATGGGGAATATTATTCGCTTCAGCAATGGCTTTAGCTTTATTAATATCACGGTGATAAATAGCAATTATTTCTGTACGGTGATGGGCTTGGAATGCGGGAATGTGGACTTTTTGACCGAATCCAGTACCAACAATTGCTACACCAATCTTATTTTGCAATTCCCAAGACATAAATCTTAATAATTAAAATTTTCCTGTACTCATAAGTAATAGTACAGAAATCGGTATGTTATGTAAATAAAAGCTGCCTCCTATTACCTTAAAACTCTCATAGTGAAAGGATAGCGGTAATGTTCGCCATTATATGCTTTAGTGGCGGCAAAAGTTACTAAAAATAACTGTATTGCAAATAGTGCAATAACAACAGACATCCAAATAAATAATAAGCTGTCTAAAACTGTAGTTACTTGATTAATTTCACCATTAGTAGCTACTGCAATGCCACAACTAGCTAGCACTAGCAACAAAGAAATCATAATCACAACTACAATATAAAAAGTTAAGGTAATTTGGAAATTTAATGATTCTTTACCCTGAAAATCAACCCAAGGATATTTAATTTTTCTGAGTCGCCAAATAATTAAGGGCGCGGCAATGTTGAGGGGTAAGAATAAAGGTATACCGAATAAAATTAAACCAAATAATAGTATCCAAGCTAACAATGCTGAGAGATGACACAACATAGCCCAGACTCGCATTTGTTGGTTGTGTTTTTCTCCCATAGCTCGTAATCTCATGTGGATAGAGAAAGAATGCTTATCCACATTATCAATAAAAAAAGCCCCCCAACAGCTTAGAATTTCAAAATTTCTCGGTCATAATTTTCCGGTAAGGGTTCTACTTCCCAAACTATGCCTTCGCCAGCTTCTAGGGCAACTTCGACGAAAAGTTGCTCGACAGCGGTTGTGGCTATATCTTCATTGTTGGGGAATGGCTGTAAGTCTTCGGTGAGGAGTCTGAGTTTAAAGCCGCCAGGAATGACTGCACCGACTGTTGCATTGCGCAACTCAAACCGCCAAGATGTTGTTTCTGGTTCACCTTGAGGTGAAATTGATAGTTCGTAGGTTTGTCCAGCGATCGCTAATCTCCGAGATAATGTGACACCTGGCTGTACTCCTTCCACACTCCGCGCCCCAGCAGCACTTAATTGTAAATTCAATCTTCCCCAACCCATCGTCTCGGCTGTCTGGGAAACACCCTCTTGCAACCATTGCAGCACTGAACGCTGTTCTGGTAATCCGATGCGGCGTTCATAGAGGTTTTTACGCCAACCGCCATGTTCCATCAGTCCTCCCCACAGTTCAAAAGGGACGGCTAACCGGGGAGTCATGATTTCGGGATTTCCCAAGCGGGTAATTAAGTTTTGGGCTTGGGTAACGGGAAGGGTGGGTAAACTTGCAATTTGAGTGCGTGTGGCTGTCTGCGAACAAAATTGCAATTCCACAGATAACACACTCAAGTCCGTCGTTATCTCACTCGCATCTAAAGTATAAGTGCGATCGCCTGGATCATATTTCCCCTGAGTTTTCAATTGGGCATGGGTACAGTAACCCCAAACTCTGACATAGCCTGCATCCACATCTACTTGCACTGCTAAATAATAATCCCCTACCCAACTTGGTAAATCTACCCATTCTTGGGATACACGTAATTCACTTAAATCAATATTCTCACTGGGAACTAAGATAAATCTGGATACGTCCACAGTAACGGCAGTTCCATTTACCAGTTCCCAAATGCTGGCTAGAGAATTGGTATAAGGCCAAACCTTTGCTTGGCGTGTAAAATCTTCTTGCAACCACGGCAAGACTGCACTCAAGCAATTTTCATTTAAATAGGCTTGATACCAAGCACTAGGATGTGAAAACGACTGACTGGCTATATTTACTTGATTTTGAAGATGATTAGGGATTTCTAAAATCAAGTCTGTTGCGTCAGCAAAAGTAAATATAGTAGGGTTAGCAGTCATGGCGCACACTCCGGGGAAATCTGGGGCTAGGTTGGGGGTTAATTTGAATTGGCTATTGCTTAAAACAGGCGTAAAAATCTACAAATCTTAATAATGAGTTTGCGACTGTTCTAGCATAGTTTAGGGTTGCGAGACATTGTAGTAATTCTGTAACCAGTCTTCTATTAATGTACTCATACCCTTGAGTATGTCTGGTGTCAGTGAAATATGCAGTGTATCTTGACTCCAGCTTGCCAACGATCGCAATAAAGTCTCCTTGGCTTTACTCAGTCGCCGCGAAACAGTGTACTGTTTTATGTCTAATTGTTGCGCGATCGCATCCTGATTCAATTTTTGAGCGTAGTATAAAAGTAAAATCTCTTGTAGTTGGGAATCTAGTTGAGAAACTGCCGTAACTAATACTTGATTAACTTCTGCTTTTTGTGAGTTTCTGGCTTGTTCTTCTTCTTGGACAATAATTTCCTGAATTAAAGATGGCTGTTCTGTACCAGGGAGATTATCTAAAATCTCCGAAGAATCATCACCACTTCTTGTCACATTTAGCGAATCAGGGGTGGGATAGAGATATTTGCGTGTCGCTTTAGCCGCATTCAATAGCCACTCTTCTATAGTTTTAGGGCTGACTGACTGTGTATTTTGGGCATTGTAGGCTTTAGCGATCGCCTCCCAAGTGGTATCATCTGGGCGAGATAATTGGCGTGAATTAGCCGCTTTCGTAGGAACATACAGAGTCTTGAAGCAATTCCAAGCCTGAATGTAACCTCGGATTTTACTTGGGGATAAACCAGCATTTTGCAAAGATTCCTCCAACCGCTTTTGGCTGATTTTCCGTAACAGACCCCAATCGGTGCAGATATCAACTTCCTGACGTTGACGGAGTGTTTCCCGAATCGCACTCCCAAAGATAATGCTGGCGTAGTTTTTGAGAGTGCTGGTTTGGCTGGGATTAAACCCCTTCAGCACTCGATCAACTTGGGCGATCGCCACTTGAAAACAGTCAGAAAGCTTGTACTGCGTGCTGGTAAAACTCGCGGCTGTTTTTTGGGATGTCCAATAACAAGGTTCTTGCAGATAAGCTGTCAGATGTTGCTTGGCTAAGGGTTGAGTTTCAGGAACTTGCCAAAACTTATACCAATACAACGCCCAAAAATATTCCGAAGTTTCCTTGGGAGTTTGGTGGAGACAACTTTGGATACTGCGACGCAAGCGTGATTCCGTCGCCCACCGACTGAAGCGATCGGCATCAAACTGCACAAAAGTTGAAAAAATTTCAATGATGCTTTGGCGAGGTTGCATAAAAAACTAGAAGCCGACCTATTAAGACAACAGAAGGTGTTGAATAACACCTGCACAAACTTTACTACAAGGAACAAGAATCATGTTTCATCTAGGACTTAAATCTTTAACACTAGGTAGCATGGTAGCCTTAACTACGGCAACCACGGCTCTAGCCCAAGTACCAATAGTACAAGATTTACAATTAGCTCAAGCAAGAAGTTTTAGCTGTGGGCCTCATGTACGTACCTACGTCGTTAGACCCCTAGATAATCGTCAAGGCATTGGTATCCGTTGCGTCAAATTTAGCGAAGGTAAACCAGGAACAGCTATTCCTCGATTAGCTTGGTATGGCGAGGGAAAATGGGGTGGCTCAACCTACCGCCACGTTGGACAAGCCATCTACAGAGGACGCAATCTTGTCGGGTTTGCTTCAGATATTCACGGTAACGGCGAAGATATTAACAACAACTTTCCAGGCAATTTACAAGTGCAAGTTTTGGGTGGTGGATCAACAATTCGCGTCACTGGCGCATGGAACGAAGAATGGCGATTAGTTAACAGCACTAATTACAGACCTTTACCTAGACCAAGAACCTGTGGTGGATATTTTGATCAATATCAAGTTTCTGACCTTTCAGACAGCCGGAGTGGTGATGGTTTGCGCTGTGTTTTGCGTGTAGGCCCAAAAAACACCACTTGGTTTGGTAACGGCAATTGGGAAGGTTCTACCTATTCTCATTTAGGAACACGTTCTTTTAATGGTCATGGTGCTGGTGATCTTTGTGGTACTAACTTCGGCACAATTTGTAATAACTTTGGTTGGGGTTCATTGAAGTTAACACCTGTTACTGGTGGCATTGATGTCACAGGTGATTGGAGTGAAAAATGGCGATAAAAAATTTAAAAAGCGAAAGGCAGAATAAATAAAAATTTTGATGCGCTGAATTTATCTAAAAAACTTGCTAATTTCAGGATTCATCTATCAAAAATTACCACAAAATAATTAATGGAGAATGAGTAAAATGTTGAAACGTGCTTTAAGTCTTGCTGCAGCAAGTGTAGCTTTAACTGCTGCCTTTGCCAGTCCCACTTTAGCTGCACCTAGCGATTTTGTTGGTACTTGGGTAAATAAAGATGCTAATACTCGCGGTATTACTCGTTTGGTGATTACATCTGCTGGTGGCAACAAATTAAATATTCGTGTATTTGGTCAATGTCATCCTCAAGATTGTGATTGGGGTACTACAACATTAGCTACATATGGTGTTAATGTCCAAGACACTAATCACGGTTATGGTTCAGCTACTTATAATAAAGGCTTTGCTAATACATTTTTAGGTTTAGGTTACGCTGGCAACCAAATCATGGTACAAAGCTACACACAATTTTTAGATAATAGTGGTCGGCAAAACTACTATTCTCGTGAATACTTTCAAAAAATCCCGGTAGTTAAAGTGCCAATTAAGCGTTTACCTATTAGTCCCAATCAATAATGAAAGCTTGGGCTAATAGCAGGATAATAAATGATCACAACTGCTTTCTCTCAATGAATTTGATTTCTGATCACAAATACAGCACAGAATAAAACCCCCAGATTAAATCTGAGGGTTTTCAACTTTTAATTTGGCATTCCCCAAGTAAGTAGACGCATAAATAATTAATCTTTTGCAAGACTAAAGTATTGACTGCAAACTTTTAATTCTAGATGAAACCTGTTCCTTTGCCTCTAACATCACCTTTTTCTGTTAATTCGCCTTCTTTATCTTCATTCACTTCTGCTAATTCTTGCATTCTTGTAGCGGTATCCTGTTCGGCTGCAGTCGCAGCATCCCCAGGAACTTCGTAGTACATTTCTGGTTCTATGGCGTAGTTATTTAATAAACCTTCTTTGTCTACTGTATAGCCGTCTGTAGTGCGAATACTTTGAGCATCTGTTTGATCATCTGTAGGGGCATCTGCTTCTCTTTCTTCTGTAGGAAGTGTTTTATATAAATCTCCTTCTCTTTCTTTACGGGCCGCAGTTTCCGCAGGGACGATACCTCTATCATATGTATCTACTTCTACCCGTTCATGTGAATCTATCGCGTTATGTTTTTCATTAGCCATAAATCTGTCCTCGTTAAAAAAAATGTTAAAACTTCGATAACTAGATTAGGCTTCTGATAAGTATAAATCTACTATCTTTAGTAGTGATCACAAAAGAGATATGTATCATCTACTTCTATCTGGAGATATATTCAAACAGAATTGATGAAAGTAACCCATATTTCTAAGTGAGTAAGAATGATATGGAACTCTTATTGAATTGGTGGAAAATTTTAGTACTAATTTAAATGATTATTTAGTTTCCATCGTTCTGATCGTGTTTGCTTTGTGCTTGTTTAGGAGTCTGTAGTGCTTCACTACACACTATAAAATACTACAAATTTTTGAGAAGTGAGAGGGTAGGGTTATGTAATGCCTGTATTACCCTCTCTCAAATAAGATGGAAATCAATTACTCAGCTTCGCTTAGGCGTTGAGCATTCCAAAACTGTTCTGCAAATGCAACAGCTGGGTGAATTGGTGCTTTGGGTTTATTTTTCAGTACCATTCCAGCTTCATGTGGTAAGCGATCGCTTTTTGTGGAGTTACATCTTTCGCAGGCTGTGACAACGTTGTCCCAGGTATGCTGTCCACCTTTTGAACGGGGGATTACATGGTCAAGTGTCAGACGCTTGTTACTACCACAGTATTGGCAGGCGTGGTTGTCTCGCCTCAAAACCTCACGACGGTTTACAGGCGGAACTTTCCAATGGCGTGCGGGATTGCCAACGGTCAAACGAATGTGTTCTGGTACTTGTAGTACAAAACTGGGAGAACGCACTTCCCATTGTTTTGTAGTACCGAAACTTAAAGATTCTGCTTGACCTGTAACTAACAACACGATGGCGCGCTTGATGTTGATGCGTGCTAGTGGTAGGTAGTTCTTGGAGAACACTACGACTGAATTTTGTAGTATGTGTGGCTGCTGACTTGGTGGTTGAGCTTCCATGTAATTCACTCCTAAAAAAATAACCCCCGCCTCTGGTGAAATAAAGCGGGGGTTAGGTAGTTAATACTTTTTGCCTTATATCGGTGCTATAAAACATTTGCACCCCCGCTTTGGATGAATTGATCTCGATTGATCATCAAGGCGTTTGCAATACTTGCCAAAGAAATCGCCCAAAAAGTGGCTTCCTTGTTGGATTGACCACTAAACAATTGATGTGTTTTCTCAAATACAAACAGCACAATCCCTCTGCCTGAACCCCGTGCGGGGTAGCAAAGCACTGCACCATTTAAATTTGAGAAGAATTTGCGGTTCATTGAATTTTTGTAGTATTTGTAATCAAGACCTAATTATATATTACATTCGTATTACAAATATGTCTACCAGCAGTTTGAGCAAAAGTTGGTGGTAAATTCCATTGTCTTTTGTATGGAAGACTTAAGTAGCTCTCTACCCATGCCCCAATTTATTTATAAACGCGTTTGATGATGGAGAAAAACCAACTATCGGGCAGTAATTTACGCAGCAGGAGCAGAATAGGCGCAGGTTGTCCGACAGAATAACGCATTTTGTAACTGCGATCGCAGGCGGCTTTAAATATTGTCTGAGCAACTAATTCTGGAGACTCACCTTTTCTTCCCGCTTCTTGGGATACTCTTTGTGCGACATCTACTAATGGTTGATACATGGGCAAATCATCGCGCATGATTACCCGATGATTTTCGTAAAATTCGGTTTTAATCACACCTGGTTCAATAATTTTAATTTTGATATTGAATGGTTGTAATTCGTACTGCAAGGATTCACTAAATCCTTCCACTGCCCATTTTGAACTGTGATAAATGCTATACAGGGGGAAAGTAATTCGACCTCCCATACTGGCAACTTGGATAATTGTGCCACCGCCTTGTTGACGCAGATGGGGGATAATTGCTTGTGTGACTCGCATCAATCCAAAAACGTTGGTATTGAATTGTTTGGCGATGATTTCCTCGGTTATCGCTTCAAACACGCCATCCACACCATAACCAGCATTGTTTACTAAGACATCAATTTGACCAAAGTCTTGGATAGCAGAAGTGATCGCAGTCTGAACGCTGGTACTATCTGTAACGTCTAAAAAATAGACTTTGATGTTGGAAAATTCGCGGAAATTCTGGTCTTGAGAGGGGTTTCGCACGGTGGCTGCAACGTTCCAGCCTTGTTGTGCAAAATATATGGCTGTGAATTTCCCAATTCCACTGGATGTTCCGGTAATGAAGACTGTTTTGGACATGGGTTATAAGGGTTGAGTGGGATGTAGAGAAGCGAAGTTGTGCATCTCTACATGAGTTTTTAAACGCGAAGGTAAAGGTACGCGGAGGATTTACACGCTATTTTGTTTGATGATGTTGCGGTAGAGATTAGCGGCTGGTGTGGGTTGGCGTTTGAGTTCTGGGTCTGTATCTAGGTCAATGTGGTATAGTCCAAAGTCACTATCTGGGCCGAATTTTAGACCCCACTCACGGTTGGAGGTGATGCACCAACAGACATAACCTATCACCTTTACTCCGTCCTGACGGGCGCGTTGCACTTGTTGGAGGTGCTGACGGATGTAGTCTTCGCGCTTGACGACTTTATCAGCTACTTCTACACAGCCATTCTCAATAATCATGATTTCTTTGTCGGGGAATAGCTGGGCATGGAATTTGAGCATATCGTAGAGAACACCAGACCAAACCGGCGCATTACCGAAACGTCCAAAGGCTGCATCCATCAATTGTTGAATGCGGTTGAGACGGAGATTACTGATTCCCCAGTAATAGTCAAAACCAACAAAGTCTTGCTGACCTACACATTCTTGAGGACAGAGGAATGTAGGTAATTTCCCAGCCATGCCTAAGTGCCACCAGTTACTTGTGAGTGATGTGGAAAGTACACTAAAAATCTTGAAAATAGGGTCAAAAATACTGGTGAGCGATCGCAAAACTGGCAACCGTTCTTTAGTAGAAACGGCAACAAATTTCACTTTACTAGGATCACCGAAGATTTGCTTGGCGACTAACCGCGCTAAATCAATCTCTATGCCGTTAAATTCTCCTGTTTTGGGGTCGCGGTAGCCAAACCCTGGTACGTTTTCTTTGACGGCGACAATTAAATAACCACGGTCTTGAATACGTCTTAGTGGTGTACCGGGTTGAGCCTGGCCGATGGTGGGAGTAGAAGATCCGCCAGTAGTGATGTCAGCTAGGGTTGAACGTCTGCCGATTTTTGGTACAGGTGGGACTGGTTGATTGGGAAAGTAAAGACTATAGCTAGCTTCCCACGCACCGGATTCTTTAAACTGTCGTACTGCCATATCTACAATATTTAACAGGACGCGATCGCCTTTCACTACAGCTGCGCCATAGTTCTCTTCTGTCAGTCCTGCACCATTTTTACCCACTAACCGATATTGCCCTTGGTGTTGTGTCATCATACCCAAGAGAATTGTGTCATCTGCAAGAATGGCACTCACTTGCTCATAATCCAAGGCTTGCAAAGCATCAGCATAATCATCTACTACTTTGACCTCTGCTGTGGGTAACAGATAATCTATGGTGGATTCCGCAGTGGAACTTTTCACAACTGCTACTGTTTTCTGAGCCAGATTTTCCGGTTGCTGAATGGGACTACTGGCTTTGACTAACAGAAATTGCCCCGCTTGATAGTAAGTTTCAGAAAATGCTACTTGCTGTTGTCGCTCGGCTGTAATAGTCAAATTAGCAATGACAACGTCAACTTTTCCCTTTTCTAGCAAACTGCGTTCAGTAAAACGTTTACCCTGGGAAATCATATCTTCGGGACGACGCAGATTAGTGACATTGAGATCCACCAATTTTTGCAACCATACAGGTAGACCCAGTAACATGGGATTTGCTCCCACTTGCGCATCTGAGTTGTACTCTTTGAGGATATTTCTAGCGCGTGTATGGGATACAAACAAATTCCGCATCAGTTTCTGCACCGCGGTCATTTGATCCGCAAAACTCGCACCACGATCCAAACCTGGGGGCATAAAATAGGCTCTTTCCCACCAAGGTTTAATGTAGCCGTAGATTAATTGACTAGGTTCGTTAAAGCTAATCCAATAACGTGCTAAATGACCCAAACGCTTGGCAACTTCTGTGGCATAGTTAGCAAAAATAGCGGGAAATTCCGGCGAAATTAAACCACCTCGTGCTTCTACATGGATGGGATGGGTGAAGTGATGCAGAGTTACCATCGGTTCTAAACCATGCGCTCTGATAGTTTCAATCACCTGGCGATAATGATCAAAAGCTTCCTCGCTGAATTGACCGGGTTCAGGTTCTACTCGTGACCAAGCGATGGAAAAGCGAAAAAACTTGCAACCAAGGGATTGAGCTAAGGCGATATCTTCAGCATAGCGATGCCAAAAATCAGTGGCTCGACCCCTGACCGTCAGACCGCGACGACGTTCCCACACATCCCGAATATCTTCAAATCGGGAATCGTAAGCTTCACACTGATGGTCAGCAGTCGCAACCCCAAACATGAATGATGGGGGTAAAGGTGTAAAGCGATCGCTCATGTTGATGTCTCCTGATAAAGTTTTTAAGCAGTCGGAAGTCGAAACTGGCTGCGCCCACTACGCTAACGGAAGTTAATTACTCACTCCCCTAAACCCCTATACCCCTATACCCTTACACCCCTTTCATTTGATACGTTTCCCAAATATTGCCCCAAAAAAAACGACCAAACTCTGCCAAGAGTGTAGCTTTCTCTGCTAGTGACTTGGCATTAGTGATTCGCCAACCGGAAATACACTTAGCGACATCACCCACATCCAGAGTTAAAGTTCCTGCGCCGATGATAGGACTGTTGCTATCTGTACCTTGATGTAAGTAAACATAGATGCTTGTCATGTCTTTCCAAAGATCAAAGCCTGGATCATCATGTAGTTCTTTCTTGCCTACTAAGTAGTAATCTTGATTACCATGTTCAAAGGCAAGTTCATAAGTAATGTATTTATATTCAGGATTATGATCATGAGCAAATAGGTTAAATACACCTCTTTTGAGTGGAATGTGTTCACCAAAATCTGCAAAACTGATGTTACCAAAAATACTAGCCGTAAAATTGGTATCGCTCAGAAATCGTTTTAAGTCACGAATGTTAATTGTCAATTGCAATGAGAGTTGGGAATTATGCGTTTTACCCTGGGTTGCAACCTTAATTGGATCAGTCTCATTTAAAACAAACCCACCCGCCATCCTTTCACGAAGAGTCAGCCCTGGCAAATTGTCGTACATTCGGGTAATGTCTGGTTGCAAGGGCAATCCAGCGGGGGACATGGTTTGCAAGTATTGTTTAGCATCGGCGTAACCCATATCCACCAAGGTTGCACCATCAATATTACCCAAGTAGTAATCGGTATCAAGAGGTAAAGGATAGGCAGGTTTAATCAAGTGCAGTTTGATGGGTTGGGTATGTCCGTAGACTTTCTCTCCTTGCAAAATTCTTTGGTTGATTTCATTAATGCGATCGCACTCTTCAAAAAATGCGCCGTTCGCACTCAATTCCATCATGTGAACATATTGATTAAAAATCCCCGTCTGATACTCGCTGCTATTGCCAATGCACCACAACACCCAAAGTTCATCTGCACCCCGACGCACTGCTTCCATAAGGTTGACATCTTTAATCCACACGGAATCCATGTAGAGATAATCACCTTTGGGTACAGGTGGCATAAAAATAGGCAGAGAAATCCCTGCAACCAATAAATCTAAATCTAGGCGATCGTGGGGAATGACTTCATTTGTTTTGTGGGTAAAGTTGCAAACATTAAATGTCCCTTCCATTCCCTCCGCCGCATTGATTTTGCTGATATCTATACCTAAGTGGGGAAAAACGCGCTCAATAATGCCGTCTGCATCTCCCATCGATAACAAATCCCACGCTTTGAGGTATTTTTCTGGGGGAATAAAAGAGACAAAATCTTTGACATTTAATGTCCGCCAGCGATCGCACATTTCAATCGGTGACAATCCAGATAGCAACATAGCTAAATTCATCGTCCCACCGGAAGTCCCATCGGCATGATTAAAACACAGTCCCGATTCAAGTAAGGCGCGGATAGCTCCGGCTTGGTAAGCTACGCGCATTCCTCCACCAGCTAAAATCAGGGAGCGTTTATTGCCTGAGTATGTTGATTCAGGAGTGCCATAAGGTTTATGCGGCAGGTTGCTCATAGGTGTATCCTGGTTTGAAAGTACACAAGCGAAACAAGTACCAGAAAATCAATACGCCCGACGGGCGGTCTCACAGGTGTAAGGGTTTAGGGGTGTAAGGGTTTAGGGGTGTAAGGGTTTAGGGGTGTAAGGGTTTAGGGGTATAGGGGCGTAGGGGTGTAGGGGTGGATGAAAATATGATTCTGTCGTTGGTTTGATAGCCATCACTCACTGCTCTATTAAAAACCTACACCTGTCAGCGACAGGAGGTAGGAGCTAAGAGTTAAGAGACAATAAGCCAATAATTATTCTCCTCTGCTTCCCCTACACCCTTACACCCCCACACCCCTACACCCCTACACCCATCTCTGTTTGCTCCTCTTTAGTCAAAGCTTTTGGCGGTGGTAGCCATTCTTGACCTAAGCCTAAATTAAAGACACTTTCTAAACCCTCTGGTTGTTGTGTGGGGGGTGTATCATAACCAAGAAACCAACTCTCGAAATGGTCATCTAGCATACCTGTGATTTCTGGGAAGAAGCCTGTAAATATCGGGTCGGGACTAATCTCCAAGTGCTTAAGTGGTTGGATGCGAGGATGATCACCTATAGTCAGTTTGGCTGAACCTGGTTTAAACAGGGAAAATCCCAATTTCCCTTGAAAATAGATCAAAGATTTCATCAACATCCCACGAAATGCACAGTAGTTCGCTGCGCCCATCTTTAAGGGAAACCACGCTTTGGCAGGTTTGGCAACTTCAATTTTCATGACGAGTTGCCCATCTAAATCGTATTGACTGCTGACGGTGCGATCGCCAATGATAAAATCCAAGTTAGCTTGGTGTTTGGGCATTCCCCAAATCCCTTTTCCACCTTTGACAGAAATTTCGGTGCTGACAGGTAAATCCAATACATACTGTCCTGTGCCGTATTGTTGCATTAATAAAGCAGGTAGTAATGGCGGGGCTGGTTTTGCACCATGAGTGCAGGCGATCGCAATACTAAATTCGATATATTTACCAATGTCAGTAATCCGATAATCAATCACAGTGATCACTAACAAGGCTTGATTCTTCCAAACACGCAGAGGGTGTACTTCCTTTCCAGGCATCAATTCTTTGGCGCGATCGGCGTTAATTGTATAGACCGCCATTAATGCTGGTGTCTGTTCAGAATTGACGGGTAACTGAAAGGGTATGCCATCAACTAAGGCATAAAGACCTGTTTGTTGTTTTAAACGTTGAGGTATCATAATTTTGCAATTGTTAAATGTTTTTTTCTAGTTCTGCAAGCATTAAAGGAAACACATCTTTGGCTGCCTTCTGACCCATAAATATGTCCAGATGACTGTATTCATGCAGAATGTGTAAAGCATGGTAATTGGGACGCAGAGAGTCAAAATATTTAAAAGTTTCTACCTGACTTTGTGGGAGAAAACAACGGTTTAATTTACCTGCAAAAAAAGCAATCCGGGCATCGGTTTTTGGCGGTTGGGCAATAAAATTTTTCGGTAATTCGGGGAAATTATCAACAGAAATTAGATGTCCACGGTTGATGCACTGAGACATCTGTTGGAAAAAACTCAGTGGCACAAAGGCAAATTCCTGTTTGAGCCATTCATGGGTAGTTTCGTTGAGGTTGGCGTGTTCCCACAATGCCGGAAAGCCCGTCCCATAAGTAAAGCTGACTTGTTTGCAGACGGAATTATTACATTCGTGATGCGTGGAAGCCACGAAAAGAGAGATTAATTTTGCCGCTAGACTTGGTGAGTCTAATTGCCACTGTGGGTTTAAATGATCGGTGAGTAAATTGACTGCGGGGACTGCAAAATTGATTT
Source organism: Trichormus sp. M33_DOE_039 (assembly GCA_015296085.1). Taxonomy (GTDB): domain Bacteria; phylum Cyanobacteriota; class Cyanobacteriia; order Cyanobacteriales; family Nostocaceae; genus Trichormus. Next base: position 35,542 of record DVDT01000011.1, on the reverse strand, counting down.
TGAAAGCTGACCATGACGGTACAATCGGATGCAGTGAAACAGCATTGCTGACAATGGTTTTGACCTGCGGGACTAAGCCAGCCACCACAGACATCATGAAACTAGTAGATCCTTGACAATGGATGATGGCTTTGATTTCTTGATAACCCGTCTCTTCAACAATTGTTTGCACCGCTTGCGGATGGTCATTAACTGCGGCGCGGTCAAGTGTCCAATGATTGGGATTTAAGTCAATACTGGCACGCCAGTTTTCTAGCCATACGTCATAGCCATGAGCAACTAAGTAATCAACTATATTAATTTCCACAGGAGCGCGAAAAATATTGGCTCTGACTCCTGCACCATGCACTAGTAATACAGGTGGCTTAGAAGGAGGCTTTTCACCCCTGACATTGATTAAGTTGCATTGAAAGCCGTCTTTGCTAGTAAAAGGTACTATCCTTTCTCGTAAAGTTTGGTTATAAATTTTAGTGTTCATCTTTACATAATTCTTTTAAAAGAAGCGGAAGAACAATTAATTCCCAGTCAATCCTCAAGCCACACAAATCCCATACTTGGGTAATAGGTCGTGAATGATATAAAAGTGATGGGACTCTAAAGCGTCGTGAAATAGTTTCCAATTACTGTTTAAAAAACTGGGACGATAGAGAAATTTTTCGTCGGCTTTATCTTTGTCTCTGTCTGTACCTAGAGCTAAGTATTTCCAAGAGCCTCTACCTTTTTCGATGTAGCTCACATCAGCTGCACCAAAGCTAAATTTCCCATCTGCGATCGCTCGCAACCATTTTTGATGGCGATCGCCTCCTTTGATATCGGTGATACTCTGGAGCATGGAGGCAATCAAGCTTTTATCTGCGGCTGGTAATCCTGATACAGTTGCATCGGCCTTGCCTACTAAATATCGCTGCATGGCTCGGCACATATGATCTGCGGCTGTTAAAAAATCTTGGGGATTGTTTCTGGTAATTTTTTCACCCCGGCCGTTGGTGTAACCCCAGCTTAAAAAGGGTTTATCGGGATTACTCAGCACAGAACCATGTCCCAAAGGTAAGGCTTCACTGATAAAGTAATTTTGCAGACGCTCTATGAGGTTGCGATCGGGTTTACCGTCACCATCAACTAGCTGTTTCGCTTCGTTTACCTGATGATTCACACCAGCAAAACCTTGATGCGCCCAGGTATCAACATAGACGTGCATGGTAATTCCCAAGCGATGTAAGGCATAAGGCCTGTGACGCTGTTCTATACATTCCCGCACCATTTCTTGAGCTACGTAGCTGTTAGGGCGACAAATCAGCTTGTCAATAAAGTTCCCTTGGGGGTCTTGTCCTGCGGGTAGTCCGCCGTTGCCGGGGAGAAAATGAAACGGAATCCAAACGCGGTAATTTGCCAGTTCCTCAAAGTTGCGATAATCAAGCATTTTATGAGCAGAACTCATACGTTGAAATAATGCTCCATTATCAAACCGGATTAAGCCGTCGTTGGTGGCATCATCTACATATTGTGCGCTGTAAGCGATGATACTAGCTGCTTCATGCTCAAAACCCGCCAGCCTAGCGACAACGTAAGTAACACCGTGATGAAAATCGATCTGCATATGTTTTTAAATGGGGCATCGGAAATAGGGCATAAAATTTTCCCCTACACCCCTATACCCCTATACCCCTTCAACTAAATGTATACTTCCGCTAAAGTGCCAGCAAAGAAGCGGCTGAATTTATCTATCGCTTGCAAGCGTTCTCCAATATCGCTAGCGTTGGTGACTTTCATAGTGGTCATTTGTTTGATGAAGTCCATCGGCTGAATTTTGAGAATGCCTTGACCGACTATGGGATCATTCTCGCTGTCACCCTCATAAACGGTGATGAATAGTGTAGTCGTGTCAGACCAAACATCAAATCCTGGATCATCGTGAATTTGCTTGAAGCCTTTCAAGTAATAACGTTGTCCCGATTGCGTCATCATGTGTAAGCGATAACGCATTTGTCTGGTGTTTTCTTGACCTTGTTGCACAACAAACAAATTAAAGTCGCTATTGGTTACAGTTAAGGCTTCCGGTGATAGATTGGGAGCTTTGACTATACCGACTATCTTTCCTGGGTGTTCGGGGTCGTTGAGTAGTTTGTCTAAGTCATCAGCAATTACTGTGACGGTGAACTCTAGGGGAGAGTTGTCTTGTTTACCTTGCTGGAATGCGCGCTGATAGTCGTTGTCCTTGATGGCTGTGGAAAAGTAGCCACGCATGGTTTCGGTGAACTGAATGCCGACTGTGGTAGGACGGGTAGTGTCACCTATAACTGTGGGTTGGGCGGTGAAATCATAATTAATTGTCCAACTTCGGTCTTGAGCAATGAGGGTGCAGCAACGTTCAGCTAAGGCGGAGATTGTCAGTAGGGGATTTACACCTAATGTCCGGGGAACGATTGAACCATCAGCCACATATAAGTTTTCATAGACGGTTGTTCCTTGGTTACTAGCAAATACTTGCCCTTTATGATTGACAACACCGTGTTCTGCATCCTCAGCTAAGATACAACCTCCTAATGGATGGACTGTAACTAAGTCATGACCAAAGACATCAGACCAAATAGGGTTAGGTATTTGTGTCCCACCTAGCGGTTCAGTTGCTTCTGTGAGGCGATTGTTGACTCGTTGAAAAATGGGTTGACTTCCCACACCTTGCCATTTAATGCGGAGACGGTCATTTTCTAAGTACATTTGTCCGGCTGCATCATCATGGGTCATTACTAAGTAGGTCTGAGTATTGCGGACTGCACCTGTGTAAGCACCACGGGTTAAACTCTCGACTTCGCGCATTTTTTCTTCGATGCGATCGCCTAAACCAGTGTCAGTATCTTTACCTAAAATTTTGGCAGCCGCCGCAAAGGTTTGGGGCAATATAGCCGCCATGCCGCCAGGAATTGACCCTTCTTCAATCACTAAGCCGTTGTCTAGTTGGGGCTGTCCCCGCATATCGATGATACCAGTGATACATGGCCCTACTGGTTCTACAGTATTGGCTGGGCGATCGCCAAAACCAATGCCGTTAACTACTTGTTCGGTGTTATAGCCGAAGGCTAGGACATCACCATTTCCCGTAAAGTTATGCCCCAGTTTTTGAGATACAGCTAAACCAGCAGCTTGCGATCGCAGTAAAATTTCTGTAGATCCCAATGTCCCCGCTGCCAAAATCACAATATCCGCACTGACGAACATGGTCGGGGCGTTAAAGTTTTCTTGTCCAGCGTTTAATAATTGGTAGTGGACTAGCCAGCGATTTCCCTGACGTTCAACTCGCCGTACAGAAACTTGTGTATAGATTTCCGCGCCGTGGTTTTTGGCATCCGGTAGGTAATTCATCAACACGGTGTTTTTGGCTTTGTTATTACAACCAGAAACGCAATCACCGCAGAGATTACATTCTTTTTGTTCCACACCGACATGATTCACCCCATCTTGGAAGGTGACATTGATGGGGGGACGATAAAATTTTTCGTTCAAGTATTTAGAAGACTTCTCTAAAGCTTGCAATTTGGCCAGAGGCGGAAAACTTTCAGGATAGGGAGTAGGTTTGAGCATTTCCTCTGCACGACGATAACCTTCTGCTAATAAAGTTCCGACATCCTCACGTAATTCCTTCGGCCAGCGTAGATCTTCAAACACACGCGGTTCGGCTTGTAATGAAACATTGGCATTAACTAAAGATGTTCCGCCCAGTCCACAACCAACAAATACATTAATGTCTTTATTTACATGAAAGTCGTACAAACCTGTACACGAACCTAGATGATGTTGCGGCAAATCCACCTGCATTTCTGCCAGTGCTTTGGTTTGAGTGTTGGGATATTCACCAGGTTGAAATTCTTTCCCTCGCTCTAAAATACACACTTGCTGTCCGGCTCGTGCTAAACGCGATGCGGCAATACTACCACCATAACCAGAACCAATAACTACAACTTTATAGTGATTTTTTAAGTTTTCAATCGGGCTGGATAAACGAGTCATTATATTCACCCTTAGCAATTATGGATATGAAAATATACGCTGTATCTGGATTGCAGATGCAGGTAAAAACTAATTTGATGAGAATTTTTGACGATGTAGCAGGATTTTTAACTGCTAGTATTGCAATTCAAAAGCGACCGTAGCCGTTCCAGAAAATTTAACAAAGATGGTGTTGTTAATAATTGGTTTTCGTGTGCAACTTGCAATCAAACCTAACCACTAAAACTTTACATTTTAGGGAAAGGTAGTAATAATCAAATTTCCTATTCCTTTGGGGGAGAGGTTGAGAAAGAGGTTATTTGAATCAGTTGTGTGTGACTTTAATTGAAACTAAAGCCTAATTAATTTGGATTAGACAACCAACTTCAGTTATACGATTCAGTTATCGGAGCTAATTCGGTATTGTATGCAGATTGACAAAAAAGTTTACATTATTTTACTTAATTAACTGAGTCAATGATTAAGTTAACTCTGAAATTTATACATATTTGTTGATATGTACAATTTCAGTCACAGCGTAGCATTACAGACAATTTTTGGCTAGGATAGTTAACCTTTTATTACTTAGTAAAATTCTTCTTTGTAGAAAATCAATTACGAGTTACAAATTACTAAGTTATACCGTTTCTTAATGAAGCACTGTAGAGACATTGCATGCAACGTCTCTACATCATTTATTTGGTGCAACTTCATAGAGAATGCTTCAATGCTTTATCACTTCGATATCAAAAATGGGAGAAGATTTAGAGGTTTTGGGACTGACTATCGCTCCTTTTTCTTTGCAGGATGCAGCAATAGCCGTCGAGATTATCGTTGGGAGATCGTGCTTGTCTAAGTTTGGGAATGCGTCGGGATGTTGTGATTTTAAATGGCGATCGCACATAGATATCCGTCAATCTAGGGCTGAACATCTAGGTTGTTCGTGAATAACATACCTCATCTGTTGCACATCGTCTTGTCTTGACTGTGAAAGATTAACAGCCCACAAAACTATAAAATGCAAAATAGCGATCGCCCGGTTTCATCAAGACTGCTTCCTGACAACCAACGTAGTAGGATGGTGAACGGGAAAACCTCAAAACCAGAGGGGCAACCTAACATTAGATTAAAAGACGAACCTGAAAACAAGCACACTCCATGCGTATATCTCTGAATTGGCTGCGGGAACTGGTAGAGATAAAATTAAGCCACGAAGAACTGGCAGAAACCTTGACAATGGCAGGGTTTGAAGTCGAAGACATTGAAGACCGGCGCACATGGGCAGACGGCGTTGTAGTGGGAAGAGTGCTTGAGCGTCAACCCCACCCCAACGCTGATAAGTTGAGTGTTTGCCAAGTCGATGTCGGAGCGGCGGAAACTTTAAATATTGTCTGTGGTGCGTCTAATGTCCGGGCTGATATCTATGTTCCAGTGGCGACGACAGGAACTTATTTACCCAATATCGATTTAAAAATCAAACCTGCCAAACTGCGCGGTGTCCCATCTCAGGGAATGATTTGTTCTTTAAAAGAACTTGGTTTACCCACCGATGTAGACGGAATTCATATTTTCACTGCAGAAAACCTAGCCTTGGGTAGTGATGTGCGGCCGTTGTTGGGTTTGGATGACGTAATTTTAGATGTCACCGCTACTGCTAATCGTGCAGATGCCTTAAGTATGGTGGGGATAGCGCGGGAAGTAGCCGCTTTGACTAATGCAGCATTGAGTATTCCCACACCTGGGGAAATATCCCTATCCCAAAATGCAGGAGCATTAAGTTTAAAAATCGCCGATACCCAAGCTTGTCCGGCTTATATGGGAACAGTAATTGACAATGTAAAAATTGCTCCTTCCCCAGAATGGCTACAACAACGCTTACGGTCGGCGGGAGTACGTCCTATTAATAATGTGGTAGATATTACCAACTATGTATTGTTGGAATGGGGACAACCATTACACGCTTTTGATCAAGACCGTTTAAAGTCCGTCGCTGGTAGTGAAAATCTCAGCATCGGTGTGCGCTTTGCTAACGCTGGAGAAACTCTTAAAACTCTAGATGGACAAACTCGCAATTTAACCACCCAAAATTTATTAATCACTGCGAATAATACACCCGTGGCTTTAGCAGGGGTGATGGGTGGTGAAGAAACAGAAGTCCATGACGGTACACAAAGCCTAGTTTTAGAAGCAGCATTATTTGATTCCGTCGCCATTCGTCGTTCTTCCCGCAGCGTGGGTTTAAGAAGTGAAGCTTCGGGGAGATATGAACGCGGTGTCAACCGTGCAGAGTTGGAAGTAGCTTGTCGTCGCGCTTTGTCCCTAATTGCAGAATTGACTTCTGGTGTCATCCTTCACCAAGAAATTGCTGATACCCGTCCTGATCCCTCTACCTGGAGTCGTTCAATTTCATTGCGTTTAGACCGAGTAAATGAAGTGCTAGGGCCAGTGATTGTAGGTGAGGACACAGGGGAACTAGAAGCAGACGATGTAGAAAGCATCCTCACGGCTTTGGGTTGTCAGTTAACTGCGACAGAAGAAAAAGTTTGGAATGTGACTGTTCCACCCTATCGTTACCGTGACTTAGAACGGGAAATTGATTTAATTGAAGAAATTGCCCGTCTCTACGGTTACGATAATTTCTGTGACACCTTACCAGATAAAGCGGAAGCTGGTTATTTACCTTTAGACCAAGAATTAGTCCGTAAATTACGCGCAGCGTTGCGGGCAGAAGGTTTAACTGAGTTAATACAGTATTCCTTAGTCAAGCCTGGGAACAGTAGACAAATCGTTTTAACTAACCCCTTATTTACTGAATATTCAGCCTTGCGTACTGATTTACTCTCAGGGTTAATCGACGCATTTCAATACAACCTGGAACAAGGTAACGGTTCTCTCAATGGTTTTGAAATTGGGCGGATTTTCTGGCAAGAAGAAGGGGGTTTATTGGAAAAAGATGCGATCGCTGGCATCATGGGAGGAGATAGAACCCTAGGTAAATGGTCAAAAGGCGGACGGGAACAACCCATGACCTGGTTTGAAGCTAAAGGCATTTTAGAGAGCGTTTTCCAGCAACTAGGTCTACAAGTAGAATATCAGCCCGATTGCCGTGATGAACGCCTCCACCCAGGCCGCACTGCCTCGTTATGGATTAGAGGTAATAGTTTGGGTCTTTTTGGACAAGTCCATCCCCAAATCCGCCGTGATCAAGGTTTACCAGAGTCGGTTTACCTATTCCAGTTAGATTTAAATGTGCTATTAGATGCTGTAGACCAGGATGAAATTCTTGTTCCACCATTCCAAGCATATTCTACCTACCCAGCCAGCGATCGCGATATCGCTTTCTTTGCCCCAGTCAAAGTCTCCGTCGCCGAACTAGAAAAAGCAATTAATAAAGCTGGTAAAGGCTTACTAGAATCTGTAGAACTGTTTGACGAATATCGCGGCGAAAACGTCCCCCAAGGACAGCGTAGTTTAGCCTTTCGTTTAGTATATCGGGCGAGCGATCGTACCCTCACCGATAATGAAGTCGAACCAGTCCACAACAAAGTGCGTGAAGCGTTAGTTGAGAAATTCGGCGTTAACCTCAGAAGTTAAAAGTACAACCCCTCTCCAAACCTCTCACGCCAATTGCTACAAGTCGGCAAAGCCGCCCAACGCACTGGCTCCTCTGCAAGGAGAGAGACTTTGATTCTTGCTCCCCTTCCCTTGTAGGGAAGGGGTTGGGGGTTAGGTTCGAGAGACAGTTAAACACAGCGTTACTTCTTACCCTTTTTTTCCTCATCCTCCAAACCTTAGCTCACTAATTTGTCTCGTTAGATCACTAAGTCCCGTCATGACGACACAATAAGTTGTCATCACATCACCAAGTTCTGTCATTACGACAGCTTAAGTAAAACTTATCAACTTCTTGTTAATTAGTAAAACAGATATTTCAGCACGCTCCCCAAAATCCAAAACTTAAAAATGCTAAGATTTCAACTAAATACGGCATTTGCACAGCTATGTCAACCACGCTGCACAAATCAATTTCATTAGCAGAGTTCCTTAAACTACCAGAAACCAAACCTGCTAGTGAATTTATCGACGGTCATATCTACCAAAAACCAATGCCACAAGGCAAACACTCCCGCCTACAACTAAAACTTTGTAACGCAGTTAACAACATTGCTGAAGAACAAGAAATTGCCTTAGCTTTCCCAGAATTACGCTGCACTTTTGGTGGACGTTCGATAGTTCCAGACGTTAGCGTATTTTCTTGGGAACGGATTCCCTTTGATGTGAATGGGGAAATTGAAAATACCTTTGGAATTTATCCTGATTGGACAATTGAAATTCTTTCCCCAGAACAGAATACAACCAAGGTAATTACAAATATTCTCCACTGTTTAAAACATGGTACTCACCTAGGCTGGTTAATTGATCCAGATGAACGCTTGGTTTTAGTCTTTTTACCGGGACAGCAACCTATAGAGATGGCTGGCGATGAAGTATTACCTGTACCAAAATTTTTAAAGCTAAATTTAACTGTTACGCAGGTTTTTGCATGGCTAAGACCAACGAAAATTAATACGTAGAAAGATAGCTTGTCTGTCCAAATGCCATTTTCTCCTAAGATGACAACAGGTAGTTAATCAATTTCAAAGTCATCATGCCTAAATATGTGATGTGGGGTTCTTACTGCGAAGACGTTCTGGAAAAACGCGCACCTTACCGTCAAGCACATTTAGACGGTTTAGCTAAACAAAAAGAATCTGGCGTGCTAGTTACAATTGGCCCTACTCAAGATGTCACAAAAGTTTTTGGTATTTACGAAGCTGAAGATGAAGTCACTGTGCGCCAGTTAATTGAAAATGACCCCTACTGGCAAAATGGGATTTGGACTGAATATTCTGTGAAAGAGTGGATTCAAGCTTTTTAAAACCACTATTAATTGTGAGAACGGCACATAAAAAATGCTCTTATGTGCCAGTTTTATGATTGTCCACTCAGTGAAATTATTTCACTTTAAATCTTGACTTTTAATAAAGGGTATAAGAATTAAGGATTACTCAAACCCTACAACACCTTAATCTGTATTAATATCCGCTTAAAATGGTTAAAGAATATTCTTTAAACAAATATTAAAAAATCCGGCTTCTAGTAGATGAACTTGCTATTTTGTTAATGCCATGATGGTATATAGTGACTACATTAAAATAGTCACAGTTGTCTAAATTCACAATAGCAACATCTACTACATCTGCAATCGCAAAAATCGTTATTTTGCTTTAACTGTAGATGTATTCACAAGGTGAAACTTATGAAAAAAATCCTCAAACGCGCATTTCTTCCCAGCTTCATGGCTGCAAGTTTAGCCAGTATCACTTTGCTACCAGCGCAACCTGCTGCTGCTGATAGAAGAGTTGTAGAAGATAGTCTAGTCGGTGCTGGTGCTGGTGCAGTTACCGGACTTCTCACCGGATGTAATGTATTAAGAAATGCCGCTAAGGGTGCAGTAGCTGGTGCGGCAGTTAATGGTGCTAATGGTTTAAGAAGAAATCCCAGAAATCGTAATGTAGCTCAAGATGCCTTAGTAGGTGCTGGTGCTAGTACATTGACTGGAGTAGTGATTGGTGGTAGAGGTAGATGTAACAGACCACTAAATAATGCCGTTAATGGTGCAGCTTCAGGTACAGCTGTTCATATTTGGCGCAACAACAGAAGAAGATAATTTTGCCATGAATCAACACAAAGTTGAGTGTTGATTCTGCCTAAACTGATAGAATATACACAAAATTAAGACTGCCAAGTTTACTACTTGGCAGTCTTAATTTTTATATTTTTTAGATAACATTACCCAGAAAACTAAAAATTTAAAACTCCATTTTCTTGAAGAAAATGGAGTTTGGCAATATGAAAAATTGTCACGCGTATAATCTAACCCTTCAGAGCTTTTCTGAAGTTACTACGATAGGATTTATTGGCAATAAATAACACAGGCCATAGCAAAGCTAAACTAATACGATTGGGCAAGGATTGATTAAAATTAGTTCTTGTGAAACCATTCCAAAACTTCCAGACCCCACCCACATAAACCACAATTAAACCCAAAATAATTAACTTACTCATTGCCATCCACTCCGTTAGTTAGGGAATAAACTCAAGATAAAGCTGTCTACATTATGTAAATATTCTATATCTAATGCAGAAGGCAGTTCTATTGGAACAAGTTTCACTGCGAAAATAGCATGGGGCATTGCGTCCAAATAAAGTTAAAAGTCAAAAGATGATGTTTTCTGGACTTTGACCTTTTTACTTTCTGTCCATCCTCACAAAAATGAGACAAATTCAGGTATAAAAGATATACAGAGTATTCTGAAAATTCAATATTACTTTTTCCTTCTTCCTGGTTGCTTCACAAGCAGCTGGTAGCTAACATAATTAAACCTAAGCAGTAGGAACATTTCTTCGTAGCAAGTGTTGCATGAGGGTGGTTTTCTTGCGTAGGCATAGCCCGCCACAGGCATCGCCAACCTCATGCAATCAGCACTTATACTTATTCCCTGCTAGATGTCTCTGGCGGAAGTTCCTCAACAATTAGTGTTTGTAGGAAACTGAGAACAACACAATATACTCTCACAGGTTTGAAAGCAGCTAATAGCTGTAAAAAGTTAAGGAGGATTTATGCGTGCAGTGCTGATGGCAGGCGGTTCAGGAACGCGACTTCGCCCGTTAACTTGCGATTTACCAAAACCGATGGTGCCGATTCTCAATCGACCAATTGCTGAACATATTATCAATTTACTCAAAAGACATCAAATCACGGAAGTAATCGCAACATTGCATTATTTACCTGATGTTTTGCGAGATTATTTTCAGGATGGCAGCGATTTTGGCGTACAAATGACCTACGCCGTAGAAGAAGACCAACCTTTGGGGACAGCAGGTTGTGTAAAAAACATTGCGGAACTGTTGGATGAAACTTTCTTAGTAATTAGTGGTGATAGTATTACAGATTTTGATTTAACAGCAGCGATCGCCTTTCATAAACAAAAACAATCAAAAGCCACTTTAATTTTAACAAGAGTTCCTAACCCGATTGAATTTGGGGTAGTAATTACTGATGGTGAAGGTAAAATTAAACGCTTTTTAGAAAAACCCTCGACCAGTGAAATTTTCTCAGATACTGTTAACACTGGGACTTATATTCTTGAACCCGAAGTTTTAGAATATCTGCCAGACCACACGGAATGCGACTTTTCTAAAGATTTATTCCCCTTACTCCTAGCCAAAGATGAACCAATGTACGGTTACATCGCCCAAGGCTACTGGTGTGATGTCGGCCACTTAGATGCCTATCGGGAAGCGCAATATGACGCTTTAGAACAGAAAGTAAAACTTGATTTTGCCTACAGAGAAGAAACCTCTGGTTTGTGGGTAGGACAAAACACCTACATTGACCCCTCAGCCCATATCGAAACCCCAGCGATGATTGGGAGTAACTGCCGTATTGGTGCTAGAGTCCAAATTGAAGCCGGAACTATCATTGGGGATAATGTAACTGTTGGATCTGATGCCAATCTCAAGCGTCCAATTATTTGGAATGGGGCAATTATCGGGGACGAAGCGCAATTAAGTGCCTGTGTAATTTCCCGTGGAACGCGTGTAGACCGCCGCGCCCATGTCTTAGAGGCAGCTGTGGTTGGTTCTTTGTCTACCATTGGTGAAGAAGCCCAAATTAGTCCCGGTGTCAGGGTTTGGCCAAGTAAAAAAATTGAATCAGGCGCGATTTTGAATATTAACCTGATTTGGGGTAACACTGCCCAACGAAATTTATTTGGGCAACGTGGTGTACAAGGACTAGCAAATATCGACATCACCCCAGAATTTGCCGTCAAGTTGGGGGCGGCTTACGGTTCTACCTTAAAACCAAAATCTAAAGTAGCTGTCTCCCGTGATCAACGCAACGTTTCCCGCATGGTTACTAGGTCATTAATTGCGGGATTGATGTCGGTGGGTGTAGATGTGCAGAACCTTGATTCTACAGCCATTCCCATTGCACGGACAGTCATCCCCACGATGAAAATTGCTGGTGGGATTCATGTCCGGGTACACCCTGATCGCCCAGATTACATCCTGATAGAATTCATGGATGCTAAGGGGATTAATATCTCCAAAGCCCAAGAAAAGAAAATTGAGGGGGCTTTCTTTAAAGAAGATATGCGCCGCGCCCTTAGCCATGAAATTGGGGATGTTGCTTACCCCAGCCAAGTCATAGACCTTTACTGCACAGCTTTTGAGAAACTATTACACGTTTCCACCCTCCGCAACAGTCGGGCTAAAGTGGTGATTGATTACGTGTATGCGGTGTCTGGGGCCGTTTTACCCCAAATGTTAGATAAATTTGGGGCTGATGCTGTTGTTCTCAACGCCAGTTTGAATAAAAACGCCGTATCTACTACTGACCGTGAAGCACTATTAACTCAGTTGGGTCATGTAGTGGAAGCCTTGAAAGCTAATTTTGGTGTGCAGGTATCAGCCAACGGTGAACAACTCATCTTAGTTGATGAGTCCGGTTTCCCCATTCGCGGTGAATTGTTAACCGCACTGATGGTAGACATGATTCTCACCTCTAACCCCAGAGGGACGGTAGTTGTGCCTGTGCATTCATCGAGTGCAGTGGAACAAGTGGCGCGTCGTCATGATGGCCGGGTAATTCGTACCAAAGCTAATGCTACAGCTTTGATGGAAGCCTGCCAGAAAAACTCTAACGTCGTGTTGGGAGGTAGCGGCGATACTGGTTTCATCTTCCCGCAGTTGCATCCAGGCTTTGATTCCATGTTCTGCATTGCCAAGATTATTGAAATGCTGACGATTCAGGAGCGATCGCTGGCTACTGTACGAGCAGAATTACCCCGTGTCATCCATAAAGCCCACACTATTCGCTGTCCTTGGTCAGCTAAGGGTGCATTGATGCGTTACTTAGTGGAAACTCACCCTGCCCAAAACCTCGAACTCATCGATGGTGTGAAAATTCGTCAACCTTTTGATGATAGTTGGTTACTAGTATTACCAGATGCTAGTGAACCGTTAGTACACTTGTATGCTAACAGTAACGAACGCGACTGGGTAGATGAGACAGTCAGAGATTATCGTTTCCGTGTGCAAACCTTTGTGGAAAGACAGCAAGAATATCACCCAGCGGAAGTTTGAATAGTTAACACACAGGATTTATTAACAGACTTTAGACTTGGGAATGGGGCATAAGGCATAGGTTAATTACCCCCAGTTTATATCCCATTCCCAATGCTGAGGCTTTGATTTTCCGTTCTCATGATTCATTGGTAATCAAGAAGTTCCTCAACCACCTAATTGCCTCACTGGTTGTTTGTTCACTGGCGATGTGCAAGCATTGCTGCACAATTCCTATAATGTTGGGAAAATACTTACTTTCTCCCAGTATATAAGCTCCATCCTGTAACCGATAAACCCACAACTGTTTGTTTCTGAGTAGCCAAACTTCTGGTACTTTATAGGGGAGATAATCATTAATATCAGTATAGCTAGTGACATCGACTTCAATGGCCAAATCTGATGGAGGGTCATTGCGCCAGTCGATACGGCTTTTTCCCTAAACTCCCTGCCAGTTTTCAATGTAAAAGCAATAATCAGGTTCAATACCACTGATCTCCGGTAAACTCATTGTGATAGGTGTAAATGAGTCATAGATCCGGTTGAAATGATCAAGAAAAGTTATTGCAACCAATCCTATCAAGCTGGCATCTCTTCCATGTTCTGGTAGCGGGGCCATCAACAAAATCTCCCCAGGTCGGTATTTAATGCGGGGGATGGCGCGATCGCCCAGCACCAGAAGCATACTTTGGTAATCTTGCCAGTTGCCCAAAAGTTTTATGACTGCGCCAGGAGGTAGATCGATTCTGTCTGGTGTAATGACAGTATTCATAAAATCACAAGCCCAGGCTTACTGAATTTTTAAGAATTTATCCAAAGCTGCGGCCATGCTAGGAGGCCAGCGACGAATATTTTTCACCCAGTTCATATCTTTATAACGGCTATCCAATCCATAGGCTGCTACCCAATTACTTTCGGCTTCACCTTGTTTACCATTCACCCAATAAGCCGCAGTCAAAGCCGCACGCACATCAGCAAAATTGGGGTATTTGCGGGTAATATTCCGCATTTCACGGATAGCTTGGTCTTTCTGCCCAGTTTCATAGAGAGCTAAGGCATAGTTAGCACGGGCAAAAGCAAAGTTGGGTGCAATTTCAAAGGATTTTTGATAATCGGCGATCGCATCTTCCCATTTTCCTAAACCTGCTTTGGCATTACCGCGATTGTTATACGCCATTGCATCTTGAGGGTCGAGTTTTAGGACATGATTATAATCGGCGATCGCATCTTCCCATTTTCCCAAACCTTCTAAAGCTGTACCACGATTTAGATAAGGATCTGTAACATTCGGAGCTAATTCTACTGCTTTGTTGTAATCAGCTAGTGCGGCTTCTAGCTTATTCTGACTCACTCGTGAATTTCCCCGATTACTCCATGCACCTGCATTCGTCGGGAAGTTCTCAATAATCTTTGTCCAATACCTTTCCGCCGTAGCAAAATCACCTTTATTCGTAGCAGCAAAAGCTTGATTTGCCCACTCATCGCCCTGTGCTAATTGTTCTTGAGTGACTGTAGCCGCTTGGGTTTGTGCCATAACTGGTGTACCCCAGCCCAACACCAGGAATAGACTGAGAACTATACTAATTAACTTAATCATCATCTCGCTTTAGTTGTATTAATCAACGTGGGGACTAGAAAGTCAAAAGGAAAAAGGCACAAAATTCTTTTCTTTTGCCTTATAACAATGACATTTGCTCATTGGGCGGCGTAAATCCCATGTGCTTGTATGCAGCTTTTGTGGCTGTTCGTCCACGGGGAGTCCGGCTTAAGTAACCAATCTGCATGAGATAGGGTTCATACACTTCTTCAATGGTTTGGGTATCTTCCCCGGTAGCAGCTGCAATGGTTTCTAAACCTACTGGCCCCCCATTAAACTGTTCAATAATCACACTCAGCATCCGGCGGTCTGTCCAATCTAAACCGCATGGGTCTACCTGAAATAGCTGTAGAGCTTCGGCTGCGACGCTTTGGTTGATTTCTGTACAAGATTTGACTTCCGCATAATCTCGGACACGTTTGAGTAAGCGATTTGCTATCCGTGGTGTTCCTCGTGAACGACGGGCAATTTCGCTCGCTCCATCATCGGTAACATTAGTTTGCAGTAAATTTGAACTCCGCATCACAATTTTGCTGAGTTCGTCAACTTCATAAAAGCGCAGTTTTTGAATTAAACCGAAGCGATCGCGCAGTGGTGAAGTCAAAGCCCCGACACGGGTTGTAGCTCCCACTAAGGTAAATTTGGACAAAGGTAAACTCCGAATTCTGGCACTAGAACCTTTACCGACGGTAATATCGAGCCGATAATCTTCCATTGCCGGATATAAAATTTCTTCCGTCATCCGCGAGAGACGATGAATTTCATCAATAAATAAGATATCTCCTGGTTTCAGGTTGACTAATAACCCCACAATATCCCTAGGTCTTTCTAAAGCTGGCGCACTGGTGATTTTATAGTTGACTCCCATCTCCGATGCTAATATCATTGCCATTGTTGTTTTACCTAATCCGGGAGGGCCATACAGTAGCAAGTGATCCAAAACTTCACCCCGCGACTTGGCTGCTTTGATGGCAATCTCTAGAACATCCTTGAGGTCTTTTTGTCCAATGTAGTCGGCAAATTTTTGCGGTCTGATACTCTCTTCTTGTTTACCTTGTTCATCAATGGCAGCTTCAGGTTGCAAAATATTCTCTTTGGGGGCTGTTTTTGCGGACTCCCGACGCTGTTGTGGTTGTCCATTGGGTTCTGGAGGCTGTTTTTTCGAGGAGATGATCGCCATAATTCAGCTTGCAACCTTACTTTTACTTTTGTTTGAGCTGCGATTTCCGCCGTAATACTGCTTATAGATAAGCTTGCGAAGATTTTCGGCGGGAAATACCCACGTCAATTTACAATTTAAATTCCGGACAATTACCCAGGAGTTAAAAATAATTATGTTATCTAAGAGAATCTTACCCTGTTTAGATGTCAAGGCGGGGCGGGTTGTTAAAGGAGTTAACTTTGTTGACCTCAAGGATGCAGGCGATCCGGTAGAACTGGCAAAGGTTTACAACGATGCTGGGGCGGATGAGTTAGTATTTCTAGATATTACAGCTACTCATGAAGACCGAGATACTATCATCGATGTGGTTTACCGAACGGCTGAACAGGTCTTTATTCCCTTGACTGTGGGTGGTGGTATCCAATCCTTAGAAAATGTTAAAGCTTTGTTACGAGCTGGGGCAGACAAGGTTAGTATTAACTCTGCGGCAGTACGTGATCCTGACTTGATCAATCGGGCAAGCGATCGCTTCGGTAATCAGTGCATAGTTGTTGCTATTGATGCTAGGCGCAGAGTTGACCCGCAAAATCCTGGCTGGGATGTGTATGTGCGTGGAGGCAGGAAAAATACTGGTTTAGATGCCCTACTTTGGGCTAAAGAAGTCGAACAACGTGGTGCAGGAGAACTGTTAGTTACAAGTATGGATGCTGATGGTACTCAAGCCGGTTATGACATTGAGTTAACGCAAGCAATTGCTGAGGCTGTAGAAATCCCAGTAATTGCTTCTGGTGGTGCAGGTAACTGTGAACATATCTACACCGCACTCACCGAAGGCAGAGCCGAAGCAGCTTTATTGGCTTCCCTGCTGCATTACGGACAGTTAAGCGTAGCTGAGATCAAGAATTATTTAAGCGATCGCCATGTACCAGTACGTTTGTATGCTTAATTCTAAAGCCATTATATAGATTGAGTCACATTGCCTTTCCTCTCAAGACAGTTCTCCAAAAGGGTGTTAGGATTAATTTACAAATATTAAATAATATTAAGAAATATGTTGATTCCTATTTTGCTTTTTGATGTGGCTCTGGTAGCCTGGTCACTACACCTGATGGAGAAGGCGGTAGAGAATAAAGAATTTTCCCTAATGCTAGCAGGAACACTAGTTGCTCTCGCTGCTGCCGCTATGTTGGTGGTCTATTTTTTGATGGGGCATTGCATGAGTTACTTGTTACAGGTGAACTACTAATTATATTAAAGCTGCATCAACAAAGGTTAATACTTGACAATACACTTACTATTAAGACATAATATATAACGCAAAGTAAGGGGTTATAGCTCAGTTGGTAGAGCACTTCAATGGCATTGAAGGGGTCAGCGGTTCGAATCCGCTTAGCTCCATTTGAAAAAGAAGTAATTTTTGTCCTTTTTTGTGATTTGAAGTTTATCCTTTCAGTTGCACACAAACTTTCTTAAAAAAAGAGAGTTATGAGTGGCGTATAAGGGAATTAGCTTTTCATATTTGTTTGGGAGATCTTCTCATCAATAGCTAGCTTGTGTCAGGCTTGGTCAAGATTTAATTCCGCAAAACAAATCTATAAATTCAACAGCAAAATCTCCTACTGTTGATACTAATAAAATCGTGGTATTGATAGTGTACGTTTGTAGCGTCTATTCATCCTGCATGTGAAATTAACAAAGTAAAAGTGAAACCCAGCCCAGCCATCGTTCCTCTACATCTAAACTATGCGATCGCTAACTCATTTCTACTTTCCCACGAGTGTTTTTGCTTAGTAATAATATGTGAGATAGCCGTATTATGAATTAGTGTTTGTCAGTTTAGTTAACAAAATAACTTGCTTACAGGCACAGATTTGGCATCAAAATAAGGAATTTATAATTGTTCAACTGGCTGAAAAATTCTATGAATTCTCAGGAAAATAATCCGAAAGAAACTACTGCATCATCAAAAGCATGGCGTGGTTGGCAGGAAAATTTTACTCTAATTGCGATCGCTCTAGTTCTAGCACTATTGATTCGGACTTTTATTGCCGAACCTCGTTACATACCTTCCGAGTCAATGTTTCCTACTTTATATGAAGGCGATCGCCTAGTGGTGGAAAAAGTCTCTTATCGGTTTCATCCACCGACATCCGGGGATATCGTTGTTTTTCAGCCACCAGCAGAATTGCAAAAACGGGGATACCCAAAAGACCAAGCTTTCATTAAGCGGGTAATTGGTATTCCTGGGGAAATAATTAGCGTTGCCAATGGTAAAGTCTACCTCAATGGACAACCATTAGCAGAAGACTATATCGCTGAACCCCCCAATCAGCCATTCCCCCCGGTGAAAGTTCCTAAAGACCAATTTTTCGTCATGGGAGACAACCGCAACAATAGTAATGATTCTCGCTACTGGGGCTTTTTACCGCAAGAAAATATCATTGGTAGAGCTGTATTTCGTTTTTGGCCACCTGAACGAGTGGGAATGATTTAGAAGGTTAGAGGCTAGATAGAATCATCCTATTCGCCAATCTCTAGCCTCTCCTAAAACCTCAAAAAATACATCAATTGCGCGATCGCTTCCCCAGATAATTCTAATCTGCGCTGAAAATCGGCTAAATTGCGGTAAGCTCCAGATGAGAGGCGATTTTTTACAATAGCTTCAGCCAGTGACATATCCATGAATGGGAGTTGGGCTAACTCTTCTACTGATGCAGTGTTGGGGCTAACCATAGCAGTAGGATTAAGTAGAGAGCCGTGATCATAATAGCTAAAATTTAATAAAGAATTTAATGGTTCTAGCCGTGTTACTGGCATTCCTAAAGCCGCAGCAATATCTTCAATGCAGTAAAATTTAACACCAGAACGAGAAAGTTCTACCAGCGATCGTGCCTGATGAATCGATAAACCCGGTAAGCGTAGCCAATCATCAACAGTAGCTTGATTAGCATCAATGCGGATACCTAATTGAGCAGCTATCTGGATTTCCTCCCCAGACTGTAGCCGATAATATGGGTCATTGAGCAGTTTAGCCTTCAGCCTTTGTAACTTAGAATTCCACGGTAGCCATTGATTCATTGTCGTTAATAGTCATTAGTTATTGGTCAATAGTTACTCTCTACCTTGTCTCTCCCTATGCCCAATGACGGCAGCTGCTACAAGTCGGGTATTGCCCGACGACACTTGCTACAAGTCGGCAATGCCGCCCAACGCAGTGTCTCCCCAACGCAGTGTCTCCCCAATTCCCTAATCAAGATATTTGGTCAAGTAGCTGGCGGCGTTTTTGCTCAAACTCATACTCAGAAATCAACCCATCTTGACGTAAAGTATCTAACTCGCGTAAAGCATCAGCGATCGCTCCTACTTGATTACCCAAAGTATGTGAAGTTTTCACGGCTGACTTACCAAAATTAAAGTTGCGATCAAAAGCTTCCTCATCTTGAGCTAAATACCAAACTCCCTCAATGGCACTAGCAACTTTGGGAATAGGTGTCCACGATAGTAAAAGATACAACAAACCCCAAAGTGGTTGTCCCAAGTAAAACTTATGTAATCCAGAAATACTGACCGTTCCAGCAAAAGCTAGAATAGCCGCCACACTTCTACTTTTACGCTTAATTAACATATCCTTGATTAATTGACGACTACCGCAATTGTGACCATCAGACAGTCATATTAACAAAGCACTCAGATCAATACAGCATGACAAAAATTTATATCCACAAGCAAATATAAATCTATTGTATTGATTCTCATATCCCTAGTACACACTACCCAATCCCCAATGCTATCTTAAAATTCTCATCTGCCAAGCTACAACGATGCCACAGACTGCTCTACCTCCAGAATTGCTTCAGCAACTAACAGATCCCTACGCTGTGTTAGGAATTGCTGTGACAGCAGATGAACGTAGTATTCTTCGGCGTTATCATGTCTTAGTAAAGCTGTTACATCCTGATAACTACACCAACAGCAGCAACGTAGATAAGACATTAGCCACAGCCATATTTACGCGCTTAATTAACCCAGCTTATGCTGAATTGAAAAATATAAAAAAGCGTGCTGAGATTATTGCCACTTTGCGTTTACAAGCAATTACTTGGGGAAAAAATGCTACATCTGAGCAGAATCCTTTAGTTAGACAACTCATGGGTATGTCTATCCCAGAAGCCCAGTCATTTTATGAAAACGCGATCGCCTCTTACACCACAGTTCAATATCAATCATTAACTCAATCCTATTGGATGATCCAAAAGTTAAATGAATTGAATTTAGCCTACTTGTACTTACAATCAAACCACTCATTTACCACCACACCTGAACCATATCATGCTGTAGTAACTGAAGTTAAACAACCAGTTGTAGCCACATTCGACAAAACACAAAATATCAAATCATCCGTCATCAATTATGCTCAACGTCACTATCAGCGAGCGTTGGAATATAGTAAACAATCCCACTGGTCATTAGCAGTACGGGAACTGCGTGATGCTATCAAGCTAGAACCAGATAACAGTGATTACTATGCCTTGTTGGGAGTAGTGCATCTACGGCAAAAGTTTCTTGGTATGGCCAAAGTCTATATTCGCCACGCATTAAAGTTAAACCCGCAACACCCACTGGCATTAAAATATGCTAATCATCTTAAAATTCCCATGCAATTACAAACTGATCCCGCATCATTAGCCAAAGCGATCGGAATTGCAGGTTGGTTAAGTAAGTTTCTTGCCAAAGCTGAAGCTAGCTTAAGTCAAGTGTTGAAATTTCGGTAAAAAGCCGTACTTAAGCCGAAGCTAGTTTTGGAATAAAGTCCCCTAGACTAAAATAAAAATAGATAACAGCAAAACTATAAGCTACTGAGTTTTATCACTCAGGTGAATAGAGGCACATGGGATTCTTCGACTCTGAGATAGTTCAGCAAGAAGCAAAGCAGTTGTTTGAAGATTATCAAGCACTGATTAAACTAGGTAACAGCTACGGTAAATTTGACCGCGAAGGCAAAAAGCTGTTCATTGAACAAATGGAAGCCATGATGGATCGCTATCGCGTTTTCATGAAGCGATTCGAGCTATCTGAAGACTTCATGGCACAGATGACTGTAGAGCAACTTAAAACACAGCTCAATCAGTTTGGCATCACCCCGCAACAAATGTTTGATCAAATGCACATGACTCTAGAACGGATGAAATCTGAGCTAGAAAAACAGGCATAGGGGAGATCAGGGAGACAAGGGAAACAAGGGAGATTTTACCCCAATGCCCCATGCCCAATGCCCAAATACGCAATACCCAAATTTAATTTGTCTTAGGACGAGGAAACTGAGAAGGTGGCTTAAAGTTCTCAACAGGGGTATTTTTAAGTGCTTTCGTCATAAATTCCTTCCAGATGGGAGCAACCATCCCACCACCAGTTGCACCACTAGCCAGTTGCCTATTGTCGTCTCTGCCCACCCAGACAGCAGTGGTTAACTGTGGTACAGTTCCCACGAACCAGATATCTTTTTCTGATGAAGTTGTACCAGTTTTCCCTGCTGCTGGACGACCTATCGCTGCACCCTTACCAGTACCATCAGTCATAACTGAGCGCATCACATCTACAATCGCTGCCGAAGCCCAAGGATCTAACACCTGTTGGGGTTTAGGCGTATTATCCAATAAAACATTGCCACTGCTGTCAGTAATCCGAGTTATCACCGTTGTGGGTGATTGCCAGCCATAATTAGCAAAGGTAGCGTAGGCACTAGCCATTTCTAGGGGAGTGACACCAATAGCACCTAAAGGTAGAGAAGTAACAGGTTCCATCGGACTGTTGATACCCAAAATGCGGCAAGTTTCTATCACTCTATTCATGCCTATAGTCTTACCGATTTTAATCACAGGAATATTGCGTGATTGTGCTAAGGCAGTACGAATTGACATTGCTCCTGCAAAGCCACCATCATAGTTACGCGGATAGTACCAGCCATTACCATCTCGATAACTAACTGGGGCATCTATAACTGTGCTGTCTGGTGCATACTTACCAGTAGCAAAAGCAGCATAATATACAAAAGGTTTAAAGGAAGATCCTGGTTGACGCTGGGCTTGGGTGGCGCGGTTGAATTCGCTAGCTTTGGGATCTACACCACCTACCAACGCTTTGACAAAATGAGTACGTGGATCAATAGCTACCAGAGCAATTTGATTTCGGCTTAAGCCTTGTCCCAAAAGTGTTTTGTGCCATTTTCTGACAGTATCTTCTGCCATAATTTGGAAGTCGGCATCAACCGTGGTTTGAACTCGCATTCCACCTTTGAGCAACGCTTCACGACCAAACTTTTTCGCTAGTTCCTGTGCCACGGTGTTGGTAATATATGGCAAAGCACTGCCTTGGAATGATCTGATTCTGCCTAGTTTAATTTCTTGCTTGATAGCCGTATCATATTCTTGCTGGGTAATCCAGTTTAATTCCAGCATTCGCCCTAAAACTTCTCTTTGTTTTTGCTTCGCCAGCTTCATACTGACAAAGGGGCTAAATTCTTCTGGTGCTTGAATTAACCCTGCCATCATGGCTGATTCAGCGATCGTCAGATTTTCAGAGGATTTATTAAAATAGCTCCGGGCGGCTGTTTGTACACCGTAATTATTATGACCCCAATACACTTGATTGAGGTACATTTCTAAAATTTGGTCTTTTGTCAAAATTTGTTCTAAGCGAATAGCTAGGACTGCTTCCGCTAACTTCCGGGTAAAAGCCCGCTTGCGAGTCAAAAATAGGTTTTTTACCAACTGCATGGTGATGGTAGAACCACCTTCTTTCACACCACCAGCTACTAAGTTAGTGACAACAGCACGCCCTACACCAGTGGGGTTAATGCCGTGGTGATAATAGAAATGACTATCTTCACTAGCCAGTACAGCCCGTTTGAGATTGGGAGAAATTTTATCTAAAGGTACAACTTCCCGATTCGCTTCACCGTGGACACTGGCGAGGAGTTTACCTTTAATGTCATAGATATAAGTGGTTTCTGAGGGAAAGAAGTTACGTAATTGCCTGACATCGGGCAAATTGCGGAAACTGATGGCTAGACCAACCAGTCCTCCGGCTACAATTGAACTTGTTAACATCGTGATTGATAACAGAGTGCCGCCAGTTACCTGGCCAACTCCTTTTAAAAACTCAAATCCCGATGAAGTCCGACGTTGGGATTGCTTTTCTTCAAAAGTCCTAGACGACACGGCGATTTCACTTCCTCACTGGTAAATATTACTGTAATTGATTCTTTGCAGCAGGGCGGTTAATTTTTTGCAATTATATTAGTTTGGCAAATGAAATAGTGGGCAATTTGTCCATGCACATCACTAACCTCACTCATAAAGTTAAAAGCGTAGTTAATAGCGAATCTCCTAGTATGGCGGCAAATTTTTCTTGGCTCAATCGTGGGATAGTGGAAGTATTCCCACAATCAACTGATACTGATAACGAAAGTGAAAGTTTAGAGAAACGCTTGGTGACTACGAACCGGCCTTTAAGGGTCAAGTTGGGAATTGATCCTACTGGTGCAGATATTCATCTTGGTCATAGCATACCAGTCCGAAAACTGCGAGCATTTCAAGATGCTGGGCATACAGCAGTCCTGATTATTGGTGATTTTACGGCTCGCATCGGTGATCCAACGGGTAAATCTGAGGTGCGTCGCCAACTGACACAAGCAGAGGTAAAGCAAAATGCTCAAACTTACCTTGACCAAGTGCGTCCTATATTGGATTTTGACACACCTGGAAGGTTAGAGGTGCGTTATAACTCTGAATGGCTTTCCGGGCTTGATTTAGGAAAAATTACAGAGTTACTGGCCACGATGACGGTAGGGCAGATGTTAGCCAAGGAAGGATTTGCAGAACGTTATAAAAAAGAGAATCCAATTTTTCTGCATGAGTTCCTCTATCCATTGATGCAAGGTTATGATTCGGTGGCTATTGAGGCAGATGTGGAATTGGGAGGAACTGATCAAAAGTTTAACATTGCTGTTGGTAGAGATTTACAGCGTCATTTTGGTCAAAAGCCCCAGTTTGGTGTACTTTTGCCAATTTTAATCGGTACAGATGGGGTGCAGAAAATGTCCAAA
Source organism: Trichormus sp. M33_DOE_039 (assembly GCA_015296085.1). GTDB lineage: Bacteria > Cyanobacteriota > Cyanobacteriia > Cyanobacteriales > Nostocaceae > Trichormus. The sequence continues at coordinate 11,524 of DVDT01000011.1, read as the reverse complement.
TCTCTAGGAAATTATGTTGGTTTGTCGGAACACCCGGGACAAAAATATCAGAAGTTGCAGGGTGTACCGGATAATTTGCTGACTCAGTATTTTGAGTTGTTAACCGATTTACCTTTAGACAAGTTACCGGAAAATCCCCGCGATCGCCAAATGTTACTCGCTTGGGAAGTTGTCAAACAATACCACGGTGAACAAGCTGCTAATGAAGCTAAGGAAGCTGCGAAAAGTGGCGGGAAAGAGGGTGCTGTTCCCGAATTTTCTTTGGGTGAAGTTGCTCAATTTCCTGTAAAGTTAGCTTATTTGCTCAATTTGAGTGGCTTGTGTAAAAGTACCGGGGAAGGGAAACGCAAAATTCAAGAAGGTGGTGTACGCTTAGATGGCGATCGCATCACCGATGTGGATACCACTGTTGAGCAAGCAAGTGATTTACACGGTAAAGTTTTGCAGGTTGGTAAAAATAAGTTTGTCCGCTTAGTACCTTAAAAGGGGTTTGGGGAATGGGGAATGGGAAAGAACAGCGAATTATTGTGGCTTTAGATGTGGCGGATGAACAAAGTGCGATCGCGCTCATCGACAAGCTAGAAGCCGTAAGTTTCTGGAAGGTTGGCTTGGAATTATTCACCAGTGTGGGGCCGAAAATTCTAGAATTGCTCAAATCTAGGGACAAACAGATATTTCTTGATTTAAAATTTCACGACATCCCCAATACTGTAGCGGGTGCTTGTCGGGCTGCTGCTGGTTATGGGGTAGATTTGCTCACAATTCATGCTACTGGGGGCAGAAACGCTCTCAAAGCCGCTACGGAAGCAGTACAAGAGGGTGCTGCACTAGCTGGCGTTAAACCGCCAAAATTGATTGCTGTCACCCTGCTAACGAGTATTTCGGCTCGACAGTTGGCTTTTGATTTGAAAATTCCCCTAGAGTTGCCAGAATATGTCTTAGACATGGCTTTAATGGCTAAAGAATCAGGTTTAGATGGGGCTGTTTGTTCTCCCCAAGAAGTGGCACAATTACGACAAACGTGTGGCGATGACTTTGTATTTGTGTGTCCAGGGGTGCGTCCTGCATGGGCAGAAGCCGCGGATCAAAAGCGATCGCTCACCCCCACCCAAGCGATAGAAGCCGGTGCTGATTATTTAGTTATCGGTCGTCCCATTACGGCGGCGGCTGACCCCGAATTAGCTTGGCAAAGAATTATGGAAGAGTTAGCTTGAAATAGTCATTAGTCAGTAGGGGCGGGTTCTGTGACATGTTCATTGGGAAAACAGATATGTTAGTTAAACCCGCCCGTACAAAAGTCATTAGTTCTTCCCCCACTACCAGTCCCCAGTCCCCAGTCCTCAGAACCATGAACCAATTCAAAGGCTGGCAACTGATTTTATTCTTCTTGCTTTTGCCTTTTAACTTTTTACTTTTGCCTTATTCATTGGCTCAGACACTTTCCCCCAAAACGTATTCACAAAACCAGGGTGGTGATAGTTTTGTTTGTGCTGTACAGGATTTGCCCTCATTAACCAATCAGCTATTGCGTGACTTACCTAGCTATGCCAATCGTGCTAGTCAACGTGGTCGCCGCCTGCAAAGAAGTAGTAATTTTTATAGCTATATGCTACTAGCTGGTAGACCCGAATTTCAGCCGTTGCCATTGCATCCCGTAGGTCAACAAAAAAGTACTAATCAAAATATAGAGCAAGTATTTTTTACCACTTTATCCAGGCAGTACATAGATAATAAAGTAGTGGAATTACAAGAATTTCACTGGTTATTATTAACTAAAACCCCAGATAGTTGGCAGTTTTTGATGATGTTTACTCAAACTGGTGCTTATCCCCAAAAGCAGCCGCCATCACCCCCACGAGATAGCAGTAATGGTTCAGTAGCTCAAGGCATCAAAGCTTGGTTGCGCGATTGTCAAGCAGGAAGTTTGCGTAATTCTAAATTTTAACTGCTCTCCTCTTCTTTCTCTTCGCCACTATTTTCAATATCACATTCTGCTATAAAATTATTCATACTGTCAGGAAATTCTCCATTGATTACTTTTTTCGTAAAAACTTGATAGCAATCATTATCAAAATAAAAAAGACAGGCGGGAAGCCTGTCTAAAAATTATTGGTTTAGCAGAGAATTTAGAAATTAAGTTCAGCAGCTTGGACTTTTTCAACTTGCTTCTTCTTGAGAATTAGCATTACTTGAGCCAGCATTACCAGTGCGATGAAAGCAATCAGCCAGCCAACTCTGTTGGCATCTTGCAACACGATTTCTACATCTTTTTGACCGAAGCCACCAACGTTTGGATTATTGGTTAAAGCTTCGCCTGCTGTCACTGCTTGTCCTTCAGAAACAATCAGTTCTGGGCCTGCGGGAATGGTATCGCTGACAACTTCACCAGACTCGGTTTTGATGTCTACAACATATTTAACGCTACCGTTTTCATCTTCTTCTTTAGCAATCTTGCTAATTGTGCCTGTAGCCGCAGCACTGTAGACGTTGTTGTTGCTCTTTTCGCCTGTAGGATAGACTTGTCCGCGTCCTCTGTTACCGCCTACATGAACTGAATATTTACCGAAGTGAATATTTTTATCGTTTGCAGGGTTAGGAGAAAGAACTGGGAAGACTAATTCCTGATATTGTTCGCCAGGTAAGGGGCCGACGATGACGACGTTTTCTTTATCTTCGCTGTAGGGTTGGAAGTAAACATCGCCTACTTCTTCTTTCAATTCTTCAGGAATTCGGTCTGCGGGGGCAATTTTGAAACCTTCGGGTAGCATCAATACTGCACCAACGTTTAAGCCGACTTTAGAGCCGTCAGCACCAACTTGTTGCACGCTGGTGTCGTAGGGAATTTTGACGACGGCTTTAAATACCTGATCAGGTAATACCGACTGGGGAACTTCTACTTCTGTTGGCTTGGCTGCTAGGTGACAGTTAGCGCAAACAATTCTCCCTGTCGGTTCGCGGGGGGTTTCTGGATAGGTTTGCTGCGCCCAGAAAGGATATGCAGCAGCAGATTGAGGAAAGGTAATGTCGCTGGTAAAGAAAATTGTCACGGCAGCGATCGCGACGAGCAATGCTTTGACCATTGCTCTAGCACTGCGAGTTAACCTCGCTGTTGTACAAGCATTTCTCATCTCATTTAAGGACAACGATTGAATTAGTCATTGGTCATTAGTCGTTGGTCATTAGTCGTTAGTCATTAGTCAGTAGTGAAGATTTCTGCTACGGACTTGGGACTATTGACTAAAATTAAGCCCACCAAGGCTCTTCATTTGTACGGAAGTCGGTTTCAGTCCAAGGAGTGAGAACGATTTTATCGTCTTCCACTTTGGCGTGACTTAAAGCCAAAGAACGTGGTGCTGGGCCGCGAACTACCTTACCTGTAGAGTCGTATTGTGAACCGTGACAAGGACATTTAAACTTGTTCTCTGCCGCATTCCAAGGAACAACACAACCCAAGTGGGTACAAACAGCGTTGATACCGTAATCGGTAATTGCTTCTTTGCTCTCTACCACAATGTAAGTTGGGTCTCCCTTAAGTCCTTGAACTAAGGTGCGATCGCCTACATTATGGCTGTCCAGAAATTTGCTGACGCTAACATCGTTGCCCAGCTCGTCTTTTGCTGTTGTACCGCCACCTGCACCACCAGCAGCTGGTGGAATAAAGTAATTGACAACGGGATACAATGCACCCAGAGCAACACCTGTGACAGTTCCAAAAGTTAGCAGGTTCATGAATTGACGTCGCCCCATATCGGGAACGTCCATAGATTCAGAAAATTGAGCCATAATCTACGCGCTCTTTCGTGTATTTTGTTAAGCGTTTTGACAAGAGTAACTTGAGGATCTCCTGTCTGAGTCGAAATGCTAACGCCGACCGTGATGCCTTAATTCTTTGTTTCAAGATATGTTTAGCATCTATTTTGTTAGCATTACATTTCTTTATATCCTTATCATACTTGAGTTACGGAACTTAACATCATAACTAAATGTAAAATCTGGATGAGAAAAACTATGACAGGACAGGAGTTACACCAACTATTGCTGGATAAATGGGGACATTCTTACGATGTCCAGTTCCGCCGTACTCAGGGGAAGATATTTTTGCAAGTGATGTGGAAATATTTAGAGCAAGCTTCTTTCCCCATGACTGAGACAGAATATCAAGAACATTTGGAGGGTGTAGCGAATTATCTTCATGCTTTGGGTGGTGCGGCGCAGGTACGAACATTTATTACTCAAACACGCGATCGCCCTCGTCTTGGCAAAGCTGTTAGTATTCCCTTAGATTTGGGTGAACGCGCTTCTGAATGGATTATTTGAGATGCGCTGGCTCTAGTACTGCCGTGTACTCAAAATTGACAATTACAGCTGCTGCTGAGTTAGAGCCTTTTTTTAGTCCTGTACAATTCTAAAACCAGCGTGTTGATAAAAATTGGGACGAAACCAATTGCGGTAATATTTTAGGGCTTCTGTACCGTTAGTTATCCAACATCCCCCCAACATCATATGATGTTTAGTATCGAAAAAAATTGCAGAATTGTCTTCATAAAGAAAATGAGGTTGATATCCTGCAAGGGGGTTTAAGTTATCACTCAACCATTCCCAAACATTGCCTCGCAAATCGTACAACCCAGAGTAACTTTTTGCAGTTTCTAGCATCCCCACAGGAGTAGGTGAGCCAAATTTTAAATTCAGATTATAATTCTCTACATCTTCTATTAAACCATGACCATAAGTTGCCAAATGGTATTCTGATTCACTCATTAAACGAGTATTTCCACCTCGCCAACGACAGTAAGCCATTGCTTCATAATGATTGACTTCTACAGGCCAATCAAGAGGTAAATCTATTTCATCAAACATGGCACGATATTGATAATTGCCATTTTTATTTAGCCAAAATTTAGGGTATTTGATGTTATTTTCAGTTTTCCAGCACCAAGATTCTCTATCCCAATAATCTGGATTTTCGTAGCCACCAGACTTCACAAAATATAAAAATTCAGCGTTGGTAATAAGATATTTACTAGCATAAAAAGGTGCAACTTCAACAGTGCGATCGCCATAATCAATATCCCATCCATAAGTATTATCATCAAAGGCTTTACCAAATTCCACTACCCCTCCAGCGATTTCCACCATCTCATTTTGAGATGTATAACCATTAGTAGGAGCGTATTGCCAATTTTGAGGACGTTTTAGTCTCACGGTTGGTAGTTGGCGAATCAACATTGAAGAGGTTTCAATATGAATACGCTGATGTTCAATCCCCATTATTAAAGCCCACAGGGGATGCAGGGGATGAATTGGTAAACTAATTGACATTTTTTGAATGAATTCTGAAATTACCGCATACGCTTGTTCTCGATAGTGCCAAATATCTGCAACTTCCGGCCATTCTAGGTGAGCGATCGCTTGATTTAATTCCTCTGGTCTTTCTGGGTCAACACCAATTTCAAATAGTATTTCATAGTCTGGATTAAGGTGTTTTTCTAATAAGCCGACCCGAATTAATTTATTGATATAAAAAACAGCGGAGTGTCCCAAATAAAAAATTAGTGGATTTCTCAGAGGATCAGGATTGAGATAAAATGTTTCTTCCCCAACTAAAGTTTGCAGTAGCAGATTTTCTAGTTGCCAAGCATTATCAAAGTAATCAAGAATAACTTGGCGATCGCAACAATCTAGTTGTGGTGGATGAATAGATTTAAAAATGCTCATAATCTGAATTACATTAATAATTACAAACTAAAATACAAATTAATCATTAATAATGAATGGCTAAGACTTGCTATTCCCAAACTCTTAAAGTTAAAAATCTGGGGATAGCTAATGAAGTCTGGTTTTTCCGTAAATTAATTTGTAGCGATTAGTCCATTGTATTGTCGATTACACTTTAATTTTCGGAATTAACTCTGTGAATATTCCAGAAAAAAAGTTTTAAGCCTGACAAAGAATTAACCCAAACCATTCCTGAGGATCTGTCCAAATCTTGACTGTCTTCAGTCCTTGTATCTCCAGTTCTTTTTGCATAATTGCTAAATCAAATTTGCGAGAAATTTCAGTTAGAATTTTCTCTCCAGATTCCAAGAAAACTTTTAAATCTAAAGCTTCTAGAGATACCCAATGGCTCTTGTGGCTATGCAGATACATTTCAATCTGAGCATCTGCTTGATTATAAATTGCCTGATGATTAAATGAATTAAGATCAAAATTACCTTGAAAACGCCAATTTAAATGGGAGAGAATATTCAAATTAAAAGCAGCCGTTACTCCCTGATTATCGTTATAGGCTGCTTCTAAAATATCTTTGGGTTTTTGTAAATCCAGACCCAATAAAAAGTAATCACCTGGGTTTAAAGCATCTGCAATTTGATGTAAAAATACGTCTGCATCTCGTTGATTGAAATTACCTATAGAACTTCCCAAAAAGAAGATCATTCGGCATGGCGAAGCAGTTGAAGCTAGTTGAGCTAATGCTTGTTCGTAAGTTCCTACTAAGGCATCAATTGATAAATTAGAATATTTTTTTTGTAGCTTCAGTACACTAGCTTTGAGAATTCCAGCACTGACATCAATCGGTATATATCTAAACAAAGTGTAAATTTTTTGGTAAGCATCTAAAAGGAAAATTGTTTTGGTAGAACTACCACTTCCTAACTCTATCAGTTCACACTCACCTGTAATCTGAGCAATTTCATTGGCATATTGGCGCAAAATCCATGCTTCTGTTCGTGTTGGGTAATATTCTGGTAACTCACAAATTTGTTCAAATAATTCAGAGCCGCGATCGTCGTAAAAATATTTTGGCGGTAAACTCTTTGGGGTTTGAGTTAAACCCTGAATTACATCAGCACCATCATTTTTTATCAGTTGATGATTATTGGCAAGAATTTGAAAGTTTTTCGTTAGCATTGTGGAATTTTTTTGATAATTTTAGCTTCAATAATAGCATCAGCTTTTCAAGGAGCAGTTTTAAAATTAATCCTCCATTTAAATTTTTAGGTAAACACGAGTAGCTTATAAGCAAATACAATTTAACGCTAATAAATCACCTCATCTTTAGCTATTTTGGCAATTACCTTACACTAGTAATAGTATCTATAACGCTGCAAAACTAAAATCTGAATATTTCATAGACAGAACAGAACGCATAGATTAGACTCTAATCTATGTATTCCATAATACATAATTTATGTGTTAGCCACTACAGACAGCAATTATACAGCCATTTCCTCAAAGCGTGTATAGGAAAGTCTAAACACAGCTTATGAGAATAACCTGAGTTCGAGATAAGTAAAGGGGTAGGTAGTAAGCTGAAGTATACGATTATCGGTTTTATCAATTCAACGAACTTGAAGGTTTATCATAATCGTCGGATATCACGCCATCAGGAATTTAAAGGTTTAGCCTGATTAAAACCTTCACACCGATTTTCGTGTTGAGACTGTCAGGCGTAATGCTGTTGATAGCTATTTAAAATAATTTATAAAATACGTTTACCTAAAGGTACATCTCTATCTGGTTGGATTAAGGCAACTTCCCCATCATCTAAAACTACTCCCAACACTAACACTTCAGACATAAAATCAGCTATTTGACGCGGTGGAAAGTTGGTAACGGCTAGTATAAATTGATTAACAATATCATGGGGATTATATAATTTGGTGATTTGCGCGCTAGATTTTTTAATACCCAAATCACCAAAATCTATCCATAGTTTATAAGCTGGCTTTCGTGCTTTACTAAACTCCTCTACTTTAATAACTTTACCAACACGAATCTCAACTTTTTCAAAGTCTTCATAGCTAATTTGCATTCTTGATTTGTCACTATTTACCAGAGAGTTTTACTAAACCAATGCCACCGAAGTAGAGACCTAATACAGCACCAGCCAAAAGACTTTGAGTGAGAGGATCTGTAGAAGGTGTGAGAATAGCACCTAAAATCACTCCTCCCATAATCACGTACCGCCAACCTGCTAGCATGGTTGCAGAAGAAACAATTCCCAGATTAGCAAGTAACAATTGGATAATTGGCACTTGAAAAGCTAAACCAGTACTGAACATTAGTAACAGTACAAATTCAAAGTACTTATCAATTGACCAAATTTGTTCGACTACATCTTCACCGTAGTTGATAAAGAAATTCAACGCAGCCGGAATTAGGAGTAAATAAGCAAAGACTAAACCAGCACCGAACAATACACTCGAACCTAAAACTATCGGCCCTAGCAATCGACGTTCGCGGCGAGTTAGTCCAGGTAGGACAAACTGAATCACTTGATAAAGGATGAAGGGACTAGAGAGTACCAAGCCACTATAGGCTGCAACCTTGATAGAAACAAAAAAGTATTCTCCAGGTGCAAGTTGCAGGAATTTCACTCCCTTGGCTGGAACTTCTAGTAACTGAACAATAGGTTTCACAACTAGAAAACAGCCGACAACACCCACAGCTACAGCAATCAGTGAATAGAAAATCCGTTGTCGTAATTCTTCTAGGTGGTCGAAAAGAGACATTTCGACTTCATCAGGCAACTCATCTAGAGGATTAAGTTCCGAGTTGCCATATCCCTCAGTGTCGATGTCAGGAGTTTTGAGTGTATCTACTTCTTGTGAAGGTGTCATGGGTCAGGTGGTAGGCAACATTTGCTAACTATTCTATCTGCCCAAGGAATTAATTAGAAGGTAGAGGGCAGGAGGAACACAGAAGGCATCTCAAAACCCCATGCCCAATTCCCAATGCACAATCCCCAATCCCCAATCTTAATGAATAATTTTGCTGCGTAAGTATAGACGATTCAATCTGAGATAGGATAACGATGGCGACAAAATTGCAAATAAATGTAAAGAATATATATATACAAAACCCGATTTAGTCAATCAGTTTATTCTACGTAGGTAGCTTAATGTCAATGACCACGATCGCCCCTGAGCAGGTTAACAGCATCGTTTGGAATCAGCATCAAGATCCTTTTGAAATCCTTGGTTCTCATCTGATAGAACAAAACGGCAAAAACATTTGGGCGGTGCGAGCCTACCTCCCCAATGCCAGCGCAGCCTGGGTAGTATTGCCGGAGCAACGCCAAGAATACCCAATGCAAGCAGTGCATCACCCCCATTTCTTTGAATGTACTATTGAAACTTCCGAATTATCAAACTATCAATTAAAAATCAAAGAAGGAGAACACGAGCGCGTTACTTATGACCCTTACGCCTTTCGCTCTCCCCGCTTAACAGACTTTGACTTACACTTGTTTGCTGAAGGTAATCATCATCGCATTTACGAAAAACTAGGAGCGCACCCCACCGAAGTAGATGGTGTGAAAGGGGTGTATTTTGCTGTCTGGGCCCCCAATGCTCGTAATGTCTCGGTGTTGGGCGACTTCAACCAATGGGACGGACGCAAGCATCAGATGCGTAAAGGTATCACAGGAGTTTGGGAATTATTTATTCCCGAAATACAAATCGGGGCGCATTACAAATACGAAGTCAAGAACTGGGAAGGACACATTTACGAAAAGTCTGACCCATACGGTTTTCAACAAGAACCCCGCCCAAAAACCGCCTCCATTGTCACAGATTTAAATTCTTACCAATGGCAAGATGACCATTGGTTAGAAAAACGCCGTCATACAGACCCCTTAACACAGCCAATTTCAGTCTACGAAGTTCATTTGGGTTCTTGGTTACACGCTGCTAGTGCAGAACCAGCTAGATTACCTAATGGTGAAGCCGAGCCTGTAGTCATTGCGGCGGAACTAAATCCAGGTGCGCGTTTTCTGACCTATCGAGAATTAGCAGACAGACTCATTCCCTACGTCAAAGATTTGGGATACACCCACATAGAACTATTACCCATTGCCGAGCATCCCTTCGATGGTTCTTGGGGTTATCAAGTCACTGGTTACTATGCTCCCACTTCTCGTTTCGGTAGCCCAGAAGACTTCATGTATTTTGTTGACCAATGTCACCAAAACGACATCGGTGTAATAGTAGATTGGGTTCCTGGTCACTTCCCCAAAGATGGACATGGTTTAGCGTTCTTTGATGGTACTCACCTATATGAACATGCTGATCCCCGCAAAGGCGAACATAAAGAGTGGGGAACGCTAGTATTCAACTACAACCGTAACGAAGTCCGCAATTTCTTAGTAGCCAATGCCTTGTTCTGGTTTGACAGATACCACATTGACGGCATTCGGGTGGATGCGGTTGCTTCTATGCTCTACCTTGACTATTGCCGTAAAGATGGTGAATGGCTAACCAACCAATACGGCGGAAGAGAGAATTTAGAAGCTGCTGATTTCTTACGTCAAGTAAATCATCTAATTTTTAGTTATTTTCCTGGCGTAGTTTCTATTGCGGAAGAATCTACAGCTTGGCCGATGGTATCTTGGCCTACCTACACGGGTGGTTTAGGCTTCAATCTGAAGTGGAATATGGGCTGGATGCACGATATGCTCGACTACTTCAGCATGGATCCTTGGTTTCGCCAATTCCATCAAAACAATGTCACCTTTAGTATGTGGTATAACCACAGCGAGAACTTTATGCTGGCTTTGTCTCATGATGAAGTCGTGCATGGCAAGAGCAACATGATTGGCAAAATGCCGGGTGATAGATGGCAGAAGTTAGCTAATGTGCGTTGTTTGTTCACTTATATGTTTGCTCACCCAGGCAAGAAAACCATGTTTATGAGCATGGAGTTTGGCCAGTGGAGTGAATGGAATGTCTGGGCAGACTTGGAGTGGCAATTGTTACAACACGAACCACACCAACAATTGAAAAAGTTTTTCCAAGATTTAAATCATCTGTATCGCTCTGAACCTGCTTTATACACCCAGGATTTTGTCCGTGAGGGGTTTGAGTGGATTGATTGTAGTGATAATCGCCATAGCGTGGTTTCCTTCATACGTCGTGATAAGGATACAGGAGATTTTGTAGCCGTGATTTGTAACTTCACACCACAACCCCATTCTCACTATCGTGTCGGTGTACCGGAGAAAGGATTCTACACTGAGTTGTTTAATAGTGATGCTCGTCAGTATGGCGGTAGCAACATGGGTAACTTAGGCGGTAAATGGACTGATGATTGGTCGATGCACAATCGTCCTTATTCTCTGGATTTGTGTTTACCACCGTTGGGTGTATTGATGCTGAAGTTGGATAAGGAGCAAACGGCTAAAGCTCTAGGTTCTTAAGCTGAGGGGTGGGTGAATTCCCACCCTTTTTTTTGACTGGAAGTTCCCCTTTGCCTGAAAAGTGTAGTTGATGTTTAGATACTAAAGCTAACAATTTCATTTTTTATTTACGCCAAAAATTATTCCAAATTCGTAAGATTATTTTTACAAGTCTCTGGAAACTTAATGAAGTTTAATTTATATTCCAATACGGTTCAGTTAAGGCTAGAAAGCTGATTAGTGATATGAAATTTCGGAGCTTCTACTCGTTGTCCAGTCCCTCTGTGTTGCGGTTTTTTAGAACGAAATTTTGATACAGGTTTTTTCACGACTCTGGGATTAATA
>DVDT01000074.1 GCA_015296085.1 Trichormus sp. M33_DOE_039 | reverse complement strand
GGTCAGGCTGCACAAACTGCTCTTGAATCTATTTTCCCTCATATAGTTGTGTATCTTCTTTTACTTGATATTGAACGCCTTGCTCATCTTGCACTTAGTTGTGGTTTTGACATTCATATTTCCAGGTGCAAGAAATGAGTCTCTTTTACTAGCTTGTCTTTCCATACCCCATACCCCATTCCCTAATCACAGTAAAAATACTTGTAATTATTCATATAGATTAGGATAGCTTGCAATTTTTCACCAAGCTATTTTTTGTGATTTACAATAGGGCGTTTGCGGATTTGTCGTTTTTCCCTTTGAAGTATTTTTTGAGGGATTACTTACTGATCGTGCGTAAGTTGCCTATATTTACTAGCACACACCGCAAAATCACTACTTATAAATAATAATTCCGAAAACTTGCCAGTGACGTTTTTACTGGACTCAGTAACAATTTGAGGAAAAGAGGATAACTAGAATGCCTGAAACTAAATCAAAATTTTTAATTCCTGCGGTTGGTGCTGCCGTGGTAGTTGTGGGGAGTGTCGCCGCTTATATGTATTTGCGGGGGCCTTCCGGGGATAGTGGTGGGGCTTTCAGCAGTGCTAAACTCGTCCCTTCATCGGCATTGATGGCTACTTACATTACTACTGACCCCCAAGCCTGGGCAAAGTTACAGCAGTTTGGTACTCCAGAAGCTCAAAAGTTGGTTTCCAAGGGTTTAGAAGACTTTAACAAGAGTGTATTGAGTGACAATAACATTTCTTATGAAAAAGACATCCAGCCTTGGGTGGGTGGTGTGATGGTGGCGGTACTGCCCCCAAATCCCCCTCAGTCTAATTCTTCAGGTACTCAGGTACAACCCGAACCACAAATACTGATGGTAGCAGGTATCAGAGATAAACTAAGTGCCTTAAATTTTGCTAACAAGTTAAAAGGTCAAAAAGGGGTAAAAATTAAAGAATCTGACTATAAAGGCGAAAAAATTACAGAAAGTAGTAATGAAGGCAATAGTAAAGCCACATACAGTGCAGTTTTAAATAATAGCTATTTGGTATTTTCTCCAGAAAAACCAGTGATAGAAAAAGCTATTGATACCTTTAAAGGTCAACCTTCCTTTGCGACTAAAGACGGCGCAAGTGCTGTTTTAGCCAAAGGTGTGGACGTAAAAAATTCTTTGGCGCAAATTTATATTCCAGATTATGCGGGTATGATTCAGCAAATTGTCGCTGCTAATCCCCAAGCGACAACATTAACTCCACAAACCTTAAAACAGTTGCAACAAGTCAAATCAATGGTGGCGGCTGTGGGCGTGGATGATTCTGGAGTAAGATTGAAAGCGATCGCTAATTTAGATCCAGAAAAGAACAAGTTTCAATATCAAAACTCTCCCGCCAAAATCGTCGGACAATTCCCTACAGATACTTTTGCTCTAATTACTGGACAAGGCATCAGTCAGAGTTGGAAAACCATCGTCGAACAATCCAATGATTATCCAGAATTTAAGCAAGGCTTAGAACAAGCACGTTCTCAGCTAAAAACAGCCAATTTCGATTTAGATAAAGATATCTTCGGCTGGATGGATGGCGAATTTGCTTGGGGTGCGATTCCCTCTGACCAAGGGATATTAGCAAGTGTGGGTTTTGGTGGTGCAATGTTATTTGATACAAGCGATCGCCAAACCGCAGAAGCGACTCTTGCTAAGTTGGATAACCTAGCCAAAGCCCAAAGCATTAATGTCGCTACCAGAAGCATCGGCGGTAAAAATGTGACTGAATGGCAAATTCCCCAACAGGGTGCTTTATTTGCCCACGGTTGGCTAGATCAAGATACAGTATTTTTAGCTGTAGGTGGCCCAGTTGCCGAAGCCCTGGCCAATAAAAATCAAACCCTAGAAACCAGCGAAAGTTTTAAAACTATTACCAGTTCTTTACAAAAACCCAATGGCGGTTACTTTTACTTAGATATGGACAAAACCATGTCTTTAGTCAATCGTTTTGCCAACCAATCCCAACAACCCATACCTCCTGAAGCTAGTGCTATTTTGAGTTCTATTCGTGGGGTAGGTGTAACTGCTATCAGTCCAGATAAATCTACCAGTCAAATAGAGATGCTGCTAGCACTCAAACCCAGTACAGCTAAATAAAATTTGAGGAAAAGTCTGATTTCATTGCTAGTCACAACCCAGTCGTCTCGCCAAAAGTGATTTAAATTTGAGAGTTTCGAGATTCTAAAGTCTGGGTTAGTCTATCTAAAGCCTCAGTCAGTCTTTCTTGGGCTACAAGTTGAGGATCTGGGAGTGGGGGTTCATCAGCTATTGCTTCTTGCTTTTTGAATCTTTGTATAGCCCGAATGGCTAAGAATAAGACGAAAGCAATAATCAGAAAGTCAACAACAGAACCCAAGAAATGACCTATCTTAACCCTGTTTTGTCACTCTAGGCAGAAGAAAAATAGAATTCAGTGTGAGTCAGGAATATAAAAATTGGAGATGTGAGGCTATAAACAATAGACTGGAGTTTAGAAAAACCCTGAAATAATTGAGGAATAGGAAAAATT
>DVDT01000029.1 GCA_015296085.1 Trichormus sp. M33_DOE_039 | reverse complement strand
AGATGTTGTTTTTGGTGAAGATACTGCTCCAATTCGTGCATATAATGCGGCTACTAACTGGTCAATTATTCGTACTTTTGTCATTAATCTACTCCGTATCCAGGGTTATCGCTCATTGACCAAAGCACTTCGATTTTTCTGTCATGATCTCAATAAACTTTTTTCTCTTTTGACAATGAATTAGCCCTAGGGGTTAGGGGGGATCAAAAAGTTGTCGGGCTAGGTTATGAGACTTGTGTGTACACCGTAGCTCAAGAGGTGTAGAGGAATGCCTAATTGTGTAAGTTAAAGGCGTAATACTTTACTACCATTTATTAGTGAAGCCACAATATATTTAACCCCTCCTGTATTTCTCCGACGCTCAAGTAAGAACTACAGAAGGGGTATTTTTATGCCTATATTCATACAGAATTGGTATAACTTCCCCTACTCTTCAAATTTTGGATATGAGATGGATTCTAAAGTGAAAGCTTATTTATCTGGTTGGTGTACATCCATCCGCCGCCATTATTCTTTCATTGGTTTTGACCATGTGATTGGTCATTTTTTGGGAAGTCTTTCAATGAGTGTCTAATCTCTCCCAATTACTGCATTCAAAAGCTACATTCAGAAACATCTGAATGATAGAGATTATTGCTGGTATGTTAATTGACTAAATTAATACCTACAAAATGAAGTAAAACCCTGGTTAGATAAATGAATTAGAGATGCTCATCTTCCAAAACTATGAAACTTACTGGAAGTTAAGTATATTTGCATTATTTAGCACTGAATTATTTACTTAGTGCCAACGTTAAAATCAACTTGTAGATGCTCAATTTAGCTTTTCTCAAGAGTAGCTCTAATTTTCCAACTAAAGAATTGGATTATACAATTGTTGGCTTAATTACTGAGAGCAAATAGGCAAATGCAATAAATTATCAAGATATAAAAATTGCCTAGTTACTGTGCCTAGTTTTAACTTTAACACTACTCTTCCGGCAGTTGGATTTTCACCTACTGAGTATTATCAACAGCATTACGTAAACGCATGAGTTGACGACGCATTTGAGGTGAAGCTTTAAATTCCGAAACTTCCTGCGCTTTGACGGATGCTTGTAGCATCTCCAAAAAATCATCAGAGCCTTCTGTTAAAGCATCCAAAAGCACTTGCAGAAGTTGTTCGCGATCACCCAATAAACTTTTCTCTTCAATCAGGCGGAATTTCAGATGTATTTCGCAATCATAAACCCCAACTTCGATATTATTTATCTGACGTGGTAATGCTTTCGAGTTCATAGTTTTGAGGATTCCTGTACTTGGTGGTTACGAGGTAAAGAGCGATATTTCCAGAAAAAGTTCTTTATATTTTTTTGAATCTACTCTGCATAGATTAAGAATGTTTTGTCAAGTCATAGCATTTATATTCCATTGCACTCTCCTGTGTGTTTTTAGACAGACTGTTAGCCTTTACCTTGTCATCTATCTATATCAGATGCTTTTCAAGCAAGCCATAACTATTATTCAGTTTTTGAGATTCTATACAATAAAGTTTCTGTAAGAAGTTGTTCTAGCTTTTTAAAGCTTTTTACATCAACTTTATTTTTAAGTCAATAACAGTTTGAGTTTTTACTGAACTTTTCGTGTTTACACGTAAGTAAATTCGCTAGTTTTTGGAGCTTTAATTAGAGCTAGAGGTATTTTTATCGTGGCTACGTAAAATTACTTGATGTGCGTTTTTTTCAGCATAAAATTCAGGACAAGAAAATAAACAATTTTATCAAGAGTAAAATCTTGGTTTTAAACAATAGCATAGACTAGCAACTAAATTAACCTGAATTTCTTCCCCTCAGTTTGTGAGTGCAATCAATCAATAAAGGGGGGTTGAGTATGGAGCATTGGCATTGTCCATAAATTATTCCTGATTCTCAACTCGATTCCCACTTCCCTTTATTAGTCACAACTGTAGCGTTTACAATGGTTTCAGTATAATCAACCTAAAATCCCACATCCTAGCTATGGACAACCCGACGCTGCTTAAGTCTACAACCCGGCATATACGCATTTTTGCAGCAGAAATTGACCGGGCAGGCGAGATGATTCCCAGTAATCAAGTCTTAACATTGGATGTTGACCCGGACAATGAGTTCAACTGGAATGAAGACGCTTTGCAAAAGATTTATCGAAAATTTGATGAATTAGTCGAAGCTTCTAGTGGTGCAGACCTGACAGACTACAACTTACGTCGGATTGGTTCTGATTTAGAGCATTATTTGCGATCGCTCCTGCAATTAGGGGAAATCAGCTACAATCTCTCTGCACGGGTCACTAACTATAGTATGGGACTTCCTCAAGTCGCAGTTGAATAGTCTGCAA
This sequence comes from Trichormus sp. M33_DOE_039, assembly GCA_015296085.1. Classification (GTDB taxonomy): domain Bacteria; phylum Cyanobacteriota; class Cyanobacteriia; order Cyanobacteriales; family Nostocaceae; genus Trichormus. The sequence goes on along the minus strand of DVDT01000029.1, from coordinate 31,695 downwards.
TCAATATCTTAACCAAATAGTTTTGGCATAAGTTTATAGGGGAGCAAGCTGCGTGGACAAATTTCCTGACTTGTAGCTTGCTTTTCCTCTCTTTCCCTACGGTAAGCTCCGCGTCGCTGATACTGTTGGCGAATGTAATACATTTTTGTATTTTAAAATATTACGCAAGCTCAAACCTTCAATCTGTGGTTGCGGCTTTTAGTTGTAACACCTTTGTTTATGCGTTTGTAACACTTTCGCCAACAGTATCCGTCGCTTGCTTCCCTGGAGGAATGCGGGTCGTAAGCCTACCCACAGGGCGTAAATTGGCGTGTGTAGAGGTTAAATAATGATGATTTTGACTTTGATTTTACAGTCCCCATTCATTCCTTTTTTCAAAACCTATACTTGTCTTATTCCCTACACAGTCAGGTCAAAATATCAAATCCGCCTATTATAGTAGATTCTGATACAAAAACTTTTTAATAAAATAGCAATAATACTTTTACAATCCAAGACAATTGACTTTCGTTTTTATAGCTGGAAACTATGGTCTGGAATTGTCAGATTGCCTAACTATAGAAAAATTTTGTTCCCGATTGACATCAGCAAAGTCCAAAACTATCTTTCGTAGGCAATTGTTAACTTTAACAAGTTAAATTTCGTAAATTTTTTAGTTATTTGGTTGCACTTAATACTTAATTTGACTTTTTGGGCATTAATCACTCAAGCAAAATAACTGTAATTACATGACCAATAAATGGTTTGACGAAATTACTAGTATTAGTCTATACCAATCGCGGGAAAAGCTCACAGAAAATTTTCTGATTTTGCATTGTGCCAGGTGAAAGACAAAGATTCTAGCCAGCAGCAATTTTAATTCTTAATTAAAGTTCATAGCTAGGCAACAAAATATAAACTAGAAAAATGCCTGCCTTCTCTGGTGCTTACTAGTCATGAACTAATCCATTGCTAGCAAACATAACACATACAGTAGTCGTTATGCTTGATTAACAGAGTGGAAGTGAGTTGCTGTAGTAGTTAGAGAATCACAGAGGAATAGAAGCTATGATGAGGCTGTATGGTTGACAAAGGAGTCTAATCTTGGCATAGGTTGTAGATTAAGTATTACTATTTTCTAGTAACTTAAGTTGCCTAAGTTAAAGCGTGAGGACTGGTAATGGTTAATAGATAATGGATAACTGGTGATTTAATTACCAAGCTAGCAATTATCCAACCCAGAGACTACTTCTTCCGTAATCTAGCAATTTGAGTTAGTATCTACCAGCTAAAATCATCATTCCTAGTTGGATACGTCCAATTCAAGAGAAATGAGCGGTTTAGATTGTTGAAGAAATTGCCAATCGCTGATCGGTGCGAACACTATGGAAAATGATGCGGCAACGCTCTACTGTCCAAATTGTCAGGCTGTTAACCCCCTGACTAATAAGTTTTGCCAGCAATGCTCCACACCCTTACCTCAACGTTACTTGTGGGTGGTCGGAGACGTTTCAGGTGTAGGCTCTCCGGGAGAATTATTAGCCGATCGCTATTTAATTATTAATCCGTCCGTTGTTTTAGATACTACCCCTGGTTTACCGCCACAAGCACCAGAGTTAGACAATACCCAAGCGATTAGACCTTATCTCAGGCTAATCCCTTATCGTTTAAATATTCCCCAAATTTATGGAATCGTTCACCTTCCCCCAGGACATAGCCCCAGTGAACTACTCCTGTTAGAAAACCCGCCATTGATATTTGATGGTACAGAACAAAAAATTAGTTTGTGTAGTAGGTTAACTGATGCTTGGCACAATGCCACATCCATGCGTCAACTCAACTGGTTATGGCAAATTGCCCAGCTGTGGCAACCGTTAAAGAGCGAAGGTGTAGTATCTAGCTTACTCGACCCAGACTTATTGCGGGTAGAAGGCTCATTAGTACAATTACTAGAACTGCGGTTTGACCCAGCTACAGTCCCAGAATTAGCACAGTTGGGTGAATTTTGGCAGCAATTAGTGAGCAGTGCCAAGCCAGCGATCGCTGAGTTTGTTGAACAAATTAGCAATTTATTAATCGCTGGGGAAATCAACTCACCAGAATTACTCATTGCCGTATTAGACCAAGGCTTGAGAGATTTAGGACAAACACAAAACCCCAGCATCCACATCATTACTAAAACGGATACTGGCCCTAGACGAGAAAGAAATGAAGATGCCTGTTACCCCTCTAGTGGCACACTGTTGAGTAAACCACCCAATAACGCCTTAGCCATTGTCTGTGATGGGATTGGCGGACATGAGGGAGGAAATGTTGCTTCCAATTTAGCCATCGAAACGATTCAGCAGCAAGTACAACAACTCACCAGACTACCTGCTGATCATGTAGACCCCGCAATGGTGCTAGCTGATTTAGAAAAGGCAGTAGCGATCGCCAATGACAAAATTAGCCAGCGCAACGATAGTGAACATCGCCAAGGTAGAAAACGCATGGGGACAACCTTAGTGATGGCACTCCCTCTTGGCCATGAGATGTATATTACTCATGTCGGTGATAGTCGGGCTTACTGGATTACTCGCCAAGGTTGTTATCAAGTCACCTTAGATGATGATGTAGCTTCACGGGAAGTCAGATTAGGCTACGCTATCTATCGAGAAGCAGTACAACAAAGTGGTGCAGGCTCTCTAGTCCAGGCGTTGGGAATGAGTCCAAGCAGTTCTTTACATCCCACAGCCCAGAGGTTTATCTGCGACGAGGATACAGTATTTCTCCTCACCTCCGATGGACTGAGTGATTTTGACCGTGTAGAAGAATATTGGGAAAAAGAAATTTTACCAATTCTCAATCATGGCAAGAATTTAACCGACGTTGCCAATAGATTAATAGAAATTGCTAACACTAAAAATGGTCATGATAATGTCACCATTGCGTTAGTACACTATCAAGTCAAATATACTGAGCCAGAGTCTAAGATTCAGTTAGTAATCCCTGATACTGCTACCATTCAAGTGGCAGCTGCGGCACGACCCACACCAGTAACATCCCCAGCAACTAATCTAGGACAGCCAACAAAAGTTCTGCGAAAAAAATCCCCCACGAAAATCAGCAATTTACCCTTAACTATCATAGTGCCGTTATTCTTGGCGATCGCCGTCTTTTCATTGACTTACTGGTTGACCTCCTCATTTCGAGGGAGATTTAGCTTTCCACCTGTAGTGGATTCCAATCCCAACACAAATTTACCAACTGTTGACCAGCCACCTAGACAGCAGCAGAGGCGATCGCTCAATAACATCGCTCCAGGATGGATAATTAGAACCAAAAATGAAATTCCTTTGTCAACTGGGGGTAATTTACCGTCCTACACATTTTTAGAAGTTTTGGATAAAAAACCTAATAGTGAACTTGCTGCTGAGGATTATGAAGTGTTTTTGGATGTGTGTGGGAATTCAAGTCAGTCACAACCATTGGGAGAAAGAACAATCTCAATTAAACTATCTCAACTAAAAAGCTGGCCAATAGAGATATTGCCATCTAATCAAGAGACTCCTTGTAATACACCTCAGACATATAGCCTACCCCCCGCACCAATTAATCCTAGTGCAACACCAACAAATAATCGGTAAACTGGTAAAAACCTGAAATAATACAGATAATAACTACACTTAAATTTATAAGGTGAAAGTTTTCCTATAGGAAAATTTTGGTGGAAATTATCTGTGTTTACCTATTAGTTTGACGAATCCATGCCATCCCTGAACTTGGCGATCGCCCGTCTCATCAATACTGGCAATGATAGCTTCGCCATTTGGGTGGTTAAAGCTCCCTATCCCAGTGGCTACGTTTTGCGTGACTGTGTGTGGCAGGCTGAACTCACTCAAGTTTGGCAAGAATGGCAGCAAATGTTTGCTGGCCACAGTGGTATCAATATTTCTACAGGCTCAAACCATCGCTCAGTCAATCAACTGCCCCCCATAAATATCGTTGCACCCCCTAGTGGGCAAAATACAGGTTACGGCAGTCGTTTGATGCAATATTTAGGCATTAGTCTATGGCGGTGGGTATTTGAGGGATCAATTCTCGGTAGTCTAGAGCGCAGTCGTGGGATGGCCATGGGTCAAAATAAACGACTGCAATTTCGCTTGGAAATCCGTGACCCGGATTTGATTGCTCTTCCTTGGGAAATCATGCAGCGAGAACCAGGTCAGCCAGCCATGTCTCTCTCCCCAGATTTGCTCTTTAGCCGCACTACCAGCGAAGTTGAACACCTACCTACTTTACGCACTGATCAAGCCTTGAAAGTCCTGCTGGTGCTTGGTTATGATCAAAATCTGCAACTGCAAAAAGAAGCAGCTATCTTAGAACAAACCCTGCTCAGTGGTGGACAGGTAGGTAGTTACGGTCAAAGATATGCGGCTTGCACAGTCAAAACATTGCTGCAACCTACTCCCCAAGAGTTAATTCAAGAATTAGAAACTAAAGCATATAACGTCTTTTTCTACGCAGGTCATGGTTTACCAAACCCTGATGGGGGACTATTATTTTTGCGTCCGGGTATGAGCATCAATGGGATAGAATTAGCCCAAGTTTTAACCCGTAGTGCTGTTAAATTGGCTGTCTTAAATGCTTGTTGGGGAGCGCAACCAGCAGCCATTAATCATCAAGCTATTCCTGCTAGTAGCTTGGCAGAAGTTTTGATTCGTCATGGTGTACCGGCAGTTTTAGGAATGCGGGATGAAATTGCTGATCATGAAAGTCACAGTTTTATCCAAGTGTTTGCCAAAGCTTTAAGGTCACGTAAACCCATTGACGAAGCTGTAGCCGAAGCCAGGCAAGAACTGTTAACACTTTATAAATACAATCAACCAGCTTGGACTTTGCCAGTGCTGTATCTACATCCAGATTTTGATGGTGAACTGATTAAAGGTATTGATGAAGGTGTGACAGAACTACCGGATACTGTTATCCCTAACTTAGATAGTGCCGTACCTATGGCCTGTTTGCGATCGCTTTCCCCTGGTGGTCGCAGTTGGTTATTGAGAATCGGTGTAACTCGTATTGGCCGCACTAAAGACAATGATATTGTCATCTCTGAACCTTCTGTTTCTAAACGACACGCCGAAATTCTCTGTCGTAATACTTTTAACGGTACTACCCAAGTACGGACTTATTATCTACAAGATTTTTCGACCTATGGCACAACTTGGTATTTGGGAGCTAATGGTTGGCAACAAATACTTCGTGAGGAAGTACCCTTACAATCAGGAATGCAACTAAAGTTTGGTAGTTCCAGAGGAGAAACTTGGGAGTTTATTATTGAAGATTCAAAAATTTTAGGAACGGCACAATAAAATTCTTTTTGCGGAAAATTGCATGGCAGAAGTGTAGCAGTCAATATCCCTAAATTAATTGTTGCGGAGACAATCAATGACTCATCAAATTAAAGGTTCAGATAATCACCATTCTGTAGCATCTCCAGTGGAATTAGAATTACTAGCCGCTTTATTAGAACCAGAAGATGCTACCTATCCGTGGAATCCCACAGATAACGAATCAGACACATATTTTTATGAATTAGAACAACAGTTCGCAATGCAAGATGTGCTAGAGGAAGAACTCACTAGCCGATCGCAAAATTTTTATCAGCAATTAGATAACCTGTGGTTGCAGGTGGAAAATTCATCATATTACAAGTGTAATACAATTGCGTCCGCTGTTAACAGCCTTCAAGAAAGTTTACAGAAAGTCTTTGCAGGTGGCATCCCACAAAACTGGTTAAATGCGATCGCCACCAAAGCTACAGAAATAGTTGCTTCTCAACAAACGTTAGGAGAGCAATTAGTAGAGTGTGTCCAGGCTGTATTACCTACCTGGGAAGCAGATGACCTGTTAATTTTAGCCCGTCCCTATGCTTATGCAATGCGTAGTCACGAATCACAAAACATTAGTGCTGCGATCAAACCTGTGGAAGACTGGACAACGTTATCAGAAATAGAACAGGCAAAAATGGGTATGGCGATCGCATATTACGCCCTCACCCAACTCAACGCATCGGACGTAGAAGTTTGATTGATATCTTGATTGTCTCTTGTCAATTTTTTACTAGCATTCCAAGTCAACAGCATTAGTCTGAGTTCTGCACTCACAGACAATGAATCAACAATTTTCACCTATGTCTCCAATCTCAATCTCCAGATTGGTAGAATTTGGCTGGCTAATAAAAGCTATAGGTCTCAAGTTACAGATGACAGTGAAGAGAGAAGGCGAGTTTTAAGTTTTGATTGGATACTTTACTAATCTGTAGCAGCACTCGTTGGAGCTTTTAATTACTTATCAATGGTTCTGCGTAAAAATATGCCGCAGTAGGCTAACAATAAATAAATTGTCAAATTCTTACATCTATCCTGAGACAGAAAACAGACTATGGTAAATGATAGCCTTGTTACCACCTTCTGGAATAGACCATGAATTAAGCTTTGTAATTCCAAATCTCAAATCCAAAATTGGTATGAGTCCCTAATACTAACTCTAGGTCGCAGCTTCTAAACTCTAGCTCTATTTAGGGCCTAGAAAACGAGTCGCAAAATTTTGCGATCGCGTTGGTGATAATGCTCTTGCTTTAAGAATAGCCGCCATTAAGAAAGCATAAGACAAGACACCCACAACAACTAAGAGCAAATTATTACTGTGTCCGGCGGTATTCCACAAAGCATGAAGTGCAGCCGCGCTTAGATAACCAACAGCTAGAATTTGTTTAGCATGGCGGGGCTTGAGTGCCGCTAACCCGATAAAATATCCCAAATAACCACTGTAAGCCATGTGTCCAGCTGGTAAACCAAGAATTCTGGCAATCAGCACTTGTAAACCAACCTCCGAACCTGCTTGGACAGACGCTGCTGGGACATATTGACCTAAAGTTTCCACCAAAGTAAAGCCGACAGCAGAAGCAGTTCCCAAAAGAATACCATCCAAAGGTTCCCAAACTCCGATCTTTTCACGCCAAGGAGCAGGGAGTGCTAAGGCTGTAAGATATGCACCTAAGATCGGCAAAGCTTTCAGTAATTCCTCCATTAACCCAGCACCAAAAAAGTACCGCACAAATAATTCCGTCAAGCTATTAATGGGCTGATCAATCGGGGGTACGTTACCAGGAAGCAGGTCGCGAAAGATGAAAATAAATAAATTTAATACGGGACTGAGCAGGATGATGACTGTAGACAAAGCTGCACCTACAAGCATCCACCAAGGTTTGGGTTTACCACATAGCTGGTAAACAAAATAGTAAGCAGCCAGTGCTATGTAAGTGGCAACAATTACCTGATTAGCTTGTGGTTGACCTACGGTAGCAAACATCAACACCACAAATATCACCGTGAGAATTCCCGGTATCAGATAAGCCTTGCGAGTTAAATCTTTACCAGTGGAAATAATCGGAAACAGTTGGGTGAAGCTGACAGCATCAGGCTTAGATTGAGTAGGATTTTTAGCTGATGGTAGCGGTGCAACTTGGTTAGTAATTACCGTGGGTTGAGGTGCAACTGCATACTCAAATAGGAATTGTGGCCCATCTGCACCCAAGGCTATGCGATCGCCTGCGTGCAGTTCTTGACACCCATATAAGCGTTGTCCGTTTAAGTAAGTGCCATTAGCACTGTTCAAATCACAAAGTACCCAGCTAAATTTGCTATTTTCTGCGGAAGCAACGGGACGTACCACAGCGTGGCGACGAGATACCATCCGGTACATCATGGCATCCAAGACAACTTGGCAGCTGGGGTCTCGTCCAATTACTGCTTCTTTACTGGTAAGGGAGTAGCGAGATTCTGTCCCAAATGCTTCACCATTACCAGACACTAGCCGCAGAAAAGCATGATGTCTTGCGTTTTTGCCTGTCATCGAGTTAGAGAGTGTCTTTCCAAACTAATCCACAAAATACCTTGGCAGTAGGACTTAACCTCAGCCACACGAAAAGCAGCATTGCTAAGTACACTATAGCTTTACTCTATGCGAATAAATTCAAAATTAGCTCACTCAAAATTTAAAATTCTTTCCATCAATGATTTCATTTAATTGTGGCAAGGATTTTTACTGTAAAAAGTATCTTTTGTACATTGTTGATAAGATGTCCCCATGAGATTATCTGTCCTATGGATTTTGACAAACCTGATATTTATAATATGTACAGATATGAACTAATTTATAGTATTATTAGCAACAGTCGGGATGAGGCAGGGAGTAGGAAAGAGAAGCAAGAGTTAACGTTTGATTTGATTTTTTAATCTAGAAGGTCGCAAAGCGAAAACGGAGTTATTAATTCTGAGTGCGATCGCCTGCTCTTGTAAGTTGGGTAGAAATTAGTTTAAGCCAACATAGTACTATCTAGAAAAAAGGAAATACTTTAATTATAAAAATCTCTTAATTGCTAGCATAAAATTAATAATTAAACTTTTGTATATATTTAATTATTCCCTACATTTAATATTACTTGATGTTGGGTTAAGGTTTGCGCCTCTACCCAACCTACATCTCTATTTTTCTCAGAGGATAGTTAATGTTAATTAGACTTTTGCTACTTCTGGATGCTCAATTTTAGTACCCAAAACTTTAAGAAACTCTGCTAGCCAACGGGGATGAGCAGGCCACGCTGGTGCAGTGACTAAGTTACCATCAACTATGGCTTCGTCTACGGGAATTTGTACATAGTTACCGCCAGCACTCTGCACATCGGGGCCACAGGCTGGGTAGGCTGTGCAGTTTTTACCGCGCAGAACATCAGCTGCAGCTAATAATTGTAAGCCGTGACAAATAGCAGCGATTGGTTTATTACTTTGGGCAAAGTGGCGGGTGATTTCTAAGACTCTTTGGTTTAAACGAATATATTCTGGTGCGCGTCCACCAGGGATAACTAAAGCATCGTAGTCTTCGGCTTTGATATCCGCAAAGGTGGCATTGAGGGTAAAGTTGTGTCCAGGTTTTTCGCTGTAAGTTTGATCTCCCTCAAAATCATGTACTGCCGTTCGTACTTTATCGCCAGCTGGCTTGTCTGGACAAACTGCGTGAACGGTATGTCCTACCATTTGCAAAGCCTGGAAGGGAATCATGACTTCGTAGTCTTCTACATAGTCACCCACCAGCATCAAAATTTTCTTCGCAGCCATATATATTGATATCCTCGCTTAACTTGTGAAATCTCAGTATTTAATTCATCTTGAGTTCAAGTAAATATTATTCGACAAAAATGCCTTAGACTTATTTAATTTGCTAATTTTTACACAGCAGCAATTTTTATATATCCTCACTATTGACTAAATTAAATTCTGCGATCGCCCGGGAAAAATTTTTGTTTTCATGTCCAGGACGACTCAGTTTAATTAAAGCAAAGCGTTGTAATGGAGTTAAATTTGCCCACTGTGACAGGGTAATAGTAATACCTATTTCTTGGGCTTTCTCTTGAAGATTAGTTGGCAGATTGTTACCATCTAACCACGCGGGATAAGGTTCGATTGGTAATGTGGATACTGGTGTATTCGTGCGCGCTAAAATCAACTGCTGGAGATATTCTTGATAAGCTTGAATTTCGGTTTCTGTGGTGCAAGGTAAGGCAACTAAAGCTTCGCGTTCAGCTTGAGTCATGTGATTCCAATCGGATAACTTTAGTTTAATACCGCAGGTATCGAGGTTATAGCGTACCTGCATAGGTATACAACGTAGAGAATCAACAAAATCAGCTTCAAATTCAAAGAAGTTTGTCATATTTTGCATTATCAAAATTATTAGGATTCTATTTATAAAAACAAGTCTGTAAATATTTTATTTTTCAAGGACAAGGAACACAGAAGCTAGCGCAGAACATTATTTTTAATGTCTATCTCTCGAATTACTAGAGCGAATTATTAAGTAGCTAATTGATAGAGCCAAAACAGCAGTTCCTAAGCCTATAATATCAATACCTCCGACTTTCTCTAAGTCAAGGATAATAATTTTTCTGGCTACTGCTATTAATGAAGTAACAATTACTAATTCTACCTGAAAAACATGTTTTTTTAGATAAGCCGTGATATTTTCTAATATTTCTAAAGCAATTAAAATATTTAAAAATAGGCCAAATACTTTAAATAGTGTGGTACTAATTTTGCCGTAGGGAACAGTAAAAACTTCTTTAACAATAAAAATCGCTAAATCTGCAATTGCGACAAAAATTACTATTACCATGAACAGAGATAAAACTTTGGAAACTATTACTTCTACATTTTCAATTACGTGCATGAAACTTTCATCACTAGTAAATCCTAAAAATTTTTTGATGAACTTTCTCATTGATTACACCCACTTTCATGCAAGCTAAAGAATTGCCGAAATAAAATAAAAATCCTGTAGATAACTCTAGAGGATTTATCAGTGATATCTTATTGGCATATGAGAATTATCTTATCTTGGTAATAGTCAATCTTAGTACATCAAAAGTAATAATGGTAACTATTGACTATTACCTAGGAATAAAATTACTACCCAGGAGCTTACCATTGTGTGGACTGGAGTTGAGCAGTTTTAGCTGTGGTTTTTAAAGAGATAGGTATTAGTTGTACAGCACAGGCTTTTAATTCTGGTTGGAGTGAATCTGGACAGGATTCGGGATGGGTGAGGGCGTTGGCTTCGGCGTTGTCAGCCCAGAGTGAACCCCAGTGCATAGGGACAAAAACTGCACCAGGCGCGATCGCCTTGGTGACTTTGGCTTTAAACTGAGCTTGACCCCGACGCGATCGCACTTCTACTATTTGATTGTCAATAATTTCCAACTGCGCTGCATCACGGGGATGAATTTCTATAAATGGTTCTGGGTGCATAGAGCGAATTTTTTCAATCCGTCCGGTGCGGGTTTGAGTGTGCCAATGTCCGTACAGTCGCCCAGTCGTTAATACAAAAGGATAATCCGGGTCGGGAGGTTCTGCCAAACCTTTAGAATAATAAGCCCCAAATTTAGCTCGCCCATCAGGAGTAGGAAAATGTAAGTCAGTATAAAGTCTTTTAGCAGGTTTGGTTTTCTCCCCACTCTTCTCTTGAGGATGAGGCCATTGCGTCGCCCCTTCTACCTGCAACTGTTCATGACTAATACCTGTCATATCGCAGGTACGACTCTTGGTAAGTTGGACAAATTCGGCGTAAACTTCCGCAGAATTATTAAAGGCGAACTTATCCCCAAAGCCTAAACGCCGCCCTACTTCCGCAAATATTTCCCAATCAGCTTTAGCTTCCCGTGGTGGTTGGCGGAATGCTTGACACAAAGTGACTCGGCGTTCGGAATTGGTCATTACGCCAGTTTTCTCACTCCACTGCGCCGCCGGTAAAAGGACATGGGCAAAAGCTGAGGTTTCTGTGGGGTAATATGCGTCTTGGTAAATTGTGAAAGGCGATCGCAATAAGGCTTTCTTTGTCCGTTCTAAATCTGGCATACTTACAGCTGGGTTAGTAGCTGCAATCCACAACAACCCCACAGTCCCATCTTCTAAACCTGTAATCATATCCCAGGCTGTCAAACCAGGATGAGGTGAAATCTGTCCAGGCTGTAATCCCCAAAATTCTTCTACCTCAGCCCGATGTTGGGGATTTTTGACCAAGCGATAACCGGGTAATAAATGGGCTAAACCGCCAGCTTCTCTTCCTCCCATAGCATTGGGTTGACCAGTCAGGGAAAAAGGCCCCGCCCCTGGTTTACCAATTTGTGCAGTCATCAAGTGGAGATTGATAATAGTTCTAACTTTTGCTGTCCCTTCACTTGATTGGTTTATCCCCATCGACCACAACGACAACACACGCTGCGATTGACCCCAATAACGGGCGGCGGTTTCTAAATCAGCAACACTAATTCCACATTGGCGGGCTACTACCTCCGGCGCATAGTGACGAATCACTTCTGCATAGGCGGAAAAGTTGCTGGTGCAGTCTTCGATGAAGCTAACATCTATCATCTGCCAACGCATCAATAAATGGGCAATCCCATTTAACAAGTCGATATCTGTACCAGGACGAATTGCCAAATGTAAGTCGGCTGCTTCGGCTGTGGGTGTGTGTCGGGGGTCAACCACAATCATTTTCACCTTACGGTTTTTTCTGTGGTACTTCTCCAGCCGATTGAAAACGATGGGATGACATTCGGCGGTATTTGTTCCAATTAAAAATGCACAGTCAGTTAACTCCAAGTCTTCATAACAGCAGGGAGGCCCATCTGAGCCAAAACTTTGAATGTACCCAGACACTGCACTGGACATACATAACCGGGAGTTAGCATCAAAATTATTAGTTCCCAAACAACCTTTCATTAATTTTTGGGCGGTATAGTAGTCCTCCGTCTGGAACTGGCCAGAACCGTACATACAGATAGCTTCTGGCCCTTGAGTGAAGCGCACAGTTTGAATGCGTTGGGTGATGATATCAAAAGCTTCATCCCAACTGACGCGGCGGAACTCTTGATCTAAAGAGTCGCGCACCATTGGGTAATGTAGTCTATTTTTATCTAAAGATTCGGCGATCGTTGCACCTTTAACGCAAACCATCCCCTGACTAGATGGATGGGCTTTATCGCCACGTACTCGCCAAATCGGATTCCCTTGGCTATCACGATTAGTAGCTTTATTTGGTTGTGCTGGTGGGGAGACTTCTAAGCCGCAGCCGACACCACAGTAAGGACATAGAGTTTTGGTAAATTCGGTCATATTTTTTTGTTTTGCACAAAAGCGCAAAGACGCAGAGATGATTAAAAATAAAAATTAGTTTATTGGAGGAAGGATGAAAGTTAAAAAGATGAAATATATTTCACCCTTCATGGTTATTAGTCTTCAGCTAAGACAGCAGAGTTTTGCACGGAATTATCTGGTAACTCACTTGTGGAAGTATCAGTAAAAGAGTTTTGGGGTTCTTTGAGGAAGAAGGCACACATAAAGGCACAAATTAAAGCAGCTATACCCATCGTGGTAAATAATGTGGGTGCATCAGTAAGGCTAAAAATTGTCAGATAAATCACGCCGCCAAAATTACCGTAAGCTCCTACATTGCCAGCAATCTGTCCGGTAACTTCTTTTTTGATCAGGGGGACAATACCGTAGGTTGCACCACAGCCTGCTTGAGCAAAGTAAGCAGCAAACATAGTGACTGCGATCGCTAGAGGAATTGGCCAGTTACTATGAATAAAATGGGCTGTTAAATAGGTTGCTCCAATGCCAATACTAATAATTGTAATTGTCCATTTACGTGAGCAAAATTTATCAGAAATTAAGCCACCACTAGGACGAGAAATTAAGTTCAGAAAAGGATATGTAGCTGCAATCATGCCAGCTACAACGTGTTCTAAACTAAAGGTTTTTTCAAAGAATGCAGGTAGCATCGAAACTACTGCTAGTTCGCTACCAAAATTAGTGACATAGGTAAACTCCAGTAGAGCAACTTGACGAAATTGATAGCGTTGAGATGGGGAGTAAGTTTTCTTGCCAATGAGTAATTCTTTGTTAACTTGATAGGCTTGATAAGTTTGATAAACAAACAATCCTACTAATAAAAACCAGACTAAATACATCTGGCTAATTGTGATGAAGTGAATATTTTTTTGAGCCAAACGCCAAGCTAATAAACCCAAGGCAAATATTAATCCGAAATTAGAGAGCATCATTGCCCAAAAACTTTTAATACTGGTGACTTCCAGCGCGCCGTTTTTCTTAGGTCGTTTGTAGATTTTGCCAGGGGGTGTGTCTTGGACGCTGTGATAATAAATTACGCCATAGATAGCAGCAATAATTCCAGTGAGTGCGATCGCCAATCGCCAATTAGAAGCACCACCAGCCAAAAAGCCTGTAGAAACAGCAATCATCGGTAGAGCAAATTCTGCACCAAATGCGCCAAAATTACCCCACCCACCGTAAATTCCTTGAGCAATTCCCATATCCTTGGCTGGAAACCATTCCGCCACCATGCGAATACCAACGACAAACCCAGAACCAACTATTCCCATTAATAAACGACTGATAACCAGTTGGTTAAAGTCTTGAGATAATGCCGTCGCCAAACAAGGAATGACAGCAAATATTAATAGAATTGAGTAAGTTTTTCTAGGGCCAAATCGATCCAGCAACATTCCAATAATTAGTCTTGCTGGAATTGTCAGAGCCAGGTTACAAATCCCCAAAGTTTTAATTTGCTCTGGTGCAAGTTGTAACTGCTTACCAATAGTAGTAGCAAAGGGAGCAAAGTTAAACCAACAGACAAAGGTGAGAAAGAACGCAAACCAAGTCTGATGTAAGATGCGATAACGATCCCTGATAGAAAATAATTCTTTCAGCATTCCGATTATGTTGGGGGTGTAGGCGTGTAAGGGTATAAGGGTGTAAGGGTGTAGGGGTTTAGGGGAGCAAAACTCAGCACCCATAACTCCTTACTCATCATGAGCAAATCGGCGATATAAGAAATCTAGGGCGTAGTTGCGGAGGTCGTAGTATTCTGGGTCTTCCATGATGCGACGACGGTTGCGGGGACGAGAAAAGGGAATATCGAGAATTTCGCCGATTTGTGCTGCTGGCCCGTTAGTCATCATCACAACTCTGTCTGCTAGGAAGAGGGCTTCATCGATGTCATGGGTAATCATCAGGACAGTGACTTGATGATCACTCCAGATTTGCAGTAGTTCTTCTTGTAATTCTTCTTTGGTGATTGCGTCTAATGCACCGAAGGGTTCATCGAGAATCAAGACTTTTGGACGGATGGATAAAGCACGGGCGATCGCAACTCTTTGTTTCATCCCGCCGGAAATTTGGCTGGGTTTTTTATCGGCTGCTTCCATCAGTCCCACCATTGCTAGGTGTTCTCTGACGATGGCGCGTTTTTCGGCTTGGGGTTTGTGGGGAAATACTGCATCTACAGCCAAATAAACGTTGTCGAATACACTCAGCCACGGTAGTAAGCAGTAGTTTTGAAAGACCATCATCCGGTCTGGGCCTGGTTCGGTGATGGGTTGATCTTGTAGGAGGACTACGCCATCGGTGGGGGTGTTGAACCCGGAAATCATGTTGAGTAAGGTGGATTTACCGCAGCCTGAGTGACCGATTAAGCAGACGAATTCGCCTTCGCGGACTTTGAGGTCGATTCCATCTAGTACTGTGTAAGGGCCTTCGGGTGTTGGGTAAATTTTGCTGACACCTTCAACTACTAGGAAGTTGTCTAGTTTGGGGGTGGGGGGTTTTTTGGGTTGAGTATTTTTATTGACTATTTGCATGGCTTTGTTAAATGGATTTAGGATTTACTCACGCAGAGGCGCAGAGAGGGGGAGAATGAGAGGAATTGTTGACTAAATAAATACTTCTTCGACTCGGATTTGATGTTTGATTTCTAGGCTTTTGAGGTAGTCTAGGGGTTCTGACGGGTTGAACACTTTACCGTCAAATAGGTGGATGGGGTTGTCTTCGCCGATGTCAAGTAAGCCGAGGTCGCGGGCTGCTTCACCAAATATGTCTGCACGACAAACCCTTTCGATGACTTCTACCCAGTTTTTGGGAAAGGGTGTAATACTCCAGCGTGCTAGCTGGGTGAGCATCCACAAGATTTCTGTGCGGTTGGGGTAGTTGGTTTTATTGAGGTAGAACTGGTTGTATGCAGTGAGTTCTTGGGGTGGTTTACCGTCGCCGCGATCATAGGGGTCAATGAAACCAGGTCGAATGTATGCGGAATCTATGTTTAAATACTCAGGACGGCAGAGTAATTCAAGAATTTCTGGACGGTTGCGGATGTCATCACAGTATTCGCAAGCTTCTAGAAGTGCTTTAGTTAAAGCTAAATTGGTTTCTGGGTATTTTTGCACCCATTCTTCTCGGACTCCTAAAACTTGCTTTGGCTGTCCTGACCAAATTTCTAAGGCAGTAGCAGCCACAAATCCCACGTCTTGATGTACTGCTTGATAGTTCCAAGGTTCTCCCGCACAGTAACCGTCAATATATCCGGCTTCCAGTTGGGCGACCATTTGTGATGGTGGAATTACTGTGAGGCTGATATCTCTATCAGGATCTATGCCACCAGCCGCTAACCAGTAGCGCAAAACTAAGTTCAGCATGGATGTGGGATGCACTACACCCAAGGTGAGAATTTGGTCAGGTGAGGTGCTAATGACTGATTTTAAGTCACTGAGACTACGCACACCTTGGTTATACAGTCTTTTGCTGAAGGTAATGGCGTTAGCGTTGCGCGAGAGATTGAGCGCATTAATTACGGGAATCGAAGGATTTTCACCCGCACCTAATGTAAGTGCTAGGGGCATTCCTGCCAGCATTTGAGCTGCATCTAATCTCCCGGAAACAAAACCTTTGGTGATTTCCTGCCAACTACTAGCTTTACTGAGGACAATATTTTCTAAGCCATACTTAGCAAAGAAACCTTTTTCTTTAGCGACAATTAAAGGTGCAGCGTCAGTTAAAGGCATAAAGCCAATTTCGAGGATAGATTGGGCTGCGCTTTTTTCTGATGTTACTAGACGCTGACTTTGGCGTTTCTTCGCCAACTTTTGCTGATTGAGGAAGTAAATCATTTCATTCCGCAGATTGTAGTAGCTGGGATGTTTGACTACTTCCAAACGCTGACGGGGACGGGGAATTGGGACTTCCAAGATTTGTCCGATGTGTGCTTCTGGCCCGTTGGTGAGCATGACGACGCGATCGCTCAACAATAAGGCTTCATCTACGTCATGTGTCACCATCACGCAGGTAACATTATGCTCATTGCAGATTTTCATCAATTGTTCCTGTAAACTCCCGCGTGTCAAAGCATCCAAAGCTCCAAACGGTTCATCTAACAGTAACAACTTGGGACGAGTAGCCAAAGCACGCGCGATCGCCACCCGTTGTTTCATCCCCCCAGACAACTCACTGGGACGTTTATTAGCTGCATGGCGCAGTCCCACCATGTCAATATGTTCTTCAATAATTAAGAGGCGTTCGCCTTTAGGTTTACCTTGATAAACCTCATCCACAGCCAGAGCAATATTGTCTCTGACAGTTAACCAAGGAAGTAACGAATAGTTTTGAAACACTACCATGCGATCGGGACTAGGATCTCTCACTTCCCGTCCTTCCAAAGTCACACCACCAATACTCGCCCTATCTAACCCTGCAATGATATTCAAGAGCGTAGATTTACCACAACCAGAATGTCCAATAAGAGAAACAAATTCCCCTTGTTCAATTTTCAATTCAATATTTTTCAGAGCGATATATCTACCGCCATTCGGTAAATCAAATACACGATCAACGTGGTCAACTTCAACAAAAGTAGGCATTATTCATTAGTCCTTAGTCATTAGTCATTAGTCATTAGTCAATAGATTGTCCTTGTTGTTTAAATGTGGACTACTTTTGCTCTGCTACAACTTTGCTAGCCACAAAACCCACCAATCTATCTAATAACAAACCAACTAAACCAACATAAATGAGAGCCAAAATAATCTCACTCAAATTAGTTTCTGTAGTTGTGTTGTAAGCATCCCAAATAAATGAACCAATTCCTACACCACCAACTAACATTTCTGCGGCAACAATTGCTAACCAAGATAAGCCAATGCCAATTCTCAAACCTGTGAATATATAAGGCACAGTCGCCGGAAAGACTATTTTTAAGAAATACTTTGCACCTTTGAGTTTTAACACTCTGGCGACATTTATATAGTCTTGAGGAATTTGCTGTACACCGACAGTAGTATTAATAATAATTGGCCAAATTGAGGTGATAAAAATCACAAAAATTGCTGAGGGATTAGCTTGTTGAAATGCTGCCAAGGAAATCGGTAGCCATGCCAGAGGCGGGACAGTCCGCAAGACTTGAAATATGGGATCTACAGCATTGTAAACTAACTTATTTGCACCGATGAGAATACCTAAAATAATGCCAGCGATCGCAGCTAACGAAAAACCTATTCCCACTCTACCTAAACTACTTAGTATCTGCCAACCTAAACCCTTATCACTTTCACCATTATCAAAGAATGGATTGATGATAAATGGGTTCCAAGTTTCTCTAAAAGTCTCTATTGGCCCTGGTAACTCAAAGCTGGGATTAAGACAAAGTAGTTGCCAAATTACTAGAAAAATTAATAAAGCTAGGACAGGTGGCAAGATTTTTTCTGCAACAAATTTATCAATGTTTTTGCGAGATTTTTTTCTGAAATTACGACTTCCTAAAACAGCAGCCATGTTCTCTATTTCTTCCGTGATTTTTACAGCAATTTGGATTTTAATGAGTACAGAAACTGATTCTCTCAAGCAGAGATATCACCGTTTTCTCCTAAGTGCTTGCATCTCTGAGCGGTAACTCACTCCGCTCAGATTTTTTCTCATTACACTTTCTTGATTTTCAAACCTTGTAAATATACTTCTGGTTTTTCAGGGTCAAATTTTACACCATCAAAGAAAGTTTCCACACCGCGAGATGCGCTAGTAGGAATTTCTGCTTCAGGTACACCCAGTGCTAAGGCTGCTTTCTTCCACAAATCTTCTTTGTTGACTTGATCAACAATTTCTTTGATTTTGGTTTCTTTTGGTAGATAACCCCAACGAATATTTTCAGTTAAAAACCAAATATCATGACTCTTATATGGATAGGAAGCATTATCTGCCCAGAACTTCATCCGATAAGCAAATTCTTTTTCAGTACGCCCATCACCATAGTCGATATTGCCTTTAGATCTTTCGACAATATCTGCTGCGGCAACATTAAAGTATTTGCGATCGGCGCAAATTTTACACATTTCTTCTTTGTTTTCTTGCTTTTCACACCATTGTTGAGCTTCTAGAATTGCCATCAACAATGCTTGTGTAGCATTAGGATTTTGATCAACCCAATCCTTCCGCATCGCAAAGGCTTTTTCGGGATGGTCTTTCCATAACTCACCAGTAACTAAAGCAGAATAACCCAGCTTTTGACTAACTAATTGCGCGTTCCAAGGTTCTCCTACACAGAAAGCATCAACAGTACCAACTTTCATGTTGGCTACCATTTGTGGTGGTGGAACTGGTTCTAACACCACATCTTGATCAGGATTAATTCCACCAGCCGCTAGCCAGTAGCGCATCCATAAATCGTGAGTCCCGCCAGGAAAAGTAATACCAGCTTTGAATGATTTTTGATTAGCTTTAGCTTGAGCAGCAGCTTCTTTGAGTGCCTTACTTTCTAAATTGACTTTAAGTTCTTTAAATTTATTAGCAACGGAAATCGCCTGACCGTTAGTATTTAATCTAGCTAAGAGATACATCGGCACTTGATCATTAATGGTGATCAAGTAAGGCATGGGGCTGAGGATGTGTGCGCCATCGATACCGCCACCAGATGAACCAATTTTGAGGTTGTCACGGGTAACTGGCCAAGATTTTTGTTTTATTACCTCAACATCAGTCATCCCGTATTTAGCAAAGAAGCCTTTTTCTTTGGCAATAATTAGGGGTGCAGCATCAGTAAGGGCGATAAATCCAAGTTTGGCTTTAGTTGTTTCTACCTTCGGTGCGTTAGCCACTGTTGAGACGTTGGCTGCTGGATTGGCTGAGGGTGCTTGTTCACCTGTGGTATTTGAGTTGGAATTATTAGCAGCGCAAGCATGAGTCACAATAGAAGCCGCAGCTGCTGCACCTGTGGTGAAAATGAATTTTCTTCTGGAAAAATTGCTCATTGTTCTTAGTATGTTGTTAATTCGTCAACCCCTGCGGGGAATTCAAAATACTCTACGGGTACTCTTTGAGAACGCCTTTGGCGAATGCGGTAGCGTCTCTGAAAGAGAAGGAAAGCAAGCTACAAAATTACAATTCCCACAGATAAATTTAGGGGCTTGTATTATTCTTTTCTTCGGTTAATAGCTATTGGGAATTGGGGAGGCAGTGGCGTTTGGGAGACTCTGCGTTTGTAGCAACTGCCGTCATGGGGCATTGGGAATAGTTATTTTCCCCACACCCCTGGACTCCTAGCTAGTAACTAAGGCTTCTTCTCTTGCTTTCGCCCCGAAGTGTTGGATGAGTAAATCTCGTAAAAGTGGCTGTAGGTCTTCGCAGGGTATGCCTTTTTGGACGCAGTTACCTAGATGTGCATCTTTACCGACTTTGCCACCCATATAAATATCAACGCCTTCTACAGCTTTACCGTTTTTACGGGCTTTAGTTCCCATCAGTCCGATGTCTGCAACTTGGGGTTGTCCGCAGGAGTTGGGGCAACCTGTCCAGTGAATGCGGACTGGGCGAGTGAATGTTAGCTCAGTCTCCAAGGCTTGAATCATGCTGAGGGCGCGGTTTTTGGTTTCGATAAGAGCGAAGTTGCAAAATTGCGCGCCTGTGCAGGAAACTAGCGATCGCGCCAATAAACCAGGGTCAATTGCAAACCTTTCCAGCAAAGGGTCGGTTAAAAATGTACTCAACCGCGAGTCAGGAATATTGGGAATAATTACGTTTTGTTCAACGGTAAGCCGAAGTTCACTACTGCCGTAAACATCTGCTAATCGCGCCAGTTCAAACATATCCTCGGCATACAACCGTCCTACAGGAATGTGTAAGCCGACGTAGTTTAACCCTGGTTGCTTTTGTTTATAGACTCCGATGTGATCGCGCTTTTCCCAATCGATTTCGTCTTTGGGTGCGGCTGGTAGCAAGGGTTTACCTAAACGTTTTTCCACCTCTAGACGAAACTTATCTATACCCCATTCATCCAGTAGCCACATCAAGCGCGATTTGAGGCGATTAGCTCTGAGTCCGTTATCTCGATAAACTTCTAAAACTGCACGACAAACAGCGACTACTTCTTCTGGAGTCACCCAAGCGTTAAGAGGAATCGCTGCTTCGCAACGTTTGGCTGAAAAGAAGCCACCAACTAGGATATTGAAGCCGAATGTTGGGGATTGGGAAAAATCTTGCCCAGTCCCTTCTTTAAATGCTGGAACGAAGGCCAAATCATTGATTTCAGCGTGAACGGAGTTGTCTCTACCACCTGCGATCGCTATATTAAATTTGCGTGGCAGATTGGTAAATTCGGGATTGCCTTGTCCTTTATTAGTGAACATATCTTGGATTTGTTGCACCAACTCGCGGGTGTCATACAACTCATCTGCATCCAAACCCGCCACCGGATCACCTGTAATGTTGCGGATGTTATCCATCCCTGATTGGATGCTGGTTAAACCAACGACGTGAAACCGATTGAAAATATCTGGTAAATCTTCAATTCTGATCCCTCGCAGTTGAATATTTTGTCTGGTGGTAATATCAGCGTTACCGTCATCTCCATAACGCTGCACTACCTCCGCCAACACCCGCATCTGCTCGCTGTTAATAATCCCATTAGGCAGACGCATCCGCATCATGAACTTACCGGGAGTGACTGGACGGAAAAATACACCCACCCACTTGAGGCGATGATCTCGGTCGGTTTCATCTATTGCTTCCCATCCTAAGGAAGCAATTTGCTCTATTTCTTCCTTGATTTTTAAGCCATCTTTTTCAGCTTTAAATTTCTCGAACTTATTTAGATTGCCTTTGGTGATAGTTGCTGTATCCGTCATGAACTGACTCTCTTTGCAAATTGTTAATCCAGATCAGAACTTCATCAGGCGTTACCCAATATCAATTCACTCGTAGGTAGCTCCACGAGGTCGAAATAATGGCAAACGTATATATATTTATGCCTGATTACCTTTACTCAAGATTTTTCTCAAGTTATTTAGTTGCTATTGCAATGAATCGCTGGCCGCCTATTTTCATTGAACGCAACTTGATTTTTGACCAGAGAAGAATTTGTAATTTTTTACATGGGCAACATTTGTCAAGAGGTTGGCATCAATGTTTATGTAACAATTTCGATACTTCTCAGGTTATGTTGGGATTTACGATAAAATCGTATAAACAGCTACAGAATTTTAGTAATAATGCTTAAAACAAATCAATATAATGCGTTTTCTGCATAACATATGGTTAGGTGACCAGTGACAGGAAAGACAAGGTAGGGAGTAACTAATGCCCAACACCCGATACCTAATGATTATTGAATATTGACTATTGACTAATAACTATGAAACGTCGTGATTTTATTAATTGGGTTGGTTTGGGTTGGCTAGCTAGTAGCCTACCTGTAGCGATCGCAGCTTGTTCTAGCCAAACAACTGCATCTGGAGATTGGCAAACTGTTGGTACTATTGCGGAATTAGATAAAACTGGTCAATTACTGGCGGAAAATTCACCTGTTGGCTCTGTTTTAGTGGTGGGTACTTCCAAGGGAGACAATTTAATTGCCGTCAATCCCACTTGTACCCATAAAGGATGTGTCGTAGCATGGCAAGCTGCTACTAAAAAATTTGTCTGCCCTTGTCATGGTGCAGAATATGGAGTTGATGGTACAGTACAAAAAGAGCCGGCTACAAAACCTCTCAAAACTTACGCCGCCAAGATTGAGGGTAATTCAGTTGTAGTTAAGCCAAGTTAGTAAAAGAAAGCAGAAGGTAAGGGACGTAGGGAAGCAGAGGGAGCAGCAAAACAAAAACTATGTTATAGTCCCCAATCCCCAATCCCCAGTCCCTAGTCCCCAGTCCCCAACTTCAATTTGAGAATTCAAGCAAGGCGTTGTGAATAATATCGGGCAGCTTTTGGTGCAGGCGCAGACAGCGCATGATGCGGCTGATTGGTCATCGCTAATTCAATATTTACAACAGTTGATTTTGGCTAATAACTCACAAAATTCAGAGATAGCTAATCAAGAATATCTATTGGAATTAGCATTAACAATTTTAGAGATGGGAGATTTTCAGCAGCGTTGGGATATTGCCAAGGTGCTGACTCAATTAGGAACTACAGCGATTCCTTCGTTGATTGCCATCTTAGAGGATGAAGATGCAGATGATGAGTTACGCTGGTTCGTGGCGCGGATTTTGGGGGAGTATCAGCACCCAGACGTGATTCAGCCTTTAGTAGAGTTATTCAAAAGTAGTAAGGATGAAGAACTGCAAGCGATCGCCGCTACAGCACTAGGACAGATGGGAAATTCGGCGATTCCTGCACTTTGTGAACTCCTCACTCAAGAGGATACCAGACTTTTCGCAGCGCGATCGCTCTCCTACATTCGTAAGCCAGAAACTATCCCACCGCTATTGAGTGTATTACAAGATTCCCAAGTAGCTGTACGTGCAGCCGCCCTAGAAGCACTCAGCAGTTTTCACGATCAACGTGTACCCCCTATACTATTGAGTGCTTTAGATGATATTGCACCCAATGTTCGACGTATCGCTGTGCAAAGTTTAGGTTATCGTGCTGATTTATGTACAGAATTAGATTTGGTAGCTAAACTACAGCCTCGACTATATGATTTTCATATTGAGGTTTGTTGTACCGCCGCCGTCTCTTTGGCTCGAATGGGTGGTGATGTCGCAACTCAGCATCTATTTAAGGTTTTAATTTCACCCCATACACCAATCACTCTACAACTAGAGATTATCCGCGCCTTGATTTGGGTAGAGACATCATTGGGTTTGGAATGTTTGCAAATAGCACTCAATCAACTCACTTCCCCGACAATTTGGCAAGAAATTGTCACCGTTATAGGTAGAGTACAGAAACCAGAGTTAATCACAAAAGCCACAAACATTTTGTTAGCAATGCTGGACTTACAACATCCAGCGACGAAAATCACCAGCGTTAAAAGTGCGATCGCACTATCTCTAGGGCAGTTAGGTTGTCAAGAAGCCACCCCACTATTAACTGATATGCTGGTAGATACGGATGAATTTGTTAGACTCCATGCGATCGCCGCACTCACAAAAATAGGCACAACAAAGGCTTAAAATTTCCTTTTTCCCCCACACACGGCAGTTTGCTCAAGTCGGGAAACCTGCCCACGCAACTGCCTCCCGACAACCCTACCGTGTACACACAAGTCTTATAACCTTGTTCCACATCGTTTTGATCCCCCTAAATCCCCCTTAAAAAGGGGGACTTGAATTTTAATTCCCCCCTTTTTAAGGGGGGTTAGGGGGGATCTAACCACATTCTGCGCCTAGCCTAGAGATGTGTGTACACGGTAGCCCAACAACCTCTAGCCTTGAGAATTACTTATGACTTTGACTGAACGTGTCTTGGAAGTCAAACAGTTTTTACGAAAGACACCGATTTTTCAAGATATCTTAGATGAACAATTACAAGCACTAGCTAATATTGCGATTCCACAGACTTATAAAAAAGGAGAAACCCTCTTTTGGGAAGGAGACCCAGGAACAGGATTTTTCATCGTTAAATCTGGCAGGATTAAAGTTTTTAAACTAGCGAACGGTGGTAAAGAACAAATTCTGCATATTTTTGGTGCAGAAGAACACTTCGCTGAAGTACCCGCCTTCGACGGAGGAAATTTTCCCGCATCAGCAGCCGCCCTAGAAAATTCAGAAGTGGTGTTTATTCCCAGGACAGCATTTTTGATGGTTTTACAGCAACATCCTACACTGGCGATCGCTATGTTGAAAACCTTCGCTCGACATTTGCGCCGATTAGCACACTTAGTTGACACGCTTTCGTTTCAGGAAGTCCCGGAACGTTTAGTAAACTACTTATTAATGTTGAGCGATCGCCAAAACAATGCTGATATAGTTGAACTCGATTTACCAAAGTTACAATTGGCTGCACTCTTAGGGACAATTCCTGAAACCCTCTCCCGCGCCTTTTATAAACTCTCGCAAGAGGGAATTATTGAGATGAACGGCACAAAAATAAAATTGTCTCCTCAATTACGCAAACATTAAAGTAGGGAGTTTTGATGGTACTGCTGTCTCTTAAAATCTTAGACCCCATCTCATCACAAAGTTTCAATAAATGCGGGATGCCTAACTTCTCCATATTTTTCTTTTAAACTTTGCCAAGTTTCCACTTGTCCTGGTTCGTATTCTCCCGGTTTACCCCATTGTAAAAATACACTTAAAGCGGGTTCTTGTTTTTCGTCTAAAAATCGAATTGCGTAAGTTGTAAAATTACCTCTTTTTGCTTCCCCGGTTTCAAATTTCACTTGAGTGATTTTGTCCATATTCAAATGAAATTCAAAGCCTTCTGTGTGCAGGTTGGCATATTTACCCTTCGGTAACTCTGCATAAAATAGCTTTTCTATTTTTCCGCGTGCTTCTAAAACTGCTGCGCTGCTAGTAACAATTAAACGCAGTGTTCCCAGATTTTCACAAGCTTCTAAAAATTCTCGCAGGTTATTACTCATACTTTTATCTTAGATGATTATTTATAAATTAAGTAGAATAGGGTAAATAATTAAAGGTTGTAGCGAGAACTTTGGTTCTCAAAAAAGGACTAAAGTCCTGACTACGAACTGAATCCTATTATTTTTACATGAATTAACATAGTTTGGTTTTGTCAAGTCGTTCTACTTATCAGTATTAGTAATTTTTTTGCTTAATCCTCAAATTTGGAGTTTGCTGTCAACTTTGTTCAGAATAATCATGACTAAACAGTTGAATTCTTAATTGTTTTCAACACAACAAATTTAATCATCCTAGATTATGGGTAGTTTGTATAGCTTTTCTCGTTTGAATGAATTACACCGCTAAGGGTGTAAGACTACCCCTAAGAGTATTGGGTTTAAATAACAAAAATATAGTCAGAAATAGTCAGATATCTGTACTCCACTCGATGGTAAAATAGTGTGATAAATCTAACTATTTATCGTAATCGTCATAAGCGGCAACAATGCGCTGTACCAAAGGATGACGCACGACATCTTTTTGGGTAAATTCCGAAAAAGCTATACCTTCAACGTGCTTTAAAACCTGCAAAGCCACTGTTAAACCTGATTGTTGATTTATGGGTAAATCAGTTTGTGTGGTATCACCTGTAATTACCATGCGCGAACGGAAACCCAAACGAGTTAAAACCATTTTCATTTGAGCAGGGGTCGTATTTTGGGCTTCATCTACAATGACAAAAGCATGATTTAAAGTTCGTCCTCGCATATAAGCTAGTGGCGCAACTTCAATAATTCCCCGTTCGATCAAGTTAGATACTTTTTCTTGATCGACGAATTCATAAATAGCATCGTAAAGGGGACGGAGATAGGGATCAATTTTTTGCTGTAAGTCCCCTGGTAAAAATCCCAGCCTTTCGCCAGCTTCCACAGCTGGACGAGTTAAGATCAATTTTTCTACTTGATTAGTGAGGAGTGCTTGCACAGCAATCACTACAGCCAAGTATGTTTTACCAGTTCCAGCTGGCCCGATGCAAAAGGTCAGGTCATGCTGACGGATTTGTTCAATGTATTGGCGTTGTTTAAAGGTTTTGGCGCGGACTTCATCGCCTCGGCGAGTTCTGGCCAACACATCTCGCTGCAATTCTTGCAGTTCACCTTGGCGATGGGTGTCTAAGGCTTGACGAGCGGTTAAAATATCGGCACTGGAGATATTATTGCCATGAATCCAGATACTTTCTAACGATCGCACTAATCTAGCAGCTAGGTCTTTTTGTGTGTCTGTACCAGAAATATATAATTCTTGTCCACGCAATGCCAAGTTAGCTCCCGTTTGTCGAGATAGAATTTTCAGGTTTTCCTCTCTATCACCTGCTAAAGCGATCGCACTGGGAATGTTAGGCAGCTGAATTATTAAGGCATCTGCCATAGTTATTTTTTAGTGTGTGAAGGGCAATTTTTAACAACAGTTGATTACTTTCCTGAGTTTTTTATCTCATTTAAGTATGGTTTATTTTTATACTATCTTATAATCAAAAATCTGACTAACTCTTGGTTTTAGCAACCTCGTGTCTCATTTCAGTTGCAGTATTTGTAAATTATTTTTAGTTTGGAAGTATTTAATTTTTTTAAAAAGCTATTACACCTTTTAACTTTACAATCACTCGTGAGGTTGGCTCACAGTTAACCGTCTACTGCCAAGACGAAAAAATGTGCTTTCTGAGTGGGCGACAGCTGATTAATTTTTTTACTTTGGCAAGTAGAGATACGATGGGCTACGCTACGCCGTAGGCGATCGCATCTCCACTTGGCTTAAGGTTTTAACTACATCAATTTAGTAGCGTCCACCTTTACGCGCTGTTTCTGCTTTGCGTTTACGGCGCAAGCTGGGTTTTTCGTATCTTTCCCGACGTTTGACTTCCGATAAGATCCCGGCTTTTTGAATTTTCTTCTTAAAACGTCTAATTGCCGAGTCAATAGACTCATTTTCACCTAAACGGACTTCAGCCACTCCCTGGTTTCACCCCCTGGCAGAGATTATCAGAGTTGTGTATTAGCATCGCTAACTGTTTATAGTGGTAACTTTTGGGGGAAATTGCCAAAAGATTAACTCATCTTCTGATGGTTTCCCGTATTTGTGTGGAAGTTTCTGAGCGGAAGCGAGCCAACAAGGCAAAAATTCAAAGGCAAAAAATTCTTTACTTTTTACTTTTTACTTTTTACTTGTTGTTTTTCACTTCGGCCGCTCAGGCTTCTTATTTATTTTTAACCTAACGGGAGCGAGGTTTAACAACAGGTCTTGATGAGTTACGCCGTTCTCGTGTTCTGGGAGTAGGCGATCGCTCTGGCTGATCTTCTTCAACAGACAAACCTTCCCGTCCAGGATTGGTGTTGCCATAGATATCCAGATAAACTGATTGTTGAGACAGCTGTGCCGCAGCAGCAATGACTGTCCGAATCGCCTGAATATTCCGTCCTCCTCGGCCAAAGACTTTTCCTTTATCGGTGCTTTCAAAGGCTATGCGAATCCAAACCCGTTTAAGGGTTTGAGAAATTTCACAATCAACACTTAAAGACTCTGGAAATTCTAAAAATGGCTGCATCAAAAATTTTACTAGCCCAGCATAGTTAGGGCTAGCTGTTGCTGCTGTGGGATTATGATGCGGTTGTGGCACTGACCTGTTCAAAGACATTGGCTTTTTGTAAGATGCGACGTACTGTGTCAGTAGGTTGTGCGCCTTGCTGTAGTCGCTTGACGATGCCGGGAACATCCAACCGCACTTCATCGGTTCTGGGGTTGTAGAATCCCAATTCTTCTAAAGGACGACCATCGCGGCGAGAGAGACTATTCATAGCGACAATGCGGTAGCTCGCTTCCCGCTTTTTACCGTATCGCTTCAAGCGCAATTTGATCATGGTTGAGGAATCATTCTCCTGTTTGTGGATAATTTTAGGAAGCACCTGTTCTGTAATTCAGGACTTCCCATACTGAAATGCTAATTTTAGCACTTGCTCAGGCTTTACGGCTATGATTTCGGTGGAGATATTGGGGATTGGGGGCTGGGGAACTCGGGGCCCCCTCTGGGGATCAGGGGTAATGGGGATTGGGAATTGGGGACTGCTTCTGTTTTCCTATTCCCCTTGCCCCCTGCTTTACAAATTCCCAAACCCTTTTTTCTTCTTGTCTTTGGGTTTTTTCTTCTTTGCACCGCCGCTATAGCCGCGCCAGCCGGGGGCAGCGGGACGGTTGCCCATACCAGCGTAGGCGTTACCGCCGCCACCGCCAAACATTCCAGGCATTCCTGGCATTCCGCCAGGGAAGCGACCTTGACCCATTTGCTGCATGAGCGATCGCATTTTTTGGAAATCAGCCACTAATTTACTCACGTCGGCTTCTCCATAGCCCGAACCCTTGGCAATTCGCCGTCGTCGGCTGGGTGAACTAGCCAGTAAATCTGGATCACGGCGTTCTTGGATGGTCATGGAGTTGATCATGGATTCACAGCGTTTTAGCTGGGTTTCGCCTTGTTTTAGCTGATCATCTGAGAGTTTACCCATCCCCGGAATCATCTTGAGGATACCCCCCAATGACCCCATATTTTTCAATAGGCGTAGTTGCTTGACAAAATCGGTAAAGTCAAATTTCGCTGACAGGATTTTCTCCTGCATTTGTTCAGCATCCGCCAAGTCAATTTCTTCCTGGGCTTTTTCTACCAAAGTGAGAACGTCACCCATCCCCAGAATCCTGGAAGCCATGCGGTCTGGGTAAAATGGTTGTAGTGCTTCGACTTTTTCACCCACACCCACAAATTTAATCGGCGCGCCGGAAATTTGCCGTACTGATAACGCTGCACCACCACGGCTATCACCGTCCATCTTGGTGAGAATTGCCCCAGTGATACCGATTTGCTCATGGAAAGTACGGGTGAGATTTGCGGCTTCTTGACCCGTCATTGAATCCACAACTAATAGCGTTTCGTGGGGTTCAACTGTGGTTTTGATGCGGGCTAATTCCGCCATCATATCCGCGTCAATTTGCAGACGACCTGCCGTATCGATAATTACTGTGTTTACGCCTTCAGCCTTAGCACGTTCCACCCCTTGACGGGCAATCTCTACGGGATCTGCATCGCTTCCCATTTCAAAAACGGGAACATCAATTTGTTTCCCTAGGGTGATTAACTGGTCAATAGCGGCGGGGCGGTAAACGTCTGTAGCTACTAACAAGCAACTACGCTCTAATTTGCGTAAATGTAAAGCTAACTTGGCGGTAGCAGTGGTTTTACCAGTACCTTGTAAACCAGCCATTAAAACGATAGTCGGCTTTTGTTCAGTTTCTGCTAGGGGAACATTCTCTTCCCCCATCACCTGCACTAGCTCATCGTAAACAATTTTGATAAATTGCTGGTCAGGTCGCACGCCGCTAATGACTTCGGCCCCCTGCGCCTTGGCTTCAACTTCGCTAATAAAATCTTTGACTACCTGGAGGTTAACATCTGCTTCCAAAAGAGCGCGGCGCACTTCCCGCAAAGCATCTTGGATATTAGATTCGGAAATTTTATCTTGCCCGCGCAGTTTCTTCCAGGCGGATTCTAAACGGTCAGCTAATGCGTCAAACATATCTTAGTTACAGTTATTGAGCCAATGGGGATGTCCGAATCACTGTTCAAGTGCGATTCAGAAGTTTGTGATTTTAATGTGCTATTTACCAGCTTAGTAGTTTTTTCCCCGACTTGGAACGGTGAATTGGAAGGGTGATATTAAATCATCCCTCGTACCCATAATTTATTGACTGGGATTACCTCCTTTGTTCTGCCTAGCCTCAAGGCAATGTTACCGCGAACGGATGTTTGCCTGTGGAAAAGAATTCCAAAACATAGGACTGGTGCTGTGTTTTAGTGTGAGAGTTATTTTTTGCATTTAGCCTATTTATTAGCTTTAACTATAAAAATATGTTGAAGTGTTTTAGCAAAAAAATGTATTAAAAATTACACAGTAATAGCAAATATATTTACGTAATTCATTGACTCAGAGCGATCGCAAAAGTTTTTGGTTGACTGACAGTCATTAGATCCTGGAGTTTATGCTGATCAGCAATAGCATCAAAAATCCATACTCAATAGCTTTAAGGGAAAAAGTTCAGGCTTTTGGTTGAAAATTTATCTCTTTTTCTCACGCTACAGAATATGTTTTTTAAGAATAAAAAACACCCAAAAGTGCTTTTTAGGGAAATAGTATTTGAGTGTAGAAAATAATCTTTAAATTTATTGTAAAAAAATATAAAAACAGATAGAACACTTAATTACAAATTCCCATTAATAACAGGACAGTTAAGACAGTTAAAGATTTTTTGTGACTTTATATGCAGTTATTAAATTGAAAAGCATTATTTCTGTTAATTTGTCAATTCGTATATTAAGTAAAAATAAATACGATTTTAACTGTTTACAAATTTAGCAAATTGCCTGATCATAACCAAACAATAAAAATGCAATTAGCAACACCTTTGTACGAAAAAGTCTTAGTGTGTAAAATTCTAATTGCAAATTTTTGATCAACATTGCATGAGTATAGTCTCGACGCTCAATAAATAGGCAATAGAGGCAGTACTCAATACTCAATAATTGCAGTTCCCTAAGCCTGCTTGGGGACGAAAACCTATTTATAGAAGAGAGAATAAATCAACAATTAAACTGATTTGTCTATTCTTCTATATCAGTAAGTCAGCACTAATAGTTTTCGATAACTTACTAGATTTTTACCAGTTGCAAACACATCTAGAAGAAAAAATAAATTATGAAAGATTTCGATAATATTCAGTTGGCAGAATTTCAACAACCAATTCGTTGTTGTAATGTCACAGCACTTGCTTATGCTATGACTTCTTTAGGATTTACAGCTACAGTTGATGATATTTTTTATGTCACGAAGCTACCTATCGCTTCAGTTCTAGATGATGGTATGACCTTGGCTGAAACCTACGATACTTGCGTGAGATATGTCGAGAATGCCAGTTTACCACTTACTGTTAGTTTGGAATATTTTGACAATCCATCAATGACGATGGAGAAGTTTACAGAGATTGTCGAAAAGGCTGTTGTGGATGCTGACGACATTCACATTCTCAATTTCAATACCAAAATTGCCCATAATAACCCCAACTTAGAAGGCGGACACTTTTCCTTGTTAGCAGACTATAACCCTAGTTCACAGGAAATCACGATCGCTGATACCAATCCCAAGCGATATACTCGCTTTTGGAAATGTCCCATAGACCGGATGTATAAAGCCTGTGTTGATAAGGACTCAGCCTGCGATCGCTCCCGTGGCATGATTATTCTGCGAAAGGTTTCCCTTAACTCCCTTAACCCTGTTTTGTCACTCTAGGCAGAAGAAAAATAGAATTCAGTGTGAGTCAGGAATATAAAAATTGGAGATGTGAGGCTATAAACAATAGACTGGAGTTTAGAAAAACCCTGAAATAATTGAGGAATAGGAAAAATT
>DVDT01000067.1 GCA_015296085.1 Trichormus sp. M33_DOE_039 | reverse complement strand
TTGATTGCAGTTTCGTTGCATTTATTGTGGTTTGGGCCGCATTTATTGTGGTTTTGAGACTACCTCTAGTTGCAGATTAATCTGGTTTCAAATTTGCCTTGATTGCAGTTTTGGGCGTTTATGATTGCAGTTCACAACAGCCATCAACCATTACTAATAGTAGAAGACAGTGATGAAGACTTTGACCTTTTACAACGTTTCCTCAAAGAAGCATCATTGCAAAATCCGATTTATCGATGTTTGGATGGAGATGAAGCATTAGCTTTTCTGTTTCATAAAGGAAACTATGCAGACCCTAGTGTAGCTCCTTCCCCTTCCTTGGTTTTGCTCGACCTCAACTTACCCGGAACCGATGGCCGCGAAGTTATACGACAAGTCAAGGCAAATGAACTCTTAAAAGTAATGCCAGTTGTGGTATTATCATCATCTTCCAATCCTAAAGATATTGATTTTTGTTACAAAGTTGGCGTAAATTCCTATTACATCAAGCCTACTGGTTTAAAAAAATTACGTCATTTAATTCAAGTTTTAGTAGAAGCTTGGTTTGACTTAGCAGTTTTGCCAGAGATTAGCAAAAGTAATTTAAGTTAGTCTGCTGACATGGTTGAGTGTGCTGTTGTGTGTAACTTCCCTTTTCGGAGACGGCGGGTAATTCTGGTAATCATCTCTGCTTGATCAATTGATTTGCTGATATAGTCATCTGCACCCACAGCAAAAGCCAAATCAATTTCTTCTGCGGTTGTGTATGTTGAAAGAAACAGAACAGTTAGATTATGCCAATTAGGGTCTGTTCGCACTGCTTGGCACAAATCAGCCCCATTTAATTTGGGCATCTTCATATCTAAAACCAGAAGATTGGGCTGGAAATTAGTTAAAACTTCCCAGAATCGTTGAGGATTGTTTAAAGTTGTCACTTCACATCCCAAGGAGCAAAGATAATTTGACAATGTTTCTAATATTACTGAATCATCATCCACCAACATGACGCGATTATGAGAATTAGTCTGCTTCGGATCAAGTGCATCAGTAATAGTTTGAAAAATTACATCAGTAGGCAATGGTTTGTGCAAGAAAGCAAATATCCCCAATCTTGCTACCTCTACTCTATCCCCTAAACTTTCCCGTCCTGTAAAAACAATGGTAGGGATTTTAGAAACACGGTCTTTCAACTCTCGTAACAGTGTTAATCCATTCTCAGTTGGACTAGGAAAGTTTAAATCAAGTAGAATTACATCAGGTGGGGTTTGCATAATCATCTGCCGAGCCACAGTCACATCCGTAGCAACTTCGACTCGCATTCCTTTTTTTATGCCCTCAATTCTTAATTGTTCTGCTAACAAGAGGTCATCATCCACAATCAGGATGAGTGGGGAATAAGCTTTTGGTTTAGCTTGTGTGACTGTTATCGTTGTAGGATGATCCAATTGCTGTCGCAACAATTTTGTTAATTCTGCAAAACGTTGGATTTGAATAGCTTCTAACACTAATTGTGGTTGCAGTAATTCCTCAAGTTCTCGTGCCAACTGTGAACCTTCTACTAAACCAAAAATTCCTAATGAGCCAGCTAACTTATGTGCTTGTTGCTGTGCTTGTTGCCGTAGTTCGGCTGTTAATTCATCTACGCTTAATAACTGTGAAGCTTGCTCCAGTAGAGTAACTTGCTCTGCCACACTAGCTTTATGTTTATCCCAAATACTCACCGTTCTCTGCTTGACTTTGTGCCGCAGATTTTCTTGACCACTGACCGACTCCGGTAATTCTGTCACTACAGTTTGTTTTAAATCGTCAGGTTGCCTTAGCCTATATCCTAAGCCATGTACTGTTTCTATGGGGTCTGATGCACCTGCCGCTTTCAATTTTTGACGCAGACATTTAATATGCGCGCTGACAGTTTCTTCTCCTGGTGACTTCGCAAAATCCCATAATCTGTCAAGTATGACACTGCGGCTAAAAATACGCTTTGGATTTAACAGAAAAAGCTCTAGTAAACAATATTCTTTTGGTGTCAAATGCAAGCGTTGTCCATCACAAGTAATTTCACTATTAATTGAGTCTAAGCACAGGTTTTCCCAAGTAATGATGGTTGATGATACCGATTTAAAACGCCTTAATAAAGCACGAATTCGCGCTAATAACTCTGGCAGGTCAAAAGGTTTAATTACATAATCATCTGCACCTGCATCTAATCCCATAACAAGATGATTACTGCTATCTTTTGCTGTTAACAGTAATATAGGATTTTGATACCCAGAATTACGCAATTGCTTACATACACTAATACCATCTAGCCCAGGAATAATGATATCAAGTATAACTAAGTCAAAGTCGAATGCCTGTGCTAGTTGTAATGCTGTGCTTCCATCTGTTGCCAGAGTAACTGTATAGTGATTGTCACTTAACGTTTTCACTAGGACTGAACCTGTAGCTTTGTCATCTTCCACCAATAAGATTTTCATCATCCATTCTCTTTACATCTTTACCGCTAGTTTTTGAGATATATACACTGTCTTCCATTTTGGATTTATCTGATCTATCTGTATAAGGTTTATACTATTTATATATTTTAAACTGTATATATAGTTTATAGACTATATACAGTTTATATATTTCCTGCTGGTCTACCTGTTTTCACCTTTTCTAAACTTTCAATCGCTCGTATCAAATCTTCATCAGATAAAGACTGGAGTATATGCAGTCCAGCTCGAATGACCTCGCTTTTTGTAGCATTGACTGCTGACTTTAAGCATCTTTGTCTAATTGTTGCGATTAATTCATAATCTCCAGATGGTAGGGTGAAACTATCACGAATTACTTTCGCCTTCTTTTCTGGTTGCAGCGCATCTTCTCTTAAGGGTTGCTGCAAGCTTTTGGGTTGACTAGAAGCGTGCTGTGTTTTCTCCTCTAACAAACTTTCCGCCTGCTGAAAACGGTTTCGTACAGCTTCGTCTTCTGCCTTTAATGAACTTGTTAAAGCTGATTTCATGCTCTTTTTTGTCATAGTTTTTCTCTTATTGTAAAAAACTTCAGGTCTCTACAAGTTGATAAACTATTTTAATAATATAAATTATTAAAACTATATATATAGTTAATTCTATTTTATTGACTATTTTTTATGCAACAATAGCAACAACCATTTTTTACCATATAAAAACTATAAATAGTAAAAACGGTATAAACGGTTTTTACTATTTAAACAGTTAACATTATGACAGCCAAAATCATTGCTGTTGTCAACCAGAAGGGTGGTTCAGGAAAGACGACTGTTAGTATGCAGCTTGCGGGTGCGATTGCACGGCGCAGCAATAAAGTCCTTGTGGTTGATGCAGATCCGCAAGGGACAGCTACACGGTGGGCTGCCTCCGCTCTCGACGAAACCCCCTTTCCTGCTGGTGTAGTAGGGTTGAGTGCTGCCAGCAACAAAGTCCACCGTGAAGTCAAAAAATTTATTGATGATTACGACTACATCATTATCGACTGCCCCCCTGCTGCTGATTCCCCTGTCCCACAAAGTGCCTTGCTGATTGCAGACCTAGCTCTAGTGCCTATCATCCCTTCACCGTTAGATATGTGGGCGGCGGTTGGTATCCGGCAGGTTATCCAGAATGTCAGTGATTTTAATGATACCTTGCAGTCCCGACTGGTCTTGAACCAGTGTCAGCCAAAAACAACTTTGGCACAGGAGAGCTTGTCCATCTTACCAGAATTTGGGATTCCATTAGCCAAGACGCAAATCCAACATCGGCAAGTTTATCGCCAGTCTGCCGTGTTCGGTCAGACAGTCCATAATTTCGGCAGCAAAGCTTCATCCGCCATTTCGGAAATAGAGAGTCTGACCAATGAGATTCTAGAAATACTAGACGTTAAGCGTCTCTCAAGCAATAGTTAAAACTATTTATATAGTTTTAATCGTTTATATAGTTAAAATAGTTTAGATTAAACTCAGACAAGCGATAATTAAATTGATGGATAAAATTGCTCAAGCCATTTCCGGTTGGATAATTCTGTCAAGAAAGAGGTAAAAATGACAACAATTAAAGAACAGATTACCCAAGAACTAGAAAAATTACCTGAACCGCTATTACAGGAAATTTTAGACTTTGTTCAGTTTGTACAAGCCAAACATCAACAAACCGACATATCTGCAAATAACCAACCTCCTCAACCACTTATAGTAGAGCATACTTTAACAGGTTCCACTGCCCAAGATTTATTAGAGTTTGTGGGAAGTTGGTCAGGTTCAGACATTAGAGAATGCCTGCAACTGGTTCACGAAAGTCGTATGCCACTTGAATTTTAATCATGTATCTACTTGATACTAATCACTGTTCCTTCTTGATGGAAGGCGTGCCTAGCGTTGCCAATCACTTGCGCTCGCTTGGTCAAGTACAATTGGCAAGCAGTGTCATTGTTGCAGGAGAGCTACGTTTTATGGTGCAAAATTCGCAGCAGAAAGCTGCTAATTTAATCAAGATAAATGCGTTTTTGCGCCGAATTAATCTATATGGAATCGACAAAGAAACCACAGAAATTTACGGTGATTTTAAATCAGAAATTATTAAGCAATTTGGCCCAAAAGAAAAAAGTAAACGTAGAACAACTAAATTAGCTACAATTGGTATTAGTGAAAATGACCTCTGGATAGCTGCGACAGCTTTACGTCACTCGTTAATTGTAGTTTCATGTGATAGTGACTTTGAGCGAATGCAAGAAGTACGAGAATTTTTTTTGGAAAGTTGGGTGTAAATAAAACGGGCTTAATCTTACTAAAAAATAAGGAAATTTAAAGTCTCTAAACTGTTCAATATTTTTAGTTTTTTTCCTAAATAAGTTCTGATATCGAATCACTCATCTGCTTTTGCAAACGCTGACGGTTATCATCATATTTCAACACCGTCTGCACTTGGGAGTGTCTGCTGAATCGCTGCGTTGCCCGGTAGTTACCATTATTCAGATCCAAAACTGTAGTAATCGCACTGTGGCGGATGCGATGGGGTGACATCTTCTTAGTAATTCCGGCTTGCTTACATAGCCCATCCACCAATCGCCTGATTGCTTCCCCGGTTAATCTTGCTCCATTCTTGTGATAGGCCAGCACCGTAAAAAGTGGGTCATTGCCACGTTTCTTCTTACAAGCTTTTATCCAACTGGAGATCGCCGTTGCGGTTTTGTCTGATAAGTCAAGAACATCCTTCTGGCTACCCTTGCCTTTACCCAGAATTAAAAGTGTTTTATCCTTGGGGTTAAAATCACTCACATTTAAGTTAACTATCTCATTGCGGCGCAAGCCATTATCCCAAAGTAACCGCAGAATCGCATAGTCACGCTTGCCTTTTAATGTGTTCTGGTCAACTAACGCAATGACTAAAGCATAGTCAGTAGCTCCAATACCTGTAGTGTCCCGGTAGGTTTCCACCCTTTCACCTTTGACATCATCCAAAGAGAAATTGCACACCCCCAGCCGTCGCCCCATCTCCACCATTGACTTGATAGCACTGAGGCGACGATTCACCGTAGCTTCTGCCAGCTTTTTCTTGATCAGGTGCGCCTTGTACTTCAAAACCACAGCAACGGCGTGACGCTGTTCCAGGTGCAGAAACTCTAAGACTAAATCCCGGCTGGGTTCTTTTTTGGCGACGAATAAGAAGAAATCTTTCAGGTCTTTCTGGTATTCGCGCTTAGTATTGAGAGATCGCTTATCCCCAATCAACTGTTGAATTACATCAGGGTCATTTTCTAGGGAAAAGTCCTCACCGATCGCCAACGCCAGTGAGTTTTCGAGAACGCTTAGGTTTTCGGGATGGATCGATGTCATAGCGCAGCAGAGATTGGGAAGTTGAACACTCAAGCTATATCTTAGTTGAACAGGAGTGTTTTTTCTTATAAATAGTGCGAAAAGATATATTGTCGCACTATGTCGTGACGCTACTGTGAGAAGGGTTTAGGAAGTATTTGTCAGATGATTGACAATAATTTCGGACGTTGAGGAGAAATTTAAGGCGTTGGAAGTGTAAGGATTGACGATTACAGTACGTGATTTGACGGTAAACGAACATGGTGTTTCTTATGCCGTCTCTCATATCCCCTGATGGGGTGAGCTTTGGTTTGGGACTACAATAGCGATATCAATTTAGATATCACCATGCCCACACCAAAAAAACAAAGCAAAAAACAGCCGCCCAGCGAGATGCTCCGCGTTCCTGTGGCCTTAAAAGAGGCTGTACGGGAGTTGTCACGATTGCACAGGCAAGGACGTACCAACGAGGTGCTGCAAGGCATTCAAGAATTAGTAAGCAAATTAGATAGCACTGCTGATATCGATAGCAAGGCTGAAATAAAACAGTTGCAAGAGCGGGTGGCTGAACTAGAATCGCGCTTGGAGTCAAAAGAGGCGGGGGAACTGGACGAACAACTGGAGGTCATGAGGGAGCGCATCGAACAGCTAGAGACGGCGTATAACCAACTGATTATCTACCTCAATAGCATCAGTAAACGTAAGCAATCCTCCTCACGTTACTATCAAGGTCAAGGTGAGGTCAAAATAGATACTTATACACCCCAAAACCTAGCCAAGCGTTTGGGTGTTGATTCGGATTCTCTAGAGCGGATGCGAGTGACAGCCAAACAACCGGAGGAGTTTATTAGCTGGAGTCGGGGACGTGACCCTAGCGGTTTGGGTTGGAGGTATAATCCAGAAAAAGGGCTTTACCATCCGGTGAGATGAGCGAAAAATGAAATTGCTGAATTTAAATTGACTAATTATAGTAGATTACTTTTATTCAAGAACTGGTAATTAAATCTCTACGCATTTTTAGAATCAAGAAATGCCCAGAAAATCCCAGCAACGTTATCCCCAAAACTGGTCAGATATCGCACTCGTTGTCAAACAAGCAGTGGACTGGCGATGTTCTAAATGTCAGTTGCAGTGCATTCGCCCTGGTGATGATACCTCCAATCTTACCCGTTCTCAACGAATGGCATTAACATTAACCGTGCATCACTTTAATTTTTTGCCAGAGGATAATCGTCAAGAAAATTTATGTGCTTTATGCAGTGGTTTATGTAGAATCCACGTCGTAGAAGCCTTGATGTGACTGATTTAGGTAAAATTCTTCTACAACGTAACTCCTGATAACTCTTTCTACAGTAGTTCAAAAACCTCTGAATTAGCTCTATGGGTAGGGAGGTTTCAGGGTCGAAGACACAGCTAAATCATTCCTTTGTGTGAGGGTATGTCGCCCATTCAACTTTGGTCATTTTCTACGTTATGGAAATTAATTTGTTTCTAACTTAACGCAAGAATTAGGGCTGTTGTTGTTGTTTTTTCTACGTTGTAGAATAGATTTTTGTTGTCTATATAAACAGCTTGTCACCTCAGTTTTCATAACCGACGCAGGGGGAATGTATCGCCTGGGCAATTATCTTTATTTTGAGATTGGTTTAATTATTGAACCACACCCTATGCTCAAATCATGTTGTCTGACACTAGCAAAATAACTAACTAGCTTTGTCAAGTTGTGCCATCCACTGATTGATTTGGTCGCGTTTATCAGCACTTAGCCGCTCAATTGCTGCTTTAATAGCTGGTTTTTTATAGATTTGCCATAAAGAAGAAAACATTTCCATATCTTGGCAGGCTTCTAAATACTCTGCTGTCGTTGACAGATTTTCTTCAGTTAACCATTCCTTAGTTTCATTTTCATACTCGGCTTTCATGAGGTTAAGTCTGTCTTTTTCTAGATGAGATAACCTAGTCCAAATAACTTTCTTCACATTGTCTGGACGACTAGACATAATTTTGGTTACGTCTGACCATTCTTGAGCTTTGCGAACACGGTAGACTAAAAATTCTATGCTCTCATCAAATATTTCTTCTGGACAACCAAGTAGCTCAATAGCGTAAAGTAATTCTCTGAGATTTACTTCTTGGCAATTGAAAAACCAGTTTCTAATTGTAGAATTATAGAAAATTAACTTTTTTTCTGGGCTTCTAAACTTGCGTTTTTTGGCTTGAATAATTGGCACAAGTAAAACTGAACGGACTTCAGGCGGAACTTCTTTGAACTCAATATCAAAGCTAGAAACAATTACTGGTATTCCATCATTTTCTCTAACAGAAGATTCTTCTAATACCCACTTAAAAGATTTACCGCAATTGGGGCAATCTACTTCATAGTGGATGACAAACTCTGCTGTTTTAGAATTAAAGTATTCTTTGGTGCGAATTAGAGCTGCCATTGGTTTGAAGACATGATGACAGTGGGGACAGCATCTCACCCCTTGGGTATCTGGGTCGCAGGATACTGGCTCTAGACTCCATTTTCTGTTGTCACATGGGCGGCCTAGTCTAAACCAGTTATCAGTCATATCTAGGATAGTTGCATATTCTTTTCCCGGTGCAGGACGCAATATTCTGCCAATCATTTGCAGCCAGAGAGTCACACTGCTAGTAGGTCGAGCAATCACCGCCGCACTAGAGTCAGGACAATCAAATCCCTCAGTCAAAATTGCACAATTGCTAATGACCTGTGTTTGACCACTACGAAATCTATTTAAAATTGCTTTACGTTCATTATTAGGTGTTTCTCCATCCAGATGTTCGCAGGTGATGCCATCAGCACAAAACACTGCTGCAATCTCTTGAGAGTGCTTGACGTTGACTGCAAAGATAACTGTCTTGTTACCACTACAAAAATTTTTCCACTGTTTCAATACCTCAGATGGTTTGTAGTCAGAAGCTACTTCTTCTAATTCTTTTTTGGTGAAGTCGCGTTTTTGAGGGACTTTGTGCTGTGAATATTTAAAGCCTGCGATCAATTTATAATCTGTTAAGTATCCCAGGGCAATTAATTCTTTGGTGGTAATTGAGCAAATCAGGTGGTCAAAAATATCTCGCAGTCCATAACCATCTTCCCGTC
Organism: Trichormus sp. M33_DOE_039; assembly: GCA_015296085.1. Lineage (GTDB taxonomy): Bacteria > Cyanobacteriota > Cyanobacteriia > Cyanobacteriales > Nostocaceae > Trichormus. The sequence continues at coordinate 5,175 of DVDT01000067.1, read as the reverse complement.
TGGGTGTGGCTGTCAGTCCCAAAATCAAGGCATCTGGATAAGCATCTAACAATCTGCGGTAACTATTAGCTGAAGAATGGTGAGCTTCATCAATGATGACAAGCTTGGCAGTCGGGTAAGTTTGGCGACGAGAAAGAGTTTGGATACTGGCTACTTGAATTAACGAATCAGTAGGCTTGTATCCGGCTTTGATGATTCCTGGTTGCACTTTTGTCACCGCCTCCAGTTTCTCTGATGCCTGGATAATCAACTCCTCTCTGTGAGCGACTACCAACACACCTGAACCAGAGGCGGTAAATTTAGATGCCACTGCTGCAAAGATAATGGTCTTGCCACCACCAGTGCTAAGTTGCAGCAATACTTTCCTAATTCCATTCGACCATGTGGCGAAGGTTTTTGAAACTAAATCCTGTTGGTAATCGCGCAGACTGAACATTCTTGATAGTGGTCACAGGACTTCTAGAAAGGAGATGCCATGAGTTTGGTACTGATAGTCTGTGGTGATTATTCAACACTATCCTAGATTACAAACTTAACGGTCAATTTAGGTGATGCTAATGGAGAAATAGCAAAGCTACTCACCCATGAAGAAACTGCTTAAAAGGATATTGGCACTGCTACGACAAATTTTTCAGCAGTTTTCATCCACTGAGCAACCAAGTTCTCCGCCTTCTTATCACCCGCCAGCAATTCCTATTCCTCCCATTCCTACTTTTGTTCCCCAGTGGCACAACGGGTTGGTGCTAGTTTGTTCACAATGTACAGTCGAGCAATTTTATGGTAGTTCTCATCGTATTAATAGAGGTACAACAGCTTCAGAAGAGTTAGAGAACTGGCTGAAATCTCGTCTAAAATTTGATGGACTGTGGGGTAAATATCGGGTTGTTGGCACTAATTGTTTGGGAGTTTGTCCACAGGGGCGTGTTGTTGTTGTTCTGAGTCATGAAGCAGTCGGACAACAGTGCTTTATTGTCTCTCCTCAAGGCGAGAGCGAAATTCTTTACTCCTATATCAAACAGTTGTGTTGTAAAACTTGAGAATCCAGTAGCAATCTCCCAAAATATTGCTTTAACTATTCTTGGTTTGCAGTAGTGAGCTTAATGAATTGCGCTGTAACCATGCACATAGTTTTATATTTGCGCTATCATCTGGCTTGGACTATCTAATAAATAAACTGAGGGAAGTTCAGATAATGTGAGGTTTTCTAATAACATTTTATGTAGTTAAAAGCCAAGCTGTTATTGAAATATCATGCCCTGTTTTTCGCCTACAATAACACCAACAGTAGTATTAGTACATACTAACCATTCAACAAGAGAATTTTCAGATAAAGGGCTGTTATCTTTAGCCAAAACCAATCCAAATCGTGCTACAGGTATTTTTATATTGGTGGGCTTATATATAAAAGATTTGAATTAAAGATACAGTAGTTACAGATAAATTATCGGTAACTAGGATGAGTAGACTTTCAGTAGTAGGAGAGGGGTTACTTTCACCTCATAACAGCAAATTGTGGTGATAATATCTATTATCTCGTTTTTCGGCAGTGTGCCAGTTGACTCTAATTGTACTCGCTCAATCAATAGACGCGCTTGCTCTGCCATCGTTGCAGAAGATGCGATCGTCAACTGCATTAAATTAATGCCTATTGGCAGAGTATCGGGATTACCTAACTCATCTAAATAAATGCGCTGCACTTGGTCGCTGTTTAAAAATATGCGATGAGTTCTTGTATCACTTGGTTCATTTGAGCGTGATGGGAAAATTACCACACAGTACCAATCATCGTATTCAGACCGATTCCGGTTCAAATACATCATTGATTAGGTAAAAAACCGATGATACAAACCTTCATCGCTCTGGAATTGAACTTCTGCAAAAAATATAACTTTGGTTGTTGCACCCTCTGGAGGTAAAAAGACCCCATCAATGCGAAAAGAGGTTTCTTTGACCTCAACTGACTCAAATCGATAGTTCTGTGCCTCTTGGGGACGAGCATCAACGAGTTCAAAAATTAACGCGGGAAAGCGTTTAAATATTTGGTAATAAATAGAGTCGCGTTTCACTAAAATACCGAATTATACTGTTAATTAACTATTAATATATCAATAAATTACAATTTATATTTTTAGATTTGAATGTCCATTATTTAGAATAATATTTAATATTTTATAGCTGATAATATAAAAATATTTACAAGTTTTAATTAACAAAATTCGATTTCTTTGTGAGCCAGTAATCGCCAAACTGATGAAAAATATTTTCTAGATAAATCAAGCGTTAAATAGGTAAAACCGAGTCATTAATAGGGCAAATCAATTTACTCATCAAAAGCTTATACTATCTTTTGATTGCTAAAAATTTTCGTTTTAATAAAGTAACAAACCCTAGTGCTGTTCCTATACCTAATATGCTTGAAGGTTCAGGAACAGGCTCTCCACAATATCCGCTCTGGCAAAGCATATAAGTAGAAGAATTAGTTCCTAATAAAGCTGTTTCACTTGGGCTTCCAACAATTCCATAGGGAGCTACAGAACCCGCTCCGTATGAAGTAACTAAATTATTACTAGGAGGAGACGAAGGATCTTTAAAGTAGATTGCAGCAATATTAAAATGACCAGAACTACTAACATTCTTTGTTGCAACGAATCCTTGAGTTCCCCAATCAAACTCAAAAACTGCAATCCCGTTAGTTTGATCGATAGTGATATTGCTACTCTGCATAGCTGGATTACCATTTGGTTGAAGTAAGGAGGAAGAAAACAGCGTTGCGTTGACAGCTGGTGCAGACAGATCTGGATTAGCTCCAAACTCACCAAGCCAGCCGTAGCCGCCTATTGTCCAAGAAGGATCAAACTTTAATGTTATTCTGCCTGAAATAATCGGATTGTCAGTCGGCGGATCTAAAAGCCATCCCCACCCCTCAGTTATGACAAAGGGGTTATTAGGATCATCACTCTGTCCTGATAAATAATTTCCAAAACTATATCCCCATCCAGGAACAGGTATTGCTGCTGATGCAGCTAGTGGAAATAAGCTACTCATTAGTAACATAGGGACAGTAAAAACAATTTTTAGCTTTAACATTGCTTACCTCATCAAGCTTTTGCAGCCTCGAAAATGATTGATTCCAATAGGAGACATACCTATTGTTAGGTAAAAAGATTTGATAATTTTGCAAGATACAGGGCGAATGTGAGAATTTTGTGAGGAAAACAAATATTTTTTATTATTTGTATAGAGATTTTTCATATTTTTAAGTTAAGACACTACCTAGATACTTGGGGTCTAAGTAGTGTTTAGCGCAGTGTCAAAATTTGTTTGTGCTTGTGGCTATTCAGTTGATGGAAACAGTTCTTTATATTCGGTGTAAGCCTGCTTCCAGCCCTTACCGTTTTTCTCCACTCCCCAGAGGGATTGGATAATTTGAGTCTGGGACATCTTCTTGTCCAGCATCTGCTTAATAATGCCTGTCAGTTGAGATGGAGTAAGTGAGGCTGGAGTGTAGCGAGTTTCGGTATCGTTTCTGGTATCGTTGGCAAGGGTCTTAGAATCACCGATTTCTGGGGTGGTATCACTGATTCCGGTATCGTTTCCAGTATCGATACCAAACGATTCCTTTTCCTCAAAAGCCTTATCAGTCGGCTGGTATCGGTCGGTATCGCTCTTTGTTGGGTGCAGAGTTGGCGGTGGGGCATCTGATATCACCCAATTGTCATTAATCCATGCTCTGGCCTGATTCAAAAATTCATCAGGTGGTTCACAGTTAGGTGATTCTCTTTCAGTGATATCAGCGCAATCACTTCTCAACTCAGGAAAATACTTAAGCAGTGTCCGTGCCGGATCTGGTTGAAGAGAATGGGGATTAACCTCAGTTTTGAGCCATTCTGGAATTGTACCAATTTCGCCCTGTGCGATCTCCTTATCAAAGCTATCAGGGTCAGCCAGGAAGTAACGCCCAGTCGCCAGTGAGATTGACTTGAGGGGAGACAGTTTTTTACTCGTCGCCTCGCAACCAATAAATGTAGCCCCACTTTTGAAAGTATCACCAAAACCGGCGGTGTTTTTAGTCCCCACCCAAGAAGTCAGATTCTTGCCATGCAATACCACGAAAATTTGTGCGCCCTTCTTACTGGCGCGAGTGAACAGAAAGCGAATAATCCATTGCTTCTGCTCATCGCTGAGATAGTCAGACAAGGCCACAGCTTCATCAATCACCAAAATAATATCTGTGTAACTATTTTGGGTGGCGTTGTCCATTTCTCTCAGATATTGGTACAAATCGCCTGCCACTTGAGCATCAGCCTTTGTACCCTCCATTTGGGGGTAACTAAGCCTACATACTAAGTGATGACAACCAAACGGGTATATATCATCACCTGCTGTAAAATAGTGAATCTTGGTATTTGGCTCAAGTGCTTTACTGAGGATGGCTAAAATCGCCATTAATGTACCCTTACCGCCTCGCTGATTACCTGCAATCACGGTAATTTGGTCACGGATGCACTTGGCGATGTCAAAGCCACTGTTGGTGAGTGCGTCAATAATTGCGATCGCTCTGTTGTGAAGTGGCAGTGCCAAGACTGATTGAATGTCTGGTGCTTGAGTCTGTTCTGGATCTGGTACAGCAGGTTCAATAGTTGGGGAACTGGGCAATTCTACAAACTGCGGCTTAGTTGGTTCAATAAATTTGGGTTCAGGTATCTTAGGTTGTGGCAGTTGGGCTGTTGTTTGGGATTGTTGCTGAATTAAAGTAACTTGTGTATGGTTAATTCTGGGGTCGGGTGATACCTGTGCCAGATGTTTAGCCAACTGCTCAACAGTGGGAAACGCACCTCTATAGTTGGTGAAGTTGTCCAGTAGCCACCTGTAAGCATAGAACCGCTTGCCTGACTCTACACCAGTTAGAAACTCGGTGAGGGTGTTGGTGTACTGCCGCAGCATGACAAATTCGCTCCGCTCCAGGGGTGCAAGGTGGTTCATTAAATCCACAATTTCATTGCGGCTAGAAAACCATTCTTCTCGCGCTTGGGAGTCCCCCATTGCTGAGATAAATTCCAAAAAGTTACCCCGTACAAAAGGAATGGGAGCAAAGCAGTGGGAATCGGTCATGTCTTGCACCACTGACCAAGCGTAACCCAGGGAAGCTATCACCGCACCGATGGGGGCCAGTGG
>DVDT01000087.1 GCA_015296085.1 Trichormus sp. M33_DOE_039 | reverse complement strand
TCCACATGTTAGGTGTGGCTGGTGTATTCGGCGGTTCATTGTTCTCCGCAATGCACGGTTCTCTTGTAACCTCTTCTTTGGTTCGTGAAACAACCGAGAACGAATCACAAAACTACGGTTACAAATTCGGTCAAGAAGAAGAAACCTACAACATCGTTGCCGCACACGGTTACTTCGGTCGCTTAATCTTCCAATACGCTTCTTTCAACAACAGCCGTTCCTTGCACTTCTTCCTAGCTGCATGGCCTGTAATCGGAATCTGGTTCACAGCATTGGGCGTAAGCACAATGGCGTTCAACCTCAACGGTTTCAACTTCAACCAATCAGTGATTGACTCCCAAGGTCGTGTTATCAACACCTGGGCTGACATCATCAACCGCGCTAACTTGGGTATGGAAGTAATGCACGAGCGTAATGCTCACAACTTCCCCCTAGACTTGGCTGCTGGTGAAGTTGCTCCTGTTGCTATCAGCGCACCTGCTATCAACGGCTAATCTAAAAAGCTTTAGTTCATAAAAAAGCGTCCTTCTTAAACAGAGGGACGCTTTTTTGGTTTTTATTCTCACGTTACATGGTTTTTTGACGCAATTATTAAAAACGTTGACCTATACCTAAATGTACTCGGCTTTCCCCTTGATCATTAATACCGTAGTCAGCACGAATTAGACCTAACGGTGAGTCTACCCGGACTCCTGCACCGTAACCAAAACCACTACCGGGTTTATTCCGAACACCTGCGGGATCTCCAAGAACGGTATCACCAGAACCTAAGTCTGAGGCGAAGTCAGCAAAGACTACGCCCCCAACAATGGGGACGATGGGAAAGCGATATTCGGCAGAGGCTAGTACATAGCTGCGGCCATTACCAACATCCCCAGGATCGTAACCACGCACGGAATTAGAACCACCTAAGTTAAAGGTTTCATAGGGAGGTAATTTACCTAAAACAGTTCCAGCTTGCACATTTAAGGCAAATACTTGGGGTTTTTGACTGTTAAATAGTTGTACTGGCACATATTGACTGTAATTAGCGGTGAGGCGATTCATGGAAATGTTACTTTCCCCGATGGGTACAGATTGTTCTGTACTTAGTTTGAGAACCGAACCTTGAGTGGGATTAATAAGATTATCGCGTTGGTCTTTAGTGGCAGAAAAAGATACTGTAGTTAGGTCATCAACACCAGTACCGCTAGCAGATAAAGGATTACCTTGAGCATCGGTAGAGGTAATATTGCCTTCGCGATCGCGGATGCTGGTACGGCTATAATTCAATCCTAAAGAAGTATCCCAACCATCAATCGGTCGTTGTAAGCTAATACCTGCGCCAAACTTGCCTTCCCGCACTTTATCACCGTTAGCTAACGTAATCTGATCATCAAAGGTTTCGGAAAGTTCTCGGCTGCGGAATATTTTTACGGTGTAACCTAAACGATCAGGATTAGTGGCACGATAGGGACTAATAAATTTAGTATCAAATTGTAAGTCACGGCTACTAACACCGACGTTCACACTTAAAATATCATTCCTGCCGCCAATATTTTGGTCTTGATAGTTCACAGTGCCGATTAACCCTGTATCAGCATTGTAACTACCACCTACATTAATCGCCCGCGCCCCATTTTCCTTGAGTTCATAAATCACATCTAGGTTACTAGCATCACCTTCAAAGGCAACATTAATACTTTGAAATAAACCTGTGCGATACAAGTTCTGGACATCTTGACGGACAATATTTTCTTGGAAGACTTGCCCTGGTTTGAGTTGCAGTTGTTGTTGTAAGAAATCTGGTTTGGTACGTCCTGAGACGGAATTGCCGTTATTATCAACGGTTTTACCCTCGTCGTTAACAAAGCGGAACTTGATATCATTCACTAAACCTTCCGCAACATTGACTGTGAGGATACCTTCAGCATTAGGTTTTATTGATAGCACCCGCGCCAAGTTATAACCGTTGTCGGTGTACCATTTATTGACTTGTTGGACTGCGGCTTTGAGTGCTTCGGGACTGATGGTTTTACCGATTTGAGATTGAAAAGGTTTGAGGGCAACTTGGTAAGTGAGGGCTTTCGCACCTGTTAGTTGGAGCGATCGCACTACCACAGGTTGTACCTGATACACTACATTTAGCCCCGATGAGGTAGTGCTGGTATTGACGCGAGCATCAATAAATAAACCAGTTTGCAAAATTGCGGCGATATCTTTTTGTAACTGGCTTTGGCTGGTTTCGCCCCCCGTTTGGGTTTTAATGATTTGGCGGATAACTTGCTGTAATTCGGGAGTCGCACCCACTATCTGTACATCAGTAGCGGTTACGACCAAACCGCTTTCAGTCGTGGTAGGCTTGGGGGTTGGTGGAGCTATTACAGGAGGTGTTGGAGGCAGGACAACGGGTTTTTGAGATTGAGAAAATTGCGGAGTAATCTCTGTTTCTGGTACAGCTACAGCCTTGAGAGGTGCGATGTTTTCTTCCACTACTGGAACTATTAAATTTTGGTTTGGTGCAGCCTGTGTAGGAGTAACGGTAACAGGCGCAGCTGTGGCTGCTTTACTTACATTCCCAGCCGCCAAAGTAGCTAAAGTCAAAATTGTAGTAGTAGAAACACGCATAATTATTACGGAAATAGGGCATAGGGAATGGTGCATGGGAAAAATGTATATCCCATGACTGTGTGATCATTCACACGGTGTTATGGCTGCCGCAATAGGGCATCAAGAATTAAAAATTACAATTACCTAAACAGACCGTTAATTTTGTTATTTTGTTTCTCATGAGTGATGTATCCCGCCTATCTTTATCCTCTAATTCACCAACTGCAACTTCTCGATGGCAGTTATTAGTCTTAAGTAATGGTCATGGGGAAGATGTAATTGCTGTCCGCATTTTGCAGGCATTATTGCAACAATCGTATCCACCAGATATCTTTGCTTTGCCTTTGGTGGGTGAAGGACGTGCTTATCAACAGTTAGATATTCCGCTAATTGGTGCAGTCCGCGCAATGCCTTCTGGCGGTTTTGTATATATGGATGGGCGACAATTGGCGCGGGATGTACGTGGTGGTTTATTACAACTGACTTGGAGCCAAATTCAAGCGATGCGGCGTTGGGTACGTTCCCAAAAAAAATTAGGCAACAAGAACGCTATTTTGGCGGTGGGGGATATTGTGCCGCTATTGTTTGCTTGTATTAGCGGTGCTAACTATGCCTTTGTGGGAACTGCGAAGTCGGAATATTATGTGCGGGATGAAGTGGGAATTCTCCCTAGGAAATCAAGGGCAGCTCGTTGGGAAAATTTTTCTGGTTCAATATACCATCCTTGGGAAAGGTGGTTAATGAGTCGCCGCCGTTGTCGGGCAGTGTTTCCTAGGGATGGGTTGACAACGCAAATCTTAAATCAGTGGCCAATTGCCGCGTTTAATTTCGGAAATCCGATGATGGATGGACTAGAACCAAGATTTAATACCCAACAACTTTATAGTATTAATAGTCAACAACAAGAAATTACCAGACCGTTGATCATTACTCTCCTCCCTGGCTCGCGTGCGCCAGAAGCCTATAAAAATTGGGAAATAATTATGGTGGCGGTGTCTGCATTAATGGGGAGTTTTCGAGAGCAAGACTCATTTGTACCAAATTCTGGTAATGTGGTATTTCTGGGTGCGATCGCTCCCAATCTAGATATAAAAATTATCGCCCAAACGTTACAATCTCAAGGTTGGCAAACTTCTACAGAATTACCCCTACCTTTACCTGATGATCAGGCTCTTATTTTCCAGCAAAGAAACGTCTATTTCCTCTTGACACAACAAGCATACAACGAATGTTTGCATTGGGGAGATGTGGCGATCGCAATGGCAGGGACAGCTACAGAACAGTTTATCGGTTTGGGGAAACCAGCGATTGCTATTCCTGGGGAGGGGCCACAATATAACCCTGGTTTTGCAGAAGCCCAAAGCCGACTGTTAGGCTTATCTCTAATTTTAGTGTCAGAGCCAGCACAAGTCCCTGACCAAGTGCGATTGTTGTTCACTCATCCTGATCGGCTACATATTATTGCTGAGAATGGTAGACAAAGAATGGGTCAACCAGGTGCAGCACAAAGAATTGCTGCGTGTTTGGTCGATAAATTTGGATAATAATTCCATAGTGGGCAAAGCTTTGCTCCTCTACTGAATTATTGGCGTGTTGCCAGCATTTTTAGAATGGGCGTAATTTTTTTGTTCACTGACTCCAGCTTGCCAAATTAAGCTGTAACCGGAATGGAAATTACGAATTCTGTTCCCTCTCCCAAAATAGAATTGACTTCGATTGTCCCACTGTGTTTTTCTTCCACAATTTGACGAGCGATCGCCAGTCCTAATCCCGTACCTTTACCGACACCCTTAGTAGTAAATAAATGGTCAAAGATGCGGTTTTTTACATCTGCACTCATGCCTTCACCATTATCTCGAATATGAATATAAACTTGGTTGGCGATAGCTTGTGTGCGGATAGTAATTTGCTGGGGATGAGTTTGTAATTCGGCAAATTCGCGCTTTTGTGCCATATCATCAAACATATCAATGGCATTAGCTAAGATGTTCATGAATACTTGGTTCAATTGCCCAGGAAAACATTCAATGGGTGGTATATCGCCATATTCTTGTTCTACTATGATCGCAGGACGGTGTTCGTCGGCTTTGAGACGGTATTTTAAAATTAACAGGGTACTATCAATTCCTTCATGTAAGTTAGCCATGACTTTGTAGTCGGTGTCAGCACGGGAGAAAGTACGCAGACTGGTACTAATCGATTTGATGCGGTCAGTTGCTCCCCTCATGGCATCAAGTAGTTTCGGTAAATCTGCAATCAAAAATTCCAAATCTATATTTTGGGCGTTGTCTTCAATCAGTGCTGCTGGTTGGGGATATTGTTGTTGATACAGTTCCAGATGTCCTAGTAGATCTTTTACGTAGTCATGGGCGTTGCGAATACTGCCATTGAGAAAGCCGATGGGGTTATTGACTTCGTGGGCTACACCTGCAACTAAGTTACCCAGAGATGCCATCTTCTCATTTTGAACTATTTGTAGTTGAGATTGCTTTAAATCTAAAAGTGCTTGATTAAGTTGTTTGGCTTTATGTCGTCGTTGATTAGATTCCAACGCTAGGGCAATTAAATTGGCTACTGAACGGATAAAATTCTGTTCGGCTGGAGTCCAACTATGTTTTTTACCAACCTGTTCACAACAAATGACTCCTCCCATAATTCCATTGACTTGGAAGCTGGAGTCAAGCATGGATGAAATATTTAGTAAATCTAAATAACCGTTACTAAATTCGCAGGTGCGGGGATCATTCCAAGCATCATCCGCAGCGATAATTGGTTGTGACTTCACCGCTAAGAAATAGACCGGATAATCTGCCACCTGAATTTCCAACCCTTGCGAATGCTCTTGACAAGAACGTTGGAATAAATCCATACATTGAATTTTGGTTTGATGTTCATCAAATAGCCAAACACTGACTCGCTCTACTTGTAAAGTTTCAGCCGTTACTTGCGTCAGTTCTGGAAATGCTTCACTCAATTGCCCTTGATTGATCGCTTGGCTTTGGGAAAGCTGAAGCAATGCTAAAGCTTGTTTTTGCAATGTTTGTTCATCTTGGAGCAACTGCTTTTGAGTTGCTTGTAATATTTGCAGTGATTGTTCTAACTGTTGGGCATAACTTTGAGATTTTTGATATAAACGGGCATTTTCCAGAGCAATGGCAGCTTGGGTACACAGGAAATTCAGAATGAGGACGCGATCGCTTGTAAACACACCACTAGTAGACTGATTCTTTAAATACAAAATCCCAATCAAATTTCCCTGATTCAGAATTGGCAAGCACAAAACGCTTTTTGGTTGGTGTTGGGTTAAATATTCACCAATTACAGGCAGATCAGTTTTGAGATCATCAATTACCACCACTGTTTGGGTATTTTTCACATACTGTATGAGCTTGACTGGTAAGTTAGGATTGTTATCTAGAGGTTCAGCACAAAGTTCTGTGATTTCAGTTGTGGCAATAGCTTGTAGTAGCCAGTGATTATCACTATTGGGCAGGATTAAGGCACAGCGATCGCCCCCAGAGTTTTGCAGAATAATCTGAGTTAGTTGATGCAGCAGTTCATCTAGTTGAATTGTGCTGGATAGACTTTGAGAAGCTTTGAGAATGGCGGCAAAATCTAGAGCGATATTGAGACTTGTACTAGAAGAGGGGGTGGCGGTTGTAGCGGTATGAATGGAAACAGGGGAAGTCGTTATAGCAGCCAGGGTTTCTAATGGGTTGAGAATTGGTGTTGTCTGCTGAAAAATAGGGCGCAATAAATCAGCATAATGGCTTGCTAGCTCATCAGTTTTAGCTTCTGCACCCCAATGAGCATAGCAGTAGTAAGCTTCCTGCATATAAACGGCGGCAATTTTGTCTTTACCCCAAGTTAGGTAAAACTTAGCAGCGAGTTCATTAGCGAGGGCTGCTTCTTGGAGGTAGCCGTTGGCTTGAGCCAGAGCGATCGCGCGATCATAATAATCCCCAGCTTCATAGTATTTTCCTAATACCCGATAGGTTTCAGCTTCTACTAGTTGAAATTTGTGTAAGTAGTTCATGGGAGCATGATCTGCCCATGTCTTCATAGACTTTTGATTGTCTACAATCTTCTCCAAATCCGCAGTTGTTGGTGCTATATCTTTACCTAAAGAGGATGACAACAGACTCAGGGATTGATAAAAATTCTTCAACGGAATAATCAATAATCCTGCTGCGCCTTGTTCATATTCTTCAAATTTATTGGCATATTCTTTTGCGTTTTGAACATCACCAAATGAATAAGAGAGTAAAAGTTTTGCTAGATAAACGTAGCAAATTCCATTTACATTGCGACTTTGAATTAAAGAGGGCAGAGTCAGAGTTTCATTGAAGCTAGAACCAATGAGCATCATGGGATTTTCAGCTTTGCCACGGAGATTCATGACTGTTTGTCGCCATGTATTTGCCCAAATGAGAGAAGCTTCCTGCTTAATATCTTCGATAAGATGGCAGTATTTATCGGCTTCAGCTTCGGCAATTTCGAGATTTTCTCCTGTCCAAAATAAAAATTGGCAATAGCAGTTAGCACAATAACCGACATATTCTAAATCGCCATGTTCTAGCCCACTGGTCAAACCAGATAAAAATACAGGTAGTGTAGAACGCAGAGAATCTTGCCAATGTTTAATAAATAAAGCAAACGTGAGATTAACTTTACTAGTTAATTCTTTGGCTTGCAATCGCTCTAAAATAATAGTTGCTAATTGACCAAATTGATAGCCACGCTCGATTTCTCCAGTAGCACATAAGAATAATCCATAGAAACTATAGGCAATTGCCGCTTGAGGAGAGTTACCCCGTTGAATACAGATTTTCACCATTGTGAATATCTTTAAAGGTAACAACTGAGGTTTGGCTAAATATACAGATGCAAATAAACCGACAAGGATTCGCATCGCGGCGGATTGATGTGGGTCTTGGAGAGTTGGTAAATTAGCCAGGGTTTCTATTGGGCGATCGCCTAAAATAGTTTTGAGTTGTTGATGTTGGGCGATCATTGTCTCAAAATCAGAGTCTTGAGGAAAATCTATACCAAGTAACTCAAGAGCTTCTCTACCTATATCTATGGCTTCTATTAGTTTGTTTTGAGCTGTGTATGATTGAATTTGGATTTCATAAACTTTGATTTTATCTAATGAGTTACGAGCTGACAGAAGTGTTTGGGCAATTAAATTTTTAGAATTTTCAAAATTAGTATTTAAATATTCTGACTCCGCTAAAGATTCATACAATTTTAGGGTAAGCTCATACTGACTTTGCCAACTATTTGCTGTTAGAAGCATTAACCCTGTATTTAAGTAACTAACAGCAGCAGCATAGGCTGTAGCAACTTTGGCTTTATGTCCAGCCCGCAAGTTTAATTGAGCTAATTGCTCTCTTGAGGATGGCTCGTCAATCAGTTCAATGCCTATATTTAACTGATTCACAATATCAAAAATGCGGTTTTCTAAATCTTGTTCTAGTGTATTGCTGAAGAGTAATTTGCCAATCTTGAGGTGAGTAGCTTGTTTTTGGCGATCGGGAATTAAAGAATAAGCTGCTTGTTGGACGCGATCGTGCAGAAACCGATAGGTTAAATTCTCAATGTTATTAGTATTTGTATTTGCTTGCTCATGGCTCAGATAAAATTTATAAACTTCACTTTGAGGCAGAATTAAACCTTCCTGTAGAGCTTTCCATAAGGCTACAGCCGCTTCCGCCTGTGATTGTTCAGAAATGATCGCTAAGGTGGCTAAATCAAACTGATTACCAATACAAGCTGCCAATTTGAGTACTTGTTGCGTTTCACTAGGCAACTTTTGCAATTGCTGCGCCATAAATTCCACCACATCATCGGTGAGAGATAGCGCGTTGATTTGAGCAATATCACATTCCCAATAGCCCTGATCACGATTAAATGTAATTTCGCCATCTTCATGTAATGCTTTGAGAAATTGCGTGATAAAAAAAGGATTACCTTGTGTCTTACGCACAATTAATTCTGTGAGGGGAAGCGATCGCTCAGTTGTACAATGCAGTGTATCTGCTACTAATTGATTTGCGTCGCTCAACTTCAGCGATGCCAGGGTAATTGTATTGACTGTTTTGCCAACTTGCTGGAGTTCCTCAACAGTCAAAATTAAAGGGTGTGTAGGCGAAACCTCATTATCGCGGTAAGCCCCCAACAATAACAGATAATTCTTATCTGCCATCAGCAGTTTCATTAATTGCAGTGAAGCTGAATCTGCCCATTGCAAGTCATCCAGAAACATCACTAATGGATGTTCTGGTGTGGTAAAGACCGCAATAAATTTTTGGAACAATAAATTAAATCGATTCTGGGCTGCTGTTCCTGAAAGTTCTGGCGCAGGAGGTTGTTTGCCAATCAGCCTTTCAAGTTCTGGCATCACTTCGATAAGAACTTGTCCATTGTCGCCCAAAGCCAAAAGAATGTTACTTCGCCACTGCTTGAGTTGGGTATCTGATTCGGATAATAACTGTCCGATCAAATCCCGCAAAGCTTGTACAAAAGCTAATAAGGGAATATTACGATTGAACTGGTCGAACTTACCTTTGATGAAATACCCTTGCTGACGGGTAATGGGCTTGTGAACTTCGTTGACGACAGCGGTTTTACCAATCCCGGAAAAACCCGCAACGAGCATCATCTCAGATGTACCGTTGGCGACGCGCTCAAAAGCTTGTAATAAGCTAGTAACTTCTGCTTCCCGTCCATAGAGTTTTTCGGGTATGAGAAAGCGATCGCAAACATCCCGCTTACCAATTTCAAAATATTCGACTTTGCCAATATGTTTTAACTGCTCAAAACAAATATCTAAATCATGCTTTAATCCCAAAGCATTCTGATATCTATCTTCGGCGTTTTTCGCCATCAACTTCATCACAATATCCGCTATCACCTGCGGTATCTCTGCTATGTTGCCAAATTTAATCAGAGTTCTTGCCATATGACAATGCAGCAACTCCATCGGGTCATCACAGATAAATGGTAAAGTTCCAGTCAATAATTCATAGAAAGTCACACCTAAAGAATAAAAATCACTGCGGTAATCTATCCCACGATTCATCCTCCCGGTTTGTTCCGGGGAAATATAGGCAAGTGTGCCTTCTAAGACATTCGGACTTTTGATTTCTTGGGTTTGTTTGGGTAACAGGGAAGCGATACTAAAGTCAATTAGTTGCACCTGCTTGGTGTGGGGATGAATGAGGATATTCGCAGGCTTAATGTCTTTGTGAATGACACGATGTTGATGTAAATCATGGAGAATATTACTTAATTGAATGGCGATCACTAAAAATTCGGAGAGGGAAAGGGTAGTGGCTTTGATGTATTCGCGTAGCGCGATTCCCCCCGTATCCGCCATCACCAATATATAACCATGACCGTAGGTTTCTAATCCTAAAGGATGAATAATACCTGGAAGATGAAGATTTTTGCTAATTGTATATTGGTTGCGAAATTGCAATAATTCGTGGAAACTGGGGTATTCCGATGTGAGAAGTTTGATGACTACTGGCAGTTGATCTGGCTGGCGGATAGCTCGATATACTTTGGTTCTAGAGCCTGCATACAATTGAGAACTAATTTTATATCCGGGAATGATTGGGGTATGAGTCTCAGTAGCCATTAGTACAAACCTTATGGTGTGAGTTGGTTTTGGCTTCTCGAAGAAAAGCCGCACAAAGTACGTTTACATAAGGTTAGTATTCCCAGAAATTGTTAAGAATTTTTATTGGCTAATGGCAAGAGTAAGCGGCTAACTACTCGATGATCTGGTAATTGGTAGAGATTTAACTCTCCGCCTAGTTGCTGCATTAGCTGTTGACAAATCATTAGGTGTAAACCAGGGAGTTGATCTAGATAGCTGGAAGTTAGGACATCTTTACGCGTTTTCTGCTCTAATTCTGTTAACAATTCTGGTGCAATGATCCCATTGTCTGTAATGGATACTTCTACAAATTGCTCATCCAAGCGACGACACCAAATATCAATTCTGCTGCCATGAGGAGAACGTTGACAAGCAGCCACTAATAATTCATTTAGGATTAATTCAAATTTCATCAAATCGCCAGTGATCACCATTGCGGCTGGATAGATGGCTACGGCACTTTTGACTAAAGCAGAACCATTGTTAGGCTCTGGTTCAGAAGTATTTGATCCCAAACCATGAACCCCAATCCACAATTTTTGGTTTTGGAGTAAATTGTCTATACGTTCGAGCGATCGCTTTAACAAGCTGGCTATAGGCATTGTTTCTCCACTTATGTTCAAGTGCCATTGCTCTTGTTTTAATAATCCGGTGATCGCTGTATTCGTATGATCTAACTGTCGCCACAATAATTGATAGCGTGTCTTAGTTAGTTCATTAGTGGGAACACCCAAATCCTGAATTTGATTAAGTAGTAGTCCTGTTGTTCTGTGGACTTCTTCTAAACGCCGATGTTTATACCAATTCAGTTGACGTAATTCTTGAGTTGTAGATTCTAGAATTTTACTAATTTGCTGTTGACGACGTAACCAAGCTAACTGCTCAATCAAGGTTTCTATGGCATTGAGAGTTTGTTGGGGCCAGTAGCGTTCTGCATGATCTGCTAATACAACTACGCCTGTGGGTTGATGAGTGGCAGCAGTGCGTAAGGCTATGATGAGGACTTTGCTCATTCCCGGACAATTTAACCATTTTTTGGTTTCCGGTGGCAAATCATCAATTTTGAGGTTTAAGTAACCATTTTTAGACAATGCCCACTGAATCAATGCTTCAGACTGCACAAACACTTGGGTATCTGTGCGAATACTAAAACGACTATCAGCAACAACTCCAGGGATGATCTCCGCCTGTTCTTGACCCAATGGCCAAGACAACATGAAAGCTAGAGGACAACCTAAAATCGATGCAATTTGTTTAAGGGTAGTAGTCTCTAGATAATTTTTTTCTATCTCAGTATTGTCATTATGAACTTCTTCTAAAATGCAGAGACATTGTTGAATACTCTGGACGATTTTTTGCTGTTGCTCACTGCTAGTTAGTAATCCCCACTGTCGTAAAACTACGCCAATTTGTTGACTGACAATCCACAATAGTTCTTTTTCAAGAGTACTCCAGGTGCGATGTTGAGTGTGGGTAATCATGAGGATCGCTTCTGGTCGATGACCTTGAGTACAATTGCACACCAACAGCGATCGCACACCATTTTCAATTAATGGTGGTCGCCAGTTAAAAAAGCGTAAATCTTCGTCTAAATTCTCAACTTCTACAGTTGTTTTCGCCGACTTTAACATTTGTCTATCAGTTTCGGTTAATAAACTAAAGGCGAATGTCAAAGGTCGGCGATTATGGGGTTGTGTTTGATAAACGACTTGATAGTTATTACGATCAGCGTCGTATTGTAAAACTAAAAAACGGGTAGCAGTTAACCGATTTAAGATTTTGGCAGCACAAATACGTAGAGTTTCTTTGAGGTCTTGGTGAGTATAAATGGCTTGAGCTACTTGGCTAGTGAGTTGCGAATCATCTTGAATTTGTTGAATGGTGCTTTCCATTTTTTCCGTTGGCACTACCAAAGAGATTAAACCCGCTGCACCTTGGACAAAATTTTTCTCAGCTTCTGACCAAATGCGTGGTTCAACATCTTCAACAGCGAGGAAACCTAAGAGGTCTTTTTGCCACATAATTGGAGCAGCTAAGAGCGATCGCACTCGCCAGCGTTGCAATAACTTGGCTGTAAAATGGCTGCTTAGGGAACTGCGCGCATCACCAATCCAGACAATTTGATTGATTGACAAAGCATAATAAAAATCACTCAATTCCTGCACAGTCATTCCGGCTGCGGCTTTTTGATTCTGTGTATCTCGATTCATTTTCACCAGTTGATTACTGATCCGACACCAAAAGTAGCGTCCTGGTCTATCAAACCAATAAACATTGGTACGACTGGGTGAAATAAATTCATGAGTGGCTTCTACTACTGCTTTGAGTCTTTCTTCTAAATTATTGAAGTTGTGTAGATTGTCGAGTAATTCTAATAACGGCTCATCAGGACGTTTGGTTTGTTTTTGTTGTAACCGAATTTCATTTTGATGCAGTATTGACCCCAATTCACCTAACACAATCATCACGCTGGTTTTAGCATCCTCTGGGATCAAATAACCCCAGCGTTCCGATGCTATTAACAGCAAACCTAAACAAGTGTCTTTATAACGGATGGGAAAAAGAATTGTTCCCCGGACGTTGTGTTTTGTGCCAACTTCTTGCCATTCACTCAGTCTGGTTTCCGTGCGAATATCCGGTACTCCTACTGGACGCTGTTGAATCACTACCTGTTCTAACAAGCCACCAGGACGGAGAATCAACCGTTTGCGTAAAAAACTATCATCACCACTAGGAGTGATACCACCTTGACCCGATAATGTGTGTTTGAGGCGATCATAAACAGCAATCCAAATCAAATTGTAATTAAACTGCTGTTGAATATAAGAACTAGTAATTTTAATCAGAACCTCAACATCATCTTCTTCCCTTAGACTTTGCAAAACGCGTCCCAAGGCAGCAAATTGCGGTTCGGCAGCTATCGGTGGTTGTGGCAGCCCCATCTGATTATTAGTCAACATAACTTGTAATATATAAGATGCCCATAAAATAGCCCTGACTAATATTGTTACGATTGTTTACGGAGAGTTCAGGATAAAAAGGACTTGGAGATGAGGGATTAGAGACTGGTGAGTCAGCGCGATCTTGGGGGTTTCCCCCATGTAGCTTGCTTCCCCTTCGGGGTGCGACTGGCGTTAGCGCAAGCGGTAGCGACGCAGGAGCGTCACCCCGAAGGGGGAACTGGAGTTTTTGATTAATGACTATTGACTATTGAGAATGGATATTTATCAAATTGCTATTCGTCCGGTTTTATTCGATTTATTAAAAGCCGATCCAGAGTGGTCACATCACCAAGCAATCAATATTCTCAGTTGGCTATCTCATCAGACTGGAAATAGTCGGCTGCACAGACTGCTAGAAAATTCTTTATGTTTGCAAAATCACCGCCTAGAGCAAAATTTATTTGGTTTACATTTTCCTAACCCTGTAGGCTTGGCAGCTGGTTTTGATAAAGATGGTGTAACTTCGGGTATCTTGTCAAGCCTGGGTTTTGGTTTTGCAGAATTGGGAACTGTGACATTTGTAGCACAGCCAGGAAATCCTCGTCCCCGTCTATTCCGCTTGCTGTCAGATCAAGCAGTTCTCAACCGTATGGGATTTAATAATAGTGGTGCGGCCGCAATGGCAGCAAGGTTAGCTCAAGAGAAACAAATGTTTACCTCTTCCATACCCATAGGCATTAATTTGGGTAAATCGAAGGTAACACCTCTAGAAGCCGCCGCCGAAGATTATTTGAGTAGTTTTCGCTTATTGAAAGATTTAGGAGATTACTTTGTAGTTAATGTTTCTTCGCCCAATACTCCAGGCTTGCGATCGCTTCAAGATGCAAGTATGCTCAGTTCTATCTTGGATGTACTACAAACAGAAAACAATTCACAAAAGCCCATATTTGTCAAAATAGCACCTGATTTAGAATGGGAAGCGATCGCCGATATTATTAAGTTGGCTCAAACGTACCAGTTAGCAGGAATAATCGCCACTAACACAACAATTAGTCGTGAGGGACTAAAAACTCAGGTGATTGAAAAAACTGGCAAATCACCTGAGCAAGAAGCTGGTGGAATTAGTGGTGCGCCATTACGCGATCGCTCTACAGAAATCATTAGGTTTATTTGGCAGCAAACCCAAGGGCAGATTCCAATTATCGGGGTAGGTGGCATCTTCTCCCCGGATGATGCTTGGGCAAAAATCACTGCTGGTGCTAGCCTGATTCAAGTTTACACAGGCTGGATTTACGAAGGCCCAATGATGGTGCGCCGTATTCTGGAAGGGTTGCTGACCAAATTAGAACAAAATAGCCTCAATTCCATCTCGGAAGCTGTAGGTTTAGAGTTTAATCAAGGCGGAAGGCAAAGAGAAGTCGGAGTGGAGGCTTTCTCCGAGCAGAACTTCTGAGAGGCAGAAGAAGGCAGAAGGGAAAACTATTAGCTTTTTATGAGTTTATTTCACCAAGATATTTTTTTGGTGGTAATATTCAATACTCGTGAGCAAGGCAAAAATGCGTTCTCACGAGTTTTCTTTCTGCCTGCCTTCTGACCAATACCCTTCTAACTGTTTTCCTCTAGTGGAAAGAACTCCTTAGTTTTTTCTGAAAAAGTCCAAGCTATTCCGTCAGGATCGCGGCTGCGAGTCCATTCAGGAAAGTCGGGATCGTTGCGGCGTTTATAGACAGTGCTGGAATAAACATTCAGCCGTTTAGCCAGTTCTGACTGAATTAAAGAGCCAAAAATTAGCTGTTTTGCTAGATTTTGTTTAACTTCTTCAGTAACTACTGGTGGTGGTAATTCGGCTTCTGTTTCTACTGCAACTGGTTCTGTTGATGGGGGCGGTGCTAGGAGCGATCGCGCCTCTTTTGTGACAGTTGGTGTAGCTAGTTGCTTAACAGGCTCGCTACTGTCAAGAATGTTACCTAAAATACTACCAGTGATGAAGTAATATACTTCACCGTCTCCAGCGGGTAGTATACTTGCACCGAATTCAGAAGCTTTACTATCTAGATAGCGTTTTGCTTGTGTTCCGGGAAAGTTGCCCCGAATTGCCAAATCTACGGGCGTAATCTTGCCTTGATTTTCTCTAACTAACTGACTAAAAATCGGGTTAACTCGCTGACACCACTGTTGCCATTGGTATTGTTGCCAAACATTTAACCCAATTAGCAAAACCAGAAAAGCCAGCAAAAATTTCCAGGTAGTAACCAGGACAATAATTACAAACGATATTGGCAAAAGGAGAACGAGAAAGCCCTTCCCGCTACCTTCTATGGTTTTTTCACTCATGCCGATTTTTGCCAAGCGAATTTTTTGGGAAATAATATATTATATTGGCAAAAATCGGCACAGGTTTTTGTATATTTTGGCAAAGTCATGGCAAAAATGGCAAAAATATCATTAACGCCGATGATATTGGACGAAAAAACACCATAATTTTGGTAAAAATTGGCAAAAAATTTTTCCAAAATACATATATAAGTCAATTTGTAGTATGCGGCTCTAGCTTTTATTGACTTAATACTTAAAAAACTGCGAAAAATTTTACTCAGACTCTTGACACTTCCAACTACAAATACTACATTAATACTACAAGCTTATTTTCCCAAAGGAGTTAGCTAAATAAGTAGCGGATAGTTAAAATACCAGAACACCCACCTTGCCTGTCAAGGCCGAGCTATTGAGGGTTATCGAAACAATTAACTACTTGATTCCCAACACCCTTGATCAAACTTCTGGAAGTGCAAGTGCAAATTCTCCTCCGCTACAACAAAATGAGTGCTGAGTTGAAATTTTGAATTTTTAATTTTGAATCGATACGTGGTGGGTAGCTCAGTGGATAGAGTACCTAAACATCCTTATTCACCTCTTGCCTATAAAGGCCGAAGAATTGAGGGTTATCGCTTGCAACGCGGGAGGTCGCGGGTTCAAATCCCGCCCCACTACACCAAATCTAATTTTTAACTTTCATGTAGCGGGTGGCGGAATTGGTAGACGCGCTAGACAAAAAACCTTGGTCGCAACTTGTCTGCAAAGGCTGAAGATTCGAGGATTATCGGGATCTATTGACTGAATAAGTCTTGCAGGTTCAAGTCCTGCCCTGCTACCAACTATTTAGTGTTGAGTGCTGAGTAGTGAGTTGAAATTTTGAATTTTGAATTTTGAATTGTTATGTGGCAGGTAACTCAGTCGGTAGAGTGCCTAAACATCCTTATTCACCCCTTGCCTGCAAAGGCCGACGAATGAGGGTTATCGCCTTCCATGCGGGATGTCGCAGGTTCGAGTCCTGCCCTGCCACCTTTCATTTTTGCCCGTAAGGGCTGGGAGATGCCGCAATGAATTATAATTTCTTCACCAAAAACAAGACAACTACACCGCAAAATCAACCCATCCCCGGACGAGAAGCCGAAATGATTCAAGGGCGTTCTGGTGGCTGGATGTTCAATGCTGGCATTTGGCAGATGCTACGCCGTTGTCTTTTGGTTGGTACAGCCCAAAGCACTTACTACGCCGACAAACAAGAACTCACAGAAGATTTTGTGGCGGTCGTGAAACAAGCTGTTGCGGAAAATCCCAGCCGTGTCGCAGAAGAAATCTTATACGCCAGCAATGGACGCGCCATCAATAACAGCGCACCTATCTTTGCGTTGGTTTTACTTTCAATGGGTGAAACTCCAGAAGCAAAACAGGCTTTTGGTGAAATTTTCCCTCAAGTTGTCCGTACAGGTAGCCATTTCTATGAATGGTTGAACTACACCAAATCTTTGCGTGGTTTCGGTAAAATAGTGCGAGAAGCAGGTAAAAGCTGGCTATCTCGTGCAGATGTCAAAGCTTTGGCTTATCAAATGTTGAAATATCAACAACGCCAAGGCTTTACTAACCGTGATGCTTTACGGTTGTTTCATGTCAAACCACCTACAGAAAATCACCGTCAACTTTATGAGTGGGTAGTGAAAGGTTGGGCAGAATTACCCGCCGAAATACCTTCAGAAGCGTTAGCGCAGATTTGGTGGTATGAATGGCTAAAGCGCAACCCCAGCGAAACCCACCAAGCCATTTTGCAAGGACACTTAACCCACGAAATGGCTGCACCCGTGGGCAAGATGGATAAACAGGCTTGGCAATTACTATTTCAGGAAATGCCCATTGGTGCAATGTTGCGTAACTTGGGTTCATTAACTGAACTGGGTGTGTTACAAGCTGATGAAACTACCAACTTATCGCGTGTAGAAGCTGTTCTCAACAACAAAGAACATTTGCGTAAAGGTCGCATCCATCCCATTGATGTTTTGAAAGCACTCAAAACATACGAGTCGGGGGGAAGACTAGGACGCAGTAAAAAAACTTGGATTCCAGTTCCCCGCATCGTAGACATCTTAGAAAAAGCCGTTGAGTTGTCCTTTGATGTGGTAGAACCTACAGGTAAAGTGTTCATGCACGCCGTAGACGTTTCTGGTTCTATGGGTAGCTTGGTTGCAGATATGGGACTAAGTTGCTGTGAAATCGCCACTACAATGGCATTAGTTACAGCCAAAGCTGAGAAAAACTACATGATTCGCGGCTTTGCTACTGAATTCCGGGAATTAAATATCACTGCTAAAGATAGTTTTAGTTCTGCGGTGCGGAAAGCCAGTAACCAAAACTTCGGCGGTACAGATGCGTCTGTGGCTTATGATTGGATGATTAAAAATAAGTTCAAAGCTGATGTAGTCTGCTTCTGGACTGATTCCGAAAGCTGGGCGGGTTATAAGCATCCCTCTCAAGCCTTGGTGGAGTACCGTAAAAAGGTGAATCCTGATGTGAAAGCTGTTTATGTCACCTTGACACCTTACCAAATTACCTTAGTAGATCCCAAAGATCCCCTATCTTGGGATTTGGCAGGATTTGACCCAGGTACACCTCGCATTATTCAGATGCTAGCCACGGGTGAGTTGTAAAAATAGTTGAATAGCTTCAGGATAAGGGGTGATAATCTATTATCCTTTTTCCTGGCGGGTCATCCTTATTCGTCACTTGCCCTTCGGGGACGCTGAATAGAGGGTTATCGGTTAAATCTCCACCATCTTTGGGGATGAGCGGGTTCAATCCCCGCACCCGCCTTTTAATATCAGAATTCACTAAGCGACTTGAAAATTCTCGGCTTCTTCTATCGGCTCATAACCATGAGTTAACTGCTCAATGGCTCTATCAATTAAGTCTAAACCTTGCTGAACAGTTTCAACAACACTTAATTGTCCCCGCAATTCGGCCGCCCCGACGAAACCTTTAGCGTACCAAGTCATGTGCTTACGGGCTTGACGCACACCGCGATCGCCTTTATATTCCCATAAGGCTTGTAAATGATCTCTGGCACATTCTAAGCGTTGAATTGGGGTTGGTGCTGGTAGTATCTCCCCCGTTTTTAGGAAGTGGTCAATTTCTCCTACCAAAAAGGGATAGCCCAAAGTACCACGAGAACACATCACACCATCCGCGCCAGTTTGCTCTAAGCATCTCACCGCAGCTTCGACTGAAAATATATCCCCATTCCCAATCACTGGAATAGAAAGTATTTCTTTCACACGGGCTATCCATTCCCAACGCGCATTGCCATTGTACCCTTGAGCGCGGGTGCGTCCATGCACAGTAATCATTTGCGCCCCTGCGTCTTCCATACGTTTGGCAAAGTCGAGAATGATGATTTCTTTGTCATTCCAGCCAATCCGGGTTTTCACTGTGACTGGTACATCAACGGCTTTCACAACTTCCCGCACAATAGCCTCTGCAACTTCTGGCTGTCGCAACAGGGAAGAACCGCCGCCATTTTTAGTGATTTTATTTACGGGACACCCCATATTAATATCAACTGTATCAGCACCTTCTGCCACTGCTTTGACAGCTGCTTCTGCGAGAAAATCGGGGCGACAGTCAAATAACTGAATACTGATGGGGCGTTCGTTGGGGTCTACCTCCATAATTTTGGGTAGCTGCTTGACGTAGTGTAACCCCGTAGCGTTCACCATTTCGGTGTACATCATGGAATCTGGAGCATAACGACGCACAAGGCGACGAAACACCATATCTGTCACTCCAGATAAAGGTGATTGCAAAACTCTACTTTTAACTGTAAATGAGCCAATTTTTAGGGGTTCGGAGAGTCTAGCTTGCAGAATGGGAGACAGAGTAACCATACGAACGATACAAAATACAAAACTTAATAATAGCTATATAAATCTAGGTGTAAAAGTTGCGATCGCCAAATCTAATTTTTATGCACACTTTGCCCCCATGATTTTATAAGTTTATCATCTTCCAGGCGATCGCTGATTCCGAAAATGGGGACAAGATGGAAAAAAGTAAGAATACAAATCCCCAGTCCCCAATCTCTAGTTTCCAAACCCTAACTTGTTAACCCTACTGCACTGCGGATATGACCATTTTTCGCAAATTTATCTTGCAAAATTTGCCGATATACTTTTTCATATCCATCAGTCATCGCTTGGAGACTAAAACGTTTTTGGACATACTCCCGACAGTAAAAACGCTCTAATCCCGCAACTTTGTCAATAGCACTGACGCACTCTTCGACGTTACTGCAAAGGAAACCTGTTTTACCGTGGGCAATTACTTCTGTAGTCGAGCCAAGTTTCATCGCAATTACTGGTGTACCGGAGGCCATTGACTCAACCATGACTAAACCGAACGGTTCTCGCCAAGTGATGGGAAATAACGTTGCGACTGCACCTCCCATCAGTGCGTTTTTTTGTGTATGGTTGGCTTCACCTAAATACTCAATCTGCTTACCATCAATTAAAGGTTTAATTTCTGTTTCAAAATATTCCACATCCACAATGTCTACTTTCCCAGCCATTTTTAATCGCCAACCAGATTTTTTGGCAATTTCTATGGCTAAATGTGTACCTTTTTCTGGAGATATGCGACCTAAAAATGCTAAATATGGTGGTTCATCTGCTTGGGGATAAAACTTATAACTATTAACATCAATGCCGTTATAAACTGTTTCCACATAATTCAACCCTAATGAAATTTCTCTTTGGGCATCAGAAATACTCACAAAAGGCTGGGTTTTGGCATACTGAAACATTTTTTTGTTATCAGAGGTGAAAATGCCGTGTAGAGTATGAACTGTGGGAGTTGTTACTAGTTTGGCATAAGGTAATGATGCACAACCCATGTGCGAGTGAATGAGATCAAACTCGTCTGCACGCTCATATACTGAGCCTAGTTGTAGCATTTCGTAAATGCCATATTCTTTAATACTAGAGTCAAGTCTTAGCGCACGTGGATGAACTGATACCAGCTTTGCTAAACTGATCGAACCTCCCGATGCAAATAGCGTTACTTCATGTCCACGCCGCACTAATTCATCGGTTAATAACCCCACTACTAACTCTATACCACCATAAGCTGGTGGGGGTACTCTCTCCCATAATGGGGCTACTTGAGCAATTCGCATCACAAACCTCCTAAAAACTAAGATTTGAATTAGGTGTGTTTGTTAGTTGTTTCCAGAGTGCTTTCCAGTGAACTGTGTTGCACTCGAAACTAGTTTTTAACACCAATTTTAAAGTTAATTGCTCTCAAATTTTATGCGTTTAATTCGTGATTACTTGTCTATCCTAGTAGGGAATTTTCCCTATTCCTCAGAAATGATTTTGGATGATAATTTGTAGTTTATATCTATCCAAATAGCAATTAAAAATTAACAACAGCATCAGTTATTGCCGAACATTTCAGCAAAACTTGGGAAAAGCTTCTAATTCAATACTTCGGAATTCAGTAATTTTGGAAATTTTTCAATTCATGAGGTACTAATTGACCATTTTACCCTTTTTTACTTCACCAATCTCTGGAAAACTAAAGCTAACTAACAGTGATAGCAATTGGTGGTGAAGGAACAGAAAAGAATTTTTGGGAAGTTATAGCTTCTTTATATAAAAGTTCTACGGGATTGCTGAAAAAGTTAAGTAACAATCAAAAATATTTATTCCTTATTATTGAGCTACGCAAGTTATTTGAATATCCAAGGAGATTACTTATTGACGTTTAATATTACGTAGAATATATTTTATACTGACACTCATATAAATGAAATAATAAAAACGTGAATATCTCTAAATCACACAAAAAACCGCTTGTCACATGGCAGGCGGTTTTCTCAATAATCATGTTTGTGTTTATGTACCTACCGATTATGGTATTAGGGTTTTATAGCTTCAACCAATCGCCATACAGTGCTAATTGGCAAGGTTTCACCCTGAAGTGGTATGCTAAATTGCTCAGTGACGATCGCATTCTCTCAGCGTTAAAGAACAGTTTAATCGTTGCCTTGTGTGCAGTCAGTATCTCCGCTATCTTAGGAACATTAATGGCTGTAGGTTTGGCACGTTATCAGTTTTTCGGCAAGAAGCTATATCGCGGTATTTCTTACCTACCGTTAATTATTCCCGATATTGCGATCGCAGTTGCGACTCTTGTATTTCTTGCCGCTTTCGCTATTCCCCTCAGCCTATGGACAATTGTGGCAGCTCATGTAGTATTTTGTCTAGCTTATATTGGCCTAGTAGTTTCTTCCCGACTCACTAATTTAGACCCCCACTTAGAAGAAGCCGCATTAGATTTAGGTGCAACACCAGTACAAGCTTTTATCAAAGTATTACTACCCCAATTAATGCCAGGAATTATTGCAGGTTGCTTGCTAGCATTTGTCCTGAGTTTAGACGACTTTCTCATCTCCAGTTTTACCTCTGGTAGCGGTTACAACACCCTACCAATGGAAATTTTTAGTCGCATTAAAAGAGGTGTTGAACCTGATATTAATGCTTTGAGTATGTTATTGATTGTAGTTTCTGCGATCGTCGCTTTAATAGCTGAATCCATTCGTGCGTTAGGAGATCAAAATTAATCATTATAAAGTTTCAGAATGATTCTCTAGCTCCCCAATTTTCCGAAAATCGAGGAGCTAATTATTAAATCAGTGCCACAGAATTCTGATATTCACCAGCGGCAAGCAAATGTAACATATTTCTGGAAGTATATCCTTGCTCTTCCAATAGTAATTTAACTTTTTGAAGTTGAGTTTCTAGATGCTGCTGACTACGAAAATTAGCCAATAGCGTTTTTTGCATAGGTTGAACAATTCTCCTCATTTGTTCTTGGTTTAGTTCTTCATCTACTGGGTATTCTGTAATAAAACTGTGAGTGATAAACAGTTCATCACCATTAATAACACCACTTTGAAATACTTGGTTAATTTGTTGGCATACAGATCCAATAAATCGCTCAGTGGTGTATCTCAAAATTACTGGATCTAATACATATATCAGTGGAGTTTCTTCTATATTTTTATCCAATAGAGAATGTTTACTAATTAAACCATTGAGATGATCTATTAACTGCTGATTAGTTAAAAATTTCTTACTATCTTGTACTAATTGCTCCCATAAAGCTCTATTGCGTCTAATTGCTACCCAATATATCAGATTTATTTCCGCTTGTGAGAGTGCTTGAAATTGTTGATTTAAAAACTCAGTAGTTACGTCATCTATAAAAGTTGTAAACTCGCCATTATTCATAAAAGGTGATAGGTCACCATTGAAGACATTCTGAATTCTTTGGATAATTCTCTTAAGTATCCAAGGGTTGTTATAACGCTTGCTAAATCTCTCTATTTCATTGGGTAAACCGAATAATCTTTCTGCTTTTAAAAATTCTTTGACCTCTTCATAATTTAAAGCCATTAATTTTTTTGAATAAACAAATTGTCCTTCTAATATTTCAATATTTTGAGGTTTTCTTCTACTGATTACTAATAAACAGCTTTTGTGTGATTCTTTATTGACTCTTTCCAAAAGTTGATTATATTTGGCGTAATCATCACTATGATTATCAATAATTTCTTCCCAACCATCTAGCACTATCAAACATTTTTGGCGATGCAGATACTGCATAATTTCATTAATACCACCTGTTTCTTGTTCGCCTTTAGAGAAAAACTGTACAAGCTTTATTAATATTTCTTGAAATGGAGGTGCTGATTTTAGAGATAGCCAAATCAAGCGATGATATTTGCTAGCAATTTTATCTACTAAGTGACGAACTAAGACACTTTTGCCGATTCCTCCCATCCCGTGTACTAAAACTAAGCGAGAACGCTTTTGAATGATCCATTGCTGAAGTTCAGCTAACTCTTGAATACGACCGTAAAACTTAGTAATTAGAGGTTCATCGCTTAAATCTATATCAGCATCTATTTCACTTTCTATGACATTTTCCCAGTTTAAATCCAAGACTTGACAGAAAGCCTGGAAATAATCAGCAGTTATGCGCTTCCCTTCCCGAAAGCGTCTCCAAGTTGCTAACGCTACAGCATATTTTTCGACCGCATCCCAGTTTCGATGAGGTTCTAAAATCTTACTGACTTCTCTCAGAAATATTTCATCGACATCCCAACCCTTTTCAATATGCCCTTTTAACTCAATTTTTTCTGCTTTGAATTGTGCAATTTTTCTAATTCTGGCTTCTCTGATCAGTTGTTTTCCTGGTAGAGAAGCTTTGAGAGATAAGCGTTGTCTTTTAGGCATAAATTTCTAGTGTTAAGGATTATTGTCTCTCTGGTGTATTCAAAAGAGTAAAGCCATATTCATCGCCACTAATTTTTGTAACTTGCACTAAAACACCCACACCTGTAACTAGCTGGCGATCGCCGTCAGCCTGAAAACTAACCTTCGCACTAGTAGCACCTGAAGCTGAAAAGTTAGTATCCTTCAACTTGTTATATATATCTTGACGAGTTTTAGTGCTATTACTACTAAGTTCAGTTAAGGCTTGAGTAAATACCTGCGCTGCATCATAAGAGCTAATACTTCTCCATGTAATGTCCTTTCTCCAACCAATTTCTTCAGCTTTTTGAATGAACTGAGGATTAGCATTATTGATATGAGAAAATACAGCCACAATCATATCATTAGCAGATTCTTTGAGGCTTAATGTCTTTTGATCATATAAAATATCTCCTCCTAGCATTGTAAATTCTTGATTTGCTAATTTAATAATCTCCATTTCTCGATCTAACGCATCACGGCTCGCAAATAGTAGTAATGCTTTTGCTTGAGTAATTTTTGCTTTTTGTATGCAAATTTCTGGTAGTTCTGTGATTAAATTACAATACTGAATATGGTTATTATGATTGACTCCATTACGTATCAAGTAATTATTGAATTCTCGTCTGAGAGAATCGCTATAACGATCACTTGGGTCATAAACAATCATTGTTTTCCGCAGTGCTAATGTCTCCCACATATATTTAGCTAAATCACTAGCAGCAATGGCATCATTGGAAGCTGTACGAAAAACATATGGATTTAAATTTTTACTGGGATCAAGAATATTAGGTATCCTAATCGCCGTACTAGTGGGTGAAATTAACACAAGTTTTTCTGGAATACTAAGTTGTGTCGCCCCATAAATATCTCCGGCTTTCCAAGTGTTGATACTTGTGTAGTGGCCAATAACTCCTAGTATCTGACTTTGCTGAAAATTACTATCTCCAGGAATATTATTTTGGGCAAGATACCTAGCTACTTTCTCAGTATTAATTTGATTATTATCAATATTTTCTTTGGCTATAAGAATTTGAAATAATGGTGTATTAGCATCAAGAGATTGGGCCACACCGCGCAATATTTCTAGTGCAATATCACGATTTATAGAGTAACCTGGAATAACAACTGCAATTGTTGGCAAACTCAGGTTTGATGGATTTTGAGCAAGTTTGGCATTATATTCATAAATTACTGTCTCTGGATCAACTTCACACTTTGTTGTCTGAGCCGCTTGCTTAAATCGCAGTTTAGCCTGATTGAAATAGTTTTCGGCTTGTGTAAATTCCTTATTAGCGAAAGATTCTATACCTTGTCGCTTGTAACTGTAAGCTGATGTGCATTCGGGAGCAACAGAAATTAGTTCATCTTCACCTCTGCTAAAGTATTGAGAATCAGTTGATGATGTTGGTGAAGTTGCTATCTGTGGGGCAGAGATGTTTTGTGTTGATGTTCTGATCTGTATATGTCCAATAATTTTTGGAATTGCAGCAACTGCGATCGCCACACCTAAAAAAGCCAAAATTCCTAAACGTATCCATCGCCAGCGTCTCAGAATTCTTTTCAGCCTATCAAAAGAATTCTGAGACAAATTAATAAGTTTTTTAACTCCAGGTTGTTTTTTTCCGTCCAAAATATCTAAAATCTCTTGAGCAGACTGAGGACGGTCTCTGGGTCTAGATTTAAGCATCCAATCTAAAGCTTTGGCAAAACGCTGATCACTTAATTTGACAATTTGTTTGATATCTGACTCTTCTAGAAGTTCATTAGGATTGATATTTCCTGTTAATAAAGATAGACAAGTTGCGGCTGTAGCATATAAATCGGAGGCGGGAGATAATTTCTGACCACGAAATTGTTCAGGCGGTGCAAAACACCTATCTAATACTATCGATGTAGTCTCAACTTCTAATCCTTCCAATATCTGTTTAACTGCACCAAAATCTATGAGATATAACTTACCGTCTTGACTACAGCGTATGATGTTAGCAGGTTTAATATCTCTATGAATATATATAAATTTGTTGTTACCATCGTGATTATGAATATATTTAAGTATGTTTAAAAGTTCTTTGAGGACATTTATTACTTCATCCTCTGAAAATTTTCCTTTCTGCTGTAGTTCCTGGGCTAAATTTTGTCCTTCGATATAATCTTGAACTAAATAAAAAAAATTATGCATATATCCTGTTTCTTCCTCTAATGCCAGAGTGAAGAAAGCCAAAAATTTGGGAATTCTTGGATGTTGCAGTCTGTCTAAAGTGATTGCTTCTTCCTCAAACATTTTTTCTATCTTTCTGATGTTTGATGGATTAATTACCTGTCCAGCAGGAACTTTGGGAAGCAACTGTTTAATTACTCTGGTTGTGAACCGAAAATCGAGATCCTTGGCTTTAAAAGTTCTACCAAATCCGCCACTTCCTAATAATTCTGTAGCGACAAAATGCCCCTGTGAAATCAGTGGCATCCCACAACTAGAACAACGTATTTCAGCCACAGAGCGTCTAGTGATATCTTCATCTGAAATAGAATTTATAGGTTTCTTACAACCTGGACGGGTGCAGTAAACTTCCATTAATTAACCTCTAAATTTAGTTTAATTACACATTGAATAATGAGAAATTATTTAATTTATAAAAACCGATAGGTTGAGATACCCAACCTATCAAAGCAGTCATTTATCTAAATAATTTTGATAGCAGGGGGAATATGAAAACCCAAAATTATGTAAGTGAAGTTTTGCTGTAGGCTATTCAAAATGAAATTAAAGTTACGCCCACCTCTTCAGAATTATTACTTACGTAAGTATTCTAGTATAGTAATGATTCTGGTAACATCTTGCAAGTAATGTTTTTGCAAAAGATAATAATATTTTCCGAGAGAAAAATTGATGATTTTATAACCCAGACTTCATTAATGAAGTCTGGTTTCTTAGAAAATGTTGCTTATATTTTAAAAGTCGTCCTAACTACTCCTACAAAAATATCGCCATTCTGCTCGTTGTGGTTTGGTGCTGTTAGCCAAATCACAGCAGGAGTAATACTGATGTTGTCGTTGATTTTATACCGATAAAATCCCTCAATGTGAAATCCAGTATCAGGATCACGACGCGGTAAACCGGATAATTCGGCTGAAGAACCAGTCAACTTAGGCTGCATCCCAACAATGATCCCGCCCAAATTTCCCTCTTTACCCAAATCAGGAAAGGCTAGAGTCACCGCCCAGTTCCAAATATCAGCATCACCTTTGACTTCACCCGTTACAGCCCGTGCATTGGTATATCCTACCCATCCACCAACTTGAAAGCGATCGCTAACTTTGACATTTGTCTCAATTCCATAGGAATTAGAAGAAACTTTTCTCCCACCCAAGTTAGAAGCTAAACTGCCAGTATTATGTCCTAAACCGTTTTCGTTGTAAGCATTAACGTAGGTAAAGGCTAGTTTAGTATCCGGGTCTTTGGCGTTGGGATAAAAGATAATCTGTCCCAATGCGCCATATTTACCATTAAACAAGCCACTATCAGGGTTGTTAGCATTACCTGCTAAATAAAACATCTCTGCTTTGAAATTATCACTCGGTTTAAAAGTTATACCTACCCCCGTATCTCCACCCAAACGGTAGATTGTATTATATCGACCGAAGCGAGAAACAGCAGCATACCCATCGCTTTGTAAAGGATTAATCACATCTGCGTCGTCAAAGTAAGTATTAAAACCAGTACCAACCAGAACACTGACTTTCTCACCTACGGGAAAACGATATTCCAGTTTACTCAGAAAAACATTATTATTTGTATCACTACCAGATTGAAAGCTGAAACGAGCCTCATTTCCTGGTGCAATGGGATTGATGACATTACTTGCTTGTAGTCGTACACGCAACCGATCTTTTCCGGTAAAGCTGGTATCAAAATTTAGGCGCACCCGACTAGAAAATGTGAAGTTACTTTCATCTCCATTTCCACTACGGCTAGCATCGCCAAAAGCATCTGCAGCGGCAAATATTATCTGACCATCAAGTTTGGTGGTTGTAGAAAACTGTCGTTGTTCCAGCTGTTCGGTTTGTGCTTCCAAAACATCTACTCTACCCCGTAAAGTAGCAAGTTCTGTGGAAAATTGCTCTTGTAGCTTTTGTAAAGTCGCCAAATCTGCTTGAGTAACCGCGTCTGAGATCTCAGCACTCAGGCGTTGATTAACTTTGTCTATGCAGGAGTTTAACGCAGCGGCAAACTCAAAGCGAGTCATCGCACGATTCCCTTGGAAACTCCCATTTGGATATCCTGCAAGACAACCATAACGTTCAACTAGAGACTGCAACGCTTGAAAGGCCCAATCCGTTGGTTGCACATCAGCAAGTTGATTCACAGAAGTGATTGGTGCAGGGTCTTGTTGAGCATATTGACCGATTCCAAAAAAAGAATTTGTGTTTTGATTAGGTGTGTCAACTTTTCCTGATTCTTGGGCATTAACCCTTGCTAAGGGAGTTAACAGCAAAATAAATCCAGTAGCAATAAACTTCAGAGGAAATATAAAGAAGTACAACATTCATTTATCCTAGCAGTAGTTATATTGACAGAGGTCTCAAATTCATGTTTTATGAATTTTTGCAGATTTTTGCCTTTTTATTCACCTGCAAATTATCAAAATATTAAACTTATAAGGTATTTGATGATGGAGGTTCATACCCCTTCTAGATTAGATTTTGGAGTTGATGTAAATCAAACACCTCTCACTTGCCGTTAGAAAATTTGTAACTGACCAGATAACAATATTTAATAGCAGAATTTCAATATCTTTTCTAGCTAAAACTTCAGCTATATATTCAACCCTTAGCCACTAAATATTCAATATTTTCAATTTGTTATTCAATTTCTTCAACAATTCATTTCTTGGCACAATTTAAGTTAAGCTCACTACAAGGAATTATCTTCAGCAGACAGATGGATAATGAGAAAATCTCAGAACTCATAAGAGTGGCAAATACCGTAGTTATCTTCAAAACTGGCAGACCTTTGACTGATGTACAAAGGTCTATCATCGAACAAGTTTTACATGGCAATAGGCTAAAAGATATTCAGGTTACGGGATACACTAACGGCACTGTACAACGAGTACTTTGCCCAAGACTTTGGGAATTGTTATCAGCTTCTACAGGGCAGAAAATTCGCATCAACACGGTAATATCAACTTTAGAAAAATTATCAAAAGAATCTCAATATAGCAGAAGTAATGACTATGAGCTAGAAACATCTGTAGCACCGTCTCCATTACCTGCATTTATTCCTCCTAAACAGGTACGTCAAAACTTACCAGCTCGTAGTTGTAATACATTTGTCGGTAGAGAAGAAGAAATCACTCGACTTTTGGAGTTACTTTCACCCACGCATTCTGCACATTTAATTAGTGTCGATGGTATTGGTGGTGTAGGCAAAACTACTCTAGTTCTAGAAGCAGCTTATCGCTGTTTACAAGCCAGTGAAAATCACCAAGAGTTTTCAGGTATACCTACTTTTGATACCATCATTTTTACTTCAGCTAAACAGTGTTACTTGATGCCTTTTGGTTTACTGCCCAGTTTAGCCCCTAAACGGACGTTACAAGATATTTTTCGGCAAATCGCACGCATCCTAGATGAGTTAGATATTACAGGGGTGAGTTTTGAAGAACAATTGGATTTAATTAAAGATGTTCTCTCCTCTCAACAGACATTGCTAATTGTTGATAATTTAGAAACAGTGGAAAATCAACAAGATGTATTGTCATTTCTATATGAATTACCACCAACTGTCAAAGCAGTGATTACTACCCGCGAACAAATTGTGTTTGTTCCTGTGCGGTTAACATCAATGCCAGAGTCAGATGGTCTGTGTTTAATTCAGCACGAGGCTCAAGAAAAGGGCATTGATCTGAATGAACACGATAGTCAAATACTTTACAAAGCTACAGGAGGTATTCCCGTAGCGATTACTTACTCGATTGGTCAACTAGCTAACGGCTACTCGATCAAAGAAGTATTAGGAGGAATATTCGAGCCGAGGGGAGATGTTGCTCGTTTTTGTTTTGCCACTTCTGTTAACCCGCTTATAGGACAATCAGTCCATAAGTTACTGATGGCATTGGCACTATTTCCGATGCCAGCCTTACAAGATGCGTTGGTACAAGTTGCAGTTCCAGGAGTTAACACCAATGCTACCAATGCAGATTTAGCACGATTGCGAAGCCTGTCGTTAGTCAGACAAGAAAATAATCGCTACAGTATGTTACCGCTAACCCGTGAGTATGCCCTAGCTGAACTCAAGGCTTACCCTGATTTTGAATGGGAGGTGAGAGAGAGGTGGATTGCTTGGTACTTAAACTTTTCAGAAATTTATGCTGGACAAGATGCTCAAAGTTGGCAAGGACAGTTTGATGGTTTAGATGAGGAGTGGCAAAATTTACAAGCCGTAATTGAGTGGTGTATGGCTCAGGGTCGATATGCTGAAATGTGGAAGTTTTGGCAAAATCTGGAGGCTTATACCTATGTAATGGGTAGAAGAGAGAGTCGCCTGCGATATTGGGACTACGATCGCCTAACTTGGACAGCATGGTTAATTCAAGCCTCAGAACAACGGGGAGACTGGCCGGTGACAGCCAAAGTCATGGTTGATCGCGCTTGGACTCTCACCTCCCTAGGTAGACTCAAGCAGTTAGAAGAAGCTGATGAATTATTTACCAAAGCTTGGGAATTGCGTCACTATCAAGAACCTGCATTTATGTTGGGCTTGGCTAGAAATATCGCTGTGTTACGTATTCAACAGCAAAAGTTTGATGAGGCGCAGATATGGCTCAATCAAGCCAAGGAATTACTAGAACAAACACAACTAGACCAAGAAGAGCGATCGCGGCAATTAGTTCAGATTCAATATTATCAAGGCGAGATTTTCTTTAAAAATGAACAATACGAGCCAGCGAGAATCATTTTTCAACAAACCCTAGAACTTGCACAAGCAATACAATGGATACGTGCCATTTTCTGCACACAAAATTGGTTAGCAGAAATTGCCATTCAACAAGAAAGATTAGATGAAGCCGAACAACTGCTCAAAGAAGGACTACGCGTTGCTGAAGCAAACAAAGACAAAACCCGCACTGCATTTTGCCAGCGATCACTATCCTCTTTGGCAATGGCCAAAGGTAACTTAGTTGATACTCAAAAGTGGGCTATGAAAGCCTTAGAAAATTTTAAAAAACTGGGTATGTCCACAGAAATTGAAGAAACACAAAACCTACTACAAAAAATAGAGATGGAAATTTGAAGGAGGTAGAAGGTAATTGCATGAGGATTCAGACACCTTTTAATTGAAAATCACTAAATTCTAGAATTAGTGTTGATTTTAAATACAAGGGTACAAGACAAGGCAAAAAGCATGAAGGATTGAGCATAAAAAACACAGAAAATTTCTGCCTGAGGGCTTTCCGAAAGATACTGCTTTTTGCCTTTCCTGAAAGGGAAATAAAATTAGGCTAGGAGAATTTCACAACAAGCGGGAGGAGAATCGCCCATTGCTCCTTGCCCAAAATTTAGCTCAAATAGTACCTGAGTTTTAGCAAA
This sequence comes from Trichormus sp. M33_DOE_039, assembly GCA_015296085.1. Lineage (GTDB taxonomy): Bacteria > Cyanobacteriota > Cyanobacteriia > Cyanobacteriales > Nostocaceae > Trichormus. The sequence goes on along the minus strand of DVDT01000087.1, from coordinate 12,208 downwards.
AATCAATTGCCATTCTAAACGTTCATCATTGTCCCTCAATCCAAATTCTGGAATATGGTGAATAGATGTGTTGTATAGTTTTTGGCAATCTTTGGCAAACTGATCAATATCAGCCATGTGTGCGTGTAAAACCGCATCGATTTCTTGATTGGGTACGATTCTGATATTTGGGTATTTTTGCAGGAGTAACAAGAATAATCCATACTTTCTCATTGCGAAGAAAGCTTGGAATATATTAAATTTTTGAATTTGCTCAGAATTAACCAGTCTCAGAAATATTTTTAGCCAATCAATCAATTGTAATTTCTGCCAGGCATTGGGCTGCGAATCATGTTGGAATAGTGTGTCAAGCAAAAGCACTGTGCAACTCCTGAAACTAACTCACTGTGACTGAAAGGTTCACAATTCAAATGTGAATTGGAAATCTGTTGGAATTACGGGTTTTGAGAAACGTTGCATTGCAACTAAAATGGTGATTAATGGAGGGGTAATGAATATACGGTTCAATTAGGCTGAATAGCAGAGTGAGTACAGCGATCGCAAAATCCCCTCAAGCCTCGATAATCTCGAATTATCCTGGCTTTCAGAGCAGTATTGTGTTATTTGCCGGATAATCTCAATGAATTATTTCTTAACATTTGTATATTTGATCAAGCTGATCTTTGAGCAAATGTTGGCTTTTCTGGCGTAAGTGAACCGGATGGGAATCAAATATACACAATCATTAATAAACCTCAGAGTTTGAGTAACGAATGCGTTCAGGATAGATGCGAAAAGAATTGAAGAAATTAAAGGCTTCTCTAGTAAACTTATTAGGCGTTACAGCTCCCATAAAATACAGACGTTGATTCACTGCAAAGGCACGATACTGTCCCAACATGCCATCAGAGTGCCGTATCAGTATTTCTAAGCCAGGGTATCCTTCAATTTCATAACTAGTAGTTCTCACCACTACGCCAGTACCACCAAAAGCTTCCTGCATTGAGATCTGCAAAACTTGCCGAATTTGTAGAGGGGTTAACTGAGTAGCGGCGGGCGAATCTCTGTGCATAATTGTGTATGCAGTATTGGTACTAGAACTTACAGATGTTAATTGCTCATTTGTATTGTTTGTGATTCTACCAGGCATATCTATAGCAAAATCTCTGTCTGGCCCCCGATATGTGTTTTGAGCAATTGCATCCAGATATTTGGATATCTTCTGATTAGAATTTACTATCTCGTTTGCAGATATGGGTGGCTTAACTAAGGCTGTCGCGGGGTTCTGAATTCCAAAAATTACTGCTATCAGTGTTGTTGTGGCAAGGGTTGTGAGAGTAGGTGACATAGCTTGATCTTCTTGTTGGTGTGAAGTTGATATTCTGCTGTGCGACTCCTTCGTGCCTTAGCCAGCCCAAATAAGTTGCACTCGCATTTGTAATACAAAATTATGAACACATAGAAAAAATTAAGGATAGGATCAGATCAATGTTCATTTAAAGCTCACAAAGATATTCAGTTTTTCTTTTTTGGCTCAGATCAATGTTCATTTAAGGTTCAGTTGTTCAGTAATAGCTAATGACTGCACCGATTTTATGTAATTAAATTTATCGGTATTGGGCATTACCAGAATTTATTTGTATCAAATTCATCCAACTTTAAAATCATGATTTTAAAGTTTAAAAAAATCTAAAAAAAATTATTTTTATACTTAGTAAAAAAACTATATTTCCAGCAATAACATTATGAATACTTACTGTATTGAAGCACTATTGACAAGTTAAATAAATTAGCTATATTATTATTTTATTCATGAGATTATGGTTACTTAGATATACAGTAATCAGCAGAAAACAACAAGTAAATTAATCTGCGTGATATGTTATTTTGTAACAGTATATACATATCCAGCAGCTATAAAATTTTATTTGTTTTAATATCAGTTTCCAATTCCATAATATTGGGGCTAACTTTGGACAAGATGCTACCCTCCCTTCATTATGCAAATTTGCCAAAATCCCAATTGCTCAAATCCATTCAACCCTGATGGCAATAAATTTTGCATGACTTGCGGGCAAAGCAGCTTTGGCCAATTGCTGAGAAATCGCTATCGTGTATTGCGGCTATTAGGTGAAGGTGGATTTAGTAAAACCTATGCAGCTGAAGACGTAGACAGGCTAAATGCTCCTTGCGTCATCAAACAATTTTTTCCCCAAATTCAGGGAACAGGACAACGTACTAAAGCTGCCGAGTTCTTCAAAGACGAAGCGTTTCGGTTATATGAACTGGGAGAAAATCATAACCAAATTCCTAGATTATTAGCTTATTTTGAACAAGGTTCAAGCTTATATTTAGTGCAGGAATTTATTCCAGGTTTAACTCTGTTACAAGAGTTACGGCAAAATTCATTTAACGAGGCACAAATTCGGCAAGTTTTATTAGATTTATTACCAGTTCTCGATTTTATTCATTCTTGTAATGTTATACATCGGGATATTAAACCAGAAAATATTATTCGTCGTGAAGGTGACGGCAAATTAGTATTAATAGATTTTGGTGGTGCTAAACAAGTTACACAAACTAGTGTGGCTAGACAAGCAACAGTAATTTATACTCTGGGTTATGCCCCAACTGAACAGATGGCAGGTTTTGCTTGTCCGGCTAGTGATTTATATGCCTTGGGGGTAACTTGTGTGCGTCTTTTAACTCAATGTTTACCTATACAGAATCTTTACGGTAATATCGATGATGGTCTTTATGATCCGATGAATGCCAAGTGGTTATGGCAAGATTATTTAGGGCGAAAAGGTATTCTTGTTAGTCATAATTTAAGCAAAGTTTTAGATAAATTAATTCAACATTTACCTAGTGAAAGGTATCAATCAGCTAAAGAAGCTTTAGATGATTTAAAAAGTACAATTATCCCTGACATTGCAACCCAAATATTATTGGTTAATCAACCAACACTAGTACCATTACAGCCAAGCTTACAAAAAACCAAACTGCCATTCCCACCTTTACAAACTTGTGAATTTGAAGTAGTCACAGTAGATACAGGGGGACGTATAGTTGCTCGCGATCGCAGCGTTGCTCAATTCTTTGTAGAGGAAATCAGCAAAGACACCACCTTAGAAATGTTAGAAATTCCTGGGGGTGAATTTATGATGGGTTCACCCAACTTTGAAGGTGACGCAGACGAACGCCCACAACATCAAGTAGCGATCGCACCTTTTTTCATGGGTAAGTTTCCCATTACCCAAGCCCAATGGCGTGCTGTCGCAGCTTTACCTAAAATCAACCAACCCCTAAATCCTTATCCCTCTAAATTTAAAGGTCAAAATCGGCCTGTGGAAAATGTCTCTTGGCATGAAGCTATAGAATTTTGTGCCAGATTATCAGCAAAAACTGGCCGCGAGTATCGTTTACCCAGCGAAGCTGAATGGGAATACGCCTGTCGCGCCGGGACAACTACATCCTTCCACTTTGGTGAAACCATTACCCCTGACCTAGTTAACTATAGCAATGGTGACAACACCGACAAAGAAGCCAAAAGCCGCTATCGAAAAGAAACGAGTGATGTCGGAAGTTTTCGAGTAGCTAACGCCTTTGGATTGTACGATATGCACGGGCTAGTTTGGGAATGGTGCGCTGACCCTTGGCATAATAATTATCATGGCGCGCCTACAGACAGTAGCGTATGGGAAGAAGGCGGTGATATATATCGACGAGTTCTGCGCGGTGGCTCTTGGAATTTTGGCGCGGAACTCTGTCGCAGTGCTAGCCGCAGTTGGAATGAGTCAGACGGCGGATTGAGAATTTGCGGGTTTCGAGTAGTTATTAGTCAGTAATAGTTTTGCCGCTGAGCAAGATATCATTCCACAACAAATCAATACCACTGTTAATCGATAGAGTCCGGCTAGGAGCTTTTGCTTTAAAAAATTCTAGTAGATATGTCATCTAGCTGACTTTGCTACTTTGAACAACCTTGATTACCAGAATAATTTTTTTACAGCTTTTTAATGTGATTTTTCAGCTTTTATTAGAATTTAGCTGTAATCTTCAAGTGAGTTCGATGAACCTCTCCCCGACCCCTTGCTAAAAACTTCAACTAACCACCGTTAACGGCTGTATGGGAATTTCTATACAAAACTCACAACCCTTTCCTGGTTCACAAACACACTTAAGTTGCCCTCTATGTTCTTCTACTATAATTTTATAACTAATAGATAGACCTAACCCTGTACCTTTTCCTGGCTGCTTAGTGGTAAAAAATGGTTCAAAAATACGAGATTGCAAATCCTCTGCCATACCGCGACCATTGTCAGAAATATTAATAATAATGCTCTGATTTTTCCTCATTTTTGTAGATATTTTAATTTGCGGAATAATCATACCTTTTTCCAATTCCATAGCATCTTCTAGAGAATCAATAGCATTATTGATAATGTTCATAAAGACTTGATTTATCTGCGCTGCATAACACACTACTTTCGGCAAATTGCCATAATCTTTAATGACTTCTATAGTTGGAAACCCAGTTTTGTATTGCAGGCGATGCTGTAAAATTAATAAGGCACTTTCTATGCCTTCATGCAAGTCCACAGGCTTCATTTCTGCTTCATCCAGTCTAGCAAATGTACGTAGTGACAAAACTAAATGAGCAATTCGCTCCGCACCTATTTTCATGGATTTAAGAATATTTGGTAAATCATCAGCAATATAATCCAAATCTAATGCTGCGATTTGTTCTTGAACTTCTATGTGCGGTTGAGGATAGTTTTTTTGATAAATATTGAGCAAGTTTAATAAACTTATCGTGTGTTCTTTAAGGTGGGTAATATTCCCGTAAATGAAATTAATGGGGTTATTAATTTCATGAGCTACTCCTGCCACCAATTGTCCTAAACTAGCCATTTTTTCACTATGAATTAACTGGCTTTGAGTCGCCTGTAATTCTTTGAGAGTTTGAGCAATTTCTTCTTTTTGATTTTGAGTTTGTACAAGTAATTCTGCTTGTTGTAACGCTACACCTAATTGAGTGCCAACTTGAGTAAGTAAATAAACCTCATCTTCTTGCCAATCTCGAATTCCTGCATTTTGGTAAGCTGCTAACAAACCCCAAAGCTTATGACCTTGGTAAATTGCAATGATTACATAAGCTCTAGCCTGATAAATTTCTAATACTTGTATATAACAGTCACTAAACCCAGAATTGTAAATATCATTACAAACCCGATAAACTTCACCCCTGCTAAAATTGCCACCTTCCGTATCTTGTAAATAACTATCTACAATAGGAGTTTGGGCTAAATCTTTAGCACTACAATTGCTGACATTATCTTTAAGTTCCGGTCTTTGTAACTGTTCATCTATAAGGGAAATCCAACCTTCTCCTACAGATTCATAGATAAATTCCCCACTCCAATCAGGATTAAAGCGATAGATAGCTACACGGTCAGCATTGATCAGCTTTCTGATTTCTGTGGTGCTAGCACGGAAAATGGTTTCTAAATCAAGAGACTGGCGAATTTTTTCAATGGCGATCGCAATTGTTTTTTGCCACTCTACGGCTTTTTCTTTAGCCTTGGCTTGAGCTAATTGTGTTGATTGCTTTTTAACTTGTTCTATATAGTCTGCTTGCTGTAAAGCTACTCCTAACTGTTCAGCAATTAATTTCACGAACTCGATTTCTGAAGATTCCCATTGTCGAGTGCTACTACACTGACGAATACAAAGTAATCCCCACAAATCCTTACCTTTCATTAAAGGTGCAGCAATATTTTCACAGACTAGCAAATTCTCTCGCATTTGAATTTGATAATGACTGACACCAGATTTAAAAATATCAGCCATTGCTTCCATTGCAGCTTGTTGATCAAGTTCCGCAAATTCCTTATCCAAATCATGATTGTCGAAATCTGCTATTAATGGGTAACTCCACTTATCCACCACATCTTCATAAATAAATTCCCCTTGCCATTCCAAATCAGGATAGAAACGAAACACCCCAACCCTATCGGTGTTAAGAGATTGACGCACTTCTGTAACTGTAACTTTGAATATGGTATCTATGTCCAAAGACTCACGAATTTGGGCTATTACTTTAGACAAAGCTTGATTCATACTCTCTCGGTAATTTTTAGATGGAGTTACTATTTTAGGATTCCCCAATCGGAAGTGCGTTTAACAAGGGATAGGAGATAGGTGAGTCGGCGCATTCTTCTCTACTAGACACTTCTGGACTTTTCTCCCATAGCTTGGCGCAACCAACGTTAGCGACACTCCTAGCCTAGAGTCAACCGTTGGCGCAACCTCTTGTAGAGAAGGGTGACAGGAGACAGGGAAGAAACAAAATAGCAAATAAAGTCATGACTCTTGTAGAGACGCTCATAATAGCGATTTCTTGTCCAAGGTGAATCGTGTCTCTACCAACTAAATAAATATTGAATTATCCCTCAAAAATTTAGGGACACGATAAATAAATACCGCATCCCTGGACAATATTCTTTGCAAAAATGCGCTGTGTTAAGCACTAGTACAACATGGCGGAGATAAAATCACTACGAGAAACAGGCACAAAGCTGAGAAAATAAACATTCTTACTCTTGCCTTTTGCCTTTTGCCTTTTTACGCCTTCTTGTACCAGTAAATCATCGCCGCTTGGGGGTGCTGCGTCGGAGTTCGCGTTTTTCGTTCTCTCGAAGACGGCGATCGCGCCATTCTGCCAATGTCAAATAACCAACACCGCCGGTCACTACTACCAGCAACACCAAGGCAACTAATGCCAAAATACCTAGGAATGGATTTTCTACCATGCCTCTACAGTCCGTTACGGCCCCATACTACCATTGCAATTGACCAAGTAAACACAACTAGTAGTGATACCCAACCCAATGTCAAAATCGCCATAGTTTTACTTTTGAAATTATTTACAAAACGTCTCTAATATTTATCATACTGGGTGCTGGGGACTGGGGACTGGGGACTGGGCAATTTTTTTATCTTGATATGGACTCAGGATAAATATCTTCTTCCCTATTCCTAGCCCCCAATCCCTTATCCTTAATCCCAAATTTAGATATGACCCGAATTTTAGATCAGCAATACCTAGCAGAACGCCTAGAATCCCTCAAAGCCGGAATGATCGCTGGTTTGTCTTTGAGTTTTGCTTTCTTAATCACTAGTCTTTTTAATAACCTCGTGCTAGCAAAGTATTTTCCTATACTTTCAAGTCTGCAAAGAGACTTTAATTGGTATTGGTTACTGAGTGGAGCGATCGCCACTTTTTCTGGTTTACTATTCGGTGTCACTTACCGCTATATCATCCGCACAGATCAAAATCCACATTTAAGTTCTGGCGGCGTGCTAGCCTTTGGCTTAGTCCGAGGCTTAAGTCAAATAGAAGGGTTAAATGCTAGCAGTGCATTTTTACCTTCCGTAGCTTTAGTTAGTGAAAGTATATTGTGGTTTGCGATCGCAGCGATCGCACTCGATACTGCTATCCAATTCTCTTGGTTAAAGCCTTTTAGTCATTAGTTTTTGTCTCCCTGATCTTCCTTCTCCCCCAATCCCCAACCTCTAACCCTAAACCCCCAAATTCCCTTGCCGTTCACACTTAAAACCACGGCTCTGCCAAGCCTGCATATCTACATCAGTGAGTTGATTGAGGTTGGAGCATTGGGGGTGAATAAATTGACTCAAAACTGCCCAAAATAAACTCCGTATGACATCTAGTGCAGTTTTTAACCAAGACTCATGATTACCAGGAACACCAATTTCTTGCACCACATCGACCTCTACCCAGATACCATGCGCTCCGAAAAGAATTTGTGACATCCATTGAGCGCGCGGTAAGTGAGTAGGCGAAGTAATTAGTTTGACCTTGTGGACTCCCCATCGCTGTAAAATTGGCATTCCGTAGTAGAAATTTTCAAAGGTAGAATTAGCACATTTTTCTAACCAAACGTTTTGTGAATCTGCGGCTTCCCGTTGGAAAATTAGCCATATACAAGGGTCTTTAGAACCTTGAGAAATTAAAATAGGAATTTGTGGATATTGTTTCGCTATCTGGGCAATATAAATTTCGCGGCGAATACTACCACCAATAACAAAAAAGGCATCCACGGGTTTTGCAGAAGCAACAACCAGGTTAATAGCAACAATAATTAACCAACTCCCCAGCAATAAGCACAAACCCCAACTGAGCTTTTGTAGCAACTGCAACTGTTTACGGAATTTTCTGCCGTTGGGAATTGATGAATTGTTGGTAAAGTTGCGTTTCATGTTATTAGGACAAAAAGCTGATTAACTTAGTTGAAAAACCCCAGCATTTTTAACGATGAAATGCTATCTTAGGAAATTAATATAGGGTGTAAACTAGGGTGTAAACAAGACAGTTATATAACTGTCACACTATTGTCACAGTGCTAAATTAGAGTAGCAAACAAGGTTAAAAAGTCCAGGCACAAGTTTTCACAAATCAAGGCAAGATCCTAGCATAATTGAGAGGGGAAAATTATGAAGGAAGCGTAGCTGAAAGTAGAGTATAAAAACTTAAGAAACTTCTAAAAGCCTGATTGCTAAACTGTCAACACCACCGTAAATTCCTGCTGATATACATGAACCAATCTGCGAAACGTCACTCGCTGCTCCAAGTAGCTCTGATTGGAGGAGCGATCGCCACAACTGCCACGGTATCCGTCTTTGGCCCTGCTTGGACTCGGAGTGTTCGTGCTGCTCTACAAGACAGTCCCAAAGCATTAGTTGACCAAGTATGGCAAATAGTCAATAGCGAATATGTTGACGGCAAGTTTAATCAAAAAGACTGGCTAGCAATAAGGCAAAGTCTATTAAGCAAAGACTACTCATCGAAAGAAGAAGCTTATGTAGCCATTCGGGAAGCTTTACAACAGCTAAACGATCCATACACCAGATTTATGACACCCCCACAGTTTGAGGCTTTAACCAGCCAAACCTCTGGGGAAGTCTCTGGAATTGGCATTCGCATGGAAATTAGTGACGCAACCAAGCGGCTGACTATTGTCGAAGCCATAGAAAACTCCCCAGCTCTGAAAGCTGGAATTAAACCAGGCGATGAAATTTTGGCTATTGATGGCAAATCTACTCAGCTGATGAAAATAGATGATGCCTCCAAATTAATTCGTGGTAAAGCCGGGAGTAAAATTACCCTGCGTTTAGGACGTAGTGGCCGTAGTGCCTTTGATGTACAGTTGACACGAGCCACAATCGAAGTCCCAACAGTCTTTTCCTCTGTCAAACAAGAAGGCAACCGTCGCATTGGTTATATTCGGTTACGTGAGTTTAGCTCCCACGCTGCCGAACAAATGCAACGAGCTATTCGAGATTTAAATGGTAAAAAGGTTGATGCCTACGTATTAGACTTGCGTGGTAATCCTGGTGGGTTATTACAAGCTAGCATCGAAATTGCACGGATGTGGTTAGACGATGGCGGCATTGTTCGCACAGTCAACCGTAAAGGCGTTAATGAAGATACTAAAGCCAATCGCACTGCATTAACAAAACTGCCTTTAGCAGTATTGGTAGATGGTAATTCCGCTAGTGCTAGTGAAATTCTCACAGGTGCGCTCAAGGATAATAAACGCGCAGTCGTTGTTGGTAGTCAAACTTTTGGTAAAGCCCTTGTGCAGTCAGTGCATGAATTATCAGATGGTTCTGGGTTAGCAGTCACCATTGCCCATTACTACACCCCTAACGGCACAGACATCAACCACAAAGGAATTACACCAGATATCAAATTAGATTTGACAGAGGCACAGGAACGCCTACTAGCTTCTAACCCCAGTCTGATTGGTACTCCGAACGATCCTCAATATAGCCGAGCGATCGCTATTTTATCTACTAATGGCTTTGCTAACTCTCTCATCAATCAGACCCCTAAACCCTTGAGCAGTCGCGCCCAAGACTTGAAATATTAAATATCAGTCCATTTGCCGTTTTCTTATCAGGTGTTCATATATCAGTATTTTCCAACCTATATGTCTAGAGCCTGAATAACCTCCTAAAAGGACTGTTATATGATTGTGAATCGGGAATACTAAGTAAGGGGCTGGATACTGGATACTGGGGATTAGGGAAACAATGTCTTTAATTTTCTCCCCCACACCCTTAAACCCCTACACCCCTAATTCACAATCATGGGCTTCTATGACTTATCAAGAACTAGATGCAACCACCGCCAGCAGCTTCTTGCCAATGGTTTCGGTGGTTGTTCCTATTTATAACGGTGAGGCAGATTTACCAGATTTAATTGACTGTCTTCTGTCTCAAACCTATCCCAAAGACAAGGTAGAGTACTTGCTTGTAGATAATAACAGTAGCGATCGCACTCTAGACTATCTCAAAAAAACGGCTAACAATTGTCCAATTACCATTCACCCATTGAGCGAAAATCAAATTCAAAGCTCTTATGCGGCTCGCAATCGTGGAATTAAGACATCTGTGGGCGAAGTCATAGCCTTTACCGATGCTGATTGTCGTCCTCAAGCCCAATGGCTAGAAGCGTTAATTCCACCATTCATCGATCCAAATGTGGTCATCGTCGCTGGGGAAATTACAGCATTACCTGGCAAAAATCTGTTAGAACAACACGCAGAACGTCAAGAAACTCTTTCCCAAAAACATACCCTTACTCACCCCTTTCGTCCCTACGGTCAAACTGCTAACTTAGCAATTCGGCGCAGTGTTTTCGCTACATCAGGTTTATTTCGTCCTCATCTCACCAGTGGTGGTGATGCTGATATTTGTTGGCGAATTTTGCACTCAAATATTGGCAGGCTAGAATTTGCACCAGCAGCGATTGTACAGCACCGTCATCGTGACACACTCCAGGAATTAGCCAGTCAGTGGCGACGCTACGGACGCTCTAATCGTTATTTACATGAACTACACGGTATAGATTTAATGCCAGATATTAAAGTTAAAGATATTAGCTACCGTTTATTACGTTGGCTGGTCAAAGAAGTACCAAAGAAAAGTATGAGAGCGATCGCAGGTAAAGCTGCATTGGTAGAGTTATTAGATACTCCCCTGAGCTTATTCACAGCTAGAGAGCGTACTCTAGGACAACGAAACGCCAAGCTACCAGAACTAGCCAAAACAATTGAGTGGCTGTAGGAAATTTGAATTTTAGATCAAGGATTCGCTACATTGGAAACAGGTAAACCATAAGGAAATGTTCAATGTCAGCACAATTGTTACTGGTAGATGATGAACCCGGATTACGGGAAGCCGTGAAAGACTATTTGCAAGAAAGCGGTTTCGGCGTTCAAGTCGCCAGTAATGCCCGTGAAGGCTGGGATTTGATGCAGCAAAATACACCTGACCTCGTAATTTCTGACATTATGATGCCCCAGGTTGATGGCTATCAATTTCTCAAGCAATTGCGCGAAGACCCCCGCTTTCAATCCCTGCCTGTGGTATTTTTAACAGCAAAAGGCATGACTAGCGATCGCATCCAAGGTTATCAAGCTGGTGTTGATGCCTATCTCCCTAAGCCCTTCGACCCCGATGAATTAATCGCCATTGTAGAAAATTTACTAGCCCGCCGCACCTCCAAGTCTCAAATGCTAGGAGAAGACAACGAAACCCCTGATATTGCTGAATTAGCTAATCAAATTGCCCAAATCAAAGCTTTATTGACCCAAAAAAGTGCGATTTCTCAATCGCCAGTCCCTTTCAAAATTGACTTGACCCCCAGAGAACAAAGCGTTTTAAATCTAGTAGCCGAAGGCTTAATGAATAAAGAAATCGCCCGTCGCTTAGAAACAAGTGTACGGAACGTCGAAAAATATGTGAGTCGCTTATTCAGTAAGACAGGTACTAACAGTCGTACAGAGTTAGTTCGTTTTGCCCTAGAACATGGTCTAGCTAATTGACCGATAAACCTAGAGGACAGAAGGCAGAAGGAAGCTTCTTTCCTCTCTCAAGAGGTGTCTACGGTGTACACACATCTTTGTTGCTCAGTGCAAAATGTGGTTTGATCCCCCTAAATCCCCCTTTTTAAGGGGGATTTTGAATCTATTCCCCCCTTTTGTAAGGGGGGTTGGGGTAGGGCTAATTCATTGTAATGAGAGAAAAATTAAACTAGAAATCATCCCGACCTCAAGTGTACTGTGGTGTGAAATGAGTAGTAGTTTGATAGCGGCATTACAAAGCATAGAAGACTATCACGCTCCTCGTGGCAAACGTT
>DVDT01000095.1 GCA_015296085.1 Trichormus sp. M33_DOE_039 | reverse complement strand
TCTTCTGTTTCTGTAATACTACAGAGGCTAAGTTATATTTGTAACTAACTATACTTGTCCGTTTTGATTTGACGGTTGTTATAGTTTTGGACTGATTATTGGTTTTTTTACGGGTATCTACGCTTGGTGCAAGAAATGAGTAATCAGACTCATGATGTGGCGATACTCAATGAGAAAGTATACGCACAATTATTTCTTACTCCCAGTTCTGATCCTTGGTTGGGACTTGCTCCCAGCGACGCATATAGCGCAATAGATAATGATGGTTTGCGTTAATTTTTGATTTTAGACCATTCTTTAAGCTAATAAACCCAATTTCTTGCCATTATCTTTAGCAAGACGAATCAGCTTTTGTCTTTCTTTAGATTCCACACCAATACGATTACAAAAATTAGTGATCGCTTGCGAGTGCAAAGCGATCGCTTTACCACGCAACTGATTAAATGGCACTTTTCCCATGAAGTTACGGATTAAAACAACTAAAGGTGCAAACATGATTCATCTCTCCAATTTGTCAGGTTTTAAAATTTCGTATATATCTGCAATTGCTCTTAGCTCACACCACAAGCGATCAATATGATTGCAGTCACAAATAAAGTAGCGATCGCGCCTTGGAAAGCGTAGCGATTTTGTTGTTCCTGATTGGGGTAAGCCGCGTAGTACATTTGGGGTTCAGTTGCGTAGTTGTTGAGTTGTCCGCTTTCGTTGATGGTGGTGTACATTTTGATTTCCCGTAGCTTGTTAACTTATGTAAATAAATATAACAATATTGTTACAAACCAGCAATATGACTTGACATATAAAACTTGATGCTAATCATAAAGGCTACTTATATAGCAGTTGACAGACTTGAAAGCCTGGCTACAGCTATATAAAAAACCCCGATTTCTGTAAAAACCGGGGTACTGATATCAATTCAGGAGTGTAAAGTCCTGATCAATTTGTTTTCAAACTTCAAGAAGCTTCAGACTGTAACTGTTCCAGCCTGGCCAATACTTCTGCACTGTGAACAGAAGGATTAACCTTCACGAAAGTGTCCCGCAGGATACCTTGTGGGTCAATAATAAAACTGTGACGCATAGATAAAAAGCCCAACCAAGAACCATAAGCTTTGCTCACAGCCCCGTTAGTATCAGCCAAAAGCGGGAATTTTAGCCCCTCGGAATCACAAAATTCAGCATGGGAATCGATATCATCAGCACTAACACCAACAATCTCAACATTTTTCGCTAAATATTTTGGTAAATCTTGCTGAAAACGACGTGCTTCAATGGTGCAACCAGCCGTAAAGTCTTTGGGGTAAAAGTAAAGAACTACCCACTTACCACGCAAATCAGCTAAAGCCAGTTGACCATCACCTGTATTTGTCGGCAGAGTAAACTCTGGTGCAGGCTGATTAATAGCGGGGAGTTTTCCCCCTAGTGCATCAGCATTTAAAGCAAAATTTAACCAACTAATAACCGTAAAACAGCTGACCAAAAATATATTCAAAAAAGTGCGACGGGAAATCATGATGTAGACAAGAATGACGACTTTACATAAGTTTACATTCTCGACTAGAAATAGGCGCGTAGGGTCTTATTTTGATCGAGACGCGATTAATAGTGTCGCTACCTGACTTCAAGTTTCCGTATCGTTACTAGCTGGAGGCTTGTCTGTGCTTTCGATGTATTGACTATCTAAAAGAAAAGCTCCCTTCGCAAAGCGAATCCCCCAATATCCACCGGGACGACGGTCAAGAACTATACCTTCCTCACCTACTTGAATCACATCAGGGGGACGCAGCATAGGCATAGGATCTGCTGTTTTGATATAGGGTGGCAATGCTACAACCCGGACTTTACTACCAATGATAAATTCTTCAGACATACAAAAAGAGCTATGAGTTTGATCAACTCATAGCTCATTACTCTCAACTTTACTAGAGGTGTGACTGAAGATGTTGCGACGTGGGAAAGTAGGTAAAAGGAAAGAGGAAGGAAAATTTCCCCTTTCCCTATCTTCTGCAAGAAGTCTGTTAACGTGGAGCGATAGAAAATATTTTTTGTACTTCAGCTAAAGGTAAATGCCAGAGTAATTCCGGCTGCCAAGTATCTGGGTCAAACTGAGACTGACAGCCACGTTGATAAGCTCGCCATAGCCTATCCCAACTAAATTGTTGACGATAGTTAAGATTTCTATGAATGACTCGCAATAATCCCAGTCCTATTAACATATTGGCTAGTTGTAACTTTGCCCCTAGTAAGAATGCTTGCACTTCCGCTTCATTAATAGGATCTGTGCCGTAGCCAGTAAGGACATGAATCCCATCGTGGAGTTGTTTCCGCCGGGGGCCAGTCGTGAAAGGCTTGAGGTGATTAGTGTCGAGGAAATCAGCCCAAATTCGGCCAAAAGTATCTGGAGGGAGCGATCGCAATTTTTCTATATTCACAATCGGAGGAACATTTTTCCCTGTGGTTGTGGTGATGTTATCAATTAAATCTAATAATTTTTGTAGGCGAGGCGTAGGATTAGAGGAATCAGCAAGGGGTTGCATCATAGTTTTTTGAGGAAGTATTACTTAGTCAGATGGGTAGTTGCCCATCTTGACTAATTTTGAGATGGCTTCAAACTACTTTATTAATTGTGATTAATTGTGTTTGTAGCGGTAAATTGTGCGAGATATATTGCTTTCTCGCCGATTAAGTTGTCTACGCTCTCTTACCGTCAAGCCTCTACCACTGTGTATATAACGTCTTCTTGTGGCATCAACTGCGGCTTCTCGACGTTCTAAATTACGTAGTTCGGCGGGAGTAATAGAACCATTTCTGACACCGTTATATATGCGTTGTTCCTGATTGACTTCACGACGATAAACTTCGCCAGCAGAAGCCATTGTGGGTAAGAAAATAGCACTAGCACACACAACAACAGCAATTAAGCGTTTCATTGTCAATATCCAGGCGAATAAATTCAGAGTATTTTGGAGATAGGATTAGTTACTGTTTTGTTGCCGACGTTGCTGCCAACGCTGACGACGACTAGCTTTTAGTTCTTGTAGTTTGGTGCGTTGTTCTGGGGTCAAAACTGCTTCCATTTGTTTTTGAGAATCTTCTCTAATAGCTCGCAGTCTGGCTTTTTGGTCATCTGTTAGGTTTAAGTCAGCCATTTTCTTCCCACGAAGCTCTCCTGCTTGGGGTGGTTGGGGCGTTTCACCAGCTTGACGTTGCGCCCGGCGTGCTTGCCGTTGTTGACGTGCAGCTTCTAGCTTGGCTTTTTGTTCTGGGGTGAATACCGCTTCCATTTGAGTGCGGGTGTTACTTTGAATTTGCCTAATTCTGGCTTGTTGCTCTTGTGTTAAACCCAAAGCTGACCAAGGGCCTTTTCTTTGCGCTTGAGCAATTTGGAATGGGGAAGAAGATGTGCTTTGTGCTTGGACAACAAATGGAGTTGCCGCTGCGGTGAAAGTGAGAGCGATCGCGCCAGCTAACAGAGATAATGATTTAAGTTGCATTGATAACCTCATGTGATTTTTCTGTTGGTATGTGAATATCTTAAGAACTCAGATCAACTATCCACATGAGGATAAAGTCACGAATAAACCCATGACTTTAGTCATACTTTAACTGTGATTCAGGTGACTGGTGATACTTGTGCAGCTCAAGTATATCTAAGAAAGTCAGGCTGTTAATTTTGAATTTTGATTATGAGTCGTCCTATTCAAATTAATAATCATCCTTTCCGCTTCTTGCTGTATTTAGAATGGATATTACTGGCACTGTCTGTGTTGATATTAGTTTTGCCCTATTCCTCACCACGATCTGCTAGTAGATTTCCTGAGTTGGCAATTTTAAATCTCACTATTTTTGGATTAATGGGTTTGAGATTGCCTACTAGTAATAACATCGTTAAAATCATCTATACAGCCTGCGGAATTAGTTTAATTTTTATCACTAGTTTATTTGGAGGTAGACCTGATCGCCCATTTCCTTTTCTCTATATGATTTTAGTTATTCGTAGCTGTTTAATGTTTCAATTACCTGGGCGTTTATCAGTTACATTTGTTTCATTTTCTTTATTTTTAATCACTTTAATATATCGCATACCTCATTCTTCCCGTCGTAATCCTCTACTATCAGCAGCACCAGAAAGAGTAATATTTTTTACTTTGAGTTTGGCTTTATTATCTGGCTTAAGTTTAGTATTTGTATTAATGTTGATGAATACTGTATTATCAGAACGCCAGAGTCGAGAAGATTTAGCGATCGCCAACGAAAAACTGCGGCAATATGCTCTCCGTATTGAGAATCAAGCTACCCTAGAAGAACGTAATCGGATTGCACGGGAAATACATGATTCTTTGGGTCATTCCTTGACGGCTTTAAATCTGCAATTAGAAACGGCTTTAAAACTTTATCAAGCTAATCCTGATAAAGCTTTTAGCTTTCTAGCTAGGGCTAAGGAGTTGGGTTCTAAAGCATTGCAGGATGTGAGACATTCAGTTTCAACCATGCGATCGCATCCATTACAAGGCAAATCTTTGGCAGAGGCAATTGATATCTTAGCTGAAGATTTTCAAAAAACCAATAATATTATTCTCTATTGTAGTATTGATATTGAATATACTTTAGCAGCTGAATTTAATACTGCAATTTACCGGATCATTCAAGAATCACTAACGAATATTTCTAAGCACGCCAAAGCTACAGAAGTCAACATAGAAGCTGCTATTCATAGAGGCAGTTTATATATTACGATTCAGGACAATGGTAGAGGCTTTGATATCGAGCAGAATACCACAG
This sequence comes from Trichormus sp. M33_DOE_039, assembly GCA_015296085.1. Lineage (GTDB taxonomy): Bacteria > Cyanobacteriota > Cyanobacteriia > Cyanobacteriales > Nostocaceae > Trichormus. The sequence goes on along the minus strand of DVDT01000095.1, from coordinate 73,311 downwards.
GCTTTGGATTGCAAAGTATGCGCGATCGCACTTTATCTTTAGGTGGTAACTTTACCATTAATAGTGCGTTTGGTTGTGGTTGTCAAATTACAGTTGAGATTCCTTTAGCTAGGTTAATTTGATGATTAAAGTATTATTAGTAGATGACCAAAGTTTAATTCGTCAAGGATTAAGAGCTTTATTAGAACTAGAATCTGATTTAGAAATAGTAGGAGAAGCAGAAAATGGAGAAATAGCTTTGGATCTGATCGCTAAATTAGAACCAGATGTGGTTTTAATGGATATGAGAATGCCAATCATGGACGGAGTGGCAGCTACTAAAGAAATTCAAAAGCGTTTCCAGGGAGTCAAAGTTTTAGTACTGACAACTTTTGATGATGAAGAATATGTGAAAGCCGCCTTACAATATGGCGCAATGGGTTACTTACTCAAAGATACACCATCAGAAGAATTAGCTGTCGCCATTCGTGCTGTACAGAAGGGATATACACAATTAGGGCCAGGGATCGTAAAAAAACTGTTGACACAATTTCAAGCATCTGTAACCAGTCAAACGCCTTCTATTCCGCCCAGTTTAGCAGAATTGACACCCAGAGAAAAAGAAGTTTTACTACTAATTGCTACAGGTGCAAATAACCGAGAAATTGCTCAACAGCTCTATATTTCTGAAGGGACGGTCAAAAACCATGTCACCAATATTTTAAACCGCTTGCATTTGCGCGATCGCACACAAGCCGCTATCATTGCTAATACCTATTTATCTTACTTAAAGGATTCTATTTAAGCTCCCATCCTACAAATTATTGTTGTCTTAGTGCTGCCATAATTTGTTGGGTAACATCTCTACCTCCACTTAAGTTAGTAAAAAGACATTGAATCGTGTAAATTATTCCCCAAGGTATACCCCACCATCCGAGAAAAAACGAAATCAAGTTAAATTTAAGACCCTTTGTAAAAGTGTTTTCTCCTGATTTAATTAAATAGATTTCCGAGCTACGTTTAAATGTTAAAATTACTATAGAAAAGCAATATAGAAAAACCACAAACTTAGCCCCATTAGCTAATTCTTGGTTTAATTCTTCTACCGTCATTCCGTCTAAGCCGATAATTTTAGACATTTGACCCCCATTAATTTAAGTGAATAAACTCAAACATTCCTGCCTCAATATACCTTTGGTAACTCTGATATTGCTAAAGGATTTGGCAATCACCTCTTCACAAGAAATATTAATTTGTGACTGATTGATCGCAATTAAATCTGCAATTGAAGCACCATAAATAATTTCTGTCATCCCACTCCAAACGCAAGCTGCTGCACACATAGGGCAAGGTTCGCCAGTGGTATATATGCTATAACCTGTTAAGTAAAAGTTGTTAATTTGAGTTGTTAAACGGCGAATGGCGTTAATTTCTGCATGAGCAGAAGGATCGCAATCTCTAGTAACAGTGTTGTGTGCGATTGCTACTACTTGATGATCTTTAACTATTACCGCGCCATAAGGTGCATCCCCCTGTTTGGCTTCCTCAATTGCTAGACTCATAAAATATTCTTGGTTCATATTAGCTTGGTAATTTAGGCAAATAATCAGTAAAACTACCATATTCCCTAGCAGGTTATAAAATATGTTACTGACTAGAAAACAAACAGAATTTTACTTAACAGACCTTGAAACACCTATTGGTAAAGCGATTAATTTAACAATTGTCGCTTTAGTTTTATTATCATCAGGGATTTTTGTCGCCCAGACATATAATTTGCCTGTAGATATTCGCTTACAGTTAGATGTCATCGATAAGATAATATTGATAACTTTTGCAATAGAGTATGTTCTGCGTTTGTGGAGTGCAGAAAATAAAATTAATTATATTTTTAGTTTTTATGGAGTTATCGATTTAATGGCTATTTTACCGTTCTTTACTGGATTAGTAGATATTAGTTTTATTCGCTTATTGCGTTGGTTTAGAATTTTACGCTTAATTAGATTTATAGATAAACAATTTTTATTTAACAGTGTTAGTACAGCAGACAGTATAATTTTTATTCGGATATTATTTACGTTATTTGCAATTATATTTGTATATTCTGGCTTAATTTATCAAGTAGAGCATCCTGTCAACGCCCAAGTTTACGGAACTTTTCTAGATGCTTTTTATTTCTCCGTTGTCACTATGACAACGGTAGGATTTGGTGATGTGACACCCATTTCAGAATTAGGAAGATTGTTGACAGTCTTGATGATTTTGACTGGAGTTACTCTGATTCCTTGGCAAGTAGGAGATTTAATCAAAGGTTTGGTAAAAACTGCTAATCAAGTAGAAACAGTTTGTTTAGGTTGCGGTTTAGCATTTCACGACAAAGATGCAGATTTTTGTAAACGATGTGGAGCTAAACTGCGTAATAATTAGTAATTAGCAGTCAGCATAATTTTGGATTTTGGATTGAACAATCCAATCGCGAATTTAAAATCTAAAATTAAAAGAGTAGAACTAAGTATATAGATGTAGGTTGGTTGAAGCGGAGCATAACCTAACATCGATATCCATGTTAGGTTGCGCTATCACTCCACCCAACCTTGTATTTGAAGAGAAGTAGTAGTTGTGTCATTCCAATACTGGACTGACTACTAACTGAATTTTGAATTTACATTTCTCCCCCGACCACTACATTGCGAATTCGCAGACTAGGGCCGCCACAACCTACAGGTAAACCGTTCTGACCACCTTTACCACAACCACCAGATTCATCCCAGTAAAAATCATCCCCAATGGCTTCAATATCTGCCAAGGTTTGAAACACATTACCGGAAAGTGTTACATCTTTGACTGCTTCAGCAATTTGACCGTTTCTAATCATCCACGCTTCTCCAGCACTGAAAGTAAACATTTCCCCATTGGTCATACCACCTAGCCAATTTCGGGCATATACTCCTTCTTTGATACCAGTAAATAAATCTGCAACTGGTGTGTTACCCCGTTCAATCCAGGTATTGGTCATTCTCACAATCGGAGTATAGTGATAATTGAGACAGCGAGCGTTCCCTGTAGGACTTTCCGCTAATTTACCTGCGGTTTCACGAGAATGTAAGCGTCCGACTAAAATCCCATCTTCAATGAGTTGGGTGGTGGTGGCTGGCGTACCTTCATCATCATAAAAATAGCTACCGCGATGTCCTTCTGGGGCTGCACCATCAAAAATTTGCAGTTCTTCTGGGCCGAATTGCCTTCCGATAGTCATAACTTCTAATAAATCAGGGTTTTCGTAAGCCATATCAGCTTCTGAAAGATGCCCAAAAGCTTCGTGAACAAATAAGCCTGTGAGAATAGGATCTATAACTACGGTGTAGGTATTGCCTTTGACTGACGGTAAAGATAAGGCAGCTACAGCCCTTTGTGCGGCACTTTTGACTTGTTCATCCAAGTTGACTAAATCTTCGTAGGCTTTGCGAGACCCTGTAGTTTCTCTACCGGTTTGGACAGCTTCGCCATTTCTGGCTGTTGCCGCAAAGCGCATTTCCATGTCTACCCAAGATTGATTGATGAGAGTACCTTCTGAGGTGGCGAGGATAACGCGTTGGGAACTATCGCTGTAACGAACTGAGGTAGTAGTAATGCGATGATCTACGCTTCTTAATAATTCAGTGTAGCGATCGCACAATTCTTTTTTCTGGGCGAGGGGAACTTGGCGTGGATCTTTACCTGTCAGGGGTAGACTACATACTGCTTGTACCGGTTTAATCGGAGCAAGTAAAGTTATTTCGTCACCTACCATCCGTGCAGCTGCGATCGCTTCTTCAATCCGTTCTCTGACAGTAGAAAGCTGATTAAAACTGCTTAACCCCCAGCCCCCTTTATAACAAGCACGGATATGTCCACCAACAGAAATTCCTTCACTGAGGGTTTCCACCTTGTCGCCACGCAACAAGATATCTGTTCCTTCTGCTTCCTCTATGCGAATCATCAAATAATCAACAAATGATGAGTAGTGGGAAATGAGGTCAGAAAGTAAGTTTTGTGCGTCAGCAAGTGTAGTTGCCATGTCTCGGTAGTCACCAGATGAACTGCATTTATTTTGCAATTATTTGGGTGATTTTTTCCAGTTAATCACGCTGAAGTGAATTGAGAATACATTCTGCCTTTAGCAGTATAAAGTTTTCTACCTCTACAACTGCACAGGTTTTGGTTAATGTCGCTAATGCTGGAGTCTTTGTCTGAGACAAATTATTGACAGCCTCCGTAAATACTGGCTGAAAACTCTTCAACCAGGTTTTACTGGTGAGATATGTAACTTGAAATGATGTATTTTCCACTAACCAGAAATCGACCCCATATTTATGAATTAGTTGTTTTGCCGATGTTAAATCTTGGCTATATTGAGCCTGAATTAAATCAATGGTGCGTTGACGAATTTGGGAATAGTAACCTAAATGAAACGGTAGTGCATATTCTCTACCCACTAAAATAGGTCTTTGGGCAAAAGTTGGGATGTTATCCGCTTCATCTGACAGAGTCGCAACTAAAATATCTTTAGGTTGCTGCTGTAGAAATTTGTACAATGCTGATGCTGTAGATTGTCTATAATCTGTAGTTGGAAAGCGTCCTGAAAAGTTAGGGTAAAGCAATAAAACCAATACTAAAGTTAGTGCTAGTCCCAGTTGCCAAAATTTGCGTTTCTGTCGGTAAGTTTGAAATAACCAATCTAAAATTACAGTTAAGCTAATACCTGCGGCTATAGCCATAACTATTCGGAAGGTATGTATTGTGTAGCGAGTAGGGAAAAACAATTTGAGTAGAAAAGCGTGGGCAGCAAAAAATAACGTCAAAGATACGATAATAATCTGTGGCAATATTTTGACTTGAAGATAGAGCCTATTAATAAGCGGAAACTTGTCACGCTTTCGTATTATTAAAGGTAAAAATAACCCCATCCAAATTAAGGGAGGCATTAGGGGAGGAAAAATCCCACTATGTTGTCCAATTAGCCAGAATCTTACAGGATTGGGTTGAAAAAAAGGATGTCGTCCTTCCGGCCACAGTTCTGGCATCATTGAAGCTTGAGTGGCGGTGACAACTGGCCCAAATTGAGAAGAAGTTAAAATATAAGGTAACATCACCAAAAATGCTAAACCCGTAATAGTAATTAACCACAAATAATTTTGGCGTAATCGAATTAATAAAATACCTAGACAGATAAATACTAGGGGAGGATAAAATAATCCTGCCAGCATGATAAGCAGGCATAAATTTAACCGAGAATCTTTGATGAGATAGTATAAAAAAGCTAAAATCAAAGGTGAGAAAAAAGACTTTGGTGTAGCAGAAACCAAGTCAGATTTAAACCACAGACTTTGGTTGAGAATTAGAGTAGCAATAAATGCTGCCCCTGGGACTGGGAAGATTTGGAGACACAGATAAAAACAATAAATAGTAATAATCAAGCCCAAGAACATGGGGAGAATTTTACTGAAAATTAGGGGATTAACACCTAAATTTGCCATCAATTTATATAAGGTGGCATATCCCCAGGGCGTAATCGATTGGAAATAATCTGCTATTAAATCATGCTGAAATAATTCTGAATCTATAAATCGTTGCATCCAAAATACATATTCTCGTGCATCATCTTGAGCTACATATTCACTTCTAAATGCCCTCTGTAATCCCAGAATGGCATAGAATATGGAAAATCCTAAGCTCAAAATTAATGGCAATAAAGTCAGTTTCCGAAAGTTTTGTCTACTAGATATAGAGGCAGGATTAATTGATGTTGTGAAAAATTTATGCAGATACATGCAAAACAATACCAATATACTGTCAAATTACTAAATTCTTAATCCCATAATTACTAAATCTCGTTCCACGCCATCTAGTTCTGCGACTTGAGGTAAATATCCCCATTTTTGGAACTCAAAGGATTGAAACAGTTTTAAACTTGGTTGATTGTGAGCAAAAATATAACCTAATAAAGTTTTTAAACCTAAGTTGGGACTTTCGTGGATAGCGGTGGCTAAAAGTTGCTTTCCTAAACCGCATCGATGGAAAGCTGGGGCAATATAAATACTAATTTCGGCAGTTGCATGATAAGCTGGTCGTCCATAAAATGACTGAAAACTCAGCCAACCAGCAATTATACGCTCTTGTTCGATTACCCACAGGGGACGTAAACTGGGCGATCGCCCCTGAAACCAAGCACGGCGACTTTCTATAGACACAGGTTCTAAGTCAGCCGTAGCGAGGCGGCTAGGAATTGCCGCATTATAAATTGCTACGATCGCAGGCAAATCAGTTTCATTCGCATGACGGATGCTCATTGCTGCCGTTTTCAAGAGGATTGGGATAAAACATTCACAAATAATACATTGTTCCCAGTAATAATTCTATGTTTCTCACAGATATTTTACGGCTGGAATAAAAGCTCAAAGGTATTCATGTGTATGCAATACAACCCGAATTTATAGAGAACGATTTTAGGAGGCGATCGCCATTGTGGAATCAGCATCACCCAGCACTTTAAAAGTATCACTAATAAATGAATAATACTCTAACAAATTAAATTCTCAGTTGACTGGAATAGGTAACATTAATCATTGAGATGTCGTGAGAATCACAAGCATGATCTAATAGTTAGCTCAGTAAGAATTATTGCTAACTTAATTTCTGATGTTCATGATGACAAAAATCATGATTTTGATGGCTCTGTCTTTAGTTTTACTCTTCTGCACGCTGTTATACTTCTAATTACAATAATTATCTTTTGGAATTTCCACTATAGATAGAGTTAGCCATAATTATTAGTTATTACCATAAATCTAGCCACTAACCAGGCACTAATAGTTGGGTTCAATTATCTATTATTATGGCTAGAAATACTAATGCGGAAGATCAACATGGAACTACTTCCATAGATATAGACATATATCAATTTATCAATAAATTTAAAATCGGTGTTTGGCTTTTTGGCATTCCATCTTGGATTTTTGGGATCACTGACAGAAGTATGGCCGCTTTGTCAGATGGTTATGTTTCTCCAACGGAAATCTTGCAGTTTTTGACAACATCTTTCTTTTTTGTGATTTGGCTATATTTAAAGCCTGAAGAGAAGTTTGACGCAGAAAATAGTATCCAGAGATATCAAGACTATATGTGTTTAACTCAATCTCATCATTTTGAGTTAAAAAAAAGGCACATGATTAGTCAGGAGTATATTTTACCATTTCCTTATCTCTGCCAAATCTATCACCTATTAAATCTAAAACACTTAGAGACTGTTCATAATTTTAGTTTAAATAACTTGAAGGTTTTACAAGTGAGTGAATTTCGTCCAACTAAGATTGGTGGAATTATCAAATTTCAAACCCTTTTAGATTCTCCTATTAATGCTTTGAGGATTTGGAGACAACCAATAGTGGAAGTGGATTTAATCTTGCATACTCCTCATACTATTGAATTGAGTATCCCAGTCTACAATAACAAGAGAATAATTGTCATATTTTATGCTTTTCCTCTCAATGCGAAAGAACATAGATTATTTATAGAAATTTATAGTGATCTCCAATGGCCAAAACCAATCTTGCAAATTTTATTACATTTTGCTTCTTGCTTGACGCTATTTGAAGATTTACCCTATCTGCGAAATCTAGCAGAAGTTGATATAGAACGCGCTTTTAAATTAGGTCGAGTATCCAAGCAAGCAAATATGTTACTGTTTCAACGGTTTGTTGAATTATATGGTTCAACTAAAGAAAACATGAAATTGATTGAAGGTAGTAATTGAGATTGAGTTATTAGTTATTAGTAGAGACACAACATATCGCGTCTCTACATTAGTCAGTAGTTAACCCTCAGAAGTTATTTTCTTGCTAGGTTACCCTGTCTACCTTGTCCACTATTTTAAGCACGTGCTAGTAACGGCGCAGCAGCTAGGAGAGTCTGAGTGTAAGGATGTTGGGGATGAGCAAAAATTTCTTTTGTTGCACCAAGTTCGACGATTTTACCACCGTGCATGACGGCAATGCGATCGCACAAAAATCTCGCTAGCCACAAGTCATGAGTAATAAACAAATAAGTTAACTCAAACTCGTCTTTTAATTGCAACATCAAATCTAAGACTTGCGATTGTACACTAGCGTCTAACATACTCACAGGTTCGTCACAGATTACTAGTTTAGGACGAGTAATTAAAGCACGGGCGATCGCTACCCGTTGTTGCTGTCCCCCAGATAAGTCTGATGGATAACGCTGATAATATAATTCTGGTGGTGTTAAACCGACTTTTTCTAACATCCATAACACTTGTTCTTTAGCTTTAGCTGCATCAGCTAAATTATGGATTAATAAAGGATCACCTATACTTTGTCCCACAGTCATCGCTGGGTTGAGACAAGCATGGGGATCTTGAAATACCATTTGGATTTGTCGCCGAGAAGCACGAATTTCTTGGCGCGACAACTTAGTTAAATCTTGCCCTAAAAATTCAACTTTCCCAGATGTAGGACGAATTAACTGTAAGATTGTCCGCGACAGTGTACTCTTACCGCACCCAGATTCACCCACTAATCCTAAAATTTCTCCTGGATACAATTCCAAGTTAATTCCATCTACAGCTTTAATGGTTTGGCTTTCCGCTTTAAACAATCGTTCTATAAAGTTAGGTTCGATAGTGTAATACTGCTTCAGTTCTGTTACCTTTAGGATCGGGGATTGGGGATTGGGAATTGGTTGGGGATTGGGAATTGGGGACTGGGAAATATCTTCAGTTCCTACCTCCTCGATGGATTGAATATGTAATGCTGCTTGCAGTAGCGATCGCGTATATTCATGTTGGGGGTTTCTAAACACTGTCTCAGTCGCACCCATTTCCACCATTTTGCCGTTATACATTACCCCAATGCGGCTGCAATATTCCGCCACCATTGCTAAATCATGGGAAATTAGTAGCAACGCCATATTTTCTTCACTACATAGGCGAGTTAATTCTTGTAAAATTTGGGCAGAAACGGTTACATCTAAGCTGGTGGTGGGTTCATCAGCGACAATTAATTTGGGACTCAAGAGGAGGGCGAGGGCGATCGCAACCCGTTGACGCATCCCACCGCTAAACTCATGGGGGTACTGATTCCACCGACTAGCAGGAATCTTCACCTTCTCTAATGTCGCCAGTGCTTTTTCCTTCGCTTCTTTGGCTGATAAATCTGGTAAATGTGCTTGCAGAGTTTCAATACAGTGATTCCCAATCGTCATTAAGGGATCAAGCCGTGTCATCGGATCTTGGAAAATTAATGCTACAGCTTCCCCTCGAAATTTCCGCAACTGGTTTGGTGTTAAATCAAATACTGATTCTCCTTGAAACCTCACCCGCCCTTCCACACGGCTAGAGGCTGGTAGTAGGCGCATCGCCGCCCGTCCCAAGGTAGATTTACCACAACCCGACTCACCCACCAATCCCATTCTTTCACCAGGTTGTAAGGTAAAAGATACATCATCAACCGCCCACTGTGGTTCTTCCCCACTACGTTGTGGATAGGCGACACGCAGATTTTCGATACAAAATAAATCTTTACTCATAGTTAGTTAGCAACCCGAAGCTAGTAGCTGGGATAATTTTAAATTTAAGCTAGTGTATCAAATTCTTGAAATTAAAGTATGAACAGACTCAGCAAGTTACACCCTTCAGCTTCATAGAGAATCATCAAGATTAAAGTAATTACTTGCAACCCAATGCAAAAGATCCCAGACTATTCAAAATAGCTTGGGATCTTTTTTTATGAATTATTGAGGATAGTCACACAAAAAAGCTAATTATCTGGCTTGTCGGATAAAAATAACTCGACAATTATCGCCACCATAACGTTGACAGGTGCTGACAGCAAACTTTTCTGCTAAGGCTTGGCTAGTTCCCCAGCCTGTTCCATAACTACCATCAGAACCAATAGCTAAAGCACCCCAAGCATTCTTAAACCATAGTGGTACTGTGCAATCTTGAGCTTCACTCTCACGAATACAATTATTTAAAGCTGCATTAATAGCTGCCTGTTTTGACTTAGCAATTCCTGATGAGTAAGTTTGAGTAGATGGAGAATAAGAAATCGCTCCAAATACATTTCTCGATTGTGCATGAGCAGACTGAGTTATTCCTGCTAATAGAGAACATACTGTAATGGTTGCCAAAAAGCCTTTTTGAAAGTAATTTTTCTGCATTATTCTTAAGCCCCAAATTATATGACTAAGGTTTATTGTCTAAAGAATATCGACCGCACTATTTTGAGTATTACAACTATATATTGGCTCAATTAACCAGCTTCGGGATTCGCATTTATACTAATCTTTGTATAAAGATGTACTTCATATTGCTGATACAATAATTTCGTTGTATGTTCTTTAGTAGAAGAGCTTATACTGATATTGAGTTTTAGGTATTTTGCCAATTCTTAATATTTTTCAAAATATTTTGGTTATCGATCTCATATATAGAATAAATTTGCTGTTTGATATTTTAAAAGATCAAGATAAATACGGAGGTCATAGAAGTACGAAAACAGACTATATTAAACGAGTATAAATAATCATAAAGTGTCATCATACTATAAGAATTTCCTATTGATGTGCATGCGATCGCAGTTAGTATTTTTATGAAACTTTTCATCTAATTTATATATCTTAAAAATTAATCTATAGACCGCTCATGTTGCAAAAGCAAAAAATTAAATCAATACTTTTCAAATTTATTCGCATTCCGTTTAAACTACTCCCATCTCAGGTAATTAGTATCACAGTGGTACTAACTCTATTTTTATTTGTCCCGCAAACATGGATTACTTGGCAAGCTTACAATGATTTTAATAGTATTATTAAAAACGAACTAAGGCTACAAAATCTTAGTGACAAAATTACTTATTATGATGAAGTATTAACAATGTCAGCACGCATGAATGCTGCTACAGGCAATTCTGTTTGGGAAACTAGGTATCGTCAATTTGAACCTTTATTAGATGCAGCAATCAAGGAATCAATTAAACTTGCACCGGATGCTTACAATAGCCAAGATGCCAAAGCAACTGATATAGCTAATCAGCGTTTAGTGGCGATGGAATATCAATCTTTTGATTTAGTTAATAAAGGTGAAAAATTAGCAGCAGCATCTCTGATATCAAGCAATAAATACGAATCAGAAAAACAAAAATATGCTTCAGGTGTTAAGAAAATAAATCAACGTATTAGTAAGCAAATATATAATAGAGTTTCTAACTATCGTAAATATCTATTATGGTCAATTTGTGGTTCATTTATCAGTTTGGCTTTTCTGATACCTTCATGGTTGTTAGTGCTACGCCTATTGAAAAACTATTTAAAAACTAGTAAACTCGCTCAAAAAACACTAAAAAATATCAATCATGAACTAGAAGTTCGTGTTGAGAAGAGAGCCGAAGAATTACAATATAAAAATATCCAATTAACTCAAACTCTACAAAGATTACAGCAAGCTCAAATCCAATTAATTCAAACAGAAAAAATGTCATCACTGGGTGAAATGGTAGCTGGTATTGCCCATGAAATAAATAATCCAATCACTTTTGTTAAATGTAATATTGAGTATGTAAAGGAATATTCTATCAATTTATTAGACCTTGTTAGACTTTACCAGCGATATTATATGCAACCACCAGAAATTATACAAACAAAAATTAAAGATATTGATTTAGAATTTATCCAAGAAGACTTTACCAAAATTCTACAATCCATAGAAGTTGGTACTGATAGAGTTGAACAAATTGTTAAATCACTGCGTAATTTTTCTCGCCTTGATGAAGCAGAAATCAAAGCAGTAGATATTCATGAAGGTATTGACGGTACTTTAATGATCCTCTCACATCGGTTGAAAGCTGTAAACAAAAATCCCCACATTTCTATCATTAAAGAATATGCTCTATTACCGATGGTTGAATGTTATCCTGGTTTACTGAATCAGGTGTTTATGAATATTCTCGCAAATGCGATAGATTCTTTATATGAATACAACGTGCAACGTACAGTTGATGAAATTCAGGATAACCCTTCAGAAATTCGTATTTGCACTCATCAACTCAATGAGTCTTGGATACAAGTTCGGATCATTGATAATGGTACAGGTATTCCAGAAAATATTCGTGATAAACTGTTTAATCCATTTTTTACAACTAAGCCAGTAGGTCAGGGTACAGGACTAGGATTATCAATTAGTTACCAGATTATTGTAGATAAACATTCTGGAAAGCTATATTGCAATTCCACTCAAGGAAAAGGTACAGAATTTGTGATTGAAGTTCCGATTATTCATCGTTTAGCCTAGAAAACAACACAACATCATAATGAGAATTTTAACTAATTGCAATTGCTATTATTCATGGGAAGATTTTGACTTGCAGGAATCTGAATGATAAACTCTGTCCCTTCACCAATATTAGAACGTAAATCTATTTTACCCCCATGCTTTTCAGTAATAATTTGCTGACTGATGGACATTCCCAAACCTGTACCTTTACCGCATGGTTTAGTAGTAAAAAAAGGTTGGAATATCTGGGTTTGAATATCTTTGGGTATACCAGTTCCATTATCAGCGATCGCAATTTGCACCCACTTTTCATCTTTTACTGAAGTAGTGATAGTAATTTGACTATTTTTTTGATTAATCTTGTTTGTTTCTAGAGCGTCAATAGCGTTAGCCAAAATATTCATGAATACCTGATTCAATTGCCCAGGATAGCAATCTATTAAAGGTAAATTGCCATAATTTTTAATAATTTGAATAGGAGGACGTTCTGGAGTTTCTTTAAGACGATGCTGTAAAATTAGCAAAGTATTATCAATACCTTCGTGAATATCTACCACCTTAAATTCTGATTCATCAAGACGTGAAAAGTTACGTAATGACAAGACAATATTGGTAATTCTCTTTGTTCCTATCTGTATAGAATCCAGAATTTTCGGGAAGTCTTCTTTGATAAATTCAATTTCAATATTCTCTGCTGCTGTGACTATTTCTGATACTGGTTCAGGATAGTATTTTTGGTACAACTCCACAAAAGATAGCAGGTGTTTAGTATACTCTTGCACATAGGTTAAATTACCGTGGATAAAGCTAACAGGATTATTAATTTCGTGGGCGATTCCTGCTACCATTTCACCCAAAGTAGACATTTTTTCACTTTGCACCATTTTTAATTGAGTGCGTTTTAATTCTGCCAAAATTTCTTCTAATTGGATGTTTTTTTCTTTAATTTCTGCATTTCTGATCGCTAAAATTTCGTTAGAATCAACCAATTGTTTATTAGCTGTCTGCTGCTCTTGTAATAAATTTTTAACTGTAGCAATTAATTGATTGAAAGAGTTACCTAATACACCGATTTCATCATCACGAGCAATATCTACTTGTAAATTGAAATTGTATTCTTGTGTAGAGCGTTTAGCTACCTGAGTTAACGTTTGAATAGGGCGTGCGATCGATTGACTGGTAACAACTGCTAAGATAATTGAAAGTGCTACGGACAATGCAACACTACTAAGAACGATTTTCTGTGCAATTCTGCTTGACCGTTGAAATAACTGTGCTGCTTTGTCGTCTTCTCCTTCAGCTTTTTGCAGCATCTTCTCCAAATCGTCAGATATACTATCAAACTTAATTGCTAATTCACTATCACTAAATTCTAGTAATATATTCTGAGCTTTAATCATATCTTTTGGTGAATTCAAATTCAACCGCTGAATCTGTTGTCTGCGGTTTTGCAGTCCCTCAAAATACTTTTGTGGAATCTGATGATAAGTTTGCAGAAACTTGGGTATTTCTTCTAGGTGTACATCTTCCGCAGATACAGGATTCATCTTCAGAAAAGCTTTTAACTTAGCCCAAGAGTTATTGATTGCAACTTGATGTCCCAACAAATTAGTATATTCTTCACTATGACGTTGGGGATATTTTAATAAGGGAATGAGTTGTTGCTGATGAGTACGAGCTTGAAGAATATTTCTTTGCAAACGATGTAGCAACTCAAATTCGCTGCGGACATGTTTTTCGTGTTCAGAAGCTTGTCGATGATAATAGTTACCAATGCTAAAACCTGCGACTGTTCCAGAAACCGCAATTCCTACAGCAATCATATATCCTAAAGCTATCCTTTGCCCAACACTCAACTTGATAGTCAGCATAGAATTTACACAATTACCCACAATATTGTGAATCCTATGATTCCCGTTCCGATGATCTAGATTTATGTCCCCAGTTCAGTCATCATCTAATCTTCATCTTGATTAGGTGTGTTGTCTCTCCACCCGCAGTAGATTTTTGGGAACTATAAATTTAGTGTGAGTTTTTGAGGAAAATTGTAAATTTTTTTAAATTCATCTATCACTTGTGAGGAATGCAGGATCTAGATTTTGTAGCAGCAGTAATGACTGCTGATTGGAGGGGATTAGGCTGTGAAGATTTTCTGGAATACTGCTTTTTATGTCATATTTTGGCTGTGGAATTTAACATTTTTAATGTTTGTCTATTTTGGGATATTACCTTGGCTGACTGTGCCATTATTCCAAGCTACAGTGCAAGGCGATATCCCAGTTGAATTTTCTCTCACTTTAGTTGCTTTAATTGCTATACCAACAATCTCTACAATTATTGGTGGTAAGTTTCTCATCAAACAACCCCTACAACTCATCCGCTTATTTTATGGTGTAGAAGCACCACTGTTTGTTTTGTGTTTGCTACGTTTGTTTGTAATTAGGGAGTTGACTCCCGCTAGCACTCAAATTCTCGCGACAATCGGCATTTGTATTGTGGCATTTTGTGGAGAATTATTTTATGGCTACGCTTCTAGACAAAAAAATGCTCTGCAATGGGTACAAATGGCAGCACACAGTTTAATGTTGCTATTCGGCATATATGCAGGTGTTATCTTACTATTTTATGCTTTGCCTTTAGCAATATTTCTGCTGCAAGAGTTTCTTAAATTCGAGTGGCTACAAGGTTTATGGCATGTCTTGACTGATGTGTCTCTGATTAGCGGATTGTGGCTTCTTAGTCTTTCGCTAATTCTATTCGCTTTTAGTGCCACTTTATTTGTTTTTATGCCTTCGGCAATAGCAGCGATGTATGTAAATTCTGGCTCTAGAGTTTTACAAGCTTTCGCTAGAGATTACGGAAACAAAAAGGCTTTAACTGGTTTTACTACTGTTTTTGTTGCCTTTATAATTGTCTTTTTATCATTGCAACAACAACCCCAAGTTTTAGCTTTTTCGCTGTTAGCCAATACTCCTAAAAATGATCGAGATCGCCAGACTATTCTCACAAAATCTAACGTAATCCGTGACGGTTTAGTTAACGCTTATTTATCTTCCTATCGATACCTTAGTAGCAAAGAAGAAAATAATCATATCAGTGCCATGTATCGACAGGTATTAGGATTAGATAAATCTGTAGCTAATAATGTCCAAAATAGCTACAACTTTTTGATGTCACCATTTTTGTATCAAGGTTCAGCCAAAGATATTGAAAAAGCTGAAAAACTTTATGCTGAATTTTTTGATACTCCCTTACAAAAAGCTGAACAAGCAGCAGTAACTCACGCCATACAATCTACTTTTGACCAGCAAGAAGTTAAAGCTGGATTATTAAATATCAATGAAAAAAAAGTATGGTTGGCATCGCAACAAGTCACAGTGAAAGAACATGGTGATTGGGCTGATGTGGAATTATACGAAGTTTACAAAAACCAAACTCCAGAAGTTCAAGAAGTTTTTTACTCCTTCTCTTTGCCGGAAAGTGCTGTAATTACCGGGTTATGGTTGGGAGACACTGACAAATTGTCCCAACGTTTCCCGTTTGTGGTTTCTCCGCGTGGTGCTGCCCAGAAAGTTTATAATTCCCAAGTGAGAAGGGAACGTCCTGTAGATCCAGCTTTACTGGAGCAAGTAGGGCCAAGACATTATCGCTTACGGGCTTTTCCTATCCCTCCCAATAATGTCCAGCAAATCCAGGAACAACCACCACGTCCTACAGAAATGCACCTATGGCTAACCTACAAAGTAATGGGTAAAGAACAAGGCTGGCCAATGCCCGATTTAGGGGAAAGACGCAATATTTTCTGGACTGATGACACTAAACGTACCCGCAACGGTAGAGCCTTTAACTTGAAAGAAGATGCTTGGTTGGAAACATTTGTCCCTGCGAGTAGTCAGATACAACCTGCATTGCATGAAGTGAATTTAGAAAATGGCGATCGCTTCCTCATCAAGCCTTTATCTCTCAAAGATTACTCTTTACCCACAGGCAAACGCATCGCCTTAGTTTTGGATACCTCCCGCAGTATGGGCAACCATATCAAGGAATTATCAAAAACCTGGGATTGGTTGAAACAGCACAGTTTTGCAGACAAAGATGTCATCAATAACGATGCTGATTTATATATTAGTGTCGCTAAAGGTGCTGCACCAAGTCGAATAGATGATATCCAACAATTTCAAGCCGAAAAAACTATCTTTTACGGCACAATTCAACCCCAGGAAATGTTGGAACAGTTTAATCAACTGCGTGGTGACACAGCCTATGATGCAGTTTTACTGCTGAGTGATGAAGGAAGTTATGAGTTATCCCGCAGTAACAAAACTGTGGTTGTCCCACCTGCACCTTTATGGATGGTGCATTTAGGGGGATTACCCGCAGCCTACAACGATGGGATTATCAAATCTATCCAAGACACCGGCGGCGGAGTCTCAGAAGATATCGCTGAAGTGTTGCAAAGAATTGCCACGAAATCAGCATTAGGCGACTCTGTGGTGAGTGTGGTAGATGATTATGCTTGGTATATGCAACAATCTGACACCGCAGACGTAAATAATCCAAAAAACTCTACAGACTTACAGCCATTAGCTGCCCGACAATTGATTTTAGGTTTCAGTAAACGAATCAAATTAGACAACCTCGAAAGCTTAGATGCAATTCACGCCATCGCCAAAAAGTATCAGATTGTTAGTCCTTATTCTTCCATGCTGGTATTAGTCAACGATGAACAAAGACGCTTACTCCAAGAAGCCGAAGCGGCAAGTGATCGCTTTGACCGTAAAGTAGAAGATGGTAAAGAAACCCTCACCAAACCTAATAATCCCTTTAAAACCAGCGTACCCGAACCTTCTGGTGGCTGGATTTTGGGTGTCAGTGCAGCTGCAATATTTATATTTGTGAAACGACAAAAGATTAGTCCATAAGGCATGGGGCATAGGGCATGGGATAAAATCTACCTTGTCCTCCCCTTACATCCCCACACCCCTAAACCCCTACACCCTCATTCTTGTGTCCTTTGTTGCAGTAGGGCTTGACAATATTGCATTAAAGTAAAAAGGCGATCGCTAATTGTCTTGAGTCTAGTTTGCGTCGTCGATGTTTGCCTCGCCCCTTGCAAAAACATGACATCTAATTCCAATAGCCGCAACTGCTTGCTCATCTCCGTATGATAGGATTGCTCTCGCGAGTTGGCATCTGCCACTAAAGGAACAATTTCTTTCCCAAAAAATCTTTGCAAGACAACTATACGTTCTTTCAGTTCAGATGTACTTACTTGAAGATTGCTGACATCTGTACGCAATTGTTCAAGTAAATTTACCAGTGCTTGATATTTATCAGAAGTTAAAGACATTCACTCCTATTTAGGATAGTATTAATCTCAAGAAAAATTTCTTCTACAATAATCTATCTTACGCTCTTAGTTACTTCTTCAGCCTCAAAATTGGCTTTGAGGCTGTGTTTGCCATCTACATTTTTTCTTCAATTATGAGCATGAAAATTCCCAGTGGATGAGTACCATAGGCATATAGGGAATCATCCTAGGACAAATTTTACCCCTACGAAGACAGCAGCATCACCCCCTGACAATGCTGTCAACTGCATCTATTTCTTACCTAAACCACAGATCACCTCTCCTATTGTATGAGCAGTATAGCTATAAGTTCCCCAACTGATCTTTCGCTTCCTGAATGGCTGAAGAAATGTTTGCGGGACACATCAGCCAAAGACAACAAATCACAAGATGACCATTATAGTGATAACACTTTAATCTGCCGAGCATTTGAATTTGCTTATCAGCTGCATAAAGGTCAATATCGTAAGTCTGGAGAACTCTATATTAGCCATCCTGTGGCTGTAGCTGGATTGCTGCGCGACTTAGGAGGTAGTCCTGCTATGATAGCAGCAGGATTTCTTCATGATGTAGTTGAAGATACAGATGTCACAATTGAAGAAATAGAACAGCATTTTGGCGCAGAAGTGCGTCAATTGGTGGAAGGTGTCACCAAGCTGTCTAAAATCAATTTCAAAAGCAAGACTGAAAGCCAAGCGGAAAACTTTCGCCGGATGTTTTTGGCGATGGCGCAAGATATCCGGGTAATTGTCGTGAAATTAGCAGACCGTTTGCATAATATGCGAACTCTGCAATATATGTCGGAAGACAGCCGCCGCCGTTCAGCCCAGGAAACACGTGATATCTTTGCACCTTTAGCCAATCGCTTGGGAATCTGGCGTATTAAGTGGGAATTAGAAGATTTAGCCTTTAAGTATTTAGAACCAGAAGCTTTCCGTCAGATGCAAAAGTATGTCTCGGAAAAACGGGATGCACGGGAAGAAAAATTAGCCAAAGCCACCGCAACTTTACAAGAAAGATTACAGCAAGCAGGAATTCGATGTTTAGATATTAGTGGTCGTCCCAAGCATCTATATAGCATCTATCAAAAGATGCACCGACAGCAAAAAGAATTTCATGAAATTTACGACTTAGCAGCCTTACGGATTATTGTTGAGACAAACGAGGAATGCTATCGTGCTTTAGCTATAGTACACGATGCTTTTCGCCCGATCCCCGGCAGATTTAAAGATTATATTGGCTTACCTAAACCTAATCGCTATCAATCTTTGCATACAGGAGTCATTGGTTTAACAGGTCGTCCTTTAGAAGTGCAGATTCGCACAATGGAAATGCACCGCATTGCAGAATACGGGATCGCTGCTCATTGGAAGTATAAAGAAACAGGTGGGTCTCATAGTCAGCTAACCACCAGTGATGAGAAGTTTACGTGGTTGCGACAACTCCTAGAATGGCAAAGTGATATGAAGGACGCACAAGAGTATCTTGATAGCGTCAAAGATAATTTATTTGAAGATGATGTTTATGTCTTTACACCCAAAGGGGATGTCGTTTCTTTAAATCCAGGTTCAACTACTATAGATTTTGCCTATCGTATTCATACAGAAGTCGGCAACCACTGCGCTGGGGCGCGGGTGAATGGTAGGATGGTGCCTCTATCTACACGACTACAAAATGGTGATATTGTCGATATTATTACCCAAAAGAATAGTCATCCTAGCTTAGATTGGCTGAATTTCGTGCGGACTTCAACGGCGAAGTACCGGATTAAACAATGGTATAAGCGATCGCGCCGGGAAGAGAATGTTGCCCGTGGACGAGACTTATTAGAAAAAGAACTAGGTAAAACGGGTTTTGACAATCTGCTGAAATCAGAGTCAATGCAGACTGTATCAGAAAGATGTAATTACCACAGTACAGAAGATTTACTTGCAGGTTTAGGTTACGGTGAAGTCACCCTCAACCTAGTGCTGAATCGTTGGCGAGAAGTAGTCAAAGCCCAACAACCAACCGCAGAAGTTATTCCTTTGATCCCAAAGGAGTCATCGACAGCAAAAGCCCATCCCAATATTTCCCGCAGTAGTGACTCGCCCATTGTCGGTGTTGAGGGGTTAGTGTATCATCTAGCCGGTTGTTGTACCCCTATTCCTGGTGAACCGATTATTGGCGTGGTCACACGCGGCCGGGGAATTTCCATCCATCGCCAAGGATGTCATAATTTAGAGCCAGTAGAAGGCGATCGCTTAGTCCCAGTTAGCTGGAATAACAGTGTTGAAAACAGTGGTCGTCCCCACACCTACCCAGTGAATATTCAAATTGAAGCCCTTGATAGGGTAGGGGTACTCAAAGATATTTTGTCAAGATTAAGTGATCAGGGGATCAACGTCCGTCATGCCCAAGTCAAAACCTCCATTGGTCAACCAGCATTAATGGACTTAGGAATAGAAATACGCGATCGCCCCCAACTAGAGCAAGTATTCACCCAAATCAAAAAAATGAGCGACATCCTCAATATCCGCCGCGTTGGTCAGGAGGAGTGATTGGAAACGAGGAAAGCAGAGGAGTAGGGAGAAACGGAAAAATTCTTCTCCACCTTGCACCCTGCTCACACGTGTAGGTTTTCTACGCTTTGCCTATAAGACACTGTTTTAGGGTGTAAGGGTGTAAGGGTATAGGAGAGGCAGTTGCGTGGGCGGGTTTCCCGACTTGAGCAAACTGCCGTGTGTAGGGGTGGATGAAATTACTTACTACTCTATTAAAAACCTACACTTGTCAGCTTGCCCCCTGCACCCTGCCCCAATTCCCTTTTATTTCCAGGACGCGTTAGTGAGACTTTGCAACATTTTTTCTCGCTTTTTGCGGGCGATTTCTTGCAAGTCAACGCTTCTATCAGTTTCATCGACAATTTCACCAGTGATCACTTCTAGCACATCTTCTAAAGTGACTACGCCGGCAACACTACCATATTCATCTACTACTACCGCTAGATGTTCACGGGCTTCAATGAAGTTTTTTAGCAACTTATCGGCTTGAATTACTTCTGGCACAAAGCGGACTTGGCGAGTGAGTGTGGCAATTTTTTGATTTTCTTGGCCTAGTGCGATCGCCGTAAGTAACTCTTGTTTTAAAGTAAAGCCCATAACTTGATCAATCGACTCATCGGTAACAATAATCCGAGTATGCTGAGAAGCAATAATGTCTGCTTTAGCTCCAGCTATGGTGCGATCGCCGTTGATATGTGTGACCATAATGCGGGGGGTCATGAGATCACATGCTGTCACATCATTGAGTTTAAAAACTCTTTGAATCATTTCCGCTTCACTACTTTGAATGATCCCTTCCTGTTGACCGATATTTGCTAGTAGCTTGATTTCCGCCTCATTAGTTGTCGGTCTTTTTTTACCTTGAGAGAACGGTGCAGTGACGTTTTCTAGAACCCAGACCAAGGGTGTAAAAACAATAGAAAGTCCAGTAATGGGTATAGCTGCTAGCATGGCGATTGCTTCACAGTATCTTTCTCCCAGCGTTTTGGGAATGATTTCACCAAAGATAATAATCAAGAAAGTCAATGCAGCGGAAAATATACCCAACCACTGCGATCCCAAAACTTGAGTTGCAACACTACCTGTGATGATACTGCCAATAATATTAAAAGTGTTATTGAGAATGACGACCGTTGCAATGGGACGATTCATATTGTCTCGGATTGCCAACAGTGCAACGGCTGAAGGATTATTCGATTGTGCTAATTGTCTGACCCTGAGTGTAGAAACGGAAAACAGTGCCGTCTCTATACTAGAACACAATGCTGAACCTAGAATGACGACAAAGATTGTAGTAATGAGCTGTAGCATACAGTTTCCCACAAATGGGGAATAGATAATCTCCTGATAAGTGGCTATCTTTAATTATGAGTTAAAGATATAGGCGATTGTTCATATATAGAACAAGCGATCGCCTCAACAAAAAGAATTGTCAAAAATATATGTCACAACTATTTCCTGGAGAAGTATTCGCCAACACAATTGATTTTGATCATGGAATTCGTCAACTCTTACCACGATATGACGAAATCATAGATGTCATTCCCCGTTGTTTGCCTACTAGTAGCCGTTACATACTAGAATTAGGCTGTGGTACGGGTGAAGTTAGTCTCAAGGTACTCAAACGCTGTCCAGAAGCACACATTGTTGCCTTAGATTATTCACCCCGAATGCTACAATTTGCCCAAGCAAAAATTACCGCAGCTGGTTACGCACAAAGATGGACGGGAATACAAGCTGATTTTGGTGATTGGGCAATTAATCCAGAAGATTTCAATATAGGTAGGGAATTTGATGCCTGTGTTTCATCTTTAGCGATTCACCACCTCTACGATGAGATGAAGCTCAAACTCTTTCAGCAGATTGCTGCTAGCCTCAGCCAAAACGGTTGTTTTTGGAATGCCGACCCCATATTACCAGAATCACCAACCCTAGCAGAAATTTATCAAGCAGTGCGAGAGGAATGGGCTAGCCAACAAGGTACTAATTTGGCAGATATTCGCGCTAAATTAGGCAACAGCAGTCCACAAGGACACTCTAGCCAAGACCAACTAGCGACTTTAGACACTCATCTGCAAATGTTAACTCAGGCGGGATTTCAGACGGTCGCAGTCCCTTGGAAATATTACGGGTTAGCCGTTTTTGGTGGTTGGCGTTAGAAAGTGCTGAGTTTTGACGGTTAAAAACCCTGGTTTCCATTAGCAACCGGGGTTTTCTAGTCTGACGATGTGAATCTAATCAAAGAGGAAAATTTCAGTTTAATTAAATTTAACATTAACTACTAGAAAAAATTATTTTATCAGTAATAGAAATTTTACTGAATAAAACTAAACTATTTGATTTTATACATATTTTATAACCTGTATTAATACTCTTAAAGTAGATACTTGCTTTTTGGTGTGGTCGCAATATTTAGGAACTTATTAGTAAAAGAACAGCTTTGCAAATACAAAATAGCAAATATAAATAAAAGCTAATTTTTTTATTATGGGCAAATTCTGGTTTTCTACTATTAATGCTGTTGATTTTTTAGAAATATGTCTCACAATAAGAGATAAGAAAGATTCATCAGAATATTAACCAGGGATTCGCCATCTCCATTAATGACTCTGCTCCTTCCAACCGTGGTGTTTTATCCACGGTTGTTCATTACTTATTAACCCAAGGAGACTGGTTTAGATGGCTAGAAATAAACAGAAATTGCCTGGTTCTAAGTGCCAGCATTCACTCAATACTAGATGTCCTATATGTTGTGTGATCCCACCACATATGTTAGAAAATGTGGCGATAAATGGTACAGAACAGCAACGAAATTGGGCTTTTCATACATTAAATCTCTCAGCACAACTGCGTGGACGTAGAGATGTTGTTGGGAATATCTTTTTTGCTCCCTCTCCAGGGCAAAAGCAACGCACAGTTTATGATGCGAAAAATGGGTATCAACTACCGGGAACTGTAGCATGGAATGAAGGTGATCTCCCTAGCAGTGATGAAGCAGTCAATGAAGCTGTAAATGCTGCTGGTGCTACTTATGATTTGTTTTATGAAATCTTTGAACGCAATTCAATTGATAATAAAGGACTGCGTTTAGATGCAACAGTTCATTATGGCGTGAAATACGAAAATGCTTTTTGGAATGGCGATCAGATGGTTTATGGTGATGGTGATGGTGAACTGTTTGATCGTTTTACTAAATGTATTGATGTGATTGCCCATGAGTTAACTCATGGTGTTACTCAGTATGAAGCAGGCTTACAATATTATGGGGAATCAGGAGCATTAAATGAGTCCTTCTCTGATGTGTTTGGTGCTTTGGTCAAACAGAGAGTCAACAATCAGACAGTCGAAGCAGCTGACTGGATTATTGGCGAAGGTTTACTAATGCCCAATGTCAAAGGTATTGGTATTCGCTCTATGAAAGAACCAGGGACAGCATATGATGATCCCGTATTGGGTAAAGACCCCCAACCAGGTCATGTGAAAGACCAATATACTGGCTGGGCTGATAATGGTGGTGTGCATATCAATTCAGGTATACCTAACCGCGCTTTCTATTTAGCAGCAATGGAAATCGGGGGCTACGCTTGGGAGAAAGCCGGAAAAATTTGGTATATTGCCTTATGCGATCGCCTGCGACCTAAAGCGACGTTTCAACAAACTGCCGACATTACTGTGCAGATAGCTAAGGAACTCTACGGAGAAGGTAGTACAGAACATCAAGCAATAAAGAAGGCTTGGCAAGAGGTGGGAGTTTTGGTAAGCGTGTAGAGGGTGATGGGGCAGGGGTGTAGAAGAAGACAAGGTAGATTTTACACCATGCCCAACGCCCTATTCCCAATGCCCCATGCCCAACTTCCTACTTTTGCTAGACTGGTATTGAGTACCTATTCTTCTCAACAATGCTGGTATTTTTAGAACGCACGGGTGGTTTTGCTGGAATTAGTAAAACCATTCGTGTTGACACTAATACTCTACAGTCTCAGACGGTAGAGGAATTATCAAGACTTGTAGCCTCAGCAGATTTTTTTCAACTACCAGAACAAATAATTGGTGACAATTCGCAGTGCGATCGCTTTCAATACAGGTTAACTGTAGAAGATCATGGACAACAACACACAGTAATTTTGAGCGAAACTGCACTTACCAACACTATAAAAACTCTGATCGAATTTCTAAATCAGTTAGCAAAATCTAATTAAAACATTTCTCTCTTTTATCTTTTATAATCTTTCCCAAGCTGTGCCTTTATAACCGTATTCAAAAATCTCAGGGTGTAAAATTTCCGCCATAATTTCTAGAGAATCTACTAATCTTGGGCCAGGGCGGTTGAAGTAAGCATTGCCATCGGTGATGTAGACTCTACCACTTTTAGTAGCATGGAGTTTTTGCCAATCAGGTTGCTGAGTAATTAACTGTGCTTCTTGACGGGTACGATTTAAGTTAAAACCGCAAGGCATGAAAATAATTACATCTGGGTTACTAACCAAAAGTGTTTCCCATTTCAGATTGGGAGACGGTTGACCTGTGACACAAAATAATGATTGTCCGCCAGCTAAGTTGGTTAATTCAGGAATCCAATTGGCTGCTACCATGAGAGGATTTGTCCACTCAATACAGGCGACAGTTGGTAGTTCCTCCAAAGACAGTCCTTGGATTTTTTGCTGGCAAATCTTAACACGAGCTTCTAAATTTTCTAAGACTTTCACTGCATCAACATCAAAGATATTTGCTACACGCTCAATATCATGCCAAACATCTTCTAGTAGATTAGGTCGTAAGGAGATAACTTGAGGCGAACTTTGTGTCAGTTCATCCACAGCCTTTTCCACTTCCTTTAAGCTGACTGCACAAACATGACATTGGTCTTGAGTTAATATATGGGTGGGCTGTAATTGTTCTACGATATCTGTCTTGACTTGATAAATACTGAGGGCAGACTGTAGCAAATCATTAATCTGATCGTGGATTTTATCACTAGGGATATTACTATCTAAGCGAGCTTTGGTACAAATAGGCAGGTCTGTAATTTCTGGGGGATAGTCACATTCATGCGATCGCCCAACCATAGCATCTGTTAAACCCAAGGCTGCTAAAATCTCTGTTCCACTGGGAATGAGAGAAATAATTCTGACACTAGAATTTTTCATAATTGCGCCACCTCTTGATCCGCTACTCTTGCCTTACTTTAATTGTTGCAAAATTTAGCTATTGCGGTATCTTTCCAGAGGAGAATACACAAGTGTTAATCTTATAAATACTGTAAAAATGAGTATATTTGTGTAGATAAGTGATCCTAAAGATGAAAAAGTATTTACACAATATTAATCACATCGTCAGTAATTAGCCGGAATCACTATCTAAATTACTTTTGTTAATGTATAGTTTGATCAATCTTTATTGATTTTGATTTACCGTGACCTATTTTGACTGTGAGCTGAGTTTTAAAAATTTATGTAAAATCTGTGTAAAAATTTAACAAATATGTAGCTATTAGAATAGCTTTCTGGCATTTTGACCATTGGGATCAAGTTAAGAACAGCTTATCAAAAAGAGATTTCATTTCAAAACATAATAATTACAAAAAAATAGACAAAAAAATATACCTTTGGAGTATGTAAATGTATATATCGAAGTTGTATTTATATAAACAGTTCTATTTATTTCTTAGAACTGCAATGCAAAGTGATTTCTGTTGAGAACACATGCAGGTGCTAGTGGTTAAAGATCTTACCAAATCCCTACAGTCCCAAGAGGTACTGTCGATTTCAGACAACAAGCGACGAAAACATAGCCGGACACTACTGTACTTGGCAAAGAGCAAAACGTTCCAAACAGGTACTCTTAGTGACGTATTCCGAGAAATAACAGAAGTTGTAGCGCACACGCTTTTAGTACAGCGAGTTAGTGTGTGGTTATACAATGAAGAAGATTCATGCTTTGATTGTATAGATTTATATAATCTCAATACTCAAGAGCATTCTTATGGTCAAATTTTGTCAAAAGCCAGCTATCCTGCCTATTTTCAAGCTTTAGCGGCAGGCGAAAGTCTAGCAATTAATAATGTCATAAATGATCACAAAACGAAAGATTTATTTACGAATTATCTCTCTATTTTTGACGTGATGTCGTTACTTAGTACACCCATTTGGGTGGAAGATCGTCTATTGGGAATATTGTGCTGTGAGCATTGTGCCGAAGTGCGGGAATGGACTCTAGAAGAAAAATATTTTGCTGGTGCAGTAGCAGATTTTACATCATTAGCAATAGAAGCGAGAGAACACAACACTGCACAGGTAGCACTACAAAAAAGTGAAGCCCAATTTGGAGCTATTTTTGAGCGTTCGTCTGTTGGGATTGGAGTAGTAGATTATACAGCCCATATTATGGACGTAAATCCAGCCTTGTGTCAATTGCTGGGGTATAGTCGAGAAGAATTATGCGGACATTCCTTGACAGATTATATTTTTCAAACACAAGCAGAGTTAAATACTTATCAAAAATTGTTGGTTGAAATCTACATCAGTGGTAAACAGCTGGATGAGCCAAAACACGTTGAAATTGAAAGACGCTTCTTGCATAAAAACGGCAAATCAATTTGGACAAAACTTTGTGTGTCTGTCATGCCTGGTTCTGATGGTGAACCTGAGTTATTGTTGGTCATTTTTAAGGATATGACCGAATACAAACGAACTGAGTTGCAACTGCGTGCCTCGCAAGCAGCAGCCGAAGCGGGTAGTAGGGCTAAAAGTGAATTTTTGGCAACCATGAGCCATGAATTGCGGACACCTCTGAATGCCATTATGGGTTTGTCTCAGTTACTACAGCAAGAAATAACTGGCTCTTTAAATCAAAAACAAAAAGAATATATTACCTGTATATATAGCAGTGGCGAACATCTATTGGCACTAATTAACGATATTTTAGATTTATCAAAAGTGGACGTGGGCAAAGAAGAATTATTTTTGATGCCTATATCAGTTTCAGATTTATGTAATTATGTTTCATCAACAGTGCGCGATCGCGCCCATGAAAAAGGGTTAAAACTCTCCTATGAAATTGACCCCTTAGCAGACATTTGCATAGCTGATGAGCGTCGTATGAAGCAGATGTTACTCAATTTGCTAACTAATGCCATTAAATTTACTGCCACCGGTGAAGTTTCCTTAACAGTCAAGAAAGTTCCGCAAGGGATGACATTCACAGTCTCAGACACAGGTATTGGCATTGATGCCAGTCAATTTCAATTTTTATTTGAACCTTTTAAACAGTTAGATAGTAAATTAAATCGTCAGTATGAAGGCACTGGACTAGGTTTAGCCCTAACTCGAAAATTAGCCCGTTTGCATGGTGGGGATGTGACAGTAACATCAACCTTGGGGGTAGGTAGTCAATTCACACTGTTTTTGCCAGAACAGGAGAGTTGAGGAAAGCAGGGGACAGGGGGCAGGGCTAGTAAGAAACAGCAGCCATACCCAATGCCCCATTACCAATTATTCCGCCCCTTCAATGGGTGCAAAACCTTGGCGTTGAATGTTTTCGGTGATGGTACGTGGTTCGAGGAATTGCAGGAGATAATCAGGACCTCCGGCTTTAGAACCTACACCAGAAAGTTTAAAGCCGCCAAATGGTTGCCGAGCGACGATCGCTCCTGTAATAGTACGGTTAATGTACAAATTCCCGACTTCAAAATCTGTCTGCGCCTTTTGAATATGGGAAGGTGTGCGGGAATAAATTCCACCAGTCAATGCGTAGTTGGTATCGTTGGCAACTGCTAAGGCTTCGGCAAAATCTTTGACTTTAATAGCAGCTAGTACAGGGCCGAAAATCTCTTGCTGGGCAATTATCCCATTGGGTGGCACTTCACTAAAGATAACTGGCCCGACAAAATAACCGTGGTTAGGTGCTGATAACTCTAACGCCACTTGTGATTCTGCCTTACCCTTTTCAATATACTCACAAATGCGATCGCGGGCATTAGCATCAATTACCGGGCCAACTTGAGTACTAGGTAACTCAGCTTCTCCAATATTCAAAGATTTTGTGGCTTCCACCAATCTCCGAATAAAAGCATCATAAATGCTTTCTACCACAACTACTCGCGAACAAGCAGAACATTTTTGTCCACTGTAACCAAAGGCTGACTGTAGTACACCCACGACAGCTTGGTCTAAATCAGCACTCTCATCAACTATGATGGCATTTTTACCCCCCATTTCCGCAATTACCCGCTTCATATGCCTTTGTCCAGGCTTGAGGGTAGCGGCTTCTGCATAGATACGACAACCCACTTCCTGAGAACCAGTAAAAGCGATGACATGGGTATCAGGATGACTCACCAAATAAGCACCAACTTGCGAACCCTTGCCAGGCACGTATTGAAATACACCTTTGGGAATGCCTGCTTCTACCAAGATTTCCGTGAGTTTAGCTGTAATCACAGAAGAAGTTTCCGCAGCCTTGAGTAAGGTACAATTGCCTGCAACTAACGCTGCAACAGTCATTCCACAGGCGATCGCCAAGGGAAAATTCCAAGGTGAAATCACCACAGCAATCCCACGCGGCTGATAAATATATCTATTGGTTTCCCCAGCTACGTCATAAATTACACCCTGATCAAACCGTTCCATCTCATCAGCATAGTAGAGACAAAAATCAATCGCCTCCGAAACCTCAGCATCAGCTTCCTTAACAGGTTTTCCCACCTCCAGAACAATCCAAGCCGAGAGTTCCGCCCGACGCGCTTCCATCAACTCAGCCGCTTTCCTTAAAATCCCCGCCCGTTCTTTCACAGGCGTACTCTTCCAACCAGGAAACGCCGCCTTAGCAGCCTGCATAGCCTGTTCAGCCTGTTCAACGGATATCAGTCCAACCTTCCCCACCACCTCACTAAAATTAGAAGGATTAACCGAATCAATCACCGCAGAAGTATTCACATACTCCCCATCAATCAGAGGAAAATAACTCTTCCCTAATTGCTGACGCACAGATGCAAAAGCCCGTGCTGCCTCCTTCCTCTCTGCTTCCTCCGCATAATCCGTATCTGCCGCACCAACAAACCCTTCCTTTCCTTCTTCGCGACTTTGCGACTTTGCGTGAGCTAAATCAACATCTGGAGGCGCAAGCAATTCCGCTATAGGTCTATTTTCCAAATTTTGCCGCAAGAAAGAACTATTAGCCGTATTTTCCAACAAACGTCGAATCAGGTAAGCCATCCCCGGCAATAATTCCCCATAAGGACAATAAACCCGCACCCGATAACCCCTATCCACCAAAGCCTTAGCCAACTTATCCCCCATCCCGTACAACACCTGCATTTCAAACCGTCGCCGGGGAACATTGAGAGTTTCTGCTATAGCGATCGCTCGTGCTTGCGATCGCACATTATGACTACCAATAGCAGCATAAACATATTGATGATTTTCTAACAATAACTGAGTTATTGTCTCAAAATTCGCATCTGTAGCCACTTTATCGTTAAAAACAGGCTGATTCCAGTGTCTTTGTGCTGCTTTGATAGTTTCCTGATCCCAATACGCCCCTTTGACTAACCGAATGGTTAACGGATAACCACGCTGTTTCAACCAAGCAATGATATTTTTAGCATCTTGCTCACTATCACGCAGATAGGCTTGAATAGTTATCCCAATATCAGTACGTTGACGGAACTCATCTTCTAATAAGATTTTTTGCAAAATATTCAGAGTTAAGTCTTTATAAGCGTACTGTTCCATATCAAAATGGATAGCTGCACCCAACTCTTGAGCGTGACGTAATAGGGTACGGATGCGATCGCTAACTCGCTCTTCACTGCCCTGAGCATCTAAAGGGTCAAATTGGGAATAAAACGCCGTTAACTTTACAGAAACCTGGACTTTAGCTAACGGTTCGCCATCAGCTTCATCAATAGCCCCAATCTGGCCCCAATTCTTAGAAGCGGCTGTTAATTGCGTGATTAATTCTCGATAGCGTTCTAGATAAGACTGCGCCTCTGCTTCCGTAATTACCGCCTCACCAAGTAAATCAATGGTGAAAGCCATTTTTTCTTTTCGCAGTCGTTCAACAGTTTTAATGACTTGTTGAATATTTTCGCCAGAGATATATTTATGAGCCAAAGTCTCAACTGCTGTAGAGACAGTCGTTGCAGCCACCTGTCCTGGCATGGAATCGGGGTTGGCAAAGTTGAGCATTCCTTTTAAAGCGGCTGGAAGTTCGACAGATTCATCACCTAAATATTCTTGGAGATGTCCAGCAATTTCTGATTTGCTCCGTAGCGCAGGAAGAGTATCAATAAACCGGAATAATTGCACCCGTAAACCGGGGTTACTCATTGCCCAAGCTAGTAATTTATCATCCCAACGCATTTGGTCACGCAGAGAAGCTAAAAATGAGCGATTTTCCTGAGTTGCTGCTAAAAGTTGTTTAGCAATTTCTTGGGTTTTCGCTTCGTAGGTGCTGGTTTGTATTTGTAATACCACTGATAGTGAACTCCTGATGTAAGTTAAGAGTTTAATTTATGAAGTCCGTGCTTTCTATTGTGGCTCGTCAATTTTTTTGTCACCACAGATCAGAAATTTAAAATTAGAGTGAAGTTTTTTCTGGACGTTTTTGATACAAGGTGTAAAACAGTAATACACGCGTGAAAAGAGGGGTAGGGAGAGATGAGGAATATACGCAAAACACCTGTGTTTTTACTCAGAACTCAGAACTCACTACTCAACATTTTGATAATCACCGCTGTTTGCTTAGGGGGTTGTACGCATCAGCCTAGTCATGAACAACTGGAAGTATGGCGTAAAGAAGCGATCGCCCGCAACGCCGAAATTATGGCTAATAACACCAAAAGCTCTCAGCAAAGGGAGTGGAATTTAGTCATTCAGGGTGAGACAAAGACTAATAAAACAGTGACGTTAAATTGGCAGCAACTACAATCATTAGCTACTACTCACCTGCAAACAACCGATGCTAATTACATCCTTCAGCCGGATCAAGTGTTTGATTTTCGTGGTCTACCTGTATCAACATTGTTGCAACAGTTGGGTTATCAGCCTGATGTGACGGAAGTAACTTTTATGGCTTATAACTCTTACCAAGTAACTGTCAATTTACAGGATTTATTAAAATACCCCATTATTCTAGCGATCGCTAACAACGGTAAACCCATTAGTCGCAACCAAGGTGGCCCGATTTATCTCGTTTTTCCCCATAGTCAATATCCCTATCTGAAACAGCAGTATCCTGAATCATTTTGGGTGTTTTATGTCAGCAATATATTGGTGGGAACAGAACCGATTCGGCTGCGGGTAGGGAAACGTCAACTCCACTTGGCTGATTTAGAAAAATTACCCCAAATTACTATTACAGAAAACGTTGGTTATCGTAGTGGTTGGCCGAGTGGCAAAGTCAAACTACATGGGGTGCGTGTACGAGATATTTTGGCTGCTAATACTCTGTCAGGGAAAATCATCGTGCAAGGAAAAACAGCCCTTTCCCAAAACAACATTAACTCAGTCACATTAGCCTCTGCTGATATCAAAAACTGTGACATTCTTTTAGCCACAAAATGGGGTGACAACAAACAACCCATTCCAGCCAGAATGGGCGGGCCACTTACCTTAGCGTTTGGTTCTGACTGTCAAGCTCAAACTAATGATTTGCGGTGGGTAAATTTTGTCGAAGAATTGGTCATTAAACTATGAAACTTCCGAGTTTTCAGTCAATCCGCACCCGAATTATGGTTAATACTACACTTTTGTTGCTGACTGTGATTGGTGCGATCGTCTCTGTGTGGGCTAAAAGTGAAAGTCACCTCTATCGAGAGGAAAATGTGCAGGATGCCAACTCTTTTGTCAGAGTCCTAACTTATACTTTGGGCGATGAATTAATCGAAGAAAACTGGAGTCAAATCCGGCTCACTCTCGATGTAATTTTACAAGAAAATCAAGACTTCGTCTATGTTTTCATCTCCGATGCACGCCAAGACAATCGGATTATTGCTGCTTCTGTTAATGAGTTACAAAATCAGTATATTCCTGACATTGTGCCTTTGAGCGTCACAAATAAGGCCTTAGCTTCAACACAACCATCCATTGTCATGGAGACATTGATCTTGCGCGATGTCTACTTTTCTCGTCATCTGCGAGCCAAGCGGGGTGAAAGGGTGATGGAAGTTGCTTCCGATATCCGCTTGTCCTCTGGGAAAAAAGTCGGTACTGTTCGCATGGGTATTTCCTTACGCCGAGTTGACCGTGCTATTACTGAAGTAGTCAAACAGGCTTTGGGTGTAGGTTTGATCGGACTGATGATTGGTTGGGTATTAGCTTATATTTTGGCCAAGCGGTTAAGTGATCCCATCCTTCGCTTACAGCTAAGTGCAACGAAAATTGCTGCTGGAGATTTGCAACATCGCGCCCAAATTACCAACAGAGATGAAATCGGTACGTTGGCAACTTCTTTTAATGAAATGTCTACTGCTTTGCAGAGTTCGTTTAATAAGTTACAAAAGACTTTAGAATCATTTGAATTATTTGTACCGAATAAATTTATTTTAGCGATCGCACCCCAGGGTATTGAAAATATTGTTGTGGGTGTAGCCGCTACTAAAAGCATCACGATTTTATTTTGTGATATCCGTGGTTACACATCGATGTCAGAGGTGATGACACCACAAGAAACTTTTACCTTTTTAAATGATTATCTGGCTTGTATGGGCAAAGCAATAGACCAAGCTGGCGGTTTTATTGATAAATATATCGGTGATGCCATTATGGCTTTGTTTGATGATCCTGCTACCGATGGCGCATTACAAGCAGCAATTTTCATGCAGCAAGCTTTAGATGAATTTAATGATGAGCGAGGACAAAAGCATTTACCAAAAATTGCTGTCGGTATTGGTATTCATCGCGGTGAGGTGGTGATGGGAACGGTGGGTTTCACTTGCCGTATTGATTCTACGGTAGTGGGTGATGCTGTCAATGTGGCTTCTCGTGTTGAGGGATTAACTAAGCTCTATGGCTGTAGTATCTTGATCACTGAGTCAGTAGTGAAAAATTTAGCGTCCCCGGAATTATTTGCGCTGGAATTAGTAGATTCAGCAGTGAAATTAAAAGGTAAGGATGAAGCGATCGCAATTTATGAACTGCAATACAAGTAATAACATAACTGAATTTTTTCGGCATTATTAATAGTACGAAATCCATCACAAGAATAAATTTTCTGAATTCGGAAAATTTGGCGGGGTTGAAAGTCTTCGATAGTACAAGTCTAAGTCATAGAGACATCTAAAAGATAGGGATACACGTTATAAACTAACATCCAGCAAATATCTACTTTGTAGTGGCTCTCTGATAACTATAGTTAGTATCATTTCGTTCACTCAATTTCCGGTATATCCCTGAGTAGTTTTTCTTGTAAACAGGAACTACGAACTTCCATATAAACAGATTCAGCGTGTTAAAACTTAAGAGGAATAACTATATTCTCAGTAGAACGGCTGAAATATTTGTGATTTGGATAAGGCAGAAAGCAGAAGAGAAGAGAGTTGTGTCCTAGTTTATCTTGCTTGATATGGTTGTGTTTTTTTCACCGACTTACTTAATATTTCGTTATGTTTAAGAACAATCTGACAGATATCTTATTGTATCGATGGCAACAGACGCTCCAGCCCTTTGGCGTTGACCAAGTAGCTATGGAAAGAGCGTTTGCTCAATTAGTCGCTGTTTATTCTGCTTCTCATCGCCACTACCATAATCTGAATCATGTTAATCATGTTCTGGAAATCATTCAGACTTTACAAACTTATGCAGAAAATGTACCTGCTGTGGAACTAGCGGCTTGGTTTCATGATGTTGTGTATGAGCCGCAAGCTAAGGATAACGAAGAAAAAAGTGCTGAATATGCAGATAAATTATTGAGTAGTTTAGGCATTCCGAGCCATTATATCAATAATATCAGTCGTCTGATTCTCAAAACTAAAGACCATCAAGCTGATGATCATGATATTGATAGTCAAGTTTTATTAGACGCAGACTTGGGGATTTTAGCTGCTAAACCAGAGCAATATCAAGAATATGCAGATGCGATTCGCCAAGAATACTCTTGGTTGCCAACATCAGAGTACATGAAAGCACGTCAGCAAGTTTTACAGAAATTTTTGCAAAGACCACAAATATACTTTACGCCTTTGATGTTGGAGTTTGCAGAGCTATTTGCTAGATATAACCTAAAAGCAGAAATTCATATCCTTTCCCAGTCATACAGTAGAGAACAACATGAGGAAAACCTCCATGAGCAACTGCTGAATCCAGAGGAGAATAGGGAACAAAGAGAACTCTGAGTAGAGGAGACCTCCGCTCAGAAGTTCGGAGGAATAGGAAGCATAAAAAGTAAAAAGTAAATTTTACTTTTCCTCTTTACTTTTTATTTTTACCTTTTTGTATTAATAGGGGCCAATGTGTGGCAACAGATTAAAGACAGGTAGTAAGTACCAGGAAGCTATGAGAAAGACAACGGTAGCTGCTAGCCATTGCATGACATCTTTGTTAGAACCACGTAAGAATGTTTGCCAATTCAATGGTTCATATCCTCTCATCGAAGCTGGCAATTTATCCCGATAATCAGTACCGTAGCGTGCCATCCGTTCAAAGGGTAACTCGCCTCTAGAACGCTGGGGTAATACCCGTCGCAGTTGGTAAGGAACTGTATTATCACCAAAGTTGGTATTATATTCTTCGCTATTGAGTAAATCTTGAATGAAGCCTGATAGCCCTTTTGTGGCAATGACTATTGACCAAGAAAGTTTTTCGCGATCGCTATAAATCCTCCGTCCTAAAATCCTTTGTACACAAATTTCTACAAAACGGTAATTGTTGTTAGCATCGTAATTTAGCCGCCGAAAAGAATCGGACATAACTAATCCACGAATAAAATCTTTAACCGTGATTTGTCCAGCTCTGAGTTGAGATTCTAGAAAGATTTGACGATTACTCAACAACATCTGCTGCTCATGGAAAATTTGACGATAAGCAGCCGCAATCAAGACATCCATTTCACCGGGTGATGGCAGGTTATCTGTTGTGTAAACTCTCGGCTGTTCATCACCAGGTACTTCAAAACCAACAACTCGCTGATTTTGAGATGAAGGGGTATACTCCAACAAAGGAATTGACATAACAAATACCTCTATGGTCTGAAGAATTCACCAAAAAAATCCCGCCATTATCATCAAGTGGGTAGCAGTTTATGACCGCAGTCTTTCACTACGGTTGATGCACCTGCTATCCACAATTAGGAATCTGAAAATTCAGAATAAGCCTATGTAGAAGTTTCGCCATTTGATTTGCGGCAGAAAGCAGCAATTCGTAACATTTGATTGTTAACCCTGCTTATTCTCCTCGCCAAAACGCCAAGGGGTTTTGAGTTGCACGGCAATG
The DNA here is from genome assembly GCA_015296085.1 of Trichormus sp. M33_DOE_039. Taxonomy (GTDB): domain Bacteria; phylum Cyanobacteriota; class Cyanobacteriia; order Cyanobacteriales; family Nostocaceae; genus Trichormus. Next base: position 37,686 of record DVDT01000095.1, on the reverse strand, counting down.
GGGATAAAATCGCAGGTGATATTCCATGCCGACTTCCCAAACAGGAGGTACAATTCCCAATCCCAGACACAAATGAGCCAGCGATCGCGCAAATTGCTCATGATGTCCCGGCGAACCCGCATGAGCATGGGCATATTCATGTACTACCAGTAGTAGCCAGTCTGCCGACGCTACTCGTCCCACATCAATGAGGATTGTTATGGGATTGGTATCAAGATTACACAAACCATCAATCCCAAAGCGTTGGGCTAGGGGAGCAGCAAAAATCTGCACAGTAGGTTGCTCCCAAGGGTGAAAACAATCGTGGCAAGCCTGAAGATAGTTTTCGAGTTGTTTGTTCACCCTGTCAATGTGTTGACCGATCCAAACACACATAGGGATGCGGTTATTCATATCATAAACCACATCTATCATTTCTGAGTCAAGAGCTAGACACCTAATTCCATAAAGGTAGTCTAGCCCTCGCGTAAATGGATCATTACTGGTGGTGATGATTAACTTATCCACCAAATAAGGAGAAGTATTTTATGCGTTGAGCGGTCTCATTCAAGTTCGAGACTTCCCCGGAAGCATCTGCAATTCTGAATTCTGTACAAAATGTTGCAGTACTAAAGCCACCAAATCGTTTCACAGTGCTGCTTCGCATCCGTAGGCTAGGGCTAACAAACCAAAACCTTTCCACCGAACTCATCGTTTCATATTCGGTTGTCAAAACTAACCCGTTTTCATCATCCATGTGATATTGACCTACCACCGGGACAATTTCTGCATAGCCCCGTTCTCGTAGCAGTGAACCTTGGCGGGGATGATCAGCATCAGGAACTAGAGCAAATACTGTTGAACCTTCATGGTTTTCATCTTCTCTATCCCATCCCATTGCCCCTTGCCAGGTGACATAAGCACCACCGATCGCCAACTTGGGGTCAACCTCATGGAGTTGGCAAATAGCGATCACTTGAGGGTCATCAGCAGCCAAGGCTTGAACCTGGATTTCGGATTCTCCAGCTTCAGTTCTTTTGAAAGCAAGGTGGTGTGTTGTGCGTTGCGATCGCCATTTACCACTACTTAGCTGAAAAAACTCCATTGCATCCATAACTTAAACGCTAACTCCGAACAAAAATTTGACAACCCTATGCCTCAATATACCACTTTGGATTTTGGATTGAGAATTGCCTACGGAACATGGGGCATTAGGAACAAACTCTTTCTTCTCTCCCCATTACACCCCTATACCTCTAGTCGTTTATTCGTTAACGTCTAAAACAGTCCACTTGTCAAGTAGGTGTAATTTTTGTTAATCTAAGGTTTAAGAGCTAGATGAAATATTGATATTGCGAAACACGGAGAGTAAACAAGATGGATATTCCAATGGAGCTTAACTTAGAGCAGAAATTTAATCTCAAACTTTACGAAGAGCAAGTTAAGGAATTAAGCAAAGAAGAATCACAAAAGTTTCTCCTAGAGGTGCTACGGCAGTTAATGGTCAAAGACAATATGATCAAGCATCTTCTCAAGCAGGTCTAGGTTTATCCTTTAAGCAAATCACTAATCCCTCATCGTTTCGCTGCTCGTAAATAATTTTACAAAACTTAACCATAAAAACATTGTCCCCTGTTAGAACTTCCTGACAGGGGATATTTTGTTAAGGATTATTACTTTGTTTCTCATAACCGAGACTGAGACAGCCCTCATCTTTTATGTTCTATATTGTCTTGTTCAAGGAACAGGCAACCGAGTTTTAAAGATAACCAATATTCCAAGGAGAGCGAAATGCTTGACGCTTTTTCTAGAGCTGTAGTTTCAGCAGATGCTAGCACCTCTACCGTAACTGATATTGCTGCCCTCAGAGCTTTCGTTGCTAGTGGCAACAGACGCTTGGATGCTGTAAACGCGATCGCAAGCAACGCTAGCTGCATGGTTTCTGATGCTGTTGCTGGGATGATCTGCGAAAACCAAGGTCTAATTCAAGCTGGTGGTAACTGCTATCCTAACCGTCGCATGGCTGCTTGCTTACGCGATGCTGAAATCATCCTGCGCTATGTAACCTATGCGTTGCTAGCTGGTGATGCTTCCGTATTGGATGATCGTTGCTTGAACGGTTTGAAAGAAACCTACGCTGCTCTAGGTGTACCTACCACCTCTACAGTACGTGCCGTTCAAATCATGAAGGCTCAAGCAGTTGCTCACATCCAAGACAACCCCAGCGAGGCTCGTGCTGGTGCTAAATTACGCAAGATGGGTACTCCCGTTGTAGAAGATCGTTGCGCTAGCTTGGTTGCTGAAGCTTCCAGCTACTTCGATCGCGTCATCTCTGCTTTGAGCTAATTAATTGCACATTGCAATTAACTCAACAGTATTGATATCCAACACCATTTAAATTAACAGCCTTTCGGGAGATTTAAGAAATGAAATCAGTTGTTACCACCGTTATTGCATCTGCTGATGCCGCAGGTCGTTTCCCCAGCACCTCTGATTTAGAATCAGTACAAGGTTCTATCCAACGTGCATCTGCTCGTTTGGAAGCTGCTGAAAAGCTAGCTGGCAACCTCGATGCAGTTGCAACCGAAGCTTACAACGCTTGTATCAAAAAGTACCCCTACTTGAACAACGCTGGTGAAGCTAACTCCACCGATACCTTCAAATCCAAGTGCTTACGCGACATCAAGCACTACCTACGCCTCATTCAGTACAGCTTGGTAGTTGGTGGTACAGGCCCATTGGATGAGTGGGGTATTGCTGGTCAACGTGAAGTTTATCGCGCTTTAGGCTTGCCCACCGCTCCCTATGTTGAAGCTTTAAGCTTTGCTCGTAACCGTGGTTGCGCTCCTCGCGATATGTCTGCTCAAGCATTGACCGAGTACAATGCACTCCTCGACTACGCAATCAATTCTCTGTCATAAGTTTCGTTATCATACTTGTGATTGGTTCATCAGGGTAGTTGTTACCCTTGCAAACCTAGAGGTTCTTGGCTCTTTGCTTTGCCTGTGAAGGTTGAGTAATGGCAAATAATCTCTGGGTTTGTTTTGTTTTAGACTTTAGGGGTGTAGGGGTGTAGGGGTGTAGGGGTGTGAGGAAAAACTAATGACTAATGACTAATGACTATGGATAAACGTTTTTTTAATTTATTTAATCTTACAGAAGACCAGGCGATCGCTCTTTTGGATACTCCTCCAGACCAAGTGAGTGAGGATGATTCCCGCTATGTGGCGGCGGCTCATTTGGTGAACTTTCCCACAGAACGGTCAATTAATGCACTCATCCGCGCCGTACAGCAAACTGACCCAACATTAGATAACCGCATTGTCCGCCGGAAGTCGGTGGAAACTTTGGGACGACTCAAAGCTACTACAGCTTTACCAGTGATTCGCACTTGTCTAAGTGATGATGACTGTTACACGGTGGAAAATGCTGTGTGGGCGATTGGTGAAATTGGTACAGAAGACCCCGATTTACTTGAAGAAGTAGCGCAGTTGCTAGATAAACCTGGGCAAACTTACAGAGTAATTATTCATACACTGACAAAATTTGATTATCAACCTGCCTTAGAACGGATTCGCTCCTTTGTTGATGATGCTGATCCGCCTACGGCTAGTGCTGCGATCGCCGCAGTTTGCCGCTTAACTAAAGATTATTCCCAGATGGGCAAGGTAGTGGCAATATTGCGGCACACGAATGTCTTAGGGCGGCGGTTGTCTATTCAAGATTTAATGGATGCTTGTTACTATGATGCAATTCCCAATATTGCCCGATGCCCGGTCTCTTTAGTTTTTCGGCTACGGGGTATCAGAACTTTAGCAGAAGCGGGTATCTCTAGTGGTGCAATTACCTTTGCAACAATTCAACCTTATTTAGAGCAGACATTATACGACCATCCCCAGAATTTAGATTTGGTACATAGTTATAATCAACTACCAGAATTGTCAGTTTTAATACGTGGATTATACGAAACTGACTTTGGCCGCTGCTATTTAGCCAGCAAAACTATTTTGGAACATTACGCCGATGTTGCACCAGAGGCTTTGTTTGCTACCTATGCCGCAGAAGCCAATAATGATTATGGGGCGCATTTTCATGTGGTGAAACTGTTTGGTTGGTTGAAACATCACCCAGCATATGATTTACTGATTGAAGCCCTGCATAACAAACAACCACAATTCCAAAAATCACGGGCGGCGGCAGCGATCGCTCTCGGTGAATTGGGTGAATCACGAGCTATTCCTGAACTCAAAGCCTGTTTAGAAACCAAAATCTGGGATTTAAAGTATGCAGCCTTGATGTCACTAGAAAAACTGGGCGATACCAGTGGACACAAACAAGCAGCACAAGATAGTGATTGGCTGATTGCGGCTAAAGCTTTAATGACCCTGGAAAACCAAGAAAAGACAGCCTAACGAATCCCAAATCTATGGATGTTATCAGGTTTCGAGAAGCTAATGTCGATGATGATGTAACTATTGCGCGGCATTTTTTTCAGCTATGGCGTGATAATGATGTTCCAGAAGCATCTATTCAAGCCAATTGGCTAGAAACAACTCAGCAATTTATCACTCATGCACGAGAAACATTAGCTTACAAAGCCTTCACCGCAGAAATAAACGGAGAAATTATTGCTTCCGTAGGATGTCAACTATTTGCAGGATTGTATCCCCATGTTTTAGCTGAACAGCAAAGAAAATATGGATATATTTGGGGAGTTTATGTTGAGCCAGGATATCGTCGCCAAGGAATTGCTAAATCTCTCACTCAAATGGCGATCGCTCATCTCCAATCCCTCAAATGCACCAGTGTTATTCTCCACGCGTCCCTCTCTGGGAAACCACTTTATAGTAATTTGGGATTTCAGGCGAGCAACGAAATGCGTTTAGATATTGCTTTCAATTCGTGAATGATTGCATTTTAATTTACTGTGATTTTTAATTCAAAACTATGTCTACAGAAGAACTATTTCAACAACTGAAGCACCCTAACCCCCACCTACGCGATCAAGCAATGTGGGCGTTGGCTGAGAATCCAGATGAAACAATTATTCCTCGGTTAATGAGTATCTTGGATGAAGAAGACACCACCTATCGACGAGCGGCTGTTAAGGCTTTAGGCGCGATCGGCCCTGATGCAGTAAATCCTTTAGTTGCAGCCTTGCTCAATAGTGAAAATGTCACCGTTCGGGGAAGTGCTGCCAAAGCACTGGCGCAAGTTGCCATTAATCATCCCGATGTTCCCTTTGCGGAAGAAGGTGTGCAAGGTTTAAAGACTGCTCTCAATGATCCTAATCCCGTAGTGCATATTGCAGCTGTGATGGCGTTGGGTGAAATTGGTTCTCCCGTTGTGGATGTTTTGATTGAAGCTTTGCAAACCACAGATAACCCAGCTTTGGGAATCTCCCTGGTGAATGCTTTGGCATCAATTGGCGATCCAAAAACTGTAGAGGTGCTGAAATCCTTAATTGAGGATGAATCTACCGATTCCTATGTGCGTGAGTCTGCTACCAGTGCATTGTCTCGCGTAGAAATGACAGCCAAGTTTCAAAGAGGAGAAAGATAATTAACTGTTACTGTTGGTAACTGTAGTAGTCACGATGGTTTGTGAAAACCTGTTTGGTAGGGTGAATCTCTATGGTTTGTAAAATGTAACAATAAGCCATAAAAAATTTACATTACCCTAATCACCGTGAACCTCCAAACCGACAAAGACAAACCACAAGACAGCACAAGTAAAAATATCCCTCCAGACACAGAAAAAATTCTCTGTCCTCATTGTCAGCGCACAGCAACCAATGGCATCAAATGTAAGGGAATTTGTGTGGCTGACAGTGACTATTAGGGTTAATCAACACTATCCGATAAACTAAAAATTACTGGCTTTGACAAAGCTGTCGTGCATATATAGCGATTCTCATTTATGTGCAATACATTCTGACCTCTCTCCTTGTAGGCTACGGTGTACACACAAGTCTTATAACCTTGTCCCACATCGTTTTGATCCCCCCTAACCCCCCTTAAAAAAGGGGGGAACAAGAATCAAAGTCCCCCTTTTTAAGGCTACGGTGTACACACAAGTCTCATAACCTAGCCCGACAACGTTTTGATCCCCCCTAATCCCCCTTAAAAAAGGGGGAACAAGAATCAAAGTCCCCCTTAAAAAGGGGGATTTAGGGGGATCGAACCACATTTTGCACTGAGCAACAAAGATGTGTGTACACCGTAGCCTTGTAGAAGAGAGGCTTTGAAACTTACTCCCCTTCCCTTGTAGGGAAGGGGCTGGGGGTTAGGTCTGTATTGGACTCAACTGCAAACTGCTATAACTTGCAAATTTTTTTGTGTTAGCTGTTAACTGCTAACAGTCAATAGTCAACAGTCAGCAAAATTTATTAGTGACGATGTAATTTAAAGGCGCAATAGCTCAACTTTCCTTGACAATAAACTTACGAATTACTGTTCTTCAGCCATGTCAGATTCTCAAACAATTAGCGCAGCAGTTGCCAAACTCTACAATACTTATCCATTCCCGCCAGAACCTTTATTAGATGAGCCACCACCTGGTTATAACTGGCGATGGAATTGGTTAGCAGCGTATAACTTCTGCACCGGCAAAAAACCCTCCCAAGATAATGTCCGTATTTTGGATGCTGGATGTGGGACAGGTGTAGGAACAGAATATCTGGTACATCTCAACCCGGATGCAGCCGTTGTGGGCATTGATTTGAGTTCTGGCGCGCTAGCAGTCGCTCAAGAACGTTGTCAAAAATCAGGGGCTACGGGGGTAGAATTCCATCATCTGAGTTTGTTTGATGTTGAGCAACTTCCAGGTGAGTTTGATCTGATTAACTGCGTGGGAGTTCTACACCATACACCTGATCCGATTCGGGGGATTCAAGCTTTAGCTAAAAAATTAGCCCCCGGTGGGATAATGCACATTTTTGTGTATGGTGAATTGGGGCGTTGGGAAATTAAATTAATGCAAGAGGCGATCGCTCTCATCCAAGGTGATCAACGGGGAGATTATACGGACGGTGTAGCCGTGGGACGAAAATTATTTGCTACCCTCCCAGAAGATAACCGCCTGCGGAAACGTGAAGAAGAACGTTGGTCATGGGAAAATCAACGGGATGGCTACTTTGCTGATATGTATGTGCATCCCCAAGAAATTGATTACAACATTAATACATTGTTTGAATTGATTGATGCGTCGGGATTAGAATTTATTGGGTTTTCTAATCCGCAGATTTGGAATTTAGACCGATTAATTGGCAAAGCACCAGAATTAATTGAACGAGCCAAATCATTAAGCGATCGCCAAAGATATCGCTTGATTGAAGTGCTAGATCCGTCATCAATTACCCACTATGAGTTTTTCTTAGGACGCAGCCCCATTGCTAGGGAAGATTGGACATCAGATCCTAAGTTATTGTCAGCTATTCCTGAACCGAGTCCTTGTATTCAGGGATGGCGAGATAGCAAACAGTTTTTCAATCATGATTATCAAATTGTGAATGTGAATGAAGCTGAATGGCAATTTCTCCTGGCTTGTGATGGGAAACAGACGACACAGGAAATCTTGCAGTCAGTCAACGCTAGTTTGGCAGATGTGCGATCGCTCCAAAAGCAGCAAATAATACTCCTAACTCCCAGCAAGGAATAGAGTAGGGAGGGTGGTTTCATACAATCAGAGAAAAAAATAAACCTAGCTGTCAAAGCCTCTCCCTCCGTGGGCTACAGTGTACACACAAGTCTAATAACCTAGCCCGACAACGTTTTGATCCCCCCTAACCCCCCTTAAAAAAGGGGGAACAAGAATCAAAGTCCCCCTTTTAAGGGGGATTTAGGGGGATCAAACCACATTCTGCACTGAGCAACAAAGATGTGTGTACACCGTAGCCGCGGGGGGAGAGGCTTTGAAAGCCGAGTTTTCAGCAATGCCTAAATTTCTTTGTTTTGTCTTGTTTGAAGCAACTTCTGTCTTCCCTGTAACTGCTTCCGCTTTCACATTTCCGTATATCGCGTAGTCTGTAGCAACTTCTGTTTTCTCTGTAGCTGCTTCCGCTTTCACATTTCCGTATATTGCGTAGTCTGTAGCAACTTCTGTCTTTTCTGTAGCTGCTTCCGCTTTCGCATTTCCGTATATCGCGTAGGCTGTAGCGACTTCTGTTTTGACTTAGAAGCTAAATGTTGTCCGAACTGTACCAACATAAATGTTGTCATTACTATTATTATTTTCTGGACTCGTAATCACAAAAAACCCTGGAGTTATTGCTAGATCATCTGTGATTTGCCAGTGGTAAAAAGCTTCTAGGTGTAAAGATGTATCCTTATCTTTAAAGGCATCACCGAAACTATTATGAGTGACTTTAGGCGGTTGACCCACTACAAATCCGGCAAAACTACCTTCTTGACCTATATCTCTGAGAGTTAGTAGTAACGCCCATGTGGAAATATTAGCGTTGGGGGTGGTTGGTAAATCTTCGGCTTTCGCATCAATAAAACCAACTCGCCCTCCTAGACTGATAGTGGGGTTAATTTGCCAAGCTGCTTCTGCACCAAAGGAATTAGCTATAATTGCATCCGCTTGATCATTAAAAGGATTGTTGGTTAATTCGCTGCCAGTTCCAGTCTTCACATTATTATAAGAGTGGATATAGGTAAGACTAAGTGCTGTAGTTTTGGTGGGTTCAACGGTGAGTTGAGCGATCGCACCATAAGGACTAGCAAAAACTCCTGTCTCTGGATTAGCTGCATCGTTGGTAATATATCCCAATGACAAATTCACAGAGTCATTTAAATTATGAGAAATACCAATACCTGTACCCCCTCCTTGGCGGCGAATTGGATTTTCTCGCCCAAATGTAGAAATTGAACCGTCTCCACTACCGCTAAACAGAGGATTAACACTAGGAACAAAATCACCTAATCCGCCTCCTATCGCGTACAAAGTGATGCGTGTTTGATCGCCTAGAGGGAATTTATAATCTATCTCATCTATTTCCACCTCATGATCATCGTCACCATCAAATCCCAAATTGGCCATTTTAGTGCCGGTCACATCTGCCAATTCTGGGGTGTTGCGTCCTTGCAAGCGGACTTGTAGTTGATCTTTGCCAGTAAAACTAGTCTCTAAACTCAGACGAACGCGATCGCTCAACACCAAATTTTCATTGATGGGCTTAGTTTTACTGTTGGCTTTTTTTTCTCCAGCCACTCCAGTCACAGCAAAGATAATTTCTCCCTCTAGCTCTACTTGGGGTGAGAACTGTTGTGATTGCAATGCAGTCACTTTGTTTTCTAATAAATCAACTCGGTTTCTAAAAGTTAATAATTCTGTCGAAAATTCCGCTTTTAATTTTTGAATGGCGCTTAAATTTCCTCGATCAATCGCATCAATTTTATTTTGAGTAATTAGCTCATTGATTTGTACGATGCAAGCATTTAATTTGGCGGCAAATTGATATCTAGTCAGAATTTGATTGTTGGTAATATTATCGGGACTAATGCAATCATATTCCTCAATCAGTGCTTGTAGTTTTTGCGATGCCCAACTATCAGCACTAACATCCGACAATTGAGAAACTGATGTGATTTTGTTTAATGGATTATTGTCTCTTACAGATGGTATATTTGTGGCACTAGCTTTATTTATACTGCTAAAAGTCAATGAAATAATTAAACCAATCAAGTGAACTTTCCGCACAAAAATTAAACCCATCAGGTCTATCTCCTGAAAACAATCAATTGCAGTGACAAAAACTTATAATTACGAATGCGAACTATAAATCATGAGTTATCTTGAGGCGTTGTTCGCATAGGTTTAATAGTCTTTCGGTAAAAGCACGACGTTCGGTAAATTGGGTGCTTATATGAAGATGTCGGACTAAAGTTAGAGTGTTATAGGCTTGAATTGCAGGGAGAAATTCATTACCTGTCAGTTCAATAAATCTCGTAATAAGAGCATTTTCATAATCTTGAAATACTTGAAAATTCCCAAAAGTACGAAGACTGTATTCTTGAAGATGAGCAATAAAATTACCGATATCAAGTGCCGGATTACCTGCACAATATAAATCTAAGTCAATGAGATATAAACGGGAATTGTTAATAATTACTTGGTCAGGATAAAAATCACGATGAATACCACAGCTTTTTGGTTCTGGCGTGTTTTCTCCCAAATAATCACTTGCTGTTAATACTCTTTCTAAACGTTCTTGCCATTGTGGATATTGTTGCATCACTAATGGAATTCGCTCATGCAAAATTCGCAGTTCATCGGAAATAGTATGAGAACGACGAGGAATAATATTAGCTTGGTGAAGTTTATGAGCAGCTTCAGCAATGAGTTTGGCGGGGAAAAGACTGTTGCTTTGTGAAAGAAATTGAGTAGCAATTTTCCCTGCAACCTGACGCTGTAACCACATCTGCCATTCAGGAATTACACCAACAGGTTCAGGTACAGAAATTCCATCAGGACTATCATCACTAAATCCCGATTGCCATAGAGATTTTTGTAACTCATAACTATGAAAATCTGTCCCCTTAGCTCTCACTTTACCAATTAATGTAATTATTTTCCCAGCATCATTAATTAACTCATATTCAATCAAACAACGCCGCCCCAATTTATGGCGAATAACCTGGATTTTCTGCACACGACAATTTGCAGCGATCGCCACACACCGATGAAAACACTCCTCTACCTGTAACGGATCAAGCGCATCCGACAAAAAAGGCATTTTACTATCACTAAAACCCATACTTTGCATACCTCTGCGCTTACCTTTGCGTTTAAAAACTAAATCCTCAAAGAAGCCTGCACCTCATACAAAGCCGCATAACGCCCATTTTTGTGCATCAATTCCCGATGAGAACCTTGTTCCACTATCCGCCCATTTTCTAGATAGACAATCATATCTGCGCGGGTGGCAAAATCCAGATCATGAGTAATTAAGAAAGTTGTGCGATTTTCTGCCAGTCTTTGCAGCGCATCAATCACACCTTTCTCATTACCCTTATCTAACCCCGTAGTTGGTTCATCTAAAATCAGGATAGGAGCTTGACGAATCGCAGCACGAGCGATCGCAATTCTTTGTCTTTGTCCCCCCGAAAGAGTTGCGCCTCTTTCCCCGACAAGGGTGTCGTATCCTTGCGGTAAAGCTTGGATAAAATCATGAGCATGAGCTAAACGCGCCGCTGCTTCAATTTCCGCATCCGAAATCCCAGCAATACCGTAAGCAATATTTTCGCGAATACTAGCAGCAAATAAAAGACTATCTTGCAACACTACACTAATTTGCGGACGTAATGATGCCAGTGTATATTCTCGAATATCCCGCCCATCAATCATCACATGCCCAGATGTGGGATCATACAACCGTAATAAGAGACTGACTAATGTCGATTTCCCACCACCAGAAGTCCCAACAATCGCTACTTGCTGTCCTGGTTGAATATTGAAGTTGATATCTTGCAGGAGAACTTGTCCTGATTCATAGGCAAAGTGAACGTGATCAAAACATACTGCACCTCGAAAAATTGGCGCGGGAATTGCATCTGATAAATCCCGAATATCTGGTTGCTGATTTAATACATCTAAAATGCGCTCACTAGAAGCCGCAGCTTTAGCAAGTCGTCCGGTGTACTTAGCGAAGTTCTGCACCGGCTTAAAGGCGTTCTTTAGGTAGGTAAGGAATACTAGCACATCACCAGGAGTTAAAGCATCTCGTAGAGCTAGCCAAGAGCCGTACCATAAAACGATCGCAGTTCCCAAGGCAATCACCCCATCCACGGTACGTTCCAAGTGAGCCGCTAGACGTTGGGTTTTGACGCTTTCCTTCAGACTACGGTGATTTTGTTGAGAAAATACGCGTGCAAAAGCATCTTGTAGAGAGAGAGCTTTGACTAATTTAATGGCTGCAAGAGACTCAGCCGCCGTCGCCGCCACCGCACCTTCTTGTTGGCGTTGCTTTAGTGAGGAATCTTTAATGCGTCGGCTGAGTCGGTTAGTCACTAGCCAAAATAAGGGCAGTGTAAGCAGTGACAAGAAGGTGAGACTGCGATTCATCCAAAACATCACCCCAATCATGCCTACTAGAGACAGAATGCTGACTAATAGTGGTAATGCTGCCGTAATCATAATTTCTTGGAGACGGCTAGCATCGCCACTGACACGAATAATTAAATCACCGCTACGCGCTCTAGTGTGATAAGTCAGAGATAAATCTTGCAGATGACAATATAAACGATTACGGACTGTCGCCATAACTCGGCTACTAACTGTGGCGAGTCCGACGGTACTCCCATAGGCAGCAAGGGCGCGTAAACCTGTAATGAGTAAGACTGCAACGGCTGAGAGTGTGAGTAATGTGATTGGTTCTAAACTAACGGGTAGATTATTTAGCTTTTCACCGCGCAGGAGAACATAATCAAACACAAACTTGAGAGGCCAAGGTTCTAATACTCGCAGTCCGACATCTGCAACTAGAGCGATCGCCGAAATCAAAAGTAGTCCATACTGGGGACGAATATCAGGCCAAAAATAAACCAGCACTCCCCACAAACCTGGAAAATCTGGGTTGCGAGATTTTGGCATTTAGCGTTTCACCTCCATTGGTAATGGAGAATCTAGCCCAGCTATGTCAATAATTTTCTTGGCGATCGCATCCCAAGTATGACGGCTTATTACCGTTTTTCGTGCAGCTTGTCCTAAATTATGACAGAGATGAGGCGATCGCCATAATTTTTCTAATGCGTCTGCTAAAGCGATCGCATCACCAGGAGGACAAAGCAGGCCATTCACCCCATGATCAATTAAATCTGCCAATTGCCCAATCTGACTAACAACTACAGGTAAACAAGCCGCCATATATTCATACACTTTCAACGGTGAAAAGTAAAAATCAGATTGTGCGGCGTAGGGTGCAACAGCGACATCCATTGCAGCTAATAATTGCGGTACTTCTTCAGGATTCACCGCACCTGTAAATTGAGTGTGAGTATCTAATCCCCGTGTAGCTAATTCAGCTTCTAGATTTTCCCGTTCCGGGCCATCACCCACAATTAAAAGTTTGGCATTGGGAACACGTTGATGCAGTAAGTTAAAAGCCTCCGTGAGAATTGGTAATCCATGCCAAGGTTTCAAACTCCCAACAAATCCCACCGTAAAACTTTCTGAGTTAGTTTCGGGACACAGAGTAGAAAAGCGGTGAGGATTGACACCATTAGGGATAACATGAATTTTGCTCTCATCTACGTAATTTATCAAGTAAGTTTTCACCACCTCAGAAACCGCAATCAAAGCTGTAGCGGCTGAAAACACCCGACGTGCCACCGCTTCCGCCCCATCCCGATCAATCAAACCGCGATGCTGTGCTTGTTCTAAAATTAAAGGTGAATTCACCTCCAACAAACCTGGAATTCCCATAGCTTGGGCAAATTCCATCCCGCCATAACTCCACAGAGAATAACGCTCATAAACCAAATCAAAAGGTGCAGATTTCTCCAAACTTAACCGCAAATCAGGATTCATTCCTAAAGCTACTTGCTCTCGTTGCCGTCTTTCCATTTTGGGAATAGCCGGAAGTTGATGCACCACCAATCCAGCCAAATCCCCAGGTAATTCTCCCCCCATCCGAGTAGCAAACAAATCCACCCTTAAACCTTGCCCTTGTAAAGCCCGGATCACCTCCTGCACATGAATCGAGCATCCCTTCTGCCCAAACACAGGAATCCCCGCATCAGCACAAATATAAGCAACTCTCATCTTTATACCTCCTCTGTGCCACCCTCCGGGAACGCTTACTCTACGAGAACGGCTTTGCCGAACAGCGAACCGCGTCTCTGCGTGAAAAATAACTCCCTTAACACCTCCGTATTCAGACAAATATCAAACTCAGACTCAATCAACCTCCTAGCCTGAGTAGACAACCTCACCCGCAAAGCTGCATCCTTCAAAAGTTGCCCAAGAGCGATCGCTAACTCATCCGCATCATATTGCCCTACAATCAACCCAGTCTCCCCATCCCTCACCACTTCAGGAATCCCCGTCACATTCGTACTCACACAGGGAGTTCCCAAAGCCATAGCTTCCAGTAAAACTGTAGGTAGTCCGTCCCGATTACCATCTTTACCAATCACATAAGGCGCAGCAAACACAGCCGCCTGCTGCACCAATTCAAACACCTCATTTTGCGGACGCGCACCGACAATTTCCACACAAGATTGCAGTCCTAAATCGACAATTTGCTGACGCAAAGACGATTCTAAAGAACCAGTACCAACAATTTGACACTGAAACTGATAATTTTGCTGCTGGAGAATCGCACAAGCATCAATCAAAATAGATAAACCTTTCTTCTCGATTAACCGACCAACGGAGATAATCAATGGCGGACGTTCAGCCGGGGAAGAATATTGCAATTGTCGCAAATCTAAACCGTTGTAGATGCGTTTAACTTGGTTTGCAGCCAAATTATATTTCTTGTGCAGATATTTGAGATTATAGTCACTGACTGTCACCACCTTAGCCGCATCTTTCAGCTTGCGTTCCATATCCTCAAATTCAACGCTTTCATGAAAGATGTCTTTAGCATGAGCAGTAAAAGTATAAGGAACGCCTGTAAAGTGAGATGCTAGCCGAGCTACGCTAGTTGCTACAGTCCCAAAATGAGCGTGTAAATGAGTAATCCCTTTAAGTTTTACTTCTCGCGCTAACCATGCAGCTTGGTAGACAGTGCTGGCTTTTTCACCTTGAGCAAAGCCCAGTTTTGACCAAAAATCGGGGATAACTTGACTAGCTTCTTGTAATTCTGCCCAAAAATAACTAGCGGCTGTAGGTGCGAGACTATTAAGTGAATCGCTCACCCTACCTTGAATCGGCTTACGAATGTAAGTTACAGGCGCACGTACTTGAGAAATAATATTTTGAAAGTGGGTGTCAGCAGGTGGTCTCAAAGCGAAAATCTCAATTTTTAAGCCGACTGTTTCATGAGCCAGAATTTCATTAACAACAAAGGTTTCAGAATAACGGGGATAACGTTTGAGAACGTAACCGACACACATGGACATAGTTGATGACTGTTGATTGTTGACTATTCAAGATGCTTGATGAGCAGAAATCAGGATTTCATCGATGAATTGGGGTATGCGGGTAAGTCCTTTGAGATCAACGAAATTACGGACTGGTGGTAGTTCAATATCTTGCCTGAGCCAGTCGCTAATTGCAGCGGGTATCAGTTGATGGGGATGCAGTATATCAATTAAACCCAGTGCTTGTAATCTTTCCGCACGGATTAATTGTTCTTTGCGGGGTTTGATGCGGGGTAAAATGAGCGATCGCTTGCCAAATGACAACAGTTCACAAGTGGTATTGTAACCACCCATTGCAATCAC
The DNA here is from genome assembly GCA_015296085.1 of Trichormus sp. M33_DOE_039. Taxonomy (GTDB): domain Bacteria; phylum Cyanobacteriota; class Cyanobacteriia; order Cyanobacteriales; family Nostocaceae; genus Trichormus. The sequence continues at coordinate 22,315 of DVDT01000095.1, read as the reverse complement.
CCGTTCGGCTTGATTGATTAACAGCGTTGGCTCAACTAAATATTCCAAGACACGCAAATTATCACGCTGCGCTGCATAATTCCTCAACTGTTGCCTTACTTCTCGCGGCATAAATGGCCCTGTCAAGATGATACCGTTCATCTCTGGTGGTAGTTCAGCATGAGCAAAGGTTTCTGCTAACTGTGCGCCGTCTTGTCCACCACCCACTAAGCACAATACTAATCTTTCAGATGTTAGATTCAGGGATTTAAATGCTTGAACGCTGTCTAAATTCAGATGTTTGAGGCGACTACGTTGGTCAAGATAGCCAGTGTAGCGAAATTTAGCAACGGTTTTGGGGTGGAAGTGATATTCTTTGGCTAGGTCATAGATATTGCGATCGCCATACACCCAAACCTGATCATAATAAGTTTGAATCGCTTCTTCATTAGCTCCCCGCTTCCAATCTCGGCGCACAGAAGCGGGTTCATCTAAGATATCCCGTAAACCGAGAATGCAGCGTGTTTTGCCTTGGCTACGCAAATATTCTAGGGTGGGATCTAATTCTCTCACTGCGCCTCGTGGCACATTATCCACAATGAAAATGTCAGGCTTAAAGGTTTTGATAGTAGTAAGAATGACTTGCGATCGTAGTGTAATAATTTCCTGTAATGATAAATCCAATCTTCTGGCCTGATATTGCCCATCAATGTTTTTACGCAAAGCTGGGAGAGTCAAACAATCTACCCCTGGAGGTGTTGGTACATTACTAGCATCTGGAATACCACTAATCATTAAAACATCAGTCTTTAGGGGTGAACATCCTAAAGTTTGAGCAATCAACAAATTACGACGTTTGTGTCCTAGCCCCATTGTGTCGTGAGAATATAAAGCAATGCGACATTTACGATGATTACTAACTAAACTACTAATTTGTGAAGACACGATACTAGAAGATGTTCTGGGGATTTCTCCAAATTCGGGTAAGAAGTTGTTCATTAGAACACACCAGATTGACGGGGTTGAAAAATTTTTAAATTTTGATAATTAACTAACAAATCAATCAACATCTGAATAGTAGAGAATTGGTAAGCTATTTAAAAATTCAAGCAACTGAAGTCGTAGAAATATGATATTACTTGTACGTTCTCTAAAGATTCACCTGATAAATAATGTGTTGCTAACACCAATTATGACAATATTCTTCTAGGGACAATTTGTACTGGTTTAAATTTTTGATTTTTTGCAGATAAATTAGGATAATTGAATCTCATATGTTTGAAACGCGCATTATTAAAGCTGCTAATTTGCCTCCCAACTAACAGCAGCCGCGCTACCTGTTCAGCTGCATTTGTTAGCAAAGTTGAGGTTTGAACAATAGCCTCACTCAATTGACAAGGATGAGTCAAAATACTATTAAAATAATCAATGCCTTGCTGGAGATTGATGTCTGCACCTTCGCCAATAGTGCCAACAAGTGCAATTACTGGTAACTGATAACGCTTGGCACGCTTTGCTACTTCCGCCGGAATTTTACCGCGTGGGGTTTGGCAATCAATGCAACCTTCCGCCGTAATCACCAAATCAGCTGCGGGTATGAGATTATCCAACTCCAAATACTGCATAACGATATCGTAGCGCGAGTGTAAATTAGCTCCAATTAAAGCGTGTAAACCTGTACCCAAACCACCAGAAGCACCGCCACCAGGCATTTTGCGTACTTCAATCCCTAACTCTGTTTGAATAACTGCGGCGTAGTGTTCTAGTGCAGCAGCCATTGCTGCCACTGTTGCTGGAGATGCTCCTTTTTGTGGGCCGAAAATCTTCGCTACACCGTTTTCACCACACAAGATGTTATGCCAGTTACAAGCCACATCAATCTTGACTCGATTTAAACGAGGATCTCTTTGAGATAAATCAATGCGCTTAAGTTTAATTAATTCGCCACAACCCAAACCTAACTGCTGACCATTTTCATCTAATAACTGCACACCTAAGGCTTGAGCCATTCCCGCACCGCCATCATTAGTACCAGAATCACCACAGCCAACTAAAATGCGTTCTGCACCAGCATCTAAGGCAGCTTTGATTAACTCTCCCACACCGTAGGTTGTTGTTATCATGGGATTTCGCATATCCAAGGGTACGAGGCGCAACCCAGCCGCAGCAGCCATTTCTAACACGGCAGTTTTTTTTGTCGTTCCACCAAGAAAACCAAAGTGAGCTGCTACTTTTTGCCCCACAGGCCCGGTGACTGTCAAATGATGTAAAGTTCCGCCTGTAGCTGCTACCAGAGTTTTAGTAAAGCCTTCACCCCCATCTACTAAGGGTGCTTTGCAGATATTAGCATCGGGAATAACTCTAGTAATCCCAGTAGCAATGCAATCAGCCACTTGTTCGGCATCTAGACTTTCTTTAAATCCAGAGGGAGCGATTAAAATGTTCAGTGTCATATTCATTTCCTACGGCAACCCAGCCGTTTTGTCGTCATTAAATCGGGAACTAAATCAATTCAATCCAATCGGCACTCAGAAGGATAAGCCTACCCAACGCCACCAGGTGTAGTAGAACAGGATAACTAAAGCGAGGTGAACAAGAATCATTACTGAACTTAGCCGGAGTAAATCTGTTGGTTGAAAACCATCTTCTTGTGTGTCTTGGTAAACCATCAGTGCTTTAGAACTGACGGGGAATGTGAGGCAATAGTCCATTCCTAGGGTGCTGAGAAACAAGACAGTGACAGGATTGAGATTAAGACTGCTAGCGAGATACAACAGGGGGGGAACTAAAGCTGCTGCTCTGGCTGTGTGGGAAGTCATATAGATATGAGAAGTCAAACTAATGACTGTAAGTAAAAGCAGAATAAAGAAGTGAGATTTAGTGCTGTTGATATCACTAAAGCGGAAGATGTTATTAATAATCCATTCTGATGCGCCAGAACTAATTAATGCTTTTCCTAAAACTAGAGTTGCACCGACGAAAATAATCAGATCCCACGAAACATCTTTGACAGCATTTTTCCACTTCATTACCCCAATATTTGGTGCGGTGAGAATGATAGCACCAAGGATGGTAACGGTGGCAATTTCCAATCCATGCCATTGTTCGGTGAGCCACAGCAGCAACATTAATAAGACAATCAATAATGTTTTGCGCTCTGGTAAAGATAGAGGTGCTGATTGCAGGTGCTTAACATCTAACTTTTGTTGGCAGCGTCTTTTGTCTAGAAACAAGCGCATGATTACCCAACAAGAAGCATAACTGGCGACAACACCAAAGGGTAAACCGTAAAGCAACCACTGGCTAAAAGATATATCTTTGCCAGAAATTTCGACTAATAAATCTTTAGCAACTAGATGAGAACCTGCGCCAGTCAAGGAAGCAATTGTCGATACCAAGATAATAGAAGGCATCAACAACGCTAGAGCGCGGCGGGTACGCTGGTCTTCTATGGCATAAGCGACACTCCGAAAAATTGGGTAGGTAACAGCCGCGCGTCCAGAGGTAGAGGGAATCAAAAAAGAGAGTGGAATTAAAACAGTAGTGAGCAACCAAAATAAACTACTGATATTTTTTGCCTTGGCTGCTACTACTTGTGTGAGCCTGGTGGCTAAACCAGTTTGCTTAACTGCACTCCCCAAAACAAATGCACCTATCATTAACCAGACGACATCAGAACCCAAAGACTCAAAAAATTGTGCTTGGGAAACGCCACCAGTTAACAGCAATACAAGCACTGAAACTAAGGCAATGTAACTAGCATTAATTGCAGTAGTTGACCACAGAACTACTGACAGTAGAAATACAAATATGGTCAACCTTCCTTGTATTGATAAGCCATTAAGTATAAATACTGTGATACCAGAGATAAAAGTTAAAAATAGTGTCAACAGTGATTTGATTTGCCAATGACTTAAAAAGCTAAAATTCCGTAAAAATTTGCTTATTTGAGTATTTGCATGGCAATAATAGGTTTTTGGTTTGTTTGTTTCCATTTTGCTCTATTTAATTTTATTAATCTTAGTAAGTTTATGTAGCTCCTAAATTAAGATGTAAGTGTTACTGAGTGTTGATTAATTTCAGCTTAAAGTCAGTTTAATCAAAGCTTTATGAGAAAGTAATGAAGGAAGCATGAGAAAGTTCTCATAAAACCAGCACCAGATATGAGAGATTGCCTATTCGCTGCATCCAAAAATGGTGATTATTCCCGTTCTAGTCTGGAAAAATACTGATGAATATGTTTAACAGCTTGATGAGAACCTTCTCATGAAAGTTTCATGAAGAATTCATCTACAACAGTAATTATATGTATCAGCAAGAGAACATCAAACGGATGTTTCTGCCATCAATATCCCAACGTCATTTGGTAACAATTATGCGACTGCTGGTATATTCCCACGACGCATACGGACTTGGTAACATCCGTAGAATGTTGACTATTTGCCAACATCTACTGGATAAAATACCTGAAATCTCGATTTTATTGCTGTCTGGCTCGCCGATGCTACAGGGGTTTCGTTTACCCAAAGGTTTAGATTACATCAAACTTCCTTGTTTAAACAGGGGCGCAACTGGCGAAGTGGCGGTAAAGTATTTGGGAATGGGGGTAGAAGAGACGGTAAAATTGCGATCGCAACTGATTCTCTCGGCTGCAATTAATTTTCAACCAGACCTATTTTTAGTAGATAAAAAACCATACGGAGTCAAACGCGAGTTAGCTGACACCATTAATTATTTTCATCAACACCTACCTCAAACTAAGCTAGTTCTCCTACTGCGGGATATTCTCGATTCGCCAGAATTCACTATTTCCGAGTGGACAAAAAATGGTTACTACACAGCTATTGAAAAGTATTATCATCAAGTTTTAATAGTCGGCATACCCGAAGTTTTTGATACTGTTAAAGAATATCAATTTTCACCCAACATTATCCAAAATTCCTATTACTGCGGTTATATAAGCCATCAATCAGGGTTAATATCACCCAAAAAAATTAGAGCAGAATTACAAATATCTTCCCAAGAAAAATTGATTCTAGTCACCCCTGGCGGCGGTGAAGATGGTTATGAATTAGTTGCTACTTATCTCGATGCAATTAAACTATTGGATACAACTAATATTTACAAAAGCCTCATAATTTACGGGCCGGAAATGCCCAGAATACAACAGCAACTTGTAATCCAAGCAGCCGCAAATAATCCACAAGTTAAAGTTAAGGAATTTACAGACGATTTAATGAGTTATATCCAAGCAGCAGACGCAATAGTTTCAATGGCTGGTTATAACACAATTTGTGAAATTTTGGTTGCCAAAAAACCTGCGGTAGTTGTACCACGTTGTCATCCATCCCAAGAGCAATTAATTCGCTCGCAAAGAATGGGAAAATTAGGTTTTTTTTCAGCAATTCATCCAGATAGCTTTAATGCGGAATCATTGAAATCATCTCTCATGGATTTATCTGCACCTGAAATTGAATTAACTATGAATGGCTTGGATAACATTACAGATCGCATTTATCTGCTATTAACTCAAACAAGTTGTGAGCGTCAATTCAATCATGAAAAAAATCATGTTTTATTGCCAGTACCTTAGCGGTATGGGTCATTTAGTAAGAAGCACAGAAATAGTGCGGAGTTTAGTTAAATATTTTCAAGTATATTTTATTTGTGGAGGCCCAGAAATAGCAGGTTTTGAAATACCGCCACAAGTAAAATTAATTAGACTACCTGCACTATGGTTAGAAGATGGTAAATTTAGAGTCAATGATAGAGATAAAAGTGTTGAGGAAGTCAAAGAAATCAGAAAAAGTTTATTAATTTCGGAATTTAACAGAATTAAACCTGATTGTTTAATTACGGAATTTTTTCCCTTTGGTAGACACAAGCTATTTTTTGAGTTAATTCCTTTAGTTGAATATATCAAAACTGCAAGTCCTGATACAAAAATTGTTTGCAGTTTACGTGATGTGATTGGCAAAGAATCTACTCCAGAAGAAGAGGAAACTATCTGCGATTTAATGAATCGCTATTTTGATTTATTACTCTTTCACTCAGATGCTAGATTTCTAAAATTTTCAGAGAGTTTTAGTAGATATAGAGATATCAAATCAGAAATTATTCATACTGGGTTCGTGACCCAATCTGTAACAGCAAATTTTCGTAGTTATAGATTGTGGGGAGAAGCAAATCCAGAAACAGTAAAAATTTTAGTGAGTGTTGGTGGCGGGAGAATCGGCTATGAACTTTTAGAAACAGTGATAGCTGCAAGTCAAATTTTATCAAAAAAAATACCACATATTATTAAAATATTTACTGGCCCATTCATGCCAGATGCAAAAGCGAAACAATTAAAGCAATTTGCCGTACATCAAGACAATATTCATATTGAAACATATACTTTACAGCTACCTGCTTATATGCAAACGGCTGATATTTCTCTTAGTTTAAGTGGTTATAACACAACCATGAATATTTTGAGTACGGGTGTACGTGCTATCGTTGTTCCAATTGGTCATGAGCAACAAGATAAAGAACAATTAGTCAGAACTCAAAAGTTACAAAATTTAGGAATTGTTGATTATATTCCTCCACAAGATTTAGAAGCATCTCATCTGGTAGATAGAATTATTAGTTGTTTAAACAAAAATATAGTTTTAGATGATTCTCACAAATTTGATTTGCATGGTGCCGAGAAAACAGCGATTTTTCTGCATGATTTTCTAAATCAAACCAAATCATCAATTGCTGTGAGAGGCCAGGTTTATAAAGATTAATATTTAATAAGGAGAAAGATAATTAATGGGTCGTGCTAAAGAAAAAGACTTAAAGGGAGTTATTCCAGGTATTTTACAAATCTTAGAGAAATTTTCATCCTATATTCATCAACAAAAAATTTTAATAGCTGGTTCTTTTCTGGCACTTGTACTAGAAACTGGCTTGCATTTACTTGAGCCTTGGCCTTTAAAATATGTATTTGATTATATCCTTATACCATCTCATACTAACTCAGTAAATTTTACTCAAACTTATGGATTAAGTCCAGTTTTATTATTAACTATATCGGCTATAGCAATTGTTGTGATTTCTGGTATTAGTAGCATAGCTGCATACCTCAGCACCTATGGCATGTCCTTGGCTGTGGTACGAATATTATCAGAAGTGCGTGCTGATGTTTTCAATCATTTACAACATCTTTCTCTATCCTTCCACCAGAAATCTAAGAGTGGAGATTTAATTGCTCGTGTCACCGCTGATATTGAAAAGATGAGGACTGTAACTGTAAAAACAGCTTTGCCTTTATTTACTAATACATTCTCTTGTTTGGGGATGTTAGGTATTATGTTTTGGCTCAATTGGGAATTAGCATTAGTAGTGATGGCTATTTTCCCGGTCTTAATGTTATTAACCAGTAATATGATTAGCCGCATTCGTAAATTTGCGAAAAAACATCGTGATTCAGAAGGTGTTTTAGCAGCAACTACTGGTGAAACTATCGGCGCAATTAAAGTTGTACAAGTCCTATCTCTTCAGAAAATGCTGCACGATGTTTTCTCAACACAAAATAAAAAGAGTTTAGATGAAGCTATCGAATCTTTAAGACTGTCAGCTGCACTCGAAAGGGGTGTACAAATTTTGATGGCGATTATTATTGCTGCGGTGTTGTGGCGGGGTTCTCATGTAGTGCTAAATAAGGAACTCACACCTGGAGAATTGTTGGTATTCATGACTTATTTGAAAAATGCTTTTGAACCGATGCGGAAACTTTCCAACCAAATCGGACAAATTGCTAAAGCGACTGCTTCCGGGGAACGGGTAGTGGAACTTCTCGACTATGAACCAAATGTGCAAGATTTACCGCAGGCGAAACCCTCGCATCCTTTTTTTGGTGCGGTACGTTTTGAAAATGTTTACTTTGGCTACGATACGGGGAAGGATATTTTAAAAGATATTAGTTTTACTGTGCAACCAGGACAGCAAGTAGCAATAGTAGGAGCTTCCGGTAGCGGTAAATCAACACTCCTGAGTTTAATTTTACGACTGTACGATCCAGAAGCGGGACGCATTTTAATCGATGGTCAAGATATCCGCGAATATACTTTAAATTCTCTCAGACAGCAAATTAGCGTAGTTTTGCAAGATAGTGTGTTATTTGGCGTGAGTGTTAGAGAAAATATTGCTTACGGTAAATTAGGATGTTCCCAAAAAGAGGTGGAACAAGCTGCAAAATTAGCGAACGCACATGAATTTATCATCAACTTGCCCCAAGGTTACGATACAATTTTGGGCGATCGCGGTGGTACACTATCAGGAGGACAAAGACAAAGAATTGCGATCGCTCGTGCTGCAATCAGACAAGCACCGATAGTAATTCTGGATGAACCCACCACAGGTTTAGATAAAAAAAGTGAATATATCGTCAACGCCGCACTCAGTAAGTTAACTGAGGGACGTACAACTTTTATTATTTCCCACAATCTTAAGGCGGTAGAGAACGCAGATATGATTCTCTACGTCGAAGGAGGAAGCATTTTAGAACAAGGTACACACACCGAACTGATGCGTTTAGGTGGTTGTTACGCCACTTTATACCGGATGCAAAGTATTGTCGATGCAGAGGGAGATATCTATGCTGTTGAAGCTTAAACATTCTCCCGGAACTCGCGTGATTCTTCTCCGCCACGGAGAGAGTACATTTAATGTTTTGGGTTTATATCAAGGTAGCAGTGATAAGTCTGTATTAACTGAAATTGGACGCAGAGATGCACGAATTACAGGTGAGTTTTTGCAGGGAATAGCATTTGATGCTGTTTATATTAGTTCATTAAAACGAGCGCAGGAAACCGCTAAGGAAATTTTAGAGGTAATTAATGTTCTACCAAAGGCAGTTTTTATTACTGATAAGTTAAGAGAAAATGATTTGCCTAACTGGGAGGGATTAGCATTTCAATATGTGCGAGAAACTTTCCCGGAAGCATATCAACTTTGGAAACAACGTCCCCATGAGTTTTGGATGCAGGTAGATGCTGAGACACGATTTTATCCTGCTCTGAGTTTATTTGCACGGGTGCAAGAATTTTGGCACGAGGTATTACCAAATAATGTAGGTAAAACTTTGTTGGTTGTTGCACATGGAGGGACAAATCGGGCTTTAATCAGCACGGCTTTGGGTATAAGTCCGGCATTTTATCATTCTTTTCATCAGTCAAACTGTGGGATAAGCATACTCAATTTTTCTGATGGTTCTTTGGCTTCTGGAAAATTAGAAGTGATGAACTTAACCCATCATATTAATTTTTTGAGTAAGGACGAAGAGAGGCTTCATAAATATAAAATATTGCGTAATTAAACCGAGGTTTAACTATGAAAGTGGCGTTTATTGTTTGGCGATTCCCGGTTTTATCTGAGGCGTTTATTCTAAATCAAATTACAGGTTTAATTGACCGTGGACATGAGGTTTATATTCATCCTGTGAATGGGTTACCAAAAAATTATACAGGGAAGGTACATCCTATTATAGAAGAATATAAGCTAATGGAATGCACATATTTCCCACCTACTGTACCTCAAAATATTATTTGGCGATTTTTCAAGGGTATAGTATTACTGATTAAAAATATTCACAAAGGCTCTTTAAAGAGTTTGCGTTTTTTCCAGCCTGGGAAGTATGACAAAGAATTAGCCACTTTAAAAACATTTTATCGTATTGAGTCTTTACTTCAAGATGGTGCATATGATATTATTCACTGTCAATTTGGGACGTTATCTCCTATTGCTCTTGCTTATCGTGAAGCAGGAATAATTTCTGGTAAATTAATTACAACTTTTCGCGGTATTGATATTAGTAAATATGTCCAAGAAAATGGAAAAGATGTTTATAAACAACTCTTCCGAGAAGGAGAATTTTTCTTGGCAAACTGCAAATTTTTTGGCGATCGCGCCATTAATTTAGGCTGTGATCCTCATAAAATCCTTGTTCATGGTTCTGGTTTAGATTGTCATAAATTCGCCTTTAAATCCCGTCATTTCCCTGCAAATGGTAAAATTCAGATTGCCACAACAGGAAGGTTAGTAGAAAAGAAAGGGATAGAATATGCTATCCGCGCAGTTGCTAAAGTAGCGGGAATTCATCCGAATATTGAATACAATATTATCGGTGACGGGGAGTTAAAGGAACAGTTTGAGTTACTGATTACTGAACTCAATATTGGTCATATTGCCAAATTGTTGGGATGGAAACAGCAAAAAGAGATTGTCGAAATTCTTGATCATGCTCACATTTTTATTGCTCCTAGTGTAACTGCTGTTGATGGGAACCAAGATGCGCCAGTAAATACATTAAAAGAAGCAATGGCGATGGGTTTACCTGTGATTAGTACCCGACACGGCGGGATTCCTGAACTAGTAGAAGATGGGGTTTCAGGTTTTTTAGTCCCAGAACGAGATGTGGATGCGATCGCAAATAAATTATCTTATCTAATTACACATCCCGAACTATGGGAAAACATGGGTAAAGCTGGGCGTAACTGTGTTGAAAATAAATACGATATGAATAAGCTCAATGATGAATTAGTTGCGATTTATCAACAACTACTGAAACCAGAATTACCTCAACAGGCTTTGAGGCAGGAATTAAACTATATCTAATATAAATTTATGAAAGTCGCATTCTTCGTAGCACATTTCCCAGTGCTATCTGAGCCTTTTATTTTAAATCAAATCGTCGGTACAATAGAGCGCGGACATGAGGTTGATATTTATTCCCTTGATGGTCGTCCTCAAGATACATCTAAAGTACACCCATTGGTTGAAAAATATCAGCTAATCAAACGAACAATTTATGCTCCCACTCGACCAAAGAATGAGTTATGGCGATGGGTTAAAGGCTTAACTTTACTACTGCTCAACTTTTATAAAAACCCCACTGTCTGTCTACAATTACTCGATACTAACCGCTATGTCAGCCAAGCCAAATCATTAAAAATGCTCTATCGAGCGTTACCCTTTTTAGAAAAAAAATCTTACGACATCATTCACTGTCAATTCAGCACGTTAGGTGTGTTTGGTGTGTGGTTTCGTCAACTTGGTTTAATTGAAGGTAAATTAATTTCTACTTTCCGGGGTTCAGATATTAGTAAGTTTCTCCCCAAGTGGGGAGAAAAGGTATATCAGGAATTATTTACGGAAACAGACTACTTTTTAGCTAACTGTGAATTTTTCAAAAATAAAGCTGTGGCTTTGGGTTGTGATGCACACAAGATTCATATCCACGGTTCAGGAATTGATTGTAATAATTTCTTTTTTAAAGAACGTGATTTTCCTAACGATGGGATTATCCGCATCGCCACTACTGGACGTTTAGTGGAAAAAAAAGGAATTGAATATGTCATCAAAGCTATTGCTCAAATAGTTAAATATCACCCTCATCTTGAATACAATATTATCGGTGATGGAGAATTAAAAGAATATTTCCAAAAACTGATTTCTAGCCTAGGTCTCAATCACATCGTTAAATTATTAGGCTGGAAACAACAAAAAGAAATTATCGAAATTCTGAATCAATGCCATATTTTTGTCGCACCTAGTATCACCGGGAAAGATGGAAATCAAGACGCACCAGTCAATACATTAAAAGAAGCAATGGCGATGGGTTTACCTGTGATTAGTACCCAACACGGCGGGATTCCTGAACTAGTCGAAGATAGTGTTTCAGGGTTTTTAGTTCCAGAACGAGATGTGGATGCGATCGCCAATAAATTATCCTACTTAATTACACATCCCGAACTGTGGGGAAAAATGGGTAAAGCTGGACGTATGCGTGTTGTAGAAAAATACGACATGGACAAGCTAAATGATGAATTAGTAGCAATTTATCAACAGATTTTACATAGTAAATTAACCACAGATCATTTTGCAGACAAGCGATTAATCAGTTCCAACTCTTAACAATTAAAATGGAGTTATTAATAATGTTAGAACCAATTGTGACCCTGGTTGTTGTACCTCGTGAACGTTTTAGCTGCACTCAAGCATCTCTAGAAAGTATTTATGAATATACTAAAATTCCCTTCAAACTAATTTATATTGATGGTAATTCCCTAAATAAAGTTCATAGTTATCTGCAAACGAAAGCACAAGAAAAGAACTTTAAATTAATTCACACTAATTACTATCTATCTCCTAACCATGCACGTAATATCGGTTTGAGCCACGTTGATACTAAATATCTAGTATTCATTGATAACGATGTCATAGTTTCTCCAGGTTGGTTAGAAGCCTTAGTTAATTGTGCAGAAATAACAGGTGCAACTGTTGTCGGCCCTTTAATGTGCGAAAAACAACCTATACACCAAAGGGTTCACTTTGCTGGTGGAGAAAGTCATATTGTCATCGATATTAAGGGCAGGCGACATCTCCGTGAGAAGATGTACAAACAAGGTCATCAAATATCAGAATTACTTCCCCAACTCCAGCGTACTGAAACAGAATTGGCAGAATTTCACTGCACTTTAGTTCGTACTGAAATATTTGAGCAAATCGGCTATTTAGATGAAGAGATGCTCAACACTAAAGAACATCTAGATTTTTGTATGACTGTGCGACAGGCAGGTGGTAAAGTTTATTTTGAACCTGATAGTGTAGTTACTTATGTACCAGGCCCTCCCTTAGAGTGGAGTGATTTACACTTTTATATGCTGCGTTGGAGTGACGCTTGGACATTAGGGAGTCTCCAACGCATCCGTACTAAATGGAATTTATCGGAAGATGGTTATTTTCAAACTAAATACAAAAAATTGGGTGTGAGAAGAGTAGCAACAATTATTAAACCTTTTGTCCGTCAAGTTAGCTTTGGTAATGAAAACAAACCATTAAAAAGGTTTTTGAAGAAAGTAGATCGAAAAATTAATCGTTTTCTCACTGATCGTTATGCAAAGTCGCTACCAAAAAATAAAATTGAGTTACCACCTATTCAAAAAGAAACTTTACCACTACAACAATTAACTTTCACTAAGTAACTATATCATAAGTTAAAAAGTATGATGTTCCACCAACAGTTATGAGGACTGTTGGTGGATGACTTTACTCTTCTAAATCTTCGACTTCTTCCCCTTCAAAGTCAAAGGTATCCATTACTTCTTCCACATAGTCTTCTTCGTCTCCCTCGTCTTCGTAATAGTAGTCAACAGATGGGTAAGAAATTAATCGACCACTATTTTGTAACCAATCAATTAATGATTCCTCTTGTTTAAGCGGAATTATCGGTGCTGGTTGGTAACGGGGTTCTTCGTGGAGAGGTGGGTTAGATTGTTTCACCATTTTTCCGTACTCCCAAAGCATCTCTCTTCTACCAATTCGCTCATATCAGGTAATAGAGATGCTTTCTCTAGAAACCTCAATGACAAATTGATCTTACTTACCAGTGTGATTCTTGGAGTGTCAAACACTTCCCTCTATTGGCTGATTTTTGTCTCGTCTTATTGCAATCTCTGCTGTCAGGTTGCTAACTTAAAGTCATTTCGACTACGCTAAAAAGACAAACTCATAACGACTATGAATAAACCGGAGTTAATGAGTTCAAAGTTGACCAAAACAATTGTCAATTCGCAATTAAATACAAGAAATTTCTTAATCATTTAATTGTTAATTAAAGGGTGCTAGCTCCTACTGATGACAATTGCGTTAGCGTAGCGGGACTTAGTTCATTGTGAATGGGAAAAAGCGAATTGCTTTGACCTATTCAAAAGATATTGCAACGTCTTATTCAATCAATAGAGAAATCAACTACTATGGCAGATCCCAAAACATTGACAACGGCTGATGGTATTCCGGTTGGAGATAACCAAAATTCTTTGACAGCAGGTGAGCGCGGCCCTGTACTGATGCAAGATTTCCACTTGATGGAAAAACTAGCGCACTTCAACCGAGAACGAATCCCTGAGCGTGTTGTCCATGCTAAAGGTGCAGCAGCATTTGGTACTTTCACAGTTACGCATGATATTACTCGTTACACTAAAGCTAAAGTTTTTGCGGAAATTGGCAAACAAACTCAGGTTCTCCTCCGCTTCTCTACAGTAGGCGGTGAAAAGGGTTCAGCTGATGCGGAACGCGACCCCAGAGGGTTTGCAGTTAAGTTTTATACTGAAGAAGGTAACTGGGATTTGGCAGGTAATAATACCCCAGTTTTCTTCATTCGTGACCCGCTCAAGTTTCCTGATTTTGTCCACACTCAAAAGCGCAATCCGCAAACCAATTGTAAAGATGCTAATGCGATGTGGGATTATTGGTCACTCAGTCCAGAGGCTTTGCATCAGGTGACGATTTTGTTTAGCGATCGCGGTACTCCCAAAACCTATCGCCACATGAACGGCTATGGTAGCCATACATTCAGCCTGATCAATGCTGAAGGACAAAGAGTTTGGTGTAAGTTTCATTTCAAAACCCGCCAAGGTATAGAAAACTTCACCACCGAAGAGGCTGTGCGGGTTAAAGGAGAAGATCCAGACCATGCAACCCGTGACTTATTGGAAGCGATCACACGCGGCAACTATCCCAAGTGGCGAGTCTGCATTCAGGTGATGACGGAAGAACAAGCCGCACGCCATCGGGATAATCCCTTTGACTTAACGAAGGTTTGGAGACATTCCGAATATCCCCTGATAGATGTCGGTACTCTGGAACTCAACCGCAATCCCCAAAACTACTTTGCTGAAGTCGAGCAAGCAGCTTTTTCGCCTTCTAACGTTGTTCCTGGGATTAGTTTCTCTCCAGATAAAGTATTGCAAGCACGCATCATGTCTTACCCCGATGCTCACCGCTATCGCATCGGCGCAAACTATCAGCAATTACCTGTGAATCAACCGAAATGTCCGGTGATGCACTACCAACGTGATGGCGCGATGGCATTGGGTAATAATGGGGGGAATACACCCAACTACGAACCCAACAGCTACGAGGATACACCAAAGCAAAATTGTGCTTATGTAGAACCAGCCTTAGATTTAGGCAACATCAAAGCCGATCGCTATGATCACCGCGTCGGTAATGACGACTATACTCAAGCTGGAGAACTTTATCGCCTGATGACACCCGACCAACAACAGCGTCTCATTCAGAACATCGTAGGTAGTTTAAGTCAGGCACACAACAACATTCAGATGCGCCAACTCTGCCATTTTTTCCGAGCGGATGTGAATTATGGTCAACGCATAGCCGAAGGTTTAGGAATTGCGATCGACCCATCCATGATTTCAAAGTCTACTCAATCTGTAGGCACGTAATCAAGTGAGCATTGGATTGCTTGTCTAACTCAGCTAAAAAACTGTAACTTGGGTGGAGCGATCGCTCTACTCAACTTTGTTTTTAAGAGAACTAGTAGACCGTCCCAACCTTTGTCGAGATAGACCAATTCGGAGCAAAGGTCACTACTACCTTTAAGGCTAATTTATTATTTACGCCTGATGTGAATTAGGAAATCCTTCTATATCCAAAAAATAGCCTATGCTTAGAGCTAATGAGACTCGGTAGGGGCGGGTTCACCTGGATCATCGTTAATTGTTCATGATATTTGATTAACCCGCCCCTACAAATGTCTACGGAATTACGCCTAATGTGAATTAAATAGGTTGAGACTGGAATGTGAGAACATCAATACCAAAATGACGACGAAGTAATAAACGTAATGTGTGAGATGCTATTTTGGCAGCAATGTGAACACAAAAGCCATCAACAGTTTTGTTGAGTAAACGTTCGGGATTACGGCCAGTGTTTTGAATTTCGTGAAAAACACCCTCAACACGCTGGCGAACACGACTAATAAAACGCTTCAAAGTAGGAGAATGTTGCAGATGCTGGTTATCGCGCTTTAGTGTCCAGATGCGATTACCAGTACGACGAGCGATCGCTAGTTGCCAATCGGTCGAAATAAATCCTTTATCAGCGTAAATATGACTAGAATTAACTGTTTCTAGAACACACTCAGCTGCGATTCTTTCATCTGTGTTAGCAGGTACTATATCATAAGAGATCGGAATCCCATGCCAGGTTGACAGCATAACTAGCTTGTAGCCAAAATAACGCATTTCTCTGGCCGCGCACCAACCAGGGGTGGCGTTTCCTGCAAAATCACTATGTCGTTTGTCACGTTTGAGTCCCAATACTGGTAAAGGTTTGGTGTCTAGAATGAAATATTTTTCACCTAACCCGCCTAATTGCTCCACCCAACTGCGGCGTAATCTTTCTAACATTTCATCCAATGTGCGTAACCGACGATTGAATTGGCTTTGGTCAAGTAAATTAGGAAACCATTCTCTGTAATTTCCCCGAATAAAGCCCAGAAACTGTGTTTCTCCAGGAAAGAAAGGGCAGATAATCCATGACCAGTGCTAGTGTCATAATTTCACTATCGCTCATTCTGGCTTTCACCCCTGGTTTTAAAAGTGTTGTTGTTTTTACTTGCTTTTGATACCAATCATCTACTAAGACAAATATTGTTGTTAATAGCGTTCCAAAGTCTATGCTATTCATGGGGGAAGTTTGAATTGAAAAGCTGGTAACTTTCATCTTCTTACTTCTCCCGCCTCTTTTTCTAATTCACATTAGGCGTGAATTATAAGATTTTAATTCACATTAGACGTTATTTAGTCTGAAAAATATTCTGCACCATTTTTTTATCAGCACGAGCAGCAACTTGATCTAACTCAGTAATTTCACCAGCATCCAATTGCCAACCCAACGCGCCAATATTATCTTGTGCTTGAGTAACAGATTTCGCTCCAGGAATGGGAATAGTTCCCTTACAGATGCACCAGTTAATAGCGACTTGAGACATAGTTTTATTTCTAGATTCTGCTACAGCTCGTAAACAGGCTAACAGCGATCGCGCTCCCGGCAGTAATTGTCTGAATAATAAGCCTCTGATACCTTGAGGGTAAGAACTGTTTTCTGAATATTTTCCTGTTAATATGCCCAAAGCTAAAGGACTGTAAGCTATTAGTTGTATACCCAGTTCATCACAAACCTCTTTTAATCCTAATTCAGTAACAGGATATGTCGATAGCAGCGAGTACTGCACTTGTAGAGTTTTAATTGGTACTCCCCGCGCCGCAAACTTTTGATGTACACGTTGCAAACGTTTAGTACCGTAATTAGACAATCCCACACCTTTGACTAAACCTTGCTCATATAAGTCAGCTAAACCATCCAAGAGTCCCTCCTCTTGCCAAGGTGCATAATTTGCAGTTGACCAGTGCATCTGGACTAAATCAACATTTCTCCCCAAACGTCGCGCCGAGGCGTTACAAGCTTGAATCATCGATTGGCGCGTCCATCGCCAAGGATATGCAGCCAACTTGGTAGCAATGCAGATATGGTCTTGGTTTACGCCTTGATATGTGCGAGAAAATTTTCCTAACAGTAATTCACTACGTCCTTGCAAGCGTCCAGTTCCGTAAGAATCCCCAGTATCAAATAGAGTGACACCATTACTCACACACAAATTAAACACCGCTTGCAATTGGTCGTCCATACTTTCTTTATATCCCCACAGCAATTGGTTGCCCCAAGCCCAAGTGCCACAGCCCATTTGTGGTAAAAATAATTCTTGTCTGGTTTGCATATATACCTTAATCTTGAATTTTAAATTGTTATTGTTGGTAATTAAATAACTAGCCAAACTACCAAACCCCAAAAGGGGATAAATCTTAACCAGCGTTTTTTACTAGTTGGCGGTTCAATGTCGCCGAGTAAGATAGCTTGGAAAACAGTGAAGCAAACTAAATCTACACAAAAAGCAATAGTCAGGCGATCGCTCATCAAATGCTGTACAAAATAATTAGCTCTCTGCGTCAAGTCACCAAATTCTGGTCTAGCGATCGCACCCCAAATTATGGCAATAGTCCCTACAATTAAGCCTATTGTGCCAAATACACGTCTAAGCAAACTCTGATTGGGCTTTTCTTCCGCTAGAGTTGAGTAATTTGTGGCTCTCACCGCCATATAAGGAATCAAGAAAGTATTTGTGAGAAACATCGCTACACCCCAAATTAACAACTTGGGTAAATTGCGCCCTCTAGCATCAGCTAACATCAACGGTAAAAACATCAACATCCAAGCCTCAGCGAAGTTGAAGAGAGACTCTAGCCAAGGATGGGAAACTGGCGCAGGCATATTTGCCCAACCAAGAATATTTAAAATCGGCACAATAAAAAAGAAGTTAATCGACTCATGCCAAATTTCTTCTAAGGTTTGGGGTTGAATTGCCCACACTGGTTCACCTGGTAACAACTGTCCCGGTGGAGATAATAACAGAACATATATATATACGATTGCCAGTATCCACAGTAGCCTTGATGTGAGATGTTGATATCCTTGTGGTTGGTGCTGGTTTGATTCTGCCATTGTGTCTGTTGGAAAAAGGGTGTGGGGGAAAACTTTTGTGAGCCTAGCCCTTATTTAATCAGAATACGAGCCTCTGTAAGTTTGTAGTCAGGACTTTAGTCCTTTTTACAAACCTGAAAAATTGACTAAGCTAAAGTCATGTCATCTCAAACAGCACAGAACTAGCTATGACTACTGATATCAACTTGCCAGGGAATCTATTAAATAACCTAAAAGATGAGCAAACACAAGCACAAGAAGAGATATTCCAATGGACAAAGCAGTGGTATCCAGTAGCGGTTGTGGAATTTCTTGACCCTTCGCGCCCCCATGCAATGCAACTGTTAGGTAAAGATATTGTCTTGTGGCAGGATGGCGGGGGAAAATGGCGTTGCTTTGAAGATTTTTGTCCCCATCGACTCGCCCCCCTTTCTCAAGGAAGGGTAGAAGCTGACGGTACACTGTTATGTGCTTACCATGCTTGGCGGTTTGATGCTCAAGGTAAATGTGTGAGTATCCCCCAGTCTCTAGACGAGCAAACAGAAGCAAAACACTGTGAAAATCCCAAATCCTGTGCTGTTGTCTATCCTACCCAAGAAAATCAAGGCTTATTATGGGTATGGGCGGAAGCAGGAGAAGAAGCCGAGTTAGAAAGCCAATTGCGAAAACCACGCCTTGTTCCCGAATTAGAAGAGAACTCAGAACAAGTGGAGCAGTTATTTTGGAACTTCCGTGATTTGCCCTATGGATGGGATTATTTTATGGAGAATGTCTCAGATCCTGCCCATGTACCAGTTTCGCATCATGGAATTGTTGGCGATCGCTACAAAGATGCCAAGTATTATGACATGATTCCCACCCGCAAAATATCTACCCAGGATGGCTTTGCTTTTGAAATTCAACCCACAACCGGCAACATTGAACAAGCAATTCACGACTTCCAACCACCTTGTCACATGAGAATTGTGTCCACTCCGAAAGATGGCGGTAAGTTTATTTTAGCCTTGTATGCTACTCCCACCCGTCCGGGTTGGTGTCGCCATATTGGTTGTCAAGTTTTCGTAAAAAATCCCCAAGGGAAGAAACCCCCAGGGTTATCAATTTTTGGTCTACCCTTACCGACTTGGTTAGGTCATGTATTAGCATCCCTATTCCTGCACCAAGATATGGTGTTTCTGCATTACCAAGAAAAAATTATCAACCAAAGAAGAAAAGGTAAATGGCTGGGTGCTGTGTTTACACCCAATCCCCAAGACAAGATGGTGATTACATTTCGCCAATGGCTAGACAAACGTGCTGGAGGTGGTATTCCTTGGGCTGAAGGTTACAGCCATGATTCAGCTTTGGGAGAAACAGAACCTCAAAAATTATTTGATGTCTGGACAACCCACACCCAACACTGCACAGTTTGCCAAAATGCTCTTGCTAATATTAATCGCCTCAAAGTATCAGCTTATGTAGTGGCGGCTGTATGTTTCTTGTTGGCAATCATCTTAGATGCACGCGTAGTAGCAACACAAGCAGTATTAGACAAATCCGTTGCAATTCTTCCACCGACAGGATTTTGGTTAGCACTGGGAAGCGGAATTTTATTTGCAGTTGCGGGATATTTGTTGCAAAAATTCAGCCGACTATTTTATGTCTATGAATTTCAACATTTTCGCAATCCATAATATCAATCACGTATTTGTAGAGATACAATTTATCACGTCTCTACAAATACATGAGATGAATTTTCAATTAAACTAAAGTTTGCATCACTTGTTCAACATCCCGTCCATAAATTTGTTGACCATATTGTTGCCAGTTATGTTCTGAAGAATAGGGATGTCGATTCAAAGTTGCTTCCTGGACATACGCCATCCACGGACGACGCAATTGCTCATATTTTTGAAATGCTGCTGCTATAGCTTGTCTGTTATTCCAGTTATTTTCTGCGGCAATTTTAGCAATTAATGTCACCACAGCCAAAGCATCTTCTAAACCCTGGTTCGCACCTTGAGCCATAAACGGTGGCATTCCATGCGCTGCATCACCAACTAAAACTACTCTGCCTAGATTCCAAGTGGGTTCGATAGGTGTATTTTCAGAATTAGTAATAATTGCCCGATGAATGTAATAAGGACGCTGTACCATATTGTCTGGAGGCGATAAATTGATTAATCGCGTGAGAGCATCGGGAAATCCAGCCTGAGCAAAAGCTTGCAATGCTAATTCAAGTAAAGAATTACCAGACTTATTCTGTAAAGCTGACAAGATTATTGGTAAATGGATAACATAGCCAAATTTATTATTGATGCGATCGCGGAATAAAATTATCCTTGTGTCTTCCATCTCACCAACCGTATTTCTGGATACCTCATCATGGCAAATAGTAACAATTCGTGAATTCTGCAAAAATTTGGCTTCAATTTCTGCTTCTAATTCTTGAGGAACATCAACAATTTCTCGACAAAATATTGCGGCAAAACCAGAATATTCCGGCTTGGCATAGTCCTCATAATGGCTATCTTGGTAAAGCAATCGGCGAATTGTAGAATTAATTCCGTCTGCGGCTACAACTAGTCTGGCTCGAAATGATTGATTAGTAACTGATACTTGAAAATCAGTATCTATATTTTCGGGTTTGTTCTCATTCCAATGAGCATAGGGATTTGTTTCTACCGTAGTATCAGAAACACATTCTATCCGTACACAATTATTTTCTGGCTCATCAACAACATTAATACAACGGTGATTAGGTTTGACAATTTCTTGGGGTAGTTGTTGTCTTAAAGTTGTCTGCAAATCATACCAAGCAAGTGAAACTCGACCTTCGCCATATTCTTGAAACCAATCATCAAAACTCAGAGAAATTGAGCGTATTACTTGCCCCTGCAAATTTCTATAAGACCATTTGGGTGCAGGTTTGGGAAGATTTTCTCCTTGATGGGATGATAGAGAATTCAACAAACCAAGGGCTATATTTTTAACAGCTTCGTAAGCATGAGTATCTAAATATTTCAGAGATTTTAAGCCATTAGGAAGCAAATCTAAAACTTGACCAACTGGACGAAAAGCACGAGTTTGATCTAACACTAAAATATTTTCAATCCCCCGCTTGCGTAAACCGATCGCAGTTGCCAATCCAATCGGCCCAGCCCCAACTATCACAACATCATAGATATTAGACAACATAACTTTGCTTACAAAACTAACTATTTATTATTGTTGCCTTGTTTGCTCAGATGTGTTCAGAAGTCAAATCATGGAGTTCGGAAGGTGAGCGATCGCCTTTTTTACTCCAATATTCGTGTTCAAAGGTGAAATTGTGGAGTTCGTCTAGAGAACGATCACCTTTTTTACTCCAATGTTTGTGTTCAAAGGTGAAATTGTGGAGTTCGTCAGGGGAACGATCGCCTTTTTTACTCCAATGTTCGTGTTCAAAGGTGAAATTGTGGAGTTCGTCTGGAGAACGATCGCCTTTTTTCCTGAAATCTTGATGTTGCGAAGTTTAAATGCAACTCATGCAACTGTTTATACACGCTACATTATTATTTAACTTGATTTTACTGGTGCGATCGCTCCATTCCTATGACTAACGAAGAACTGCTGCAAATTATTGGACAAGCGAACAGAGACAATATTACAGAATTAGACCTTGCTGGACAAGGTTTAACAACGTTGCCACCAGAAATTGGACTAGTTCCTAGCCTGCGATCGCTCTACCTCCAATACAATCAACTGAGCAGTCTGCCACCGGAATTGGGACAATTGGTCAACCTGCAATCGCTCGACCTCCGCAGTAATCAACTGAGCAGTCTGCCACCGGAATTCGGACAACTGGTCAACCTGCAATCACTCTACCTCCAAGAAAATCAACTGAGCAGTCTGCCACCGGAATTTGGACAACTGGTCAACCTGCGATCGCTCGACCTCCGCAGTAATCAACTGAGCAGTCTGCCACCGGAATTCGGACAACTGG
>DVDT01000106.1 GCA_015296085.1 Trichormus sp. M33_DOE_039 | reverse complement strand
TTAACAATTTTTCCTATTCCTCAATTATTTCAGGGTTTTTCTAAACTCCAGTCTATTGTTTATAGCCTCACATCTCCAATTTTTATATTCCTGACTCACACTGAATTCTATTTTTCTTCTGCCTAAAGTGACAAAACAGGGTTACTTTCATCAATGGTGACTTTCTTGCAATCAATGGGAATGCAAATTCATGCAGCAGCCACCACCACTCGTTCCCCAGTCCTATAAAATGTCAGGAATCTTATCATATTCCTGCGCTCTCACAAGAGTTATACCCTGCTTAATTAACTTATTACCTACCGGCTTTCCAATAGCTTTAACATAGACAATTTTACAGTCAAGAATTGCTTCCATTTTTGGTGTGATTTTATCCTCATGGGCAGCTTCTTCTAAGTCACCTTCAAAGGTTAAAGTTTCCACAAAATTAAATCCATCCTTAGTTACCTCATAGACATCAATTTCCTTGGCTACACCAAAATGAGTGTCAATATGAGTTCCGTCGCTAGTCGTGAAAGCTACTTTCATTGATTTACTCCGTAAAAAAGTGATTGTTTTTCGTGCCATTCCCTTACACCCATAAACCCCTACCTCCCTACACCCTTAATTCTTCCTACTCCCAAGGAGCAGATTGCCTAACTTGTCCCCACACAGGACTATACAAGGCTTCATAAAATTCCCGCGCCATTTTCACCATCCCTGCATAACCAGCGTAAGCATGATGACGCTCATGATTAATATCTAAAAAAGGAATACGTGCTTTAATTGCTGTGTATTGATTACTAGCACCAGCAACTAAAATATCTGCTTCTGTATCTTCTATTACTTGTAGTAATGCCTTGGGTCCACCCTTAGAAAAAACCATCCCATCTTGACCAAGTAATTCCTTAATTTTCACTTTCTCATCTTGAGTATTCTTCCTATCACTTGTAGCAACAACCGTCATGCCCAAGTCTTTAGCTGCTAAGATAAATGACCAACTTTTTACACCTCCACTATAAAGAACAATGCGCTTTCCTTGTAATTGAGAACGGAAAGAAGCTAGAGCAATATCTAAGACTGCTGTTTCTTCTGCTATTAACTATTCTGTCCGTTCTTGTAGGTATTTATCACCAAATACTGCGGCAATATTTCGCAAACAAAGGTTCATATTTTCCATGCCGTAAAAAGACTCTTCAATGTAAGTAATTCCATAACGTTCCTGCATTGTTTGTACCATTTTCAGTGATACATTCGAGCAAATCACTACATTTAATTTGGCACGATGAGCATAGCAAATTTCTTGATAGCGAGCATCACCTGTCATTTTGGAGAGGACACGAATCCCCAATTTCTGGAACAGTGGTAAAACATTCCAGATTTCACCAGCTACATTGTAATCACCAATAATATTAATATCAAATGGTGTAGTGAATTCTGGTTCAGCAGTTCCTACCACATAATCCAATAAAGCTTCTCCAGCAATGCGGTTGCCTAAATTTTTACTACCAAGAAATCCAGGCGAATTTATATAAACAACCGGAATACCAATTTGATGTGCAGCTTTTTTACAGATAGTATCTATATCATCACCAATCAAAGCCGTGACACAAGTAGCATAAACAAAAATAGCAGCAGGATTATAACGTTTAGCAATGTGTAGAATAGCTTTTTCTAGCTTCTTTTCACCACCAAAAATGACATTATTCTCACTCAAGTCAGTAGAAAATCCCATTTGGTAGAGTTCAGAGCCAGAAGAAAGACTACCACGACTACCCCAGGGGTTACGAGTGCAAGCTACAGGGCTATTTACTAAATGAGCAGCATCAGTAATTGGGCCGAGAGCCACCATCGCCCCCTCAAAAGGACAATTTCCTTGGGCTGCACCTGGTTTTGGTGGTTTTTTACAAGGTTTATTTTTCTGGCTCTGCAATTTTTTGACGTTATATTCGCAGGCTATTTCATCGAGTAGTTTGTTGATTGCTTCTTGAGTATTTTTCATATTCTTTCTCATGTTAGTTAAGATAATATCCAAAAGATTTCCTATCAAAAGACAATCTATAAAACAGTACTTTATAACTTATAGATAAACTTACTGTTAAGCTTTTACGCTTTTAAACTATATGGTGAGCAGCGCGTTGGGCGGCTTTGCCGACTTGAAGCGACTGCGAACCCGCAGGGTGAGAGTGGTACAAATTTTATATCTGTATTAAATGAGTTAGGTTTAAATTATCTAGTAGCAATCCGCTCAAACCATTCTGTAGACTTGCTTAAGGGTCAGTATACTCAATACTTAAAGTGGCAAAGATTTAAAAGAGTGTTCTCTGACTTGAGCAGTGAAAATCGGTTTATTCGTGAAATCATACATGGCAAACGTGAAGAACACCGATATTGGCAAATTACCACTGATACTGAAACGTTACCTGGAAACTCTACTTGGTACGTTATGAGTAAATATCCAGACATTACACCAAGAGAAGTTGGTAACTTTTACGAGCTAAGAACTTGGGTTGAATATGGACTAAAGCAAAGTAAAAATGAATTAGGTTGGGCAGATTATCGTTTTACTCGCTATGAGTATATTGAGCGATGGTGGGAGATTGTATGTAGTGCTTACCTCATGGTTAGCCTTCATTCAGAATCTCTGCTTCCTTCTCCCCCAGATCCTCAATCAATATTTGCTTCTCATCCCTGGTGGGATAATGGTAAAGGTTGGAAGAATATTCTCAACAATCTGCGTTTAGTTATTCAACCTTTCATTTTATTTAATCTAATCTCCCCCTGGTTAACAGTTTTTCCTATTCCTCAACTTCATAGTGGTTTTTCTAAGCTTCAAGCCATCGTTTATCGGCTCACTTCCCCAATTTTCATCTTCCTAGCTCACCCTGAATTCTGTTTTTCCTCTGCCTACAGTGACACAACAGGGATAGAGGAATAGCGCGAATAGCATCTAAACTATTGCGGGCTTTCTCCGTCAAGGAGATAGAAATATCAATAAGTTGCTGGTTTTCTGCTACTTGCGAAACTACACGACCATTTAGAGCAGTTTCCACCACGTTTGACAACTGCTCCATACTCAATCCATAGGTGGCGGCTGCCGCGCGATCGTAATGAATTTGTACCTGACGAATAGGCAGTTGGGGTTCAAGCTGCAAATCTACAACGCCAGCAATGGGCTGAATTACATCTCGCACTTGTTCCCCAATCTTTCGCAGTTCAATTAAATCCGGGCCAAAGATTTTCACAGCGATCGCACTTCTCACCCCCGACAGCACTTCATCCATGCGGTGAGAAATAAATCCACCGAAGAGAGTGAAACTTCCATAGCTTTATTTGGTTGCGATTGCCCAGCCTGCTTAAATGCGCTACGTCAGATGCGGGGTTTGCCCGGTTTGGCAGGCTAGTATATTACAAAAGACAACAGTTAGCTACAACTCCTCCTCCTAAGAAACACATTCCGTAGAGTCAGAAATAGGGATGAGTTCTAAACCAAAAGCTTGAGCCTTTTTCTTGAGGTTTTTAAGTGTGCGCTCTCGGTACTGTTGCTCATAGGCATCAAGACCAGGATCAGTGTAGACAT
>DVDT01000014.1 GCA_015296085.1 Trichormus sp. M33_DOE_039 | reverse complement strand
GGTCAGGCTGCACAAACTGCTCTTGAATCTATTTTCCCTCATATAGTTGTGTATCTTCTTTTACTTGATATTGAACGCCTTGCTCATCTTGCACTTAGTTGTGGTTTTGACATTCATATTTCCAGGTGCAAGAAATGAGTCGTCCTGCTACCACAATGCGAACAGAATAAGATTTTAAAGTCGTATCTTCTAATAAATACTGCCACAGCCAAGTGTCAATATTTGGTGGTGCTTTTTCATAGGTATCTAAAATCAAAACAATGGGGTGATTATGCTTGTGAGATTTCTCTATCAAACCCTGAGCAAAGGCATGAGTTAACTTAGGAATGGGTTCGAGCATTAATTCCTGAAGCTCTTTATCATTTTTCGTTGCTGGATGCTGTTGCAATAGTTCTTGCATCCACTCTTTACTTGATTTAATCGCCTGCGGTGCATCTGATAACATTCCTCCAGCTTTGACCACAGTATCCAGACCTAGACTTAATGCTGTTCCAGCATCTCCCAAGTAGGCTGCGCCTGTTGCTAGCAGCGTTCCTGTTCCTAGTTCAAGCCAATCTTTAACCGTGTTTTGTTGCTCTATATCAACTGATTTACCTTGAGCTGGTTCAGTTTTAAGCTTATAAAAAGTCTTGTGATATTGCTCATACAGTGATGTGAATGGATCAGGTTTAGGTAAAATCTCCCTTCGTAAAAGTCCAGTAGGTTTTGGTAATAGCTCATAAAGCTTTTCCATTAACTTCAGTGGTGTTTCGATACCTGGTGTCAGACCAAAAGATACGTCTGCAAAGTCAACTTGTGACTCGTGCATCTCTTTTAGCTTTTTGGTAAGGGTAGTTTTGCCAACTCCTCCAAACCCGTAAACCTGAAACAGCAGTGGGTTAGATTCTGGAGATTCTAATGCCTTAGCAAATTTAGCTAAAAAGTCCTTGGCTTGCTGGCGATAAATGTAAGGTATCTGGTTGCTCATTTGGTAATGGAAATACTGAATAGCTGTATAAGATTTTAGCGAGTCTTAATTTGATTCAGCATCGTACAATACCCTGTTTTAAGGAATTATTTAAAAGTAAGATTGAAACTTCGTAATTTTTAATTTTACATTTGATACACAATGATCTCCCCTTTCCCCTTCCTAACTGCAAACTTAATATTCCTCAACAACACCATTATTTATTTCCGTAATCGCTTACGCTGAAGCGGTATTCATTAACTATTCGCATATTTCCATACCAGTGAATGCTGCTTACCATCACCACGACTTACTCCCCAGCGACGGAGTTAGGCTACTTATTACATAAACACCCAGACCGTTGTCAGTCCTTTGCGTTGAGTTTTGGACAGGCGCACGTATTTTACCCAGAAGCAAATAGCGATCGCTGTACAGCAGCGTTGTTATTAGATGTTGACCCGGTAAAATTGGTGCGGGGAAGGAGTGCAAGTTTAGAACAATATGTGAACGATCGCCCTTATGTGGCATCATCTTTTATGAGTGTGGCGATCGCACAAGTTTTCAGTACTGCTTTAGGTGGACGCAGCAAAGATAAACCAGAATTAGCGCAAACTCCTATACCTTTGTTAGTCAAACTATCTGTATTACCCTGTCGTGGTGGTGAGGGTTTCCTACGAGAATTGTTTGAGCCGTTGGGTTACACTGTGCAAGCCACCGGTCATCTTTTAGATGAAAAATTCCCGGAGTGGGGAGAGAGTAAATATTTCACTGTGGAATTGCAAAATACTCTCACAGTCAGCGATTTGTTAAATCATCTCTATGTTTTAATTCCCGTACTGGATGACGACAAACACTATTGGGTAGGGGATGAAGAAATCACAAAGTTATTGCGTCATGGTGAGGGTTGGTTATCACAACATCCAGCTAAAGAACAAATCACACGGCATTACTTAAAACGTCAGCACCGCCTGACACGTCAAGCTTTAGCACAGTTAGTAGAAGAAGATAATCCTGATCCTGATAGTACAGAAGAAACTCACGCTGAGGAAGAAGCGGCGGTAGAAAAGCCAATTAGTTTAAATCAGCAGCGCATGAATGCGGTAATTGCTGCTTTAAAACAAAGTAATGCAAAGCGCGTGATTGATTTAGGTTGTGGTCAGGGAAACTTATTAAAAATGCTCTTGAAAGATAGCTTTTTCGAGCAAGTTACAGGTGTAGATGTTTCCTATAGGTCATTAGAAATTGCTCAAGAAAGATTAGACCGCTTGCGTCTTCCCCGTAATCAGTGGGAAAGATTCCAACTTATTCAGAGTGCGCTGACTTATCAAGATAAACGCTTTTCTGGTTATGATGCTGCGACTGTAATTGAGGTAATTGAGCATTTAGATTTACCGCGTTTGGGGTCGTTTGAGCGGGTTTTATTTGAGTTCGCTCAACCAAAAACAGTGATAGTGACAACACCAAATATTGAATATAACGTGAAATTTGCCAATCTCCCGGCGGGAAAACTGCGACATAAAGACCATCGCTTTGAATGGACGCGATCGCAATTTCAAGATTGGGCAAATAAAATCACAATAAAGTTTGGTTACAGTGTGCAGTTTCAACCTATAGGCGAAGAAGATGCAGAATTTGGTTCACCTACACAAATGGCAGTTTTTAGTTACAATAATTAATCTATTGATAAACAATGGAAGCTGTTATTTTTATTGGAATTCAGGGTGCGGGTAAGTCTACTTTTTATTCTAATTACTTTTTTAATACCCACATTCGGATTAATCTAGATATGCTCAAGACTCGTCACCGAGAGCAGATTTTTTTACAAGCTTGTTTGGAGGGTAAACAATCTTTTATTATCGATAATACTAACCCGAATATTGAAGAAAGACAGCGTTATATTATCCCAGCAAAGGCGCAAGGTTTTCGAGTTGTGGGGTATTATTTTCAAACTGAATTAGAAGAGTGTAAGCAAAGGAATAGTCAAAGACCAGCTAAACAAATTGTGCCGCTTGTGGGGTTATTAGGCACATATAAAAAACTGGTTTCACCTGATTGGCAAGAAGGATTTGATGCGATTTATACAGTCAAACCAGATTTAAATTATTCGTTTACTGTTGAGGAATGGCAGCGTGAAATTTGATGAATTAGATACTAGAATGCGGGTGTTTGAAACCGCTCATGATCATTGTGTATTACCTGGAATTTATATAGTTGCAAGATTAGATGGACGCGGTTTTACACGCCTGACTAAAGAGGTACATCAATTTGAAGCTCCTTATGATGTGCGCTTTCGGGATATGATGCTAACAACAATTGAGCATCTGATGAATTGTGGTATCGATATTAAGTATGGTTATACTCAAAGTGATGAAATTTCACTTCTTTTTGCATACTCTGCAACTATTTTTAATCGCAAATTGAGAAAATTAAACTCGGTTTTAGCTGGGGAAGCAAGCGCAAAATTTTCTTTACTGTTGGGTGACATGGGTTGCTTTGATTGTCGGATTTCACAGCTTCCTAATGTAGAAGAAGTCGTGAACTATTTTCGGTGGAGAAATGAAGATGCTCACAGAAATGCGTTAAATGCTCATTGTTATTGGTGTTTGCGGCGAGATGGTAAAAGTGCAACTCAAGCTACTCACATGATGAATGGATTATCTGTGGCTGATAAAAATGAAATTTTATTCCAACATGGTATTAATTTTAATCAGCTTCCTAACTGGCAAAAACGCGGTGTCGGTCTTTATTGGGAAGAATATCAAAAGGAAGGATTTAATCCTATCACTGGTGAAAGTGTTCCTGCTTTCCGACGGCGCATCCGGCAAGATTTAGACTTACCGATGAAGGATGAGTATAGTCAATTTATTGCTAAGTTAGTCAATAGTCCATAGTGGTTAAATTGGTTTTATCCTATGGCTAATGAATCATGATGATACTTCTTGCATAAATACTTTAGTGCTGCCGAAAATTTATTTTAAATCTCACGCAGAGGCGCGAAGGCGCAAAGAAAGGCGCAGAGAGGAAGAGAGTAACTAATAACTATGAAAATAACTATTCCTGAATTATCTTTAGTTGTGCTGATTGGAGCTTCTGGTGCGGGGAAATCTACTTTTGCACGCCAGCATTTTCAACCTTTTGAGGTGTTGTCTTCTGATTTTTGTCGCGGTTTAGTTTCTAATGACGAAAATAATCAGTCTGCTTCTGGGGATGCTTTTGATGTTCTGCACTATATCGCAGCTAAAAGATTAGCCGCAGGTAAGCTGACTGTTATTGATGCGACTAATGTACAGGCTGAAGACCGTAAAGTTTTACTGCAAATGGCAAAACAATATCATTGCTTTGCTGTTGCTATAGTTTTTGACTTACCGGAAGCATTATGTCATGAAAGAAATCAACAAAGGAGTAACCGCAATTTTGGTTCTCATGTTGTGCGTCGTCATACTCAAATGTTACGGCGTTCTCTGCACAGTTTAGAAAAAGAGGGTTTTCGCTATGTATACACTCTAAAATCTGTTGAGGAAATCACTTCTGTCGGAATCGAATTTCAACCTCTTTGGAATAACAAAAAATACGAACACGGCCCCTTTGATATCATCGGTGATATTCATGGCTGTTGCGATGAATTAGAAGCATTACTACAACAGTTAGGCTATATCCAACAACACAAAGAATCTCAATTAATACCCAGTCCCCAGTCCCCAGTCCCCATTCCCCATTCCTTTTGGGATTTCCCTACTTATTACCACCCAGAAGGACGCAAGGCTGTGTTCCTTGGTGATTTAGTAGACCGTGGCCCCCGCATCCTGGATACAGTCAAGTTGGTGCGGAACATGGTCGCAGCCGGAACTGGCTTTTGTGTTTGTGGTAATCATGAACACAAGTTTTTGCGGAAATTACGAGGTAAAAATGTCCGGGTAACTCATGGCTTACAGCAAAGTATTGATGAAATTGCAGCCTTACCCGATATAGTGCGTGAACCTTTCAGCCAAGAACTTGCAGGATTTTTAGATTCCCTCATCAGTCATTATGTGCTTGATGATGGCCGCTTAGTGGTGGCTCACGCCGGGATGAAAGCAGAAATGCAAGGACGCGGTTCTGGCGCGGTGCGGGAGTTTGCTATGTATGGTGAAACGACAGGTGAGATTGATGAGTTTGGCTTACCTGTGCGTTACAATTGGGCGGGTGATTATCGGGGTGAAGCGTTGGTAGTCTATGGACATACCCCTGTACCGGAAGCGGAATGGTTGAATAATACGATTGATATTGATACAGGCTGTGTGTATGGTGGGAAACTTACTGCCTTGCGCTATCCTGAAAAAGAATTGGTGAGTGTACCTGCGGCGCGTGTTTACCGCGAACCGTCTAAACCTTTGACGAATAATAGCATCACCCGAACAGCGCAGCAAGAATTAGATGATGTCTTGAATATTGAAGATGTGTTGGGTAAGCGGATTATTAATACCAAACTCCAGCCCAATATTACCATTCGGGCGGAAAATGCGATCGCAGCTTTAGAAATCATGAGTCGGTTTGCAGCTAACCCCAAATGGCTGATTTATCTACCACCTACCATGTCACCCCCAGAGACATCCTCAATACCGGGCTATCTGGAACACCCAACCCAAGCCTTCGCTTACTACCAAAGCCAAGGAATTACAGAGGTAGTCTGTGAAGAAAAACACATGGGTTCACGGGTGATTGTGGTAATTTGTCGTGATATCGCAGCCGCCGAAAAAAGATTTGGTGTGGTGGATGAAGGTATCGGGATTTGCTACACCCGTACAGGAAGACGCTTTTTTGATGACCCAGAATTAGAAGCACAAGTTTTAGCAAGGGTGAATGCGGCTCTGACTCAAAGCAGCTTTTGGTCAGAGTTTAATACAGACTGGGTGTGTTTAGACTGTGAATTGATGCCGTGGTCAGCTAAGGCGCAAGGTTTGTTGCGTGGACAGTATGCACCCGTGGGAGTTGCATCAAAGCTAGCTTTAAATGATGCCGTAACTTTATTAAAACAGGCAACTACTCGCGGTTTAGATGTTGCGACTCAACTTGCTCACTACCAACAACGCGCAGAAATGGCCAGTCAATATGTCACCGCTTACCGTCGCTATTGTTGGCAGGTTGACGATATTGCAGATTTAAAACTTGCGCCCTTCCACATTCTAGCCACCGAGGGACAAGTTCATACAGATAAAGACCATCGTTGGCACATGGAACAAGCTGCTAAAATCTCTCAATCAGACCCCACTTTACTCCTAGCCACTAATTACAAAGTCATTGATTTAACTGACCCCAGCAGCCAAGCCGAGGGTGTACATTGGTGGTCAGAAATGACTCAAGCCGGGGGTGAGGGGATGGTAGTTAAACCTATGCAATTCATCGTCAAAGGTAGTCGGGGTATTGTGCAGCCTGCGGTGAAATGTCGCGGACAAGAATATCTGCGAATTATCTACGGCCCTGAATATTCAGCCATAGAGAATTTGCAACGTCTGCGTCAACGGGGTTTATCCTTGAAGCGTTCCCTCGCCATGCGTGAATTTGCTTTGGGTGTGGAAGCATTGGAACGATTTGTTAGTCATGCGCCTTTACGCCGTGTCCATGAATGTGTGTTTGGGATTTTAGCGTTGGAAAGTGAACCTATAGATCCAAGACTATAACACCGTTAAAAAAAATTAGCTCAATTAACATCTGCCTCAAGCGAGAAAGTTATCTGCTGAATTTATCGCGTGAGGTTAATTTAATCTATCAAAAACATATCTATATATAGGGCTATAGGTTATTTAGACCTATGTACGTAAGTGAGGTTAACAATCATGTCAATAGAAATGATCACATCTGATTTACTTGTAGATTTATCTACAACAGAACAGCAAATTATTGCTGGTGGACAAGACCGCGGCGATCGCGGAGATTTTAGAGGAGATGATCGAGACAGGGATCGTAGATATTACTGCCGTTACTGCTACGATTGCCGTCCTTACCGTGATTAATTCTATTTAATCCAAGGCTGATTAAATCGGTGGTCTGAAATTCTTCTATCGCTCAAGATTTGATAAATCTTGAGCGAATATCAATAATATTAAATACTATTTATTTTGCGTTTCCCTTTTTGACGATTAATTAACTTTGCAATTTGTCCAATAATTAAAGGTACAAGACTCATCCCCACAATTAATAGCCAACCATTGACACCAGGATCATCTGTTTGCAATACATTTGATAATAAAGGGACATAAACTGCAATCAGCAGCAATCCTGTACAAAAAATTAGCGCACCCCACACATAAGGATTCCGGGTAATTTCATTTTGCAGTAAACCAGAATCGCGATCGCGCATATTAAAAACGTGCCACAATCGCGTAAAACCCAAGGTCATAAATGTAATGGTCACAGCTTGTTGTTCGTTCAATCCCAGCCACTTTAAAGCGAGAATAAATGCTCCCCCCAAAGCTGCTGCAATTACTAACCCATAACCAGCGATCGCTAGCCAATGACGACGAGTTAATATTGGCTCATGTGCTGGTCTAGGTGGACGTTTCATTAAAGCGGGTTCACCTTCTCCTACACCCAACGCCAAAGCCGGAAAGGCATCATTGACGACGTTAATGTACAAAATCTGCAATGGTAACAGTGGTAAAGGTGCATTCAGTAAGGAAGCGGTTGCTACTAAGATAATCTCACCGACATTACCGGATAACAGATAGACAGTAAATTTCCTGATGTTATTAAAAATAGCTCTTCCCTGCTCCACCGCAGCCACAATCGAGGCAAAAGCATCATCTTGGAGTACCATATCAGCCGCTTCTTTGGCAACTTGAGTTCCCCTCTGTCCCATTGCTACACCGATGTCAGCTTTTCTTAAAGCTGGCGCATCATTCACACCATCACCCGTCATCGCTACCACGGCCTGATGACGTTGATGCAGGTCAACTAAATTCAGCTTTTGTTCGGGGCTAACTCTCGCCAGCACCGCAGATTGCACGATCCGTTGGCGTTCGTCTGGTGATAGTTCTTCAAAGCTTTTTAGGTCTTTACCTTTAACGACATCCGCTTGTTGATCATCAGTTAAACCAACAGCGATCGCAATATTTTTGGCGGTGACGGGTTGATCGCCTGTTACCATGACTACTCTAATTCCCGCCTCTTGACATTCTTTGATGGCTGGGATGACCTCTTCACGGGGAGGATCTAACAAACCCACAATTCCCAACAAGGTTAAATCTTCGTAGGGGTCGGCTTTCTCGGAAGGAGTGATTTTTTGCGCCAAGGCGAGAGTTCTTAAACCTTCTTGTGCTAATTGATTGACTCGTTCTCGCCAATCTTGTCGTACTTCCTCTGTCAGTTGTACTGCGTCTGAGTCAGTGAGGACGCGAGTACAAGCTTGCAGCACCGCTTCTGGCGCACCTTTGACTGCAAATCGATACTGACTATCGAATTTATGAATCGTCGCCATCATCTTTAAATCTGGGTCAAAGGCTTCTTCCCTCACTTCTGGCATTTTTTGCAGCAATTGCTGACGCTGCATTCCCGCTTTTGCACCCGCAACTAACAACGCAACTTCCATCGGGTCGCCTACTACCCGACTTTCATTTGAGCCTTCTGGCTGCAAAGCCGCATTGTTACATAACATCCCCACTTCTAAGAGTACTGGGAGGACTTTATCCTCTGAAGGGTTAATCTGTTGATGGTTGCATTGAAATTCCCCTTGAGTAGTTAATCCTTCCCCAGTGACTTCAATTTCCCCCGCATCCACAAAAATGCGGCTCACAGTCATCTGATTTTCTGTCAGTGTCCCAGTTTTATCAGTGCAGATAACGCTAGTTGCACCTAAAGTTTCCACCGCCGAGAGTTGATTAATCAACGCATGACGTTTCGCCATACGCCACATTCCCCGCGCTAAGGCCACAGTCGCCACAATTGGTAAGCCTTCTGGGACTGCTCCCACAGCTAAAGCGATCGCAGTTTCTACCATTAAGAATACATCTCTACCCGCCACAATTCCCGCGATCGCCACGACAATCACAATGGCAATTGTCACCCAAACCAACCATTGTCCCAACTCATCCAAACGCTTTTCTAGCGGGGTTTTTTCTGCTGCACCGGCTTTTTGTGCTAACTCAGAAATATGACCTAACTCGGTTTTCATCCCAGTCGCT
Source organism: Trichormus sp. M33_DOE_039 (assembly GCA_015296085.1). Taxonomy (GTDB): domain Bacteria; phylum Cyanobacteriota; class Cyanobacteriia; order Cyanobacteriales; family Nostocaceae; genus Trichormus. Next base: position 1,630 of record DVDT01000014.1, on the reverse strand, counting down.
ACTACCACCCCTGACCCTGAACCGCGAGTTAAAGCCGTACCCTTGTACAACATATTATGATGTTCTGCCAGGGGAATATCCGCGTCTAACGGTTGCACATCTTTACCTACAGGGACAGATTCTCCAGTCAGCGATGACTCATTTACTTGCAGATTTGCGGCTTCAATGATGCGTAAATCAGCTGCGATCGCATCTCCACTTTCTAAAACCACAATATCCCCTGGAACTAATTCTGCGGAAGGAATTTCTTGCAATCTACCACTGCGTCGAACTTTCGCTGTCGTGCTACTGAGTTTTTGCAGTGCTTCCATTGAGCGAATAGCTTTATATTCTGTGAAGAAACCGATCGCCGTATTAATTACAATGGCGATGATCACTGCTATTCCCTCAATCCATTGGCTAAAAGCAAAAGATAAAACCGCCGCTACCGCTAATATGCCAATAATCAAACTTTGGAACTGTTCGATAAATATTTGCCAAGCACTTTTCCCTTTAGCTTCCTGCAAACGATTTTCACCATACTGCTTGCGTCGCTGTTCCACCTCTGATTCCGTCAAACCTTCGTGAGAGGAGACATCAAGCTGATCAAAAATTTCTTCTAAAGAAAGAGTCCAAGGCTGATGAGGAAGCTCCGCCATGAATGCCGCTCCACTGGATAAAGTGTTAAATTTCTAGTGCATACGCTTATTTTTTACTTAACTACTAATTTTTCTAGAGATTATCTATCACAGGTAATGATTGGTGCTGAAATCTATCTTGAGACAGTGTAAGGATTAAAGTTTGTTAACAGTCAACAGTCAACAAACCCGTAACTTCGCCACCATCTCAGCCATTTTAGATACATAAAACTTCCGAAACATTCGCTTTAAAGTCTGCTTGACTGTATTTTGACTAATCCACAATTGCTCTGCGATTTCTGCATTAGTCAGACCTTGCGCCACCAAACAAGCAATCTCGGTTTCTCGTTGAGTTAAACCCATCTCAGGGTTGAGTAAACTTAATTGCTCTGAAGAGCGCAAATTTGCCAGTTTAGCAAAAATATAGGCGCAAATGGCACTTAATTGCAGCAAATCTTGAGTATTAAATGCTGGCGTTCCACTGGTACGGGCAAAATGAACTGTACCAATCAGCTTACCCTCGCCAACAATTGGCCCAGTCATAATATGTTCATGATCCAGAAGTCTTGAATGTTAAGAAAGAGCTGGTAAAATATCCCAAGATATGCTAATTTTGGGCTATGTATTAGAATATTTTAATTTCACAGTAAATATAAATTCATTTCCCAAAATTGTCAAAGATATCCTGAAAGGATTGCCAAAAAACGATTATCCAGTATTGAACAGTCGTCTGTTCTTTGAGTTATGGCTATCTTACGTCTTGGATAATGGCTTAACAAGTATGTGAGGTTTATTTGCTAGGCTAAATCATACAGGATTTGAGGTGGATATTTCTACTTTTTCTAAAGCAAATTTGCATCGAAGCCAAAAACCCTCCTAAGAAACACATTCCGTAGAGTCAGAAATAGGGATGAGTTCTAAACCAAAAGCTTGAGCCTTTTTCTTGAGGTTTTTAAGTGTGCGCTCTCGGTACTGTTGCTCATAGGCATCAAGACCAGGATCAGTGTAGACAT
>DVDT01000070.1 GCA_015296085.1 Trichormus sp. M33_DOE_039 | reverse complement strand
TTCATTCCGGAGTTTTTTCTGAGATACTTGCTCTCAGTTTCCTTGCTATTATTGTTTAAGTCTTTGGGAAGTCCCAAATCCAATTTCTTCTGACGAGGATTGGTTACTTCTTCGCTTTCAAAGTATTCTTTTTTCTCGGTTCGGTTGTCTTGGCTCTCTTGCCTTTGACACTTATCTAGATTAGCTATTTTTACCCCCTTCGTCAAGGGGGTAAAGAAAATTTTTTGCTTAACCCAGTTCAATGGGTAACAAACAGTCTGAAAATTAGTTTGTATAAGGCTTACAGCACTCACAGCATTAATTTATTCAGCCTCAATTAGGCAAGTGTGTACCAAAGCAGATGTTCCTAACTTGAAGCACTAGTATAGAAACGCAATGCAAACCGCCAGAACCAAGTAGATATCCAAAACAAAGCTACCGCTAATAAAGCTGCACCTATCAACCAGTTAATCTGCAACCGCCCCAACATCACTTCGGCAGGAATAGTAGTTAGAAATGCCACTGGGACTATATAAGTGAAGAAAAACCGATAAGTTGCAGGGTAGGCTATCATTGGATATCTGCCAGCTTCTACTAAACCGCGTAAAACTTCTGTAACGTTGTAGATTTTTACAAACCAAATACTAGTCGCACCTAACATAAACCAAAGACTATAAAGAATCACCAAACCACAAAATAGGGGTACTACACTGAGAAGATAGTTGTCCACTTTCAACCCCAAACGTTGGCCTGCGTAACCGATAATCATTACACCAAAAATTAAGTCTGGAACTCCCCAAGGGGAAATAGTATAAGTGGAAAGCCAAAACTGAGAGCGAATTGGTTTGAGTAGTATGAAGTCTAAAGTCCCTTCTTGGACATGGCGGACGATGCGATTAAGATTAGGTGCAAGAAAGCTAGCCGAAAAACCTTGCAGTAAGGTGAAAATTCCCAGAACTATCAAAGCGGCTTCCCATGACCAACCAGCAAAAGTATACCCATTCCGGTAAAACAAGAACAATCCAAATAGACTTCCGGCTAAATTACCTAAGCTGCTAAGAGTAGCGATTAAGAAGTTGATTCTATATTCTAATTCTGCGGCGATCGCAGCACTCCAAAATAGTTTGAGGACTTGCCAGTATTTTCCCATTTTGCACCCGTAACCCCATCCCCATGTTATCAGTCAGGAACTTGATGTAATATTAACAATATTCTGCTTCTTATAAGATTCGCGAATTGGAAGGTTTTCAATATCGTTAGGAGCGGCGTCAATATTTACACTATATTCTTAATAGCCACCGCTTTTTTGTACTTGCGGGTTGTGGGTGTGCAGAGATACGAAAGCCTAAAGTCTACCATAACATTTGGATTTAGCCTAAATACCTAAGCTATTACACGAGAAAGTCAATAAAGTTGAAGAAACACAAACTGGATGGCGAAGATTTTAGAATCGACATTCCCAAAGGGAAAACTGATAACTCTAGCGAATACGATGTTATTTTCAATTATTTAAAATTCGCAGAGGAATTTCAATTTGAAACTCACATCCTTCACCTAGTGCAGAGATACAAGTAAGTTTACCTTGATGTTTCTCTACAACAACCTGATAACTGATTGATAAGCCTAAACCAGTTCCTTGACCGACAGGTTTAGTAGTAAAAAAAGGATCAAATATGTGTTCCTTTATCTCTGGTTTCATACCTGGGCCATTATCTTTGATACTAATTAATACCCTCTCATTGTCTAATACTAAAGTTCTAATGTGAATAATTGGTATCTTAGTTACAGACTGCCAATTTTGCATATTCTCCTTTAATGCGTAAATTGCGTTGTTGAGAATGTTTATAAAAACCTGATTCAACTGGTTGACATAACAACTAATTTTAGGCAGTTTTCCATACTCCTTAATTATTTGGATATCAGGTATTTTATTAGGTAGTGTCAACTGGTAATTTAGAATCATTAATGTATTATCTATGCCTTCATGAATATCTACGGATTTCATTTTAGCTTCGTCTAATCTTGAGAAGTTACGTAAGCCCAAAACAATTTCTGTAATTCTCTCGCTACCAGATCTCATAGATGCTATTAATTTTGGTAAATCTTCACACAAATATTCTAAATCTATAGATTTAATTTTAGCTGCTATATTGGGATTTGATTGTGGATATTGCTCTTGATAGACTGCAATTAAATCCAGTAAATCATGAAAATACTGATGTGCATATCCGAGATTGCCAGCAATAAAGCTAATGGGATTGTTAATTTCATGGGCTACCCCTGCTACCATTTGTCCTAGACTGGACATTTTTTCACTGTGAACTAATTGAGCTTGTGTTTTTTGTAGGTCTAGCAGAGCCTTTCTTAATTCAGATGTTCTTTCTTCAACTTTTCTTTCTAACTCATTGTTAGCTTTTTTCAGAGCAGATGCGGCTCTGTATGTTTCTGTAGCTATACTAGCAATATGTGTGGCTATTTTTAGAATTTCTAGATGATGTTGAGTAGGATGACAAGGAAATTTATGTGATATAGCAAATGTTCCTAAAACTTCGCCATTTTGAGACTTAAAAGGTGGTGACCAACAAGCTCTAATGTTGTGGCTCAAGGCGAAATCTCGAAAATCAGCCCATAAAGGATCAGTAGTAATGTCATTAGCAAATATTGAATCTCCTCTATAAGCTGCTGTACCACAAGAACCACAACATTCACCAATCATCAAACCATCAACACCCTTAGCAAATTCTTCTGGTAAACTGGGTGCTGCACCTCTCCGCAGTCGCTTATTTTCTAGATCTACAACCAAAATTGAACAATATGCCCCAGGTAATTGTTGTTCTATTAAAATACAAAGATTGTTAAAGATTTCATACAGATTAACTCCAAATGCAACTTGTTCCAAAACTTGGCTTTGTGTATAAACTAAAGCTTCTGAACGTTTGCGTTCAATCGCTGTTGCTAAGACATGAGTTACAGATTGTAAGAAATGTACATCATCTGGAGAAAAATTCCTTTCCTCAGTAGCATAGACTTCCAAGAAACCTAAAGGTTTACTCTCATCTGGAATTAGCGCAATCAAACCACTAACACTGTCTACAGGGAAGGAAATAGCATAATTATCTATCTGAGAATCAAGTATGTTGAGATTAATAATTGGTTGAATATTCTCCAACAATTTTTGCACTTGTTGATTGGTGATGACATTAATATCAGTCGAGTCTTTTGCTACAACTTTTTCACCTAAGCTAGCTACTTTACGTAAAGAATTACTATCTGAAAGGACTTGCCAAATTCTACTGTATTTGACGTTGAGTATTTGAGCGACTAAGGTAACTGTATCTTGGAACAAACACGACAATTCACATCCTGCAAGTGCCTTTTGCCCTAGTGCATTGACTGCGGCTTGATAGCTTAAAGTAATTGCATAAGTATCAGATGAACGGTTAAGATCATTTTTATAATTTATTTTGTTTGATATTTGTAAATTGAAATTCATAAAGGCGATTTTAGCGTTGATTTATTTAATAGTTCACTAAAAAGGTTTTAAACTCAACCCAATTATAAAAATTTTAAGGGAATAGAATATTTATCAACTCAAGATAAAGTTGACTTGTCATATTCATAGAAAAAAGCTCTGATCTCATTTTTTATCTTCAAAAACTTTAAGATAATGGATTATTTATAAAACATAGATAAATCCATGCTTTTAATGATGCTGATTATAGTATAATAGTCTGTTTGGAAATAATTTTATCAACATCAAAATTTTGATGTATCAATTTGTATAGTTTAAAAAACACGAGTTTCTTTGATAGATATGTTGCTTGTGCATCACCAAGCCAGTTACTGGCTGACAAGAGAGGTATTATTACCCGCCTAGTGATGTACTAGACAACAAATTAACTTTGAGAAACTACCCAAAAGCTGCTAGCGTCTAACAGAGGATGATATTTTTTTGGATGTGACAGCTTGAAAAACCGCTCTAATTACTGGCAACTGCTGCCCTATATTAGACCACAGTGGCAGAACATTATTAAGGGACTAGTCGGCATTTTGGGGTATGTGCTGGCGACGTTGACGCTAATTAATTTTGCGGGGAAATTAGCAGATCCTTTTGGTCAAGGTAATGTGATCGCGATCGCACAATTAACTGCCATACTAGCCTTAGTGTTTCTAGTACGTGGCGTTTTTCAGTCTATACAAGACATTTATATGTCGAAAGCCGCTTTAAGAGTCGCTTTCCATCTCCGTAAGCAGATATACACTCACTTACAAAAATTAGATTTAAGTTATTTTGAAACTGCTAAAGCTGGCGATTTATCTTACCGCCTCACAGAAGATATCGACCGCATCGGGGAAGTAGTTAATAAACTGTTTCATGATTTTCTACCCTGTGTGTTGCAGTTGATTGCCATCCCCATCTATATGATTTACTTGAATTGGCAACTTACACTAGCCACTGTGATAGTTGCACCATTGATGGGGATTTTAATTGGTTGGTTTGGGGAACGCTTACGTAAATATTCTCTAAAAAGTCAAAATCGTGTATCTGACTTATCAGCTATACTCACAGAAGTTTTCAGTGGGATTCGCTTGATTAGAGCATTTGCAGCCGAGAAATATGAAATCACGAGATTTAGCCGGGAAGCAGAACGCAGCTTTCAAGCAAAATATTCAGCTGAACGCCTGAAGGCTGTGCAGATCCCCATTATCGGATTTTTGGAAGCATTGAGTGCCTTATCCTTAATTTTGGTGGGAGCATGGCAAATTCAGCAAAGAAATTTATCGGTAGGAGAATTTTTTAGTTACCTAGCTGCAGCCGGTTTATTAATTGACCCCATCGGTCATGTTACTAACAACTACAACGAATTTAAGCAAGGTGAAGCATCTGTAGACCGGATTTTTGAATTGATGGCGATGCAACCAACGGTGACAGAGAAACCCAATGCAATAAATTTACCGCCTGTTCAGGGTAAAGTTGAATATCGTCATATTACCTTTGCTTATAAACCAGGAGAACCAGTCCTAAAAGATATTAGTTTATTAGCGATGCCAGGGAAAGCGATCGCTCTTGTTGGTGCGTCTGGTGCGGGTAAAACCACCTTTGTAAATCTTCTCCCCCGCTTCTATGACCCCACTAACGGGCAAATCTTAATTGATGGTGTCGATATTCGGGATGTCTCGTTAGAGAGTTTGCGGCGACAAATTGGTATAGTTCCCCAAGAAACTATCATGTTTTCTGGGACTGTAGCGCAAAATATTGCCTTTGGACAAGAGGTTTATGATTTAGACGCAGTTGCAGAAGCAGCGAAAATTGCTAACGCCCATCAATTTATTAGTCAACTACCAGAAGGCTATCAAACGTGGGTAGGTGAGAGGGGTGTAAATTTATCTGGTGGACAAAGACAGAGAATTGCGATCGCCCGTGCTGTATTATTGAATCCACAAATCTTGATTTTAGATGAAGCTACATCTGCTTTAGATTCCGAGTCAGAAGCTTTGGTACAGGAAGCCTTAGAAAGACTGATGCAACAACGCACAGTATTTATTATTGCCCACCGTTTGAGTACTGTGAGAAAGTGCGATCGCATTTTAGTATTAGAACGCGGACAAATTTTAGAATCAGGCACTCATGAAGAGTTATTAGCCCTTGAGGGTCGCTATGCTAGGTTTTATACGCAACAGTTTAGTTAAGTGATTGTAGCAACAGAAGATGGCTCTACTTTTTCCTCAGCCCTTAACTCCGAATTATCTGGACTTGCTTTTGCTGTTCCTGTAACCAACCTTCAAATAATTCATTTAACAGACGTGCTTTCATGGGTTCATCTAGTTGGGCGGGGATAAATTTCTCCACCCGCACGATGACCAACCACTCTGCGATGCGGGCTGGAGGAGATATTTGACCCGGTTGACAATTAGTCAGTAGTTGTACCATTGCTGGATGTAGGGTATTTAGTTCTACCGGCCCTACTAAGCCCCCAGTTTGAGCTTCTGGGCCTTTTGAGTATTTCTGTGCTACATCCGCAAAAGACTGTTCACTGGCTTGGAGACGGAAGTAGAGTTCTTGCGCTAGTCCAGCATCTTGAGTCCGCAGTAAAGAATAAATGACTTTATCGAGTTTTCCCTTCAACTGAAAAAAATACGATTCTAGTTTGTTACCCCAAGTGACTTGCTTAAATTTTTCTAGTTTTAATTTACGAAAAATCAGATGATCTAATTGCTCAGAACTCAAACCTTGCTGCGCCATCCATGCTTGAATGTCGGCTGCTTGTGTTAGCTGTCTTTCAGCACAAAAACGCTGTTTAGCTTGGGCGACTTCTTCAGGATTACACTCTATATTGACTATGGCTTCATCAATAATTAATTCCCTTAGGAGTTGCGGTAACAGTTGATAATTGGCCAGTAAAGGGATAATTTCACTGGCTGAGATTTTGCGATCGCCGATTTGCAGCACTTCAGTCATAGTGTTATTGAGTTTGGCTTTTTGCGGTGATATATCCTGAGTCAGCGTCCTGCACAGCAGTTCTACTATGACTCTTTATCTTGGCAGTTTTAAGACTTTAATAGCAAAAATAGAGCATTTATGTAAAGTTTTCTCAGAACTGTACTTATTTTTATTTAACTATGACGGCAAAGTATACAAGCCAAAATGTTTGCTAGGGGCGTACACATACACTCCTGCAATATCTAGCCTCAAAGAAGTTGAGAATATAGGCAAAAATAATGCTTCACAAAAAACAGCAGGTGAGCAATAAACTTGACTCACCTACTGTTTTTTGTGATGAAAATATCAATTTATAAACTCTCTAAGTAACTCAAAAGGTCTGCCATTTCTTGAGCATTGGGCTGGAATTTGGGCATTGGCGGTGTTTTTCCGCTAATGACTTGATTAATTAATCCATACTTGGACTTGTGTTTAGAAACGGCTTGCAAGCTAGGGCCGACTCGTCCATCTGCTTCTAAACCATGACAGCCAGCACAATTTATTTGAAATATCGCGTGTCCTTGTATGGGGTCTCCTGACAGTGCCAAAACACTTTTGACGTATGGGTCAGAGGCTTGAATCATCTGAACACCAAAAATGCCCAAAAAGACTGCTAGCAGTATTGCCAGAGCCAGTAAAGCGCACTGCTGAATCAGAGTTTCAGGTTTGGTAATCTGGTTATCCAAAAGTTGTGCTGTAAAAGTCTAGTTGTTTTCAAAAATTTTCATTTCCTACACATAGCTTAAAAGTTCTTGATGCTGACTGCAAGCATATCCGGGACTTTTGTTGTGACTAGCAATTGCTTAAAATCTTTGTGGAAAGCGGGATTCATCCTCAATTTGGTAAAATTATAAGTGGGAAATGAATGTTTAATAATCGTAAACAGGAGACTTAAAGTGGTTGAACCCCTGCTGTCAGGTATTGTTCTTGGTTTGATTACAGTTACCCTCGCTGGGTTGTTTTACGCTGCCTATAAGCAATACAAACGCCCCAATGAGTTGGGTGGTTGATTGAGTGCTGTTAGCGTAGCTGGGCGTTAGCCTATGCTGAGTAAGGAATGAGAGGGATGAGGAAAACTTTGCTACTCCTCATTTCTTACTCCCCCATTAATAATTCTGTAGAAAGTCAGTGCTGTGTTACCGTAAACTTTTTCACGGCAAATTTCCCAATTAGGAATTACTATATCTGTCCATCCTTGGGGGTTATGCTCAACGGCGATTTCACCTTTAGGATCTAATAATTGATAGTGAGCGATCGCTTCTAATACCGACTGATATAATCCACTAGCATAAGGTGGATCAAAATAAATTCTGTCAAACTGCTGCCCTGATAAGTTTTTTAGCTGCTGGATGACATCACCACGCAATACTTGCCATTTTTGACTCGCCTGCGCTACTTGCTGCCAGTTCTGTTGAATCACAGCACAGGCGCGACCTGATTTTTCAATTCCGACCACAAAACTGGCTTCTCTACACAAAGCCTCTGCACCCATTGAACCTGTACCGGTGCATAAGTCTAGCCAGCGACAACCTACTATTTCTCCCTGCCAAATATTAAAAACTGCCTCCCTAACCCGCGCACTGGTGGGTCGGGTTTCTTGCCCTGGTAAAGTTTTAATTTGGCGATTCCCATAAATTCTTAGACTCATTAGTCAATCGTCAACAGTCAATAGTCACTAGTTAATAGTATGTAGCAAAATCATAATGACTGAGAACAAATGACGAAGCTCTAAGTTGAAATTTCATTATTAAGCGGCGATTTTTTCCCGTACTTGGGAAACAAAATTAGACAAGATTTGCAAGCCAATGTTAGAAGATTTTTCCGGGTGAAATTGCACTGCCATCAGGTTTTCATGGGCAATAGCAGCTGTAATGGTTTGTGTACCGTGGGTAACAGTTGCAGCACGGATTTGCGCCTCAACAGGGTCAACATAGTAGGAATGCACAAAATATACCCAAGGTTGAGGAGGCAAATGCTCCCACAAAATGCTTTTTGGTTGAGTTAATTGCAGCTGATTCCAACCCATGTGGGGAATTGTAATTCCAGGTTCATGGACAAACCGCTTCACTTTTCCCCGCACAATTCCTAGTCCTGGTTGAGTTCCTTCGGCACTGGATTCAAACAAAATTTGTAGTCCTAAACAGATGCCTAAGAAGGGTTTGCCAGATGCGATTATATCTTTAATCGGTTGTTCTAAATCTCGTTGGCGGATATGTTGGACGGCGGGATCAAATGCTCCCACTCCAGGTAATACAACCGCATCAGCCTTAGCTAATTTCTTGGGGGAATCAGTAACTTTTGGAGTTGCTCCTGCTTTTTCTAATCCTTTGCAAACAGAATGCAAGTTGCCCATGTCGTAGTCTATAACCGCAATCACTGGCATCGACTTATTCCTTGTAAATTATTTATGGAAGGTTTTTCTATTCTAAATAATATTTTCCATGAAGAAAAGAATACTATTAACTTCTTTTGACACTTGGCTGGAAAATCAACCGTCAAATTCTTCGGATGATTTATTACTTGAAGTCACTAAACTCGACTTACTCCCCTATGATTTAAATTTTTTGCGACTGTTACCTGTTGATATCGAGCTAGCTAGTGTTCGGGTAATGGCAAAAATACAGGAATACCAACCCGATTATGTGGTCTGTTGTGGCATGGCTGCTAGTCGGCAAAAATTAAGTGTAGAACTTGGTGCAAGGTGTGGAGAAAGTTTTTTACAGACAACAATTGATGTCAAAGAATTAGTGTCAGGAGCAAAGGCAACTGATATTAGTGACGACTGCGGTAAATTTGTTTGCGAAGGTCTTTATTATTCTGTACTAGACTACTTAGAACAAAATAAATTAACAGCACATTGTATATTTGTTCATGTCCCAGTTTTAAATCCAGAAAATTTGATAGAGATTTTGACAGATTTCTTATTAATTATTAACAATTTGGCACTTTTATAAGTTGCTAGCGTCAGGGTGTGGGGGTGTAGGGGTATAGGGGTGTAGGGGAGACAAGGGAGAAAATCTTATTTCCAATAACTCATGATTAATGACTAATGACTAATTTGTTATAACGGGAGATGAATTTTTTTAGGCTATGTTGCATTTATTACTCAGTTTACTCGTTGCTCAATCAACTCCTGCTACACCACCACCAGAAGAAGTTGTACAACCACAACAAGTGCGTCCGTTACCAGGACAGTTGGATGCAGTCCCAACTTTCAATAGCAATAGTCCCGAATTAGTTTTAAAGGAAGGGATTTTACTTTCGACTTTTCCAGCAGAAGGGAAAAAAGTACCATCAGCTCATTTAAATTTTCCCTTTCGTGGGAGGTTTGATGTATTTGCGCACCACGTTGCTAAAGCTGAACCGCCGGAGGATTTGCGCTCATTGTATTTAGGGGTAATTTTACATAACCCCACAGCCCAACCAGTCACAGTCAATGTGTTGCAAGGGGCGAGTTATTTAAGTCAACCAGATGCACCGTTTATACAGTTACCCTCTTTTAGTCCGAATTTGTTGGGTAATGTGTTCGCGGGGCCTGGCGATCGCGTCATGTCTGATATCTTAAGAGGACGGCGACAAGATATTTTCCCCGCCCAAATTGTGATTCCAGCCAGGGAAAGTCGCATGCTACTTAATCAACCCATCCCCGTGAAAGGACTCACACCACCCCTCAACGGTCGTTCAACTTTGGCACGACTGCGGAGTAATGGTACAGTCTACGCAGCTAGTTTGGCGATGTTTGCCCGTACCAATGTTGATGGTAGTGAACGTGCGCCAACTTTAGAAGAGTGGCAAAACTTATTAAATAATAGTGATGTATCTAGTCCACGTGATAAAACGCCCACACCGTTAGAAGAAACTGGTAAACCCCGGATCTATGGGCGAGTGGCTGGGGTGGCGCGTGGGGCTCAATGGCGTGCTTTTATAGTTGATAGTCCCCAAGCTAAGTATTTAACTATTCCCCAACCAGGACAAGCATTTTCTTATCCTCTGAGTACCCTGCATGGTGGAACTTTGGGAACAGAGCAAATTCAGAGTGCGCCGCTTTTGGTGCGTTATCCTGATACTGCTTATCGGGCGCATGGAAATTATGCTATTCAGTATAGTTTGAAGTTACCGCTATATAACAATACTTCTAGTTCCCAAACTGTGAATGTATCAATTCAAACCCCAATTAAAGAGGATAAGTTAACACAACAGGGACTGCGCTTTTTTACTACCCCAGCCCGTCAAGTATTTTTTAGGGGTAGTGTAAGGATACGATATCGAGACGACAATGGCCGTCCTAAAACTAACTTTATCCACTTAGTGCAGAGGAGAGGCCAGCCAGGAGAACCATTAGCTGTATTAAACATGAAAACAGGCGATCGCTCTTTAGTAGAAGTAGACTTTCTCTATCCCCCAGATGCGACACCACCGCAAGTATTAACAGTATCAACCCAAGCTCAAGCTAACTAAAATAATCTTCGATTGAGGAAGAGTGTAAGGATTTTGAATCTGACTTTTCACGGGATCTGGAAAACCCCTCTCCAAACCTCTCACGCCAGTTGCTACAACGGGGGAAACCCCCCTTTGGGTTCACCAGTCCCCTACGGCGGGAGACCCGCCGACAGGGCTGGATTCACCGCAACGCACTGGCTCCCCTGCAAGGAGAGAGGCTTTAAATTTTCCCCCTTCCCCACTAGGGAAGGGGGTTAGGGGGTTAGGTTTCACATTAACTTTTCAAAATAGCGTGAAAAGTCAGATTTTGATCCCCTAAACCTCTACACCCCCACACCCCTACACACCTTATTCCATCCATGCGCCTGACCTCACTTGATGTTTTTCGTGGTATTACCATTGCGGGAATGATTCTCGTCAATATGGCGGGAGTCGTTGATGATGTCTATCCTCCCTTAACTCATGCTGATTGGCATGGTTGCACACCGACCGATTTAGTGTTTCCCTTCTTTCTATTTATTGTCGGTGTAGCCATGAGTTTTTCCTTATCTAAATACACCCAAGATAATCAAGCCACCTCGGCTGTTTACTGGCGCATATTTCGCCGTGCAGCAATTTTGTTTATTTTAGGCTTGTTCCTCAACGGTTTTTGGAATCAAGGCGTTTGGACTTTTGATTTCAGCAGCCTTCGCATCATGGGGGTATTACAGCGTATTAGCCTAAGTTACCTGCTAGCTTCCTTAGTAGTCCTCAAGTTACCGCCCAAAGGTCAATGGATGCTAGCGGCTGTATTACTTATTGGTTATTGGGTAGGAATGATGTATATTCCCGTACCAGAATATGGGGCAGGTGTGTTGACTAGAGAAGGCAACTTAGGGGCTTATATTGATCGCTTAATTATCCCCAAAGCCCATCTATATAAGGGAGATGGCTTTAACTTAATGGGAGATCCTGAAGGACTATTCAGCACCATACCAGCTATTGTGAGTGTTTTGGCTGGTTACTTTGCTGGTGACTGGATACGCAAACAACCAGTACAAACACGCACAAGTGTAGGGTTAGCATTATTTGGGATTGGTTGCTTAATTATTGGTTGGGCGTGGGGTTGGGTATTTCCGATTAATAAAAAACTGTGGACAAGTTCCTATGTCGTCTTTACTAGCGGTTGGGCGTTATTGCTACTTGCAGCTTGTTATGAACTAATTGAAGTGAGACTAATTCGACGCTGGAGTAAACCTTTTGAAATTATGGGGCTAAATGCGATCGCTCTTTTCGTCGCATCAGTTTTACTAATTAAAATCCTAGTCCGAACCAAAATCGGTACAGGTGAAACCGCTATCAGCACCTACAACTGGATATATCAAAACATCTTTGCATCTTGGGCTGGAACATTCAACGGTTCACTATTATTTGCCCTAGTCACCGTTATATTATGGTGGGCTGTCGCCGTTCTAATGTACCGGAAACACTGGTTTCTCAAAGTCTAACCTTTGCGCCTCTGCGTGAAACAAATTCCGCCTACTCCTCCACACCAAAATCCACCTTATCGTAAATATCCCCCAGCAAAACCTGACAAGGAACAGAAGCCAAAGACAACATTACATCTGGGTCGTCATACTCAGAGAAAATCCACTTATTATGATCAGTTTTGCAATACTGCTCAACATGAATTTTATACTGGTCAATCAGAATATACTCCTGAAAACTCGGAATTGACCGATAAGCCGCAAATTTTTCATCTCTGTCATAACTTCTGGTGGATTTTGATAGCACCTCAGCAATAAACACTGGATTAATCAAAGTATCTCGTCTTCCCTCTGCAAATTCTAGTTTACCTGCGATCGCCATGACATCAGGATATACATACATTCTTTTTTGAGGAATCCAAAGACGCTGTCCGAGGATAAATACTTGATAAGGCTGACGTTTGAAAGCGAAAAGTAAGGTAGCACCAAAGTTACCCACAACTGTATTATGCTTTGGTGTTTCACTTGGCACAAGAACAATTTGCCCATCAATATATTCATGTTTTTCCTCTGAATTCACCTCCATTTTTAGGTATTCTTCAGGAGAATAATAGTGTTGTTCTTGTGCAATGGTCATGATATTTCCACCCCCAAAGCTGCAAGTTGTTGATTCATCCAAGCTGTTGCTGTGGCTTCGTCGGTTTCTATTGCTTTCTCTACTCCCGTTTTAGCAATTTCTAGCAGTTGTTTAGATTTTTCACGAGCTTTCCGAGATGATTTTACTTTGTCTGTAATTTCCTGACAAACCCTTTCATCGGGTAGTGTAACTGGAATATTTAACAAAAAGTGTTTGGCTGTGTCGCTAAACACTTGTTGATCCCCCTTAACCCCCCTTAAAAAAGGGGGGAACTAGAATCACAGTTCCTCTTGGTAAGGGGGATTTGAAAGTATTTGAGACATCACCAAGGACTTTTCAAACATCCTCTGAGGCTAGAATTTTAATACATAGCTGAAATAGTATAAAACCAAGTTTGATAATTTGGGCTAATTAACTAATTGTTTTTTACGGCTAGCTGACTTTTCACGTTATGTGGACAATTTAACGCAAAACCTAACCCCTAACCCCCTTCCCTACTAGGGAAGGGGGAAAATGTAGAGACGTTGCATGCAACGTCTCTAAAGTTGTAGGGGAGAGGTTTGGAGAGGGGTTTTCCAGATAACATGAAAAGTCAGCCGGCTAGAGGTGATTTGCGCAAACTCTCCAACCCTTACATAGCCGTAAAACACATACTTTTCTTTAAACCTGCTGATTCAAACTCAACAACTCTGTTTCTTCAATAGCGTTAATTTGGTCGAGAATATTCCAAACTTCTTGTAACATTGGCTCTAAACCAGTCCTAGTCACCGCAGAAATCAAGAAAACAGGAACATGAGCCAGATGATTTAATTGCGTCGCTAATGCTTCTAAATCGACAGTTTCTCTATCAACTGCATCTATTTTATTTAATGCAATAATTTGCATTCTCTCAGCTAAACCACGTCCGTAAGCTACTAATTCTTGCTGAATTGTGTTGTAGTCTCTGATAACATCATCACTATTTGCATCTATTAAATGCAGTAGTACCCGTGTGCGTTCGATGTGGCGTAGAAAATCATGTCCTAAACCTGCACCTTCAGCTGCACCTTCAATTAGTCCAGGAATATCAGCAAAGACTGTGCCGTCACCAGAGGGTTTTCTAACTACACCTAAATTTGGTATTAGGGTTGTAAAAGGATAGTCAGCAATTTTGGGACGTGCAGCTGATAAAGATGAAATTAAGGTAGATTTCCCTGCATTGGGTAAACCAATAATTCCGACTTCCGCCAAGAGTTTTAATTCTAGGCGTAGCAGTTTTCTTTCTCCTGGTAGTCCTGGAAGTGCGTACTCTGGGGCGCGGTTACGGTTACTCAAGAAATGCTGATTTCCCAAACCACCTTTACCACCTACAGCAACCATTAACTTTTGGTTGCGTTCGGTTAAGTCTCCAATTAAATCACCAGTTTCTGCATCATAAATTGCTGTTCCACAGGGAACTTCGATAATTAAATCTTTACCTGATGCACCCGTGCAGTTATTAGGGCCACCACGTCCGCCATTTTCACCTTTAAAAATGTGGTTGTAGCGGAAATCTAGCAAGGTTTGGAGGTTTTCTACAGCCATGAAAATTACTGAACCGCCACGTCCACCATTACCACCGGAAGGGCCACCTGCTGGTACATACTTTTCTCTTCGGAAAGCGACAATACCATCGCCGCCTTTTCCTGCTTCTACTTCAATTTCTGCTTGGTCGATAAATTGCATAATTAGTCAATAGTCAATAGTCAATAGTCAATAGTCAATAGTCAATGGTCAATAGTTAATAGTTATTTATCTGCTGAAATTTTATCTACTGATAATAATGGTGCGTCATTGCCATGAACGCACCTTCAACATCCTATGTTATATAACTAGTCTTTTTTGCCTTAGACCTTCTAATTGCTATTATGCCAAACTATTGACTAATGGCGATTGTACAAACGTGATTATACTCTTACGAGCGTCTACGCATCTTTACTAATTAAATATATTCTGAAACATCTTCTTTACATTCATCTGCTAAGTAGGAGAGGGCGCGGAAGCGTAAGCCTACAAGTTGCTCATACAGGGGGTTAATTTTACATAATGGTGGAATATGTACGATTTTGCGTCCAAATAGGGTGACATCTCGCTCAAAAGGACATTGGGAAGGAATCATCTTACACAAAAATCTTGCGACTCTGGGGTCTTGCACATCTAAGCCATCTAGCCATTCGCGGAGGGGGCTAAGTGCATCTGGTGTGGGGGCTGTGAGTGATGTGGCGACGATAGAGTTTACTTGTTCTTTATCTTCTAGAGTATGGCGTAGGGCTGCTAGAATGTCTTCTGGTTCGCCTAGGGCTTGGCAAAATTGATGTAGGACTTGATCTTCACTGGGAGAATATGTACCATCTGCGATCGCTACCATAACAGATGTACGCAAGAAATTCTCCGCAGTTGGTGTATTCTTACCCAAAACTTCTGCTAGTTCTTCTGGTGTGATGACTTCCAGTGAGTCCCATTCTAGACAAGGGGCTAATTCATCCTTGGTGATATTAGCAATTAATTGCTGTTCTTGTTCGTCAAAGTTACCGTCAGCCCAAGCTATGGTTAGCAGTCCCCGCAACCAAGCGGCTATCTGTTCGCTGCTGTAGGGTGATTGAACAACAGTTGTCATATACTTACGCCTTGTGGTTTCCTCAGTCCATAATAAGCTATGACCATTGGGAATGGGCTTGGGTATTGAGTATGGTTAATTTAAAAACCTTATGGCATTATGGGCGGTGTTTGTGCGGCTGGAGGTTGGGGTAATTCAAAAGTTACATCTTCATATACGTCTGCGATCGCACACCGAAAATCTATACTAGCTAGATGTATCTCCTGTTCTTTGACGTAGGGATAAAGTACCCATTGTCCATCTTGGTTACGGCGAAAACAATCAATACTTATCCGATTTTGACTGACTAAAACATATTCTTGCAGTGATTCTATGTGGCGATAGTCAGCGAATTTATCGCCTCTATCAAAAGCTTCTGTGGAAGGTGACAGCACTTCGATAATTAGGCAAGGATAACGGATAAAATTCTCAAATGCTCTATCCCGTTGGTCACAACTCACAATCACATCGGGATAATAATAGATGTTCCGTGATTCAATGTGGGCTTTAGTGTCTGAGATGTAAGCTTGACATCCTCTCCCACGTAAATGATTTCTGAGTCTAGCAAATAAGTTACCAGCAATAATCACATGAGTATTACTCGCCCCAGCCATTGCGTAAACTTCGCCCTGGCGGTATTCGTGTTTAATGGGACTGGTTGCTTCGCCTTGGAGATAGTCTTCTGGTGAAATGTAGGTGTAACTGGGGTTTGCAATCATCTGTCAAAATTTATCTTTTAGTAGTTCAGCTTAATTCAAGATTAACACCCTAATATGTTAAATCTCAGCTTAAAGTTCTATATTTTATGCGTTTATGGTTCATCATTCATGATTCTGGCTGACATCTTTCTCTTGAGATAGAGCATCCATTTCTCTTTATATCAGCAGAAAGATTAACTATTTATATAACAATCTAATATAGATACATAAGAATATAAAAACCTTATTTACTACGAGTAAATTTAATAATCAAAACACAATAAATAAATCAGGAGAATAAATATGATTAGCAAGAATATTTCTGTGGCTTTTGCCATAGCTTCAATTACAGTTTTGTCAGCTTGGCAGCAAATAAATAAAGCTGCATATACAGATATCAGTAACTACGCTAATGAAAAGACCAACTTGGTTAATTCAGAGTATTTGTTAGCACAAACAAATGATGGTTATAATGACAACTCTGAGCGTAGCAATAGACATGAGAACGATGGAGATAGTGACAATAGAAATGAGAATAGCAGAGAGCGCGATAATAGAGATAATGACAACCGGGAACGTGGCAACAGAAATGAGAATAGCAGAGAGCGTGATAATAGAGATAATGGCAACCGGGAACGTGACAACAGGAGTGATCGCGACAATAGCTGATATGTTTGATTAATGTAGATGTTAAAAAATCTAGCTGTTGTTAGATGTTGTGATCGCCTCATCAGCCTTAAGCTATAACTGTTGTGCCGAGAGATATACTTGTGGATACCATATTAGAGCGATCGCACTTTTTAAAACAAGCATTATTAGATTTTGTCCTAGATGCAGAAGGAGAACTAGCACAAGCATTAGAAATCTATCCCTGTTGTGTCACTTTAGGCAGAGGAAAAATAGAATTCAGGGTGAGCCAGGAAGGTTAAAATTGGAGAAGTGAGCCTATAAACGATGGCTTGAAGCTTAGAAAAACCCTCATACAGTTGAGGAATAGGAAAAACTGT
>DVDT01000097.1 GCA_015296085.1 Trichormus sp. M33_DOE_039 | reverse complement strand
GTAGTTAAAAAATGATGTAGCCCTTGATAGTTATCTAGCCCGACAATTTTCGCTATTTCTGGCAAGCTTTTCCGTTTTAATTCCGAAATACACCCTATATGCAGATACTTAAACGCTTCAAAATTTCTGACATCTGAAAACAGTTTTTTATACCAAAGACAATATTCATCCACAAATTTGACGGTTTTTTTGGGTGGACGAGGCTCTACCATGCTCTGTGTCTTCGTTTTGGGCTTTGTACATCCTTATACTACCGCGATAGTGACACAACAGGGCTATGCAGCCGAACAATCACGCCGCGGTCAAGATAGTACACAGCAAGATTTAATTATCGATAGCTTTTTAGTGGAAGGGAAAGTTGGAGAAAAATCACCAATAGAGTTATTTACGGCGCAATCTACAGATATTACGGAGAGTGATCGCCTGTTACTCGATAGTTGGCATCGTAGTTTTATTGGGTTATTTGCTATTGCTAAAATTGAGGGCGATCGCTTAGAGTTAAGAAACTGGTTAACAGATAAATATTATCTTATTCAACCCAATAATAATCAATCTTTGCAAGCGATTCTACGCTTGAAAATCGGAGAAATATTATTAGTTCGTATCGCACCTATTACTGATATTTACTGGACATTTTTTGGGCAATATACCCTGCTTGGTAAATTAGGACAGCCAAAATTAGCCATAGCCATCGGTAATTTTAAAGAAAAACATAAACATTATCTGTACAGTGACGCGCCGGAATTACTAGAAGCTGCTTGGCAGTCTGTATCTCAATACCACGAGCAGTTTATTGACTTTTTTGGGTGTGATGAAATTACTTTACCTGGATATCAACTCAATCAGAAAATTGGAGAATTTCAAGAGTTAATTTCTGAGCAACGTTTGGCAGCATTGGGAATGAATCAAAATAAATCTCTGAGCGAGTTAGCAGATGAAGCGGGTGTTTCTGAAGCAGAAATTGAAGCAGCTATTAAAGAAACTGGTGCTGATAGTAAATTAGTATCGCAGATATTTAATAAACGAAATGGCAACGGTAAAATGGTCATGCCAAAAATTGATTTGCCTGCGGAATTGAAAAAAGCAGAACAAGTTACCGCTATTTCTCATCCCCGTTGGGGACAGATGTTCTTACCAACCTATACTAAATTTCAAACACTATTAACAACAGAAAATTGGCGAACTATCGAGGGTGCTGAAAAACTAATTCGTCATTATCTCGAAGATAAAAATATTAATGCTTTTATTTGGCATCGGTTAGCCGAAAATTATCCTCATTCCTTGGAAAACTTATTACAAGATTATTTGCAACGCCCAGAATTTAGTCTTGTGAATGACTTAGACCAACTCCTGCAAGAATACAACAAACCCATCAATCCAGATTTACCAGAAATTGCCAGTGTTCCTATACATCTGCACGAATTATTTCAATCTGCTGTTGTGGAGGTGAATAAATCTAAACCTAAAGATAAAAAGCCCAAAAAATCAATTAAAGGGTTTCAATGAAAGGAAGGGGACTGGGAAAGCGGAGGCGCAGGGTAAGAATAACTAATGACTAATGACTCTTGACTAATTATTTTGCACGCTCTTTCTGATAAAAACTGACAACTTTCTGTACATAGCTACCAGTAAAACCTCTGTTACAGCCTGTGTAGCTACCAGTCATCCACCAACAAGCTGCACTGCGTACAGCAGCAATTTCATTATTAGTAGTGCGAAACTGCTGGTTTAACTCGCGCTGCATAATACAACCAATGACTTGGCGCGTTAGCGTTGGGTTATTTTCAAACTGTGCTGGTGTAACTTCTCTTTTGAGACAATTCCTTGACCAAGCCTTGAGGGTTTCTGGTTTGATTTGCCAATCAGTGTACAATACATCATTGGCTGTACCTGTTTGTGGTGCAGCGAGACGCAATGCTTCTATCATGGCTGCAATTTGAGCATTCGTCACCTGTCGTTGTGCTTGAGCCAACAAGGGAGACAAAGTAAAACTACAAATTATTCCAGTAATTAGCAGTAATTTTTGAGAGTATTTTTTCATAGTAGATTAGCTGTAACAATCTTGTAGAGGTGTCAAGAATACTTTCATCCTCTCGCTTGATATTTTCCCATGCCCAATTCTTAAATTTTCACTAAACTATTTTTTTTAGTCGTACCAGCATTTTGATAAGTTAGTTAGTACATAGTTCGCAACAATCGTAGTTATCGCCAAGGGGGGATTGAAGTTGAGTCAGCATGCAGATGCCATTGCACCACACGGTGGACAGTTAGTCAATCGTATTGCCACACCAGAACAAAGAGCAGAGTTTCTTTCTAAAGGCGAGTTTTTACCACGGGTACAACTTGACGAGCGCTCGCTTTCTGATTTACAAATGATTGCGATCGGTGCTTTTAGTCCACTCACTGGTTTTATGAATGAGGAAGACTACAACCGCGTAGTGGCAGAAATGCGTCTAGCTAACGGTACTGTATGGTCAATACCGATTACACTCCCGGTCAGTGAAGAAGTAGCTGCACCTTTAAAAGAAGGCAGTCTTGTGCGTCTGGATAACCCCCAAGGTGACTATGTCGGGGTTTTACAACTGACACAGAAATATCATTACGATAAAACTCGTGAAGCCATTAACGTCTACCGTACTGATGATGCTAAACATCCTGGTGTACAGGTAGTTTATAACCAAGGCGCAGTAAATCTCGCTGGTGATGTCTGGCTATTGCAACGCGACTCCCACCCCTATTTCCCCGCCTACCAAATTGACCCAGCTGCTTCACGCCAGATGTTTAGAGATAAGGGTTGGAAAACAATTGTCGGTTTCCAAACCCGTAACCCCATCCACCGCGCCCATGAATACATTCAAAAGTGTGCTTTAGAAATCGTTGATGGTCTATTCTTGCATCCCTTGGTTGGCGCGACCAAAGAAGATGATATCGCTGCGGATGTGCGGATGCGCTGCTATGAAATTTTGCTAGAACACTACTACCCCGCAGACCGAGTAATCCTGGCAATTAATCCCGCCGCCATGCGTTATGCTGGCCCCCGTGAAGCGATTTTCCATGCTTTAGTGCGGAAAAACTATGGCTGTACTCACTTTATCGTCGGTCGGGATCATGCAGGCGTGGGTGACTACTATGGTACTTATGATGCTCAATATATCTTCGATGAATTTGAGCCTGGGGAATTGGGTATTGTTCCCATGAAGTTTGAACACGCGTTCTACTGCACCCGCACCAAACAAATGGCAACTACCAAAACCAGTCCTAGCAGACCAGAGGAACGCATTCACCTATCTGGGACAAAAGTCAGAGAAATGCTCCGTCGTGGTGAATTACCACCACCAGAATTTTCTCGTCCCGAAGTAGCCGCAGAATTAGCAAGGGCAATGCGAGCACAAGTATTAGCCTAAAAGGAGTATAAGGGTATGGGGGTGTCATCAATTCAAAATTCAAAATTGAAGAGTTAGCCAGGATTCACCCCTACACCCTTACACCTCTACACCCTTACACCCCTAAACTATGAAGCGTCGGAGTTTTATACAAAGGATCGGCTCAATACTCGCTGTTTTGGGTGTGACTGAAGCTGAATGGTTGACTGTTAGTGGCCGCTATTATCAAGCTTTAGCCCAGCCGACACCACGTAAATTAGCATTATTAGTTGGTATTAATAATTACAAAAATATTCCTGCTCTCAATGGTTGTCTAACTGATGTCGAACTGCAAAAAGAACTGTTAATTCATCGGTTCGGTTTCCAATCTTCAGATATTCTGACGCTGACTGATGAACAAGCTAGTAGAGAATTCATTGAAGCGGTTTTTGAGGAACACCTCACCCAGCAAGCCAAACCTGGGGATGTGGTAGTCTTTCATTTTAGCGGTTATGGGACACGCATTCAGGTAGCACCGGAGCAAATTCAAAATGCTTTAGTTCCTACGGATGAAAATCAAGCATTACAAAATGCTCCAGTCGGTAATTATTTATTAGAAGAAACCTTATTATTATTATTGCGATCGCTGTCTACAGACCGAATAACGGCAGTCTTAGATACTAGTTATTATCCCCCGAATACAGTCCAAACTAAAGGCTTGAGAATTCGCGCCCGTTTAGAATCAGCACAAGCGCAATTAGCACCAGCCGAATTAGCTTTTTTGCAGCAACTCAAAACCCAAACTGCCAGCAAAACTCAAGATACTGAACTAAACAGTCCGGCTGTGGTGCTGTCGGCTACCTCAGATATGCAGCAAGTCGCCAGGGAAGTTTTACTATCTGGATTTAGTGCAGGGTTATTTACCTACGCGTTGACGCAACAATTATGGGAATCTATCCCCTCTACAACCATTCAAGTTAGTTTTTCCCGTGTTGCTAGTGCGATGTCCCAGTTGGGTAGTCAACAGCAACCTGCACTTCTCAGTAACAAGAAAAATCAAGCCGGAGTGACAATAGAAAATCTGCTTCCCGATGGCAATATTGGGGCTGAAGGTGCAATTATCGCTACAGAAGACGACGGTAAAGCCGTGCAGATATGGTTAGGAGGACTACCTGCTCAGGTTTTAGAATACTACGGTAGCAATTCTCGACTAGCTCTAGAAACTGGAGAAGAGTTAGTCGTGCGATCGCGCACAGGATTAACTGCCAAAGCGCAACTTGCTAAAATCAGTGATGCTACTCCTCTGCAAGTTGGACAACTTCTCCAAGAAACCTTGCGGGTATTACCGAGAAATATTAATCTAGCAGTAGCTTTAAATACAAATTTGGAAAGAATTGAACGGGTGGACGCTACTAGTGCATTTGCCGCTGTTCCTCATGTGTCCACCGTAGTAGAAGGGGAACAACCAGCAGATTACGTATTTGGTAAACTACTCCAAACCCCCAGTCGTTACGGTTTATTTTCTCTGGGTGGTGAACCAATACCCAGCACCACGGGAGATTTTGGGGAAGCTGTGAAGGTAGCTGCGTTGCGTCTAGCGACAAAATTCCCCACGCTGTTAGCGGCAAAGTTATGGCGACTGACAGAAAATGCAGGTTCGTCTCGCTTACCGGTGAAAGTGAGTTTAGAAGTTGTGGGAATTGCGCCAAGAGTAGTATTACAACGGGAAACCCTGCGGAATGCTGTAGCTGATACTTCCGCTAAAAAATCATCTAGTACCCAGTATTCCACCCTCAAAACTCCCGTCATTCCTATTGGTAGCAGGGTACAGTATCGAGTCCAGAACAAAAGCCAAAACCCAATTTATTTAATGCTGTTGGGGATGAAGAATAATCGCACTGCGATCGCATTTTATCCTTGGCAAATGATCCCAGAAGCCGACACCCCCGACAATAAAATGCAACTACAACCCATAGCCATTGCTCCTGGTGAAACGATCACCTTACCACAAACCGCAGCAACATCAGGATGGACAATTTCTGGCCCAGCCTATGAATGCGAATACCAATTAATTTTGAGTACCGCACCCTTTAAAGAAACCTTAAAAGCCTTAGAAATTGCCAAGTATCCCACAGGCGACCAACAACCAATTAGTACACTAGTTAATCCTTTAATAATTGCCCAAGCATTACTACAAGACTTACACAATGCTAGTACAGTCAAAACTGAAATAAGTGGTACAGCTACCGATGTGTATATATTAGACGTGAATAATTGGGCAAGTCTCAACTTTAGTTTTCAAATCGCCTAGAACACAAAGGTAAAAAGTAAAAGGTAAAATAATTTTTCGCTGATTTTAAATGGTTGTTTGATTTACACCGTGTTGTACTAGTTGGTAGTAAACTTCAGCTTTTGTTTCTTGTGAAACATAATACTTAAGTACAATGATCATCTATTTCATCCGTAGGATGGAACACTGGAAAAACTTGACGAAAGTAGAAGAGCAATTTTGATACAAGTTTTTCATTCAGAGGTCTAATAATGACGACTACCAAAGGCGATCGCAAAATCCGTTATGCAGTCGTTGGCTTGGGTTGGTTTGCTCAAGAAGCAGCCTTACCTGCATTTGCTCATGCTGAAAATTCGGAATTAGTTGCTCTAGTTTCAGATGACCCCACAAAACTTGAAGAACTCAGCAAACAGTATGGTGTTGAGCATACTTACTCTTATGAAGAGTATGAAGACTGTTTAGCCAGTGATGAAATTGATGCTGTTTATATCGCATTACCCAATCATTTGCATTGCGATTACAGTGTGCGTGCCGCTAATCAAGCAATTCATGTTTTATGTGAAAAGCCAATGGCTGTAACCGAACAAGAGTGCGAAGCCATGATTAAGGCTGCAAACGACAATGGTGTAAAGCTGATGATTGCTTATCGATTACACCTAGAACCAGCAAATTTAGAAGCAGTGGAAATAGTTAGCTCAAACCAAATTGGTGAAGCACGAGTTTTTAACTCAGTTTTTAGTCAACAAGTAGAACAGGGTAATATTCGTTTACGAGACATCACTGGTGGTGGAACACTCTACGATATTGGAATTTACTGTATTAATGCTGCGCGCTACTTGTTTCAGGATGAACCAACGGAAGTGTTTGCTGTAGCCGCCACCAAGGGAGAGCAACGCTTTAGCGAAGTTGAAGAAATGGCTAGCGTGATTCTACGCTTCCCTAATGAACGGCTAGCAACATTTACTTGTAGCTTTGGTGGTGCGAAAGTTTCTAATTATCAAGTGGTGGGAACTAAAGGTGATTTGTTCGTTGAATCTGCCTACACATGGCAAGGAGAAATCACACGCTATTTAACGATTGAGGGTCAAACTCAAGAGCGCACTTTTGCCCAACATGATCAGCTAGCGGCTGAATTTAGCTATTTTTCTGATTGTATTTTGTCAGACCAAGAACCAGAACCAAATGGCATAGAAGGATTGATTGATGTGCGGATTATTCAAGCACTCTATCAATCTATTGCCACAGGTCAACCTGTGAAAATACCAACTCTAGAACGAGATCAACGTCCAACATCAGATCAATCTATTGAACGTCCGCCTACTGAAGAAAAGCCAGATTTAATTCATGCTGCTCCCCCTGGTGGTAATTAGACCTCTGATACAGATAATGTAGTTGAGCCAAAATACTGACAGTCAATCAAGAACAGCAGGGGGAGCGTCCTGATTAAGTTCTCTCCCCATGCCTAATATTTTCGGGGTGATGCTAGAGGAATTGAGGGACAGGTTTGAGATAGTATCATGATGTTTTAAAATTATCGTACTCACATTAATTCGTAATTACTTTTCTATTTTCCAAGCACATAACGATTATTGTACCTATGGCATAAGCAAGTATATCCTTCCAGTCAAATGTGCTACCCAAGATAACAACCATAACTTTATATTTTTGCAATCCTAAATAATTGACGAATTTAAAATATTGAAGAATTTCAATAATGCAAGCGAATGCAAAAACTGATACCGCAACTATAGATGAGTTGATTTTCCAAAAAGCTTTGACGAAACAGTAAATTAATATAACTACTAAAACATCACCGATAAACGGGCGGATAAATTTGTCATCTACAAACACTGCAATACATACCTCTATGAGAAATAGTATTAGTGTGAAGTAAAAATATTTGGAATTGAAGGTAAACATAACAATAGTTAGGATTCAAGAAACTGCTATTTGACTATGGCACATAATATTTAACGTGATTCTCAATTATGACGCAGTTGTTAGCATTACTGATTTCCTGGGGAATTGAAGTACCCATAGTTTTAATTACTTTAGCAATTACGCGTCAACTGTCTTCTTGGCAGGATATCTACAATGTGTTGATATTAGCCTGTGTTGCAACTCTCTTCACCCATCCTTTAGCTTGGGAAAGTAACCAAATTCTTATTCCCTATATGGAATTTTTTTTGAGAGTGGGACTGATAGAAAGTTGTGTGGTAATTGTTGAGGGTATTTGGTATACGCTAATTTTAAAATTAGGTTGGACACAAGGTTTATTGTTATCTTTGATTGCTAATACAGCTTCCTTTCTTGGAGGTTTACTAATTAATGGTTTGTTGAGATGATACAGTTTCAGTATTCATTGTGCTGGTTTCTGGGATGGCTAAAGCTAACAGCAAAATCGGAATTTCTACCCAAGCATGAACGGCGGATATAATTCCATATATGGCACGAGTATTGATGAATGATATAGTAAAACCCAAAAATAACAATGTACTTAAAAATCCCGCTAACCAAGAAAATAACCTGTTAGCCATTTTAGATTGAGTAGGGTTTTCCCACTTTGGTAAAATTCCAATTACAACAGCATAGTGCATAGATTGTAAAAAGACGGCGGCGGAAAAAGCAGGAATTGCGATCGCTTGATCATGTAATTGCGGTGGTACGAATGCCCCTAAATGAAAGGTGATACCGCCAATGGGAACGAAAGATGCTTCTAATGCTACGAAACCAACAGAGGATAAAATTTGGGTAGGAAGTCCAGAAAGAATCACTACAGGAATTAGAACGAACACCACAGTACAGGCGAATAAAGCATAATTTCTGTGTTTACCCTGCAATTTTTCAGCTATGAATCCCACAGGAGTCATGTTATGCAAGATAGTGAACAATAATAATGTGAGAGTTGCTGACCAAAATATTCCTACTGTGAGAAAGGCACATAATACACTTCCTAAAATTCCCAATCGCCAGTCTTTTTTTGCTAGTGCTGGAATTGTTAATACAACTAATCCGACTACGCAGCTTAATTCCAAAGGTACACTTACCCAGCTTGGAATTAAAGCCAAAACTTGCAAGCTGCGAACACAGATAATTAGTAGTAGTAATTGACTAATTCGCCAACGAAAATTATTGCCAAGACGCTGGCGGAAGCGATTATTGACATAATGTAATTCTGTTAAAACGTGTGTCAGTCCAAAAGTTGCTAAGGTAAAAGTGTAAGTAGCTAGGGGAAAAGCTACCGACAATATGGCACTAATTAATACTATAGCAATAGCAGCAATTACTGACATCTTCTGCAAATTAATTTTGGTTTTTGAAAAGTTTTGATTTTTGATAAACTAGCATCATACCAACTATAGATAAGCTAGGAATTATCAAGTTTAAGAAATTAAACTTAGTACCGACAGATGGCAAAGGTCGTTTATCCTGTGTTTGATACGTCTTTTTTTCGGAATTGCCTTGTTGGAAAGTATAGATAACTTCTTTATATTTCAAATCAAAAGATTTAGGTGCGATCGCCACAATTTCTAAAATATCATTTACCTGCTTGACACCATATCTATCCGGTAGTAATCGCTGAGAGTAAATACTCTTTTTTGTGGGAATCAACAGAGATTTTTTACTATTCAAATTTTTGATTGATTCACCTTCTTTACTCTTGATAATATCTTGAGATTTTACCTGTGATTTTTTGATGGCATAGATATCGCTGTACTCTCGATAACCATTTAATTCTAAACATTTATCTTGTTTTAGAATTCTGTTATATGTCGGCACACTGGGATTCTGTGACTTTATATGAGCAATTAATAAATAATTGGGATATTTATTGAGATTTGCTAGTTGGAAACAGTAAGAAACTGGAGATTCTCCGGGAGGTAAAACATCAGCCCAAGCCGCAGGTACTTGGAGATAGGTGATGCAATTGAGTAAAACTAATATTTTGAGAGTACTTTTGAGGTATTTCATGAGTATAAAATAATCATAAATTTATAGTTAATAGTTATAACTTCCTAATTACCAATCGTTAGATACTCGAAACCAATACCAGTTTTCATCTAGGTGAAATACTTGATAATTAGCAGCACTAAACGAGCTTCCTTTTCGATTAGGTTGGTAAACAAAACCATAGGATGTAGTATCAGGGCTAATACCGCTACCACCTGAGTAGATGCGGTAATATATACCACCACGGTGATCAGTAGCATATTCATCTACTGTGTAGAAGCCAAGTTTGCGATTTAACGTCATTTTTCCAGTTCCAGAGACAGGAAACTGCTCTCTGGTGGCGATATCATAAATGCCAAGAGGCGAGGAATATAGAATTTGAGCAGGATGTAAGAAACTAGTAGTATGCTAGCGATCGCCGCCACTCTTCGCCAAGGAATCTGAATATTTCTTAAATTTACTCTACGCAAAGAGACTATTTGCTATGTCCGGGTGTAAGGGTGTGGGGGTATATGGGTTCTAAACACTTATACCCCTACACCCTTTCTCTAAACCCTTGATTCTCGTTACTTATGCGTAAGTCCTGTAATAAATAATGCTACATTAGTAATAATTTTCAGATCATAAATATAATTTTTTTAATTAAATTTGCATTATGCGAACAATAGTAGTCGGTGACATTCATGGTTGCTATGAGGAACTGCTTCAGCTATTAGCGAAAGTGCAACTAACAGAAGAAGATTGTTTAATTTCACTAGGAGATATTGTTGATAGAGGTGTTGATTCTGTCAAAGTGTATGATTTTCTCAAACATCGTCCTAACACGATTGTTTTGATGGGTAATCACGAACGTAAGCACTTACGCCAGACTCTCTCCTACTCCCAGGAAATTGTCAAGTTACAATTTGGCGATCGCTATGAAGAATTTTTAACCTGGGTTAATGGTTTGCCTTATTATCATGAAACTGACCAAGCTATTTTCGTTCATGCGGCCGTAGAAGATGGGATACCGATTGACCAGCAAAAAGCAGAAGTTTTATGTGGTTGTACTGCTGGTGAAAAGCATTTAGAAAAACGCTATGGTAAGACATACTGGAGTCATTTGTATACTGGCGCGAAACCAGTTATCTTTGGTCATCATATTGTCGGAAATGAGCCATTAATACTAACAGTGGCCAAATGGCAATTACCAGTGATGATGGCTAAACCTTGGGGTAGTTATAAGTGGGAAAAAATTCAAGCGATTTGTGATGATTTTAAAAATTCTTCTAATCGGGAATTAGTTGATTTTATGCGTGCAAAGCAACAGTGGATGAATGATTTACTCAGTCTTGCTCCAAAAGCTATAGTCAAAGTAGAAGAAAAACTAGCAGAGTTGATTTCTATTCATGGTGCAGATGATTTCAAGAAACCAGCTAGTCGCTTTACCTACGCCACCCTTTTATATAAAGCGAACGCCAGCCATCTTACTGTCCAATTTCTCAAGGAAACATTACCAACACCAGACAAATGGTTACAGGTAATGAACGATTTAGGGGTGGAGAGTAATTAGTTTTTTCTCTGCTTTTTCTTAGGTTTTATTAATCAATTGTTTTTGTAATGCCATTGTGACTGCGGCTTGGCGATCGCTGACTTCTAATTTATGTAAAATAGCATGAACGTGTACCCTTACAGTCCCTGATGTAATGTAGAGTATTTCAGCTATTTGCTGATTAGTTTTTCCCTCTGCTAACAGTGCTAAAATTTCTTGTTCACGCTGAGTAAGAGGATTCGCGGCTGGTGAGAGATTTGAGTCAGACTGTAACGGATTCACTGCAAAAGAAGAACGGATTTCTTGAGTTGCGGTTTCATCCCACCAAGATGCACCACTTGCTACTGAACGCAGTGCTAATACTAATTTTTCTGCCGCAATGCCTTTTAAACAATAGCCTTGTGCGCCAGCTGCAATCAACTTGGCAATCAGGGATTTTTGGGAATGAGATGTGAGTATTAATATAGGTAAACGGGGATTTTGTTGTTTGATGAGACGACAGGCTTCAATTCCACCAATCCCTGGTAATCCTACATCTAAAAGCACCACATCGAAAGGGTATTGCTTGGTTAATTCAATTGCTGTTTCACCGTCCTCAGCTTCAGCAGTAATCTCAAATAGGCTGTCTTGTTGCAATCGCACACGCAAGCCTAAACGAAATAGTTCATCATCCTCAACTAACAGAATTTTGATTGGGGTAGAAGACATTTGGGGATTGGGTACTGGGGATTAGGAAAGGGGAGGAGATTTTGCTGAAATGTCTAATTCCTCACTCAATAGTCAACAATCAATAGTTCGCACTCATTGGAAGAACTGGTAGTTTAAAACTAAAGATTGCACCAGTCGGTACTCTATTCTCTGCCCAGATTATACCGCCATGTGCCTCAATGATTTGGCGAGATAGGTAAAGTCCTAATCCAGAACCTTTGGCTTGTCTGTCGCTATGCCCTTGATAAAATCGCTCGAATAAGTAGGGAAAGTTTTCGGGTAAAATCCCCGCACCTGTATCTAAAATTTTCACGACTTGATAAGAGGCTTGTGTTTCTAAGACTACCTCAACGCGATCGCCTCGTCGAGAGTGGTTGACGGCGTTAACTAACAAGTTACTGAAAACCCTTTGTAATTGTAGTGCATCACCGTTTACCCACAGCGATCGCCTAAAATCAGAATCGCCATAATTTAATGATAAATGTACACGCCGACTAGCTGCTAGTTGCGTCAGCGTCAGCAAAACTTCTTCCGCCAATAAAGTTAAATCTACGGGTGCTAAATTCAGTTTTAAGCCTTCAGTATCATTATGATAGATATCTAATAAAGTTTCTAATAGTTGCAAAGATGTTTTATGGCTACGTGCCATTGTCGCTAAAACTTGCTGCTGAGTTGGTGAAACTGCACCAAATTGCTCTTTTTGAAAGGCTTTAATAGTTTCAATTGCTCCTAACAATGGCGTTTTCAAATCGTGGGTAAGTGTAGAAGCAAAATCTTCCCGCAATCTTGATAATTTTTCTTGTGATTCTAACTTGGTTTTAGTGAGAGCGATCGCCTCTTGTGTTCGACGCAGCCGTTGAGTTAAAAACCCTGTAACTATTAACGCCATTACTGCTATTAAACGGCTAGCGACTGTAGAAATTCTTATGTCTTCATGACCAGCAGGTATCCACACATTTAACATGGTCAGAGAAACAGCGGCTAATGTTGCTTGTAAAGTTGCTTTCTCGCCAAACCAGGAATTTACTAATAGAATCGCGCCACTGTAGAGATATCCAAATACATATTCACTAGGAGTAGAATATTCTAAAACTCCCAATACTATAAATATTACCAGAACAATTAAAGTTTTGGCATATTGTAATTTATTAGAGAGTAGTTTTATTCTTGTATCGACCATTTATTGCAAGACCTATTTATAAAGTTCCAATAAATCAATAAATTTGAGTTCTTAGACACCAACCTCTAAAAAGATGGGATTCTAATACTCATCAGAAATAATTATTGCTAGACTAATTTTATTTTAGGTTCATAGTGTTTATCTAAAAATAAATATAGCGTTTAGACACTATATAAACACAGTAAACAATAAATAAACACTTATTTATATCTTCTATACCTTGTTTTCTTTTACCCGAAAATTCATCATATAAATTAATAAAACTAAAAATAGAGTTAGTCTCTATCTAGGGAAAGATGCTGTTATGGCATTAGGTTTAATCAGTGTCAAAATCCAGATAAACAATTGCTGGTGTGGGTTATCTTTAAATAATGTCAAACTTCCACCCAACTGCTTTTTAATAGGTATTGTCCGAGAAGATCAAGTTATCTCAGCCAGTACAGAACCAACTATTTACTGTGGAGATGAACTGCTGGGGTTGACAATGAATTCAGCCCAAGTACCAGCATTGAAGTTTTTATTACAAAAAACACATCCTATTTACTACTCATTTGATGAGTGTTTATTAAATAAACTCAATATTCCTGTTAGGAGTTAGCAAAATTCATGCTGCAAGGATGGTTACAAATAGCTTTGACATTACTCATCGTCATTGCTATCACTCCCCTCTTTGGGAGATATATGGCGCGTGTTTATATGGGAGAAATAACGCTGCTTGATCCCGTACTAAATCCTGTCGAAAGGTTAATTTATGCCTTAAGTGGCGTGCGTTTGCAACAAGAAATGACGGGGAAACAGTACGCAACAGCGGTATTGTACAGCAATCTGGTGATGGGAATTTTGGTGTTTTCCATCTTCATGTTGCAAGGAATACTCCCTCTAAATCCTACAGGTGTAGGTGTGCCAAGTTGGGATTTAGCATTACATACCGCCATATCTTTTCTTACCAATACAGACCAACAGCACTACTCAGGTGAAACAACCTTGAGTTACGCCAGCCAGATGTTTGCCTTGGGTTTTCTGATGTTTACCTCAGCTGCAACTGGTTTAGCGGTGGGGATAGCGTTTATTCGTGGGTTAACTGGTAGACCTCTGGGACATTTTTATGTTGACTTAACTAGATCAATTACCCGCATTCTGTTACCTTTATCCGTTCTGGGAGGCTTGTTGCTAATCTTGGCAGGTGTACCAGAAACCTTAGCAGGAGTAGCAACAGCCAACACTTTAGAAGGTGCAACACAGGCGATCGCTCGCGGCCCTGTCGCCCACTTTGAGATTATTAAACAATTAGGAGAAAATGGCGGCGGTTTTTTTGGTATTAACTCCGCCCACCCCTTAGAAAATCCCAATGGTTTCTCTAACCTATTAGAGACTGTAGCGATGATTTCCATTCCGACCGCCTTAATTTACACCTACGGCGTATTCGCCAACAACCGCAAACAAGCATGGTTAATCTTCTGGATGGTCTTCATGATCTTTGTGGTATTAATTGCGATCGCAGCTATAGGAGAATATCAAGGAAATCCTCAAGTTAATGCCCTCTTAGGTTCACCACAACCCAATTTAGAAGGTAAGGAAGTCCGCTTTGGTTGGGCGCAAACCGCATTGTGGGCAGTCACCACTACCGCCACCATGTGTGGTGCAGTCAACGGAATGCACGATTCCTTAATGCCTCCCGGCGGATTCGTGACTTTATTTAATATGTTTTTACAGATTATTTGGGGAGGTCAAGGTACAGGTACAGCCTACCTATTTATCTACTTAATTTTGGCAGTTTTTCTCACCGGCTTAATGGTAGGACGGACACCAGAATTTCTAGGACGCAAAATTGAGAAACAAGAAATTATTCTCGCCAGCGTCGTCTTACTAGTCCACCCCTTCGCCATTTTAGTTCCTTGGGCAATAGTATTTGCTTTTCCCAACAGCCTCGGAGGCATTAGCAACCCCGGTTTCCACGGTGTGTCCCAGGTTGTTTATGAATACGCTTCCGCCGCCGCCAATAACGGTTCAGGCTTTGAAGGATTGGGCGATAACACCCTGTGGTGGAATCTCACTGCTAGCCTCAGTATGTTAGCCGGACGCTATATTCCCATCATTGCTTTACTACTGCTAGCAGATAGTATGTCCCGCAAACAACCAGTCCCCATGACCGCAGGCACTCTCAGAACCGACACCAAACTTTTCACTACAGTCACAGGCGGAGTAATCCTCATCCTTGGTGCATTAACCTTCTTTCCCGTCCTCGTCTTAGGCCCCATTGCCGAAGCTTTCTCACTCACTCCTTAAAAAACCTCCGCTTCCCTCTGCGTTAATAAAGATGAAACTCACCAAACCCCGCCAAGAACGCAAACATACACCCAAACCCAAAACCACCGGACTTTACTCCAGAGCCTTTAAACAAGCATTTGTCAAACTAGATCCCCGCCATCTCCTTAAAAACCCTGTAATGTTTCTAGTTTGGGTAGGCACAATTATTACAGCATTAGTCACAATTGAGCCTAACCTGTTCGGCAACACCCCAGGTAACAACCCTCGATTATTTAATGGTTTAATCACCTTAATATTGTTCTTAACCGTCATTTTTGCCAACTTCGCGGAAGCTGTAGCAGAAGGACGAGGTAAAGCTCAAGCCGATACCTTACGAGCCACTAAATCTGATACTAACGCTCGTAAACTGCTTCCCAATGGCTCAATTCAAGAAGTCAGTTCTACCTCCTTACGTCGTGGCGACCAAATCAAAGTTATTGCCGGTGACATCATCCCAGCCGATGGCGAAGTCATTACTGGGGTTGCTTCCGTAGATGAATCTGCTATTACGGGGGAATCAGCACCAGTATTAAAAGAACCAGGAACAGACATGGCCAGTTCTGTGACTGGGGGAACACGTATCATCTCCGATGAATTAGTAATTCGGGTTACATCCGACCCGGGCCAAGGTTTTATTGACCGTATGATTGCCCTAGTGGAAGGTGCAGCCCGGACTAAAACACCGAATGAAATCGCATTGACGGTGTTATTAGCAGTTCTTACTCAAGTTTTTTTAGTGGTGATTGCAACTTTGCCCACCGTTTCAGTCTACGTAAAATCACCCGTAAGTATTGCCGTGTTAATTGCCTTGTTAGTGGCACTGATTCCTACCACCATTGGGGGATTATTAAGTGCGATCGGAATTGCTGGGATGGATAGAGTTGCACAATTTAACGTCATTGCCACTTCTGGGCGAGCTGTAGAAGCCTGTGGAGATATTAACACTTTAGTATTAGATAAAACCGGGACAATTACTTTAGGAAATCGCTTGGCAGAAGAATTTATTCCTGTTAACGGTCATTCATTAGATGATGTAGCCAAAGTAGCCTTAGCATCCAGCATATTTGATGAAACTCCCGAAGGTAAATCTATTATTAAACTGGCAGAAAAATTAGGGGGTAGATTGAACTTTAACCCCAAAGAATCCGCAGGAATTGAGTTTTCTGCAAAAACGCGGATGAGTGGAACTGACTTACCCAATGGTGTAGAAATTCGCAAAGGCGCAGTAGATGCAATTAAAGGATTTGTGCGTTCGAGAAATGGTCAAATTACTCCCGAATTAGATGTAGCCTATGAGCGAGTTTCTAGATTAGGTGGAACTCCCTTAGCAGTGTGTCAAGATAGTGATATATATGGTGTAATTTATCTCAAAGATATTATCAAACCCGGCATTAAAGAACGCTTTGACCAAATGCGCCGTATGGGAATTAAAACCGTAATGTTAACAGGAGATAACCGCATTACGGCATCTGTCATTGCTCAAGAAGCAGGAGTTGATGACTTTATTGCCGAAGCCACACCTGAAGACAAAATTGAGGTAATTCGGAACGAACAAGCTCAAGGTAAATTAGTAGCCATGACCGGGGATGGTACTAATGATGCACCTGCACTAGCTCAAGCGAATGTCGGTGTAGCGATGAATTCGGGTACACAAGCAGCCAAGGAAGCTGCTAATATGGTGGACTTAGATTCTGACCCTACTAAGTTAATTGATATTGTCACTATTGGTAAACAATTGTTGATTACTCGTGGTGCATTAACTACTTTTTCTATTGCCAACGATGTGGCTAAATATTTTGCAATTATCCCCGCAATCTTTCCTGGAATTGGTGTTGGCGATTTAAATATTATGGGTTTAACTAGTACCCAATCTGCGGTTTTATCAGCTTTAATTTATAACGCCTTGATTATCCCAGCCTTGATTCCTCTGGCGTTAACTGGAGTAAAATTCCGACCTTTAACTGCTGACCAACTTTTACAGCGCAATATCTTTATTTATGGATTAGGTGGTGTGATTGCGCCTTTTATTGCCATAAAAGTTATTGATGTTTTGATTGCTGCTGTTGGTTTAGCGTAGTGTAATTTAGGATTGAGAACGATGAGATATTTACTACCACAAGATGTTTTAGAAACACTTGCTTTCATCAGTGCAGAACGTTACAGAATACCTCTGATTATATTTCTCATCATGTGTTTTAACGTACTACTCGCACCAGTGGTTGCAGCCGCAACACCTGGAAGAGTACCACACTGGCAAGTTTACACTATTAGTCTTCTAGGATTAGTAACCGTTGCCCTTTGTGTTTATTTATTTGTTGTGATTTTTCAGCCGGAGAAGTTTTGATGATGTCACAACAAATAATTTCCAGAATAATTTGTTCAAGTTTGGCTTTGTGGTTAGTCATCTTATTTTTCTACCCCCTTTTGGTGTTGACTTGGAGTAACAAAGCGTTGGTTATTCGATCAGCTAGTATTTTTTTCAATCAACCAGAAGAAAATTACTTGCTAAAACATGGAAGTCTTGCCAGACGTAAACTCAATACCCGTAGCAGATTTTTTTATAAAATTTCTCTACGAAATCAATATTTTTAGTTCAGTAATTCCCAGAGGAATTTGAAAATGAGCCAGATACGTCAAATTAGTAAAGCTATTCGTTCTACTGTGGTTTTGTGGATATTGACAGCATTTATTTATCCTTTCTTTATGCTGTTATGTGGACAAATATTATTTCCCTTTCAAGCCAATGCAAGCTTAATTACTAATTACCAAGGAACGGTAATTGGTTCAGCATTAATTGGTCAACCTTTTGCCACTGAAAAATATTTTTGGGGTCGTCCCAGTACCACCAGCTACAGCACAGCTGATCCAAAAAATGATGCAGCGGGAATATTAAAAACTGGAGTTTCTGGTGCGAGTAATTTAGCTCCTAGTAACCCAGCATTGTTAGAACGTATTCAAGGTAAAGATGATCCCGACCCTGGTACAAAAATTGTAGGTGAACTCACTCGTTTACAAAATGCCAGAGTCCAACCAACCGCAGATTTATTATACACCTCTGGTTCTAGTCTTGACCCCCACATTACCCCCGCTGCGGCTAAGGCGCAAATTGCACGAGTAGCCACAGCACGAGGCGTTCAACCCAACCAATTAGAAACTTTAATTACTCAAAATACGGATGGTCGTTTTTTAGGTATCTTTGGAGAACCTGGGGTGAATGTGTTGAAGTTGAATTTAGCATTAGATACCTTCAAGGCTATTAATTAAAGATAAAACGCCCTAAATTTATTTACAAGTTATCGTAAATTTAGGGATTTAAGACTCCTTAGATGGGAGTGACAATCCCAAACTCTAACTGTCCTGAATTGTGAATTGTTATTCATGTATCCCTCCATCCCATCTCCTAACAGTTCCTATGTTCTTTCAGCTCGACGCGGAAAGCATAAGATTTTTATTGGTATGGCCCCTGGTGTCGGTAAAACTTACAAAATGCTGGAGGAAGCGCACCTTCTGAAGCAAGAAGGTATTGATGTTGTGATTGGTATCTTAGAAACTCATGGACGTAAAGAGACAGCAGCTAAAGCCGCAGGATTAGAAATAGTCCCCAGAAAAGGCTTTGTTCATGAAAATGTCACACTAGAAGAGATGGATACAGATGCCATTTTAGAGCGATCGCCCCAACTTGTGTTAATTGATGAACTGGCTCATACTAACGTACCTGGTTCGCCACGAGAAAAGCGATACCAAGATGTAGAAATAATTTTAGCCGCAGGCATTGATGTCTATTCCACTGTTAACATTCAGCATTTAGAAAGCTTGAATGACTTAGTAGCAAGAATTACAGGCGTTGTAGTCAGGGAGCGCATTCCAGACCGCCTTCTCGATGAAGCTGACGCAGTTGTGGTGATTGATGTTACTCCAGAAACTCTAGAAGAACGCTTACAAGAGGGAAAAATTTACGCTCCAGAAAAAATTGAACAATCTCTAGGGAATTTTTTTCAAAGACGCAATTTGATTGCTTTGCGAGAATTAGCACTACGTGAAGTTGCTGATACAGTTGAGGATGAAGCAAATGCTTCTATTTCGGTAGGACAGACTTGCAATATCCACGAACGAGTTTTGGTTTGTGTGTCAACTTATCCTAATTCAGTGCAATTGTTGCGCCGAGGTGGACGAATTGCTAGTTATATGAATGCACGACTTTATGCAATATTTGTGGCCGATCCAGAGCGATTTTTAACGAAAGCAGAAAGTTTACATCTTGATACCTGCGAAAAACTTTGCCGAGAATTTGGTGGAGAATTCTTACATATCAAAAGCTCAAATGTTGCCAACGCAATTGCTAAGGTAGCAGAAACTTATCACATTACTCAAATTGTGATTGGAGAAAGTCAGCAACCTAAATGGAAAAGATGGTTTCGGCGTTCTTTTACACAGCGATTGATGGATTTAATTAGACATCAAAAAATCGATTTACATATTATCGCCACTGATAAATAATCAAGACATTTATCATAATTTTTAATAATTCCTGCTATTTTTGTTCGATAATTCGCTAAAAACATCTTCACATTTTCCTCACATTTTGTTGGTAAACTCAAACTGTAGTCCACATTCTTAATAGCAAAGCGGCAAAAAGTCAGCCACTGTGTGTTGATCAGCTCCTCAGCGGTATAGAGTATTTGAGGAGAAGTCTTGCTAAGAGCATTGAAGCATTACTCCAAGCCAAAGCACTCCCAGAAATCATGATTGCTGCGACTCATGGGTTGTTTGTCAAGGAAGCACGGGCTAAGTTAAGTCACCTCAGCATCAAGGCAATTTTTGTCACCGATACCGTAACACCTAAAGAAAGCGACTGGCAGCAGTTAAAAATTATCTCGGTCGCGCCTTTAATTGTTACTGCTATTCAACGATTTAAGGCTGATGGTTCAATTAGTGACCTATCTTAATAAAGAGGTATAAAAAAATGCGGAAAGCATTCCGTAATCGGACGGAAGCAGGGAAACTGTTAGCTGCCCAGTTAACAGAGTATGCCAATCGTCCAGATGTTGTAGTATTAGGGTTGCCTCGTGGTGGCGTGCCTGTAGCCTTTGAGGTAGCCAAGGCTTTGAATGCACCATTAGATGTCTGTTTGGTGCGAAAACTAGGTGTACCGGGACATCAAGAACTAGCAATGGGTGCTATTGCCACCGGGGAAGTGTGTGTAATCAATGAGAATGTCGTAGATTGGTTACGGATTCCCCAAGCAACTATTGATCAAGTAGCAGCAATCGAAATACGGGAATTAAACCGCCGTAACCATATTTATCGCGGCAATCGTCCGCTCCCAAAAATTAAAAATCACACCATTATTCTCATAGATGACGGCATTGCTACGGGTGCTACTATCCGAGCAGCGATCGCTACATTGAAAAAACAACAGCCCCGTGAGCTTGTAGTTGCAGTTCCAGTTGCAGGGGTAGCCACTTGTGAAGAACTACGAGCAGAGGTGGATAAGGTTGTATGCGTGATGATGCCAGAGAATTTGTATGCGATCGGTGTTTGGTATGAGGATTTTGAGCAAACAACCGACGCAGAGGTATGTCAACTTTTGACTAGTCAAAAATTACTTTTAGCTAATGACTCATAAATAATTGTGATAGAGGTTCAGTCAATGTATAGGACATTAACACAGAATCCCCAAGAACATCTTGTATCAGTTACAGCAGGTGAAGTTAAGCTAGAGGGCAATTTGGTGATTCCAGATGGTGCTATCGGTATAGTGCTATTTGCTCATGGTAGTGGTAGTAGTCGTCACAGCCCCCGTAATCGCTATGTTGCTAGAGTGTTACAACAAGCAGGATTAGCAACTTTATTATTTGATTTGCTCACTCCTGAAGAAGAAGAAATTGACCTGCGGACAAGACATTTGCGCTTTGATATCG
The DNA here is from genome assembly GCA_015296085.1 of Trichormus sp. M33_DOE_039. GTDB lineage: Bacteria > Cyanobacteriota > Cyanobacteriia > Cyanobacteriales > Nostocaceae > Trichormus. Next base: position 7,765 of record DVDT01000097.1, on the reverse strand, counting down.
GGCTATTGGCATCCCGGTTAGTTGGGGCTACAGATTGGCTGGCACACAACCCAGATACTCGTGACCTGAGAGTAGGTTATTTTGGTGCTAGTACAGGCGGCGGTGCAGCCCTCGTCGCAGCAGCAGAACGTCCAGAGAGGGTGCAGGCTATTGTTTCCCGTGGTGGACGACCTGATTTAGCTAGTTCAGCGTTACCTCATGTTAAAGCTCCGACATTGTTGATTGTTGGTGGATATGATCTGCCAGTCATAGCGATGAATGAGGATGCACTGGAACAGCTGCGATCGCTAAAATGTTTAGAGATTATTCCCCAAGCCACTCATTTATTTGAAGAACCAGGTACATTAGCAGCAGTAGCGCGACTGGCGAGTGAATGGTTTACCCGCTATCTCAATTGATATCTTCCCCTGTTTGGTTTTAATTAGCTGCATAAACAGCAATGCTGATACATATGAGTAAATAGAAATTACAGATTAACTCTAAGTATTGGTGAACCACTATGAAAAACATCGCAAAGTGGCTTTTGGGCTTGGCGATCGTTCCAGCAAGTCTGCTATTGGGATCTAGTCATACTAAAGCTAGTCAAATTGCTGGTGAATGGTTCTTTGGTTTGTGGGATTGTAATATTGACGGCAGACCAGCTCAAATGGAATGGAAAGTAGTAAATGATCCACAAACTACTTGCGATGGTAATGTTTGCTCTACTACTTCTGGTGTCCGTCTTGTCGGGCGATTTAGTGATAACGGTAGTGCATGGGTTTCTTTAGGAAAACGTTTTTCTAGCCGACAAAGACAGGATTTAGGTATTCGTTATTTAGGTGCAGAGCAAGATAATTGGTATCTCAGATACAACAGTCGTACTAGAATCGCAGATGGTTGGACAACATGGCGGGGTAATCGCTATCCATTACAATGTCGCAATCGTAGATGAGTATTTCTTGAATTAGTATCATGTGCGTAGAAAAAATACCAAAAGGTACACCATTCTTGAGTTTATCTGCGCTATTTCCGGTGCATAAGTCCATGAATATTGGTGTAATTTATACCAATTCTCTATGAAGTTGTACCAAATATAATGATGTAGAGACGTTGCATGCAACGTCTCTACAGTGCTAACTGAGTTCAGCTAATACCAACGGTGTCGAAGGTTCTTATAAATGAAATGAGAGTTTCTTGGGTTGATACAAGTAAGTAATTAAACAAAATAAAGCATCAACTCAATTTTTTATAAGCCTTACTTCTTACAGCTAAGATTGACAAACGCTTATTTTGCGTATAGTAATCCATATTATATCCAGATTTATTCCATTGCTTGTCTTAATATTCTTTTACTACTTTAGGAATAAGCCATTTAATATATTTTTGCTGCTTCTCGCTGATTAATTTGACTTAGATTAAAATGTCGAATTACTAGCTAAAAATATGTTTAATCTTGTATATAGTAGTCATCATAATATTCACTAATGACTTTCCACCTTAAGTAAGAGGTATAACTTTTATTATTCCAGGAAAATTTGAACTTACAAAGTCGAAATGGCTGTGCATTTGGCTTTAACTAAGGCAACTTAGGTAGAAACTGAGATAACAAATTGCCTGAGGAATTTTGATTTATGTAAATAATCAAAATTCATGAAATATCGTCTAGCAAGAATGCAAATTTAACTTGAGTTCGGCAGATTTAAAAGACCCCTCTTCAAACCTCTCCCCCACGGGGCTACGGTGTACACACAAGTCTAATAACCTAGCCCGACAACGTTTTGATCCCCCCTAACCCCCCTTAAAAAAGGGGGAACAAGAATCAAAGTCCCCCTTTTGAGGAGGGATTTAGGGGGATCAAGCCACATTTTGCACTTAGCAACAAAGATGTGTGTACACCGTAGCCCACGGGGGGAGAGGCCTTGCAATCACATAAGCCTCTAAAAAACTAGAAGAGAAGAAAATTATGATTAACCCCATCTCATCAATTAATGGGTCGGAAACAACAGGTAGATACTTAGTATTATTGCGTGAAAATGCAATTGATTCAGGAATCCGCACACTGCGTGACTACACTGGAAACAGGAGAGTGGCCAGAGCAGCCGACTTTGATAAATCTGCTGTTACCGCAGAGCAGCTAGAGCAAACAGATACCACCGTATTTGACAATTTGGGTGTCGCTGTTTGTACTCTAGACCCAGAACAGTTGCAGTCACTCCATCAGGTGAGTGATGAAAGTAGCCCAATTGCGGTCATTGAAGCTGAAAGAGTTGTCTACGCTTTAAATGCTCAAAGATTAGGGGGTGTTATCGAGCCACTAACACCCAGTTCTACTAGCAGCAATTTGACGGTAGAATACCTCACCGGCTACCGGGATGCTGTCGATAGGCTTTTAGATCACCTAGTACCCACTAATGGTGTTCAAAAGATGTTGTCTTTGCCGGGGATGCAAGTGCTTGATGAAACAATTACAACATGGGGACTGCAAATCACAAAAGTAGTAAATTCCAAGTTTAGTGGGCGTGGAATTAAAGTTGCAGTTCTAGATACAGGTTTAGATTTGACTCACCCTGATTTTGTTGGTAGAAGGATTGTCAGCAAATCGTTCATAGTTAACCAAGATGTGCAAGATAGAAACGGTCACGGAACACACTGTATTGGTACAGCGTGTGGCCCTCTTTCTCCTCCCATTCCACCACGTTATGGCATCGGTTATGAAACCGAAATTTTTGTAGGCAAAGTATTAAGTAATCAGGGTCGTGGGACTGATAGCGAAATTTTAGCTGGTATCGAGTGGGCGATCGCCAATCGCTGTCAAATTATCTCGATGTCTTTGGGAGCGCGAGTATTCCCTGGGCAGCAATACTCAGGGTTGTTTGAGGTTGTTGCTGATCGTGCGCTGCGGAATGGGACGTTAATTATCGCTGCGGCTGGTAACGAGAGTGAACGTCATTTAGGCATAGTTGAGCCAGTTGGACACCCAGCTAACTGTCCCTCAATCATGGCTGTAGGCGCGGTTGACTCCCAACTACAAGTTGCCTGGTTTTCCTGTGCTGGGTTGAATACCAATGGCGGTCAGGTCGATATTGTCGCTCCAGGTGCTGAACCGGGGACACCGGGAGGTAGTTCGAGGACTGATATTTATTCAACCTATTTGATGCCAACAAGGTACAGAAGACTTAGGGGTACAAGTATGGCTGCACCTCATGTTGCTGGCATAGCTGCTCTCTATGCTGAAGCTATAGGGGCTACTGGCCGCACTCTCTGGAATAGAATTACTCAAAATGCCCTCAGACTACCTCTACCTTCAGTAGACGTTGGTGCTGGACTTGTTCAAGCTCCTTAGAAGATGTTTCCTATTTTCTCACCTTAAAACTGTACCTCAACCATCTTCAAATCATATCTTGGGATGGTTGAGTACCCATTTTAGTAATGCCGACTCATCTGATAATCATTGCTGGTTTTAGGTAAGGAATTATTGATATGTCAAATGTTAATTTATCAGTTGCAGTTGAAGATAGTTACATGGATAAAATCCAGGAAGTAGCTCAAAAGCTACAGTCTGCTGGCATGAATATTGAACAAGTTTTGAACACAGTAGGAATTATAACTGGCTCATGTGACTCTGAAAAAGAGGAGTCTCTTTCTCAAATTGAAGGGGTTTCTCATGTCGAGCGATCGCGGGAATATAAATTAGCACCTCCAGAATCTGATCTGCAATAAACTTGCTCAAAAACCATACAAAAATTACCCATATAGGAAATCACAATAATCTCTCAAAACCATATCGAAAAGGTAAAAAATTATGCCACTTCCACAGCAACAAAACCAAACTCGCAACGGTTCGATCTTGAATCAACAGAAACAAGCACTACCAGAGATCTCTTCACCTCTCACCGTAGCCAAAAGTTTTTCAGACAATCAGCGGCTTTTGATTGAAGCTTACCTCAAGCTATTAGATATGGTTGCAGTATCCCAAGAACCAACAAGGGTAATAACAGGCATAACTAAAAATCGTTATCTTATCTATGTGCATGGGATTAGTCAGCATCAACATGGCTATTCCAACAGTTGGTGGCAAGCATTACAACCTTATCTTGGGGCAGTGTTCGAGGATGGCAATCTTGATGATACCCGTAGAGAGGTGCTGTGGAGTGATTTAGTTAATGCTCCCAGTGTTGCGAATATGGTTGATACTACATCACAAGAGCAATTAAAACGAGAAATTCTGACAATTTTAGAAGATAGACAGCGACAAGAGATGGCTGCAAAAACTGGTGGTGGTCGCCAGGTATATCTGTCCATGCAGAATCGTGTCATAGAAACCAGTCAGGTTTTAGGAATTGATGACTTTTTGATCTATATGTTGAGCGGCGAAATGCGCCAACAAATCATCAATCGCTTTACCGACACAGTGAAACCACTCCTAGGCAGTAACAATCAAATCGATATCATTGCGCACAGTTGGGGTACAGTAGTTGCCTACGAAGGGTTACGAGAACTTGAGGCTGAAAAATTTTTACAGGGACAAGTCTCAAATTTTTTTACTGTAGGTAGTGCGCTATCTATTGGGCCAGTACGCGCTTCTTTGCGTTCAGAAAATCAGGATGGTCGCCGTCCCTCTATGGTAAATAAATGGATTAACCTTGATGCCCAAGGGGATCTAGTTGGCGGGATGTTAGGCGATATGTTTGAGATTACGCAGGAAAACCTTAGTCTTCAGCCAATCGGTTGTCTATTAGAGTGGTTTGGCTATAGTTTATCTTGCGCTCATCACTCTTATTTTGTAAAAGAAAATACAACGGTAAATCGAGACATCTTTGCTCAGAGCATTCTGGACTAGAAGCATTTACGATGAGCTAAATTTTGCGATCGCCTAAAATTAACAGATAGGTACAGATAGCTGCGTCGGATGGATGATGTCAGTTAATTATTGCTATGATTGCAGAATGCGATCTCAGATTGTACAAGAGTGATATATTTCGTCAAGCATACCAACAAGCTGTGAAAGAAGGTTTTTCTAAAGGCGCACACGGATACCATCAGACCTTGTTAGTGTGCTAATACCATTTCACGAAAAACCTGATACAGATGTAAACCCTGAAAGTTTTGCTGCATCTCAGTTTTTTAATTGCGAATTGTGAATTGGTATCACTCCCCGAATTGGGTGCAACATTGGCTTTACGCCTATCCAACTCTTCACACACTATAGACCCAAAACCAGGGGTAGCTAGAGATATTCTCACCAAGCTGAAATCTTATAGTTCTCGTAGATAAAATTCGTAACCCGACTATCTTTTTATCCCAATAGAAAAAATTACCCAGAAATAACAGCAAACTATATACGTGCTGCCCAAAGCATTTTTTGGCATAGGTTCTGTACTGTCAAATTCGTCAATGACTGGAGAGCGATGAGTTCTTCTGGTTGCTCGGATGTCTTTCAATTTAACTCCATCGTCAGCCACATAAACTATACGTCATCAGCGAATTTGTGATATTTATTGAGAGCATGAGTTGTTGTGATTCTCATTTAGAAGCAAAGCTCTATTACCTTTAATGGTAAAAGCGTTGCTCTTTTCGTAATTATCACAACTGAATTAGGAACGCTATATGCTAACTCTCCTGACATTTTCTCAAAATCACCTAGAATTATTCTCAAGTAAAGATGTTGATAAGATACTGAAAAAAATTGATGGTTCTCATAATGTTTGGTTACGTTGTATTCACTTCCGTGATAGAACTGGAACTGCAAGAATTATTAACCACTTTCAACTCAATCCATCTCGGATTGATATGATTTTTAACCACTCCCTTACGGGAATTGATGAAGATATGGAGGATTGTTTATTTGATGGCTATGAAGTTCTAACTCATCAAATAAAAAATAGAGAATTTCAAGTAGCACGTGGTAGTATTGTGCTAGGCAGCAATTTTATTATCACGTTTGAGATAGCAGAAATTAAAGTTTTAACTATACTAATAAATAATATCCAAAAGCAAAATATAGATATTCAAAGCTGGGGTGTTGATTACATTTTATATTTGATATTTAAAGATATTTTAAATAATTACCATAGTGTGTTTGATCATATCTCTAGACAGCTCGATGATTTAGAGGATGAAGTGTTAGCGAATTCTGGTGATGAAATCACGTACAATAAAATTGCTGTAATGCGGCAATCTACTCGGTCTGGACGGCGTAATTTTCAAAATATCAAGTCACTGCTAGCTTGGATGAATTATGACGATTTTCAATGGATTACTCAGCCAGTAAAAGCATTATTTAATCAAGAATTAATTCATCAAGTTGATAATCTCTGGCAAGAATATCAAGCTTTGAGAGCTTGGATGTCAGAATTAATGGAAATTCAACGCGATAATATTGCGAGTAAAACTAGTGAGCGAATTAATCGTCTAACTATCCTTTCGACTATATTTTTACCAATCACTTTTATTACTGGTTTTTATGGCATGAACTTTAAATATATGCCAGAACTAGAACAGCCTTGGTCTTATCCGGCTGTGATTAGTGTGATAGTATTAATTGTGATTAGTAGTATTTTATTTGCTAAACAACAGCGTTGGTTATAAGTAGTTTGGCGTGAATATTTAATGTTGGAATAAGAAAGAAGGCATTACTATTTCGGGGAAGTAAGCTACGCGCAAGCGTTTCCGCAGGGTAGCGTCCGTTATGACGAATTACGCTCGACGCTTATTCGGTCTTAACTGGTGATGCTTGATCGCACCTAATACCGTTTCTTAATGAAGATACACTTTATTCTGCACTGTAGAGACGTTGCATGCAACGTCTCTACATCATTGATTTGGTGCAACTTCATAGAGCATTGGTATAACTAGATGGAGTATTTTTTAGTTTGATCATATTAGTAAAATTAACTTTCTCTTGATTCACATCTGAGTCGAATCTAGCATTCTCTAAATTTGCATCTCCTCTTCAACAAACCCAGCTTATATCACTGCCATTCTGTACTCAAATCATAAAAGTTATAACCTGCTCATAAATAAAAATTTATTCAATTTTAAATTTAATTTATACTAATTTTTACTAAGTGATTAACTATATAGCTTAATTTGTCTATAGAAAAACTAGTTTTTCTATTAATCAATATTATGTACCTTGCTGTACTTAATAATGAATTCTGGTAGAAATTTTGGCATAGAATAACCTTTCTAAAATGATTATGTGAAATCATTTTTGTGACTGGAGTTAGTAGTGCCAAATAATTTTTTTCTGACATTCATTTTATCGCAGACATCCAAGCAATCAAGTAGAATTTTCGGCTTTTAAATCATTTTGAGTGCCAATAAACAAAAATTTTTTCACAGGATTTGCAGATGGTTCAAGTTAACTTTAATCTTTGGGGTAATGGTTCTATTAACCGTTCGGCACGGATTAATTCAGAGATGCCGACCTATGTTATTATTCATGGTTATCAAAGTACTGGTGGTAATGCAAATAATAACTACCAACCCGCAGACTGGATGGCAAATATAGCCCAAACTATTCGACTGCGCGAGTCTAATGCAAATATCATTCTGTTAGATTGGGAAGACGGTGCTAGTTCCTGGTATTATCCGACTTCCGCAGGAAGAACGCGTGACGTTGGTAATCAGTTGGCTAATTATTTAACCCTGTTGTGTCACTTTAGGCAGAGGAAAAATAGAATTCAGGGTGAGCCAGGAAGGTTAAAATTGGAGAAGTGAGCCTATAAACGATGGCTTGAAGCTTAGAAAAACCCTCATACAGTTGAGGAATAGGAAAAACTGT
>DVDT01000109.1 GCA_015296085.1 Trichormus sp. M33_DOE_039 | reverse complement strand
TTACGCTCCTTTTCTCCAACCACCTCCACTATGGTTGATATTTTAATTGCTACTGCACTTAATTTAGTCAATCCCAATCATCTCAAAAATTGGTTTATTCACTGCTGTTACTGTACTTCATAAACTTGCAATCTGCTGTAACTGTTTAACAGAAAATATCCCGATAAATTCTCAAGGTAAATGTGAACAAAAATATATTTTTGAAATTCTAATTCGGGCTGCCACTCAAAGAGATGGTATTGAAAATACTACTAAGAGTATTCAGCGCGATCGCTTTATGCTCAATGGTCGTCCTTACTATCTGCGGCTAGTTCTCGACCAAGGTTATTGGTTAGCCCATCGTTACGCCCTGATATCAAGATATCGGATTTATTTGAGTGTAGCCGTCCAGGAGGACGCATCCTCACCCTCGATAACTATCCCCATCAAGGACAACCAGTCATGTTGACTGAGTTTGGTGGGATTGCTTATGCGCCACTAGACCAACCTGGTGCAGATCAAGCTTGGGGATATGAAAACTGCTCGAATATCTCCTTTGCACGCCCAGTTTTACCCCCCATATCGCACCAGTGACAAGCTGAAGTATTTGGCGGGAACAGAACTTGCAGCCGGGATGTTTGCGAATGATGCTTTACCAGAGGAGAAGGCGAAGGAGTTACAGGCGGTGAGTGTCAATTTGCAAATGCCAATTTCTGTATCAAGGGAAAATAGGTAAATTTAAAAAGGCGCATTTTATAAAAAATGCGCCTCATGTTGAATAATCGGTTAATATCACAATTAGAATTTACTAGCAATTTTATACCAGTTATTCAGTACTTCCTGAGAATCAGCGTGATTTTCTGCATATTCTCTTAGAATTTTAAAACTAATAACGTGCATCTTCCTGATGAAAAAAATCAGTAATTAGATATTAATGTAAACAGCAGCAGCTAACACTACCATATCAGGATTGTTGAGTGATCCGGCGGTAATAGCGATCGCTACCTCAGACAGACGCAAAAAGACGCAGATGAATTTGATAATTATCTGTATCTATATGTGTTCTTCCTATGAGCGAAGAAGTTTCGACGAAACTAGGATTCATCAGGGAAACCATCTCTCAAACTGAGGTTGGGGGTGTGCGTCTGCGTGGTACAGATTGGTTTGCTTGGGCAACTGGTGGTGCTTCTAATACCGTACTGTTGACGGCTGAAACTGGCGTTGCAGAATTATTAGTAACTGGACAAGACGCGTGGGTGTTGACGGATGAAATTGAAGCCCAGCGTCTCAAAGATGAGGAACTACCCAGCCATTTGAAGCTGCATATTAACCCTTGGGCTGATGCTGCTGTTCGTGAGGCTTTTGTCCGTGAGGCTACAGATGGAGGTAAAGTTATTAGCGATCTCTGCAATGACGCAACTCCACAAGAACAACCAATACCCCATTCTCTACAACAATATAAGCGGGTATTGTTGCCAACGGAGTTAGACAGATATCGCCACGTCGGACAACAAGCCAGCGCAGCTATGACGGAAGTCCTACAAGCTGCCCAACCTACTTGGACAGAATATCAGTTAGCGGGCGCAGGTGCAGAGGCGTTGTGGTCGAGAGGTTTACATCCAGCTTTGACATTGGTAGCTGGCGAAAGGCGTTTACCTCTTTATCGTCATGCTACACCCACGGCAGAAAAGATTGGAAGACAAGCAATGCTGATATTTTGCGCCAGAGGCTATGGATTGTATGCGAATCTTACTAGATTTGTTTGTTTTGGTAGCCTGACAGATGATGAAGCTGAATTACATCGTCATGTCTGCGAAATAGAAGCTAAAGCACTATCAGCATCTCTACCGGGAATGACGCTCGATGCAATTTATTATGCTTTAGCGCAAGCTTATGAACAACATGGATTTCCTCAAGCTATCCGTGAACATCATCAGGGAGGAACTACAGGTTATTTAGCCAGAGAAATCGTTGCTAATCCAACAACAACCGACTTTTTAACAGAAAATATGGCGATCGCCTGGAATCCTAGTCTAACTGGCGCGAAGGTTGAAGATACTTTTGTCATTCTCAAGGATGGGAAATTAGAAAATCTCACTTTTGATCCAAACTTCCCTAGTGTGGAGGTAGAAGGAAGATTACGCCCTGTACCCTTAGAGAAATGACTGAGAAATTTACTAGCAATTATGACTTTTCAACAAATATTTCATCAACCACCTGAGACTCAAGCGAGTGCATCAGGAAGAGTTAATTTACTGGGCGAACATACCGACTATAACGATGGTTTTGTCTTGCCAACAGCGATTCCCCAACAGACAACGGTACAGTTAGGTTTTAGTGATGATGGACAACACCAGTTTTATTCAGAAAATCTGCAAGAGCGTGTCAGTATTTTAGATATTCATCATACGCCTTCTGGATTTGCTAGTTATGTTTTTGGTTGTATTGAAGTCTTAAAACAAGCGGGATATACCATTCCTTCGCTGAATGTGTATGTGCAATCATCAGTACCTATGGGTGCTGGTTTATCTAGTAGTGCAGCTTTGGAAGTGGCAACAATACGAGCAATCCGTCAACTTTTAGATTTACCAATCGATGATGTGGAAATTGCTCAACTTGCTCAACAAGCGGAAATTCACTATGCAGGCGTACAATGCGGCATTATGGATCAGATGGCTGCTAGTCTTGCTGATACTGAGCATATGCTGTTTTTATACACTCGAACGCTAGAACGGCGTATACTAGCTTTTCCCAACGGCACAACAATTTTAGTTATAGATAGTGGTGTACCGCGCACCCTAGCAACTAGTGGATATAACCAACGTCGTGCTGAGTGTCAGGAAGCGGCGCATTTATTGGGAGTTCATGCCCTACGAGATATTATTGATGCTCAGGTGACAGAAAAATTACCAGAACCATTAAACCGTCGCGCTCATCATGTGGTGACAGAAAATAACCGTGTTTTAAAAGTTTTGCAGGGAGTAACACCTGAGCGTTTTGGCGAGTTGATGAACGCATCTCATGCTAGTTTGCGGGATGATTATGAAGTTTCTGTACCAGCGTTGGATATATTGGTAGAAATTTTACAGAAAACCCCAGGTGTATTTGGTGCAAGACTGACAGGTGAAGGTTTTGGGGGTGCTTGTGTGGCGTTGGTAGCTTTAGGGGAAGAACAAATCATTGCTCCTCAAGTCCTCAGGCAATACAACAATGCAGGTTATACAGGACAAATTTTAGTTCCTAACTTCGAGGTGAGTGATGCAGCCTAACGTTATTTTTGGCAATGCTGTCAGCGAAGGCGCAAATCGTTGGGGTTGGTTTGTAGGATACTTCATCACTCCAGATGATGATCAACGTTCAACTACAGCACTAGAAATTAAATGGGGTGTACATCAAGCAGGAGAAAGTAGAAGCGAGTGGGCAGTAAATAATCAAGCTGCTACTCTTTCTATCTTGATTAATGGTAAATTTTGTCTGCAATTTGAGGACAGAGAGATTAATTTATCCCGTGAAGGTGATTATGTGTTGTGGTGTGCAGGCGTGCCGCATTGTTGGATTGCTCAATCTGACTGTACTATTCTGACCGTGAGATGGCCTTCAGTACCGAATGATAGTGTAGGAGTGCGGCTTAAGTAAGGTAGATAGAAAGAAAATTAAATTATAGTTTCTCATCCTTATTTCACAGTATGATAGCTATTTGGAGCTATTATCCTATTAATTTGAGGCATTATTGTTGGTATGCAAGCTAATGCTTTAGTTAGCTTTAATCTTTAAATTAACAACAAAAATTTTATATAATTTAACCAAATAAATATCAAGATAATACGCTATTATCGACTAGCAATTACAAAAAAAATGCTGTAAGAGCCTGATTTATATTTTGCTTTCAATTTACAGCGTATTTTGGGTATTTGGGTAAATGAGGTACAAGCATAAAACCCAAAATCATGTAGAGACGTTACATGTAACGTCTCTACTCCACGAATATGCAAACTGCTGTATTAATGCAAGAGGTTAAGATAAATGGTTCAAAGTATAGGCGGTATCTCTAAATATTCAGCTACCGACCTAGATAGATTAGCTCAAGAATTGAATCAAGACGGAATTTGTGTAATTCGTAATCTTTTTAAGCAGAAATTGATTGATGAGTAGTTAGAAGCGTTTGAAAAGTTATTTCACGATCGCCAAAATCAACCAGGTGGTTTAGCTCCTCGTGAAACTTCTCGCTATTATTTGACCTTGCCTTGGATTTACCCATTTGCAAATGAGTTGGTTTTCGCTAACCCAGTAATTATGGGTATCCTTGAGCGCGTCTTTTATCAAGAATACGTCATGGTACAGTTGGGGGTTGATGTTCCATTCCAAGGTTCAGATTATCAGGAAATCCATCGAGACTTTCGCCCATTATTTAGCGATCGCATAGTTACACCACTTTACGCCCTGGCAGTTAACTTTCCCCTTGTGGAAGTTACCCCAGACAACGGCCCGTTTCAAATGGCAAAGGGAACTCATCTTATACCACAAGAAGAGGGATTACAAAAGATTGCTGCTGGTGAAATTCCGATGGAATCTTTTTATATGCAGCCTGGAGATGTGATAGTGCGATCGCCTTTAGCATTGCACCGAGGCTCACCGAATCTGACAAACCAGCCCAGACCGATGGTAGTTATGGGTTATGCTATGCACTGGTTACACACACCAAAGGTAGATTTAACTCTGCCACGAGACTATTATGATAGTCTTCCAGCAGAACTGAGGCAGATGCTACGGTGCGAAGTCGTAGAGCAATTGTCTAAAGAAAAAGTCGAAACTTATATCAATTTCAAGTATTAGTCATTGGTCATTAGTTAACGTGAGTTCGACAACTGGAAAAAACCCCTCTCCAAACCTCTCCCCGAAACGGAGAGAGGCTTTGAATCTTACTCCCCTTCCCTGTCTTTGCTACGCAACGCTAACGCGAACGACACGCTGCGCGAACGCAGGGAAGGGGTTGGGGGTTAGGTTTGAGAGAAAGTTGCACACGGCATTAGTTATTCATGGCTAATGACTAATAACGATGAAAGATTGACTATGGAATATACTAATCCGGTTTATCAAGGTTATTTTGCTGATCCCTTTGTTTGGCAACACGAAGGGGTGTATTATGCGATCGGCACTGGTGCAGCAGAAGCGGAAGGAACGCTAAACAATATTGACACCCCTAACAAATCGCACGTATTTCCTCTGTTACGCTCCTTTGACTTTGCCAACTGGCATTTTGTTGATCACGCACTGTTACTACTAGACCCAGCCCTGGGGAATAATTATTGGGCCCCCGAAGTTGCTTGCTCTGATGGTCAATTTTACCTCTACTACTCTGTAGGGCATGAGGATAAAACCATCAGTTGCGTGTGGCTACAAGTGATAGTCCTTTAGGGCCTTATCAAGATGTGGGTGAAGCACTTACAAACCTAAATACTTGTCCCTTTGCCATCGATCCGCATCCATTCTGTGATGACGATGGACAGTGGTATTTGTTTTATGCTCGTGATTTTTTAGATACAGAAGGTGGTGTGCGTGTTGGCACAGCTTTGTTTGTAGACCGACTCCAAACTATGACTAAGCTGGCTGGAGAGGGAAAGGTGGTTTTACGGGCGCGTTCTTATTGGCAAAGATTTTTAGGCGATCGCTTAATGTATGGTGAAATCTATGATTGGCATACTTTAGAAGGTCCTTGTGTTCGTAAGCATGAAGGTAAATACTATTGCTTTTATAGTGGTGGACGTTGGGAAACTGAAGAGTATGGTGTAGATTATGGTGTCGCTGACAATGTCATGGGGACTTACTCTGATATAGGTAATGAAACAGGGCCACGAGTGTTAAAGTCCGTACCTAATTTCGTCAGAGGGCCAGGACATAATTCTATTGTGCTTGGGCCAGATGGTCAAACTGAGTATGTTGTTTATCATGCTTGGACACAAAACATGGACAAACGGCAAATTTGTTTAGATAAACTCTTCTGGACACTAGAGGGGCCACGTTGCCAAGGCCCTACCTGGACTCAGCAAACTATTACTGTCTCTTGAAACTAATTAAGAAATTTTGATTAGGTATTGGCGAAAAATTAATTACTCAATTGCTACTATAAAAGTATATTTTTTTCATTGTTTCAATAGAAATAGTTCTATCTATGGATAGTAAAGCTAGTAGAAAATAAACACTAATATTAGAGAATAACCTGATTACAAGGTGGAAATATATGACATCAAAAACCCCTCCAGATAATCGGCAAGATGAAACTAAATATGACCCAGAAGATAATCCTGGGACTCAAACAACTGTTCCCACTACAGAAGAAGGGGATACTCCTCTTGATGAGAGATATCGGATGACTGGTCAAGAATCAGGTACAGAGACTCGTCAGGGTGCTGAACCTGAAGCTGCTGGTGGTACTGTTACAGTTCCCGGTCTTCCCAATCAAGGGACAGAATCTCGTTAAGATTATTAATGAATGTTTGAAAATCCCCAGAATTAAAGCTTTGGGGATTTATAATTTACACAAATTCCCATGAATTGACATTTAATGAGCAGTTTAATTTATGTTCTGTCTGCTGTATTTCTTCGATTGTAGTTCCTGAAATAATACCATATATTTCCGTATATATTTGTTCTGATTCACTTTTCTCTAGAGCAGATAAAATCATCAATTCTTTGTTATCTAATTCTACCTTTAAATTCACTAAAATTGATTCTAATGAGCCTAATAAGCGGTAATTACTAGAATATTTAGCTACTTCTTTCCCTAGATTTAATAAGGTATGACGTTGCAAACAAAGTGGGTTTGAACCATTAACACGGAAATTAACATCAATTACATAAAGGTTCCCATCTTTATCTTCTAAAACATCAAAGCCGATAACACCGAAATATTGCTGCTGGAGAGCATACTGACTAATAGCAGCAATCATTTCAGAGAATCGATTCATTTCTATTTCACGGTAGTGAATAGTACCGCCTATATAGTTGCCCTCAGAGGTGACAAGCTGCTTAGTAGTGCCAATGAGTTTAATATTACCTGTTTTACTTACATAAAATTGAACACAGTAGTTTTGTACAACATTTTTGATGTACTCGGAAACCATCATTGTATTGAGCAACTTAATATTGAGATATTTTCTTAATTCTTCACAGCAGTAATTCAAATCGCTGGGGTTGTTGATAATATAAGTTCCTTCTCTAGATAGCCCATGAGAGGTTTTGATTAGATAGGGAAATTGTTTTGGTAAGTGAATATCTTCAAGATTAATTTGGTCGAGATGATAAGTTTCGTATTGCGGATGTGGTATTCCTAGTTCGGCTAATGTCGCTTTGTTAAGCTAGTGGTAGTGAGTATCTGGATTAACTGCGTGTTTTTCTCTTTTGAGGTGATCGAAGGGAAATAGAGTGAGCATTTTGTCAAAGCCTTCCCTATAATTTAACTCATCTAGATATTGCGATCACGGTATCACCTCTATGTTGTCATAGTTAAACCCAAAATGCTCCCGCCAGTAATTCACTAATAACTTTGGCGGTGGACTAGTAACAATTCGGGGAATAGCGTTACCCAACACAGCCAAGTTTTTCCAAGGTTCTTGTTGAAAAAGCTTATCGTAGGAAGTTTTAGTAGCTTCACTACTACCATCTTGAATAAAATATTTTTTGGTGTTGGGATAAGTAGCCCAACTAGCAGTCGCAGCATAATTCAAAATGAAGGCATAATCACCCACTGTCATGGAAGGAACATTCCTCGATGGAGGTCAGGGAAGTGTGTTCCCAACACTGATCGGCGTACTTTTACTAGGAATGATGTACAATCTGGTGAATCTTGAGGGAACTATTACTCCTTGGTGGCAGCTCGTACTTCGCGGTGGATTTTTACTTCTAGTTGTGGTATTCCAGCAACGTATTGCCCAAAGAGGCTAATATTAGGGGGAATTTTATCGGCTGTTTGGGTAGTGAAGTTATTAGGTTATTGAAATAATACTAATGCCGGACAAAATTTTTACCAAAGTTTAAGTCAACAGTGTGGTAAAGCCACCAAATGCAAGTTCGGTTTTGCCACTGTTGAGGAACGAATGTAAAATGCTTAAAATCCTTGTGATTGCTACCCTGCGGGAATGCTCCGCGAACACTTCGCTGCGATCAATTCGCAATGACATAGTTATACATGTTTCCGTCTAATACTATAAGTGTTCTAAAATAAAATCATTTTTTCAAAAAATTTTATTTCTCGCAAGTAAACTAGCAATTTGTATGTTATGCTTGACTTATAGGGAATCAGAAAAGCAAAAGTATTGGGTAGATTCAAGCCCCTGACTTTTGTTCAAGACAAGAAAAGTAAATCCGCCACGGCTTTGTGTAAAGTACAGTAGAAATAAAAAGCCAATGAAGCAGGATAGTGGCCTCCTTAATAACTTGAAAGCAATCAGAACGCGCTTAGGAATGAGCCAGCAAGATTTGGCAAACATTGCTAGTGTAACTCGTCAGACTATTAGTGGTGTAGAGTCGGGACAATATGCCCCCTCAGTGGTGATCGCACTACGCATAGCTAAGGCACTTGGTTGTCAAGTTGAGGATCTATTCTGGCTAGACCAAGACTTACCTGCAATTGAAGCAGTCCTCACTAAACCCATACCCGCAGATCAGTCCATAAGCCTGAGTTTAGCAAGGGTGGGAGGACAATGGGTTGCTTATCCCCTATTGGGTAAAGATGCCTTTCGCCAAGACATGATTCCGGCAGACGGAGAGGGAGTGAGCCAAATAGGAAGCGGTAAAGTGCAGGTGAGGCTGTTAGATGATAACTTAGCAGCACTGCATAACACAATAGTTATTGCTGGTTGTGCGCCTGTAATTGCACTCTGGGCAAGAGCTACCGAACGTTGGCATCCGCAATTGCGAGTGCATTTTACCTTTGCCAACAGCATAGATGCCCTGCAAAGTCTATGCAGAGGTGAAGCGCACATTGCCGGGATGCACCTTTATGATCCCAAAACTGGTGAACATAACGTGCCGTTTGCCCGTGAAATTTTGGCAGGAAGGGAAGCGGTTTTAGTTACTCTAGGTTTATGGGAAGAAGGGCTTCTCGTACCATCGGGTAATCCCAAGGGTTTTAAAACACTAAACGATGTAGTAGAAGCGCAAGCAACCATCGTTAATCGTGAAGTTGGTGCTGGTAGTCGAATGCTCCTAGAACAAAAACTGCAACAAGAACAGATACCATTTGCAGCAGTCAAAGGATTTAATCAGATTGCTACTAGCCATCAAGATGTAGCCCAAGCTGTCGCATTAGGGTTTGTGGATGCAGGTATTAGTACAGCATCCATCGCTGCTACCTTTGGCTTGGGATTTGTACCTCTGCATCAATCAAGATATGATTTAGTGATTCTTAAGGAATATTTAGAAGAAGCACCTATACAACAGTTGTTGAGTACCTTGGGACATCGTATGGTTCACTCACAACTAGAAGTCCTCGGTGGCTATGACATTACGAAAATTGGGGAAGTTGTAGCAACAGTTTAGGCTGGGGATTGGGTACTGGGTACTGGGAAAATTCTCCTCTTAAACCCCTACACCCTTATACCCTTATACATACCCTTATACCCCTTATACCTAAAGCGGTTTGTCGTCAGACATCACTTGACTAAATACTTGTACTAACACGGGAATATGTTTTGTATTTACACACCTTTTGTTGTAGAACGCGCACCTCCAAAGACGTTCTACAACAGGTCACGACTGTAACTTAACAGTCTGAACGCTTCAGATGAAGGACATACCAAAATTACACCATTACTTGGAGACTAAATCATCATGTCCGACGACGTATTAGGTGACGTTGTATGTGGTGGTTTCGCCATGCCAATTCGGGAAGGGAAAGCGCAAGAAATCTACATTGTTACCTCTGGTGAAATGATGGCGATGTACGCTGCAAATAACATCGCTCGCGGTATTTTGAAATATGCTCACTCCGGCGGTGTACGCTTGGGTGGTCTAATTTGTAACAGCCGTAAAACTGACCGGGAAGATGAACTGATTACCACACTCGCAGACCGGTTAAGCACCCAGATGATTCACTTCGTCCCCCGCGACAACATCGTGCAGCACGCAGAGTTACGCCGGATGACTGTGAACGAATACGCACCTGATAGCAATCAAGCTAATGAATACCGCACATTAGCCGACAAGATTATCAACAATCAAAATCTGGCTATTCCTACACATGTTTACCCTAGTCCCTATTACTGATGCTGCTCACATAATTCATGGGTCAAGCGGTTGCATTAGTAAATATTGGGGAAGCCACAGTAATCTTGTATCTAGTTCTACGTTACATAAAATCCGCTTTAGCACCGATATGGAACATTTAGGGGATGCTCAGTTACAAGCCTCTACTGAGAAGTTAATAGCAGAAGAAATCGCTACTTTAGAAGGAAAACTGGCAGCATATCGAGGTTTGATGCAAGGTAAAAAAGTCATAATTCATACTAGTGGTTTGCGGAGTTGGACTTTGATTGCTGCTGCAAAAACTTTGGGTATGGAAATTATTCCTATTAGTTATCCAAAGATGAGAAAGGAGGATAAAACCAGGCTGAAAAGTTTACTAAATAGAGATAGTATTGTTCTGCAAAAAGAGAATACAGAAGAAGTAATTCAGCTAATTAATCATTATCAAGTCGAGATGCTAATTGCTAGCGATAAGTTACAATCAGCCGCCAGTTTAACCAATATCTCTTTTCTCGACATTAATCAACAATCCCATCATTCCTATATAGGTTACGCTGGCATTTTCACAGTTGCAAAAGAATTATACGCCACTCTCTACAGTCCCGTATGGGAACAAGCACGCAAACCCGCACCTTGGGATTTGAGTAATGAGAGATGAGAGCCAAATAAATGATGTAGAGACATTGCATGCAACGTCTCTACATTTGAATTTTGAATTGATGAGTCCCCAATCTTATGGCAATTGTTAGTGTTACCAGTACGTCAGTTGCAGTTAATCCCCTCAAGCAAAGTCAAGCTATTGGTGCAACTTTAGCTTTTTTAGGATTGAAGGGGATGCTACCTTTGTTACATGGTTCTCCTGGCTGTAGTGCTTTTACTAAAATCCCGCTAACACAGCACTTGTGAGAAGCCATTCCCCTTTCTAGTACGGTGATGACGGAAGTTTCTACCATCTTGGGTGGTGAAGACAAAGTTGAAAAAGCTATTTTGCAGTTGGTGCAGAGATGTCAACCAGAAATTATTGGGTTGTGTACCACTGGATTAACGGAAACTAGAGGGGATGACATGAAGCGTTTGATTAAAGATATTCGTCATCGTTATCCAGAACTAAATCAGTTACTTATTGTTTTAGTCTCTACACCAGATTTTAAAGGGACATTGCAAGATGGGTTTGCTGCCGTTGTAGAAAGCATTGTCAAAGAAATTCCCCAAAAAGTTGAGCAATGTTGTCCTCAACAAATTACCTTGTTAGCGAGTTCTGCGTTTACACCAGGGGATATACAAGAGATTAAAGATATTATCGCCACTTTTGGATTACAAGCGATCGCCATTCCTGATCTTTCTGCTTTACTAGATAGTCATGTGGCTCACACATCTAGCCATATTACCGCCAGTGGAACAACTGTAACGCAACTGAGGGCGATCGCTAATTCTGCCTTCACCATCGCTTTAGGTGAGAGTATGCGGGGTGCAGCGAAAATCTTAAAACAAAAATTTAGCACTCCTTACGCAGTTTTCGGAGAACTAACAGGACTAGACGCAACAGACAAATTTCTGCAAGCCTTGGCAGATATTAGCGGTAATAGTGTACCAGAGAAATATCGCCGCTAACGCCGTCAATTGCAAGATGTCATGCTCCACACTCATACTTACTTTGGTTGCAAACGAGCCGCCTTAGCACTAGAACCAGACTTACCCCTGTTTTGTCACTTTCGCGGTAGTATAAGAACGTAAAAAACGTAGAACATAAGCACAGAGAATGGTAGAGCCTCGTTCACCCATGAAAACAATCAAATTCGTGGACGAATATTGCCAGTGGTATAAAAAGCTGTT